>JBDLJC010000047.1:0-27777 GCA_039714535.1 Thermodesulfobacteriota bacterium | reverse complement strand
CAGACGCTGCTTCCCGGTGCTAAGGAGGTGTACGGACAACTCCCCCTGCTGGACTCTAACCAGCTAGAAAAAACAGCCGTTTTACGGCATACGGTCAGGTCTTGAAAAATAATATTTACTTCCGCAGTTCAAAATTCCTTGTTCAGTAATCGATATTCTCGTTGATCAAGCCCCTTGAAATCTACATATAAAAAACGCCGTCCCATGTTAAACATGGGACGGCGTTTTTTATAACTATGTAATCAATACAAGATCAATCTTCCGAACCCCGCCCCTCTTTAAGATCTCTACCCTCAAACATTCTGATAATCGATTCCGCCGCCTCTTTGGCCTGATAAATAGCCTTGGCAGCTGTTTCCGGCCCCAGCACAGCATCACCGCCGGCAAACACCCAGTCCACCGAGGTTTGCATCGTCACCTCATCAATCTCAATGGTGTTCCAGCGTGACAGCTCAAGATCGACACCATCAATGGCGCCAAGATTCACATCCTGGCTAATCGCCGGGACAATGGCATCGGCTTCGATCATAAAATTTGAGCCTTCAACCGGGACTGGCCGACAACGGCCGGAGGTGTCACACTCGCCAAGCTTCATCCGAATACACTCGATCCTGTTCAACTTGCCGTTCTCGCCGTGGATCTTGACCGGGGCAGCCAGCATTTCAATCTTCACCCCTTCCTCTTCAAGGTGATGAATTTCGGCCATTGAGGCCGGCATCTCATCCTTACCGCGCCGATACAGGATAAAAACCTTGTCTGATCCAGTCCGCAGGGCGGTCCGAGCACAGTCAATAGCCACATTGCCACCGCCGACCACCACCACATTGCTCCCCAGGCTCATCTCCTGGCCGAGATTAATTTTCCGCAGGTAGTCAACCCCATGAAAAACACCGTCCAGATCCTCGCCATCTACACCGAGCTTACGGCTGGCATGGGCGCCAACCCCGACAAAAACAGCGGAAAAGCCTTCATCCTTCAGTTGAGCAAGGGTCTTGTCTTTACCAATAGTCACATTAGTGACCACGTCAACCCCGCAACTCTTCAACGATTCAAATTCAGCGGCAATTATCGCCCTGGGCAGGCGATAGGCGGGAATACCGACACCCAACATCCCACCCAGAACCGGCAGACTTTCAAAGATGGTACAGTGGTAACCGGCATGGGCCAGAATATTGGCAACCGTCATCCCGGCCGGGCCTGAACCGACAATGGCCACCTTCTCCTCCTTGGGCAAGGCACAGGATTTAGTCAGGTTTTTGCCGTTGGCCACCATCCAGTCGACGAGATAGCGTTCCAGCATACCGATGGCGACAGCTTCACCCTTCTTGCCTCTGATGCATGATCCTTCGCATTGGAATTCATGGGGACAGACCCGGGAACAGATAGCCGGTAAGGAATTGGTCTCACGATCAGCCCAATAGGCCTCTTCAACCTTACCTTCACGCAGCAGGCTGATAAAGCGCGGAATGTCATTGTGAATCGGGCACCCATCCACGCATTTTGGCTTTTTGCACTGCAGACACCTCTCTGCTTCAC
The DNA here is from genome assembly GCA_039714535.1 of Thermodesulfobacteriota bacterium. GTDB lineage: Bacteria > Desulfobacterota > Desulfobulbia > Desulfobulbales > JAGXFP01 > JAGXFP01. Next base: position 26,241 of record JBDLJC010000047.1, on the reverse strand, counting down.
GAACCGCAGTTTCCTCATCAAAACCAGAAACCACCTCATCAAAATTAGTAACCCTTTCGGTAGGGGAAAGCTCCCGCGGCTTCTGTCTGGGAATTGACATCCGTTCTTTAGCGTCCATCTTGTAAGCCTCCTGAATAAATATCTAAGTATTAAAAATATTAAACTGACGAAGGTCAGCTGAGATCAAATTCCGGTTAACTATTGCTTAAAAAGAGGTAATTAAGGCGGAAAACCCTTAAGCGATAAAAGGAATTAATTGACGTAACTTTAATACCTTGCAAGGAAATTTAAAATAAATATTTTAAGCTGGGCAAAATTCACTTCAGCTGCATATCAGTGGGAATTGAGCATAAAAAAAGCCGCACAAACTGTGCGGCTTTTCAAAACAACGCTTAATTAGAGTCTAGGCCGATTCATGGCCGGCGGCCCTTAGTCGAGCCAATGACCTCTGGAGGGCGGCCTCGGCCCTGGCCTGGCTGACATGCTCCTCCTGCCTCATTGCCTCAGCAAGCCTTTTTTCGGCCCTTTCTTTGGCTAGCAAGGCCCGATCGACATCAACATCCCGCCCCTGCTCGGCAGATTCAACCAGAAAGGTGATCTGGTTGTCAGAGACCTTACAGAACCCGCCACTGATCATCAATTGTTCTTCGTTGCCGGCTTTCTTATAGGACATAACCCCGATCTTGAGAGTACTCAAGAAAGGCGCGTGATTTGCCAGAACTCCAAACTCACCGCCATAGCCGGGAGCAGTGACGATATCAACATCTTCACTCAGTACTGCACCCTTGGGCGTTACAACTTCAAGTTTTATGGTCTCAGCCATCAATCAGCCTCTTCACTATTATATGCACCAGGCCACAACACCTCTATATCTGAGAGGCAAGGCCGGCTGCAGGTTTTACGCTATATCAGGCAGCTTTATCTTTGGCAGCCTTCTCAAGTGCTTCCTCAATGGTGCCGACCATATAGAAAGCAGTCTCGGGCAGATCGTCATGCTTGCCATCAAGAATCTCTTTAAAGCTCCTGACGGTATCGGCAACCTTGACGTACGATCCCTTCATCCCGGTAAAAACCTCGGCGACGGTAAAAGGCTGGGAAAGGAAACGCTGAACCCTTCTGGCCCGGGCCACGGTGATCTGATCCTCTTCGGAAAGCTCATCCATACCGAGAATAGCGATGATATCCTGGAGATCTTTATATTTCTGCAGTGAGGTCTGAACCCCACGGGCTACCTGATAATGCTCCTCACCAACAACATTGGGATCTAGGATCCTGGAGGTGGAATCGAGAGGATCAACCGCCGGGTAGATACCAAGCTCTGAAATCTGCCGGGAAAGAACAACGGTACCATCAAGATGGGCAAAGGTGGTAGCCGGGGCCGGATCGGTCAAGTCATCGGCAGGTACGTAAACACACTGAACTGCGGTGATTGAGCCCTTATTCGTTGAGGTAATCCTTTCTTGAAGTCCACCAAGATCGGTGCCCAGAGTCGGCTGATAACCAACCGCAGAAGGAATACGACCAAGCAGGGCCGAGACCTCGGAACCTGCCTGGGTGAAACGGAAGATATTATCAACAAAGAAAAGCACGTCCTGGCCTTCCTCATCACGGAAATATTCAGCAGCAGACAGGCCGGTCAGAGCAACTCGGGCCCGAGCTCCTGGAGGCTCAGTCATCTGTCCGTAAACCAGGGCCGCTTTCGGCAGAACTCCTGATTCTTTCATCTCATGGTAGAGATCGTTTCCTTCACGGGTCCGCTCACCAACCCCGCAAAAAACAGAAATACCACCATGCTGAGAAGCGATATTGTTAACCATTTCCATCATAATAACGGTCTTACCGCAACCGGCGCCGCCGAACAGGCCCATCTTGCCGCCACGAGGGAAAGGAACCAGAAGGTCGATTACCTTAATCCCGGTTTCAAGAACGTTAACCTCGGTATCCTGATCGGTAAAGGCAGGGGCGGGCTTATGAATGGGCCGCATTTTATCGGAAGCGATATCTCCCAAACCGTCAACCGGACGACCAACCACGTTCATAATCCGGCCCAGAGCCTTTTCACCGCAGGGAATTTCAATCGGATTACCTGTATCCCGGGCATCCTGGCCACGCTTAAGGCCGTCGGTCTGGTCCATGGCGATGCAGCGAACCACATTATCACCCAAATGCAGGGCAACTTCGACAACCAGATTGTCTTCCTTATCATCGATACCAGGGTTTGATACCATTAAGGCGCTCATGATCTCCGGCAACTGACCAGACTCAAATTCCACGTCACAAACCGGACCGATAACCTGGACAATTTTTCCTACATTTTGCTCACTCATATGACATCAAGCCTCCTAAGCTTTTTTTACTTCACTCAAGCTCTGCCGGCAACCAGCGCCGCCGCAGCTCCTGAAGATTTACCTATCCTTTAAGGGCCTCAGCACCGCCCACGATATCCATCAACTCTGCCGTGATCCCAGCCTGACGCGCCTTATTGTAGATCATGGTCAGGTTGTCAACAATATCGGCACAGGCAGTTGTAGCATTATCCATCGCCGTCATCCTGGCGGCATGCTCACTGGCGCCGACTTCAAGCATGGCATGGTAGACCATGACATTGAGGTAAAGCGGCAGGATAACATCCATAATTTCGGTCGGGCTCGGCTCATAGATAAAATCACCACCATCGGCAGCTGCGGCCTCTTCACCGGCTGCAGCAGGCTGGATGGGCAACAGGGGCTTTACGGCCGGGCGCTGGACACCTACATTAACAAACTCACCAAAGACCAACTGGACCTCATCCGCTTCACCGGCCAGAAAATTGGCTGCAGCTTCCTGGGCGATCTCCCTGGCATTGAACATCTGAAAGGTGCCCATAATATCCGGGTAAGATTTTCTTAACTTACCAGTCTTCTTGAAGTAAGCGCTGCCCTTCTTGCCCACGCAGACGAGAGAAACCTTTTTCCCTTCATCCTCAAGGCGGTTCATGAGTTTTTCGGCAGTTTGGATGATATTGGCATTAAAACTGCCGCACAGGCCGCGGTCTGAAGTAACGACCACCAGCTCAACCGCATTGACTTCCCTGACTTCCATCAATGGAAACTGCGAGGTCTCCATGCTACCGGACATATCGGTCATGGCGCTATTGAACTGGTCGGCATAGGGACGGAAATCTTCCATCTTCTGCTGGGCGCCGCGCAGCTTGGCGGCCGCGACCATATTCATCGCCTTAGTGATCTGGGAGGTCTTTTTGACCCCGACGATCTTTATTTGAACATCTTTAAGACTAGGCATTAGAGCTAATCCCCCTGCTAGTTGAGTCCTCTGGCACCCTTGAACGACTCAACAAAGGCGGAGATCGTGTTTTTCATCTTGTCTTCCAGTGCATCATCGATCTCTTCTTTTTCCTTCAGGGTATCGAAGATGGCCGGATCGTTCTGCTCGACATGGGCATAAAGCTCTTTCTCAAAGTCGGCCAGAGAGTCGATCGGCAGGGTGTCAAGATGACCGCGGGTACCAGCGAAAAGGATGGTGACCTGTTTTTCCATCGGCAGCGGCTGGTACTGGGGCTGCTTGAGGATCTCAACCAGACGCTCACCACGGGTCAACTGGGCCTGGGTCGCGGCATCAAGATCGGAACCGAAACCGGCAAAGGCGGCCAGCTCACGATACTGGGCCAGATCGAGGCGCAGGGTTCCTGCGACCTGCTTCATGGCTTTAACCTGGGCGGCGCCACCAACCCTGGATACGGAAAGACCGACGTTAATCGCGGGACGGACACCGGAGAAGAACAGGTTTGGCTCAAGATAAACCTGACCATCGGTAATGGAGATAACGTTGGTCGGAATATAAGCGGAAACGTCACCAGCCTGGGTTTCGATAATCGGCAGGGCGGTCAGCGAACCGGCGCCCAGCTCATCGTTAACCTTGGAGGCACGCTCCAGAAGACGAGAATGGTTAAAGAAAATATCGCCAGGATAGGCCTCACGACCCGGCGGACGCCTGAGCAGCAGAGAAAGCTCACGATAGGCCACGGCCTGTTTGGAAAGATCATCATAGATGATCAGGGCATGCTGACCATTGTCACGGAAATACTCACCCATGGAACAGCCGGCGAAAGCCGCCAGATACTGCATCGGCGCCGGATCGGAAGCACAGGCCGCTACCACGGTGGTGTAATCCATGGCGCCGTGCTTACGGAGCGCCTCAACAACCAGGGCAACCGTGGATTTCTTCTGGCCGATGGCGACATAAATGCAATGGACATCGGTCTCTTTCTGGGCAATGATCGCGTCAACGCAGAGAGCGGTTTTGCCGATCTGACGATCGCCGATAACCAGTTCGCGCTGGCCTTTACCAACCGGGGTCATGGCGTCAACCGCCTTACTACCGGTGTAGCACGGCTGGTGGACACCCTTACGGGCAATAACGCCGGGAGCCAGAACCTCGATTTTACGGGTTTCTTTAGTATCAATCGCGCCCTGACCATCAATGGGTTTACCAACACCATCGACAACCCGGCCTTCCATGGCTGGGCCAACCGGAACCTCAGCAATCTTGCCAGTCCGTTTAACCTGATCACCTTCCTTGATTCCGGCCACGTTGCCAAGGACCGCGCAACCGACGTTGTCTTCCTCAAGGTTCAGGGCCAGACCGAGAACGCCTCCAGGGAACTCAAGAAGCTCCATGGCCATGCAGTTTTCAACGCCATGAACACGCGCGATACCATCACCAACCGAGATAACCGTCCCGGTTTCACTCAGATCAATTTTACTCTCGTAATCCTTGATCTGCCCCTTGATAATCTGACTGATCTCTTCTGCTTTGATCTGCATTGGTTACTCACTCCCTTTTATGGATTCTTCTAAACCCTTTAATTGCGTCTTGATACTGCCATCCAGCAACAGATCCCCAACCCTGGCGATGATACCGCCGATGATCGACGGATCGATCTCGTTTGTTACCACGACCTGCTTACCGGTGATCTTCTCCAAAGTGGCCTTGATCTTCTTATTAAGGCCGCCGGAGATTTTGGAGGCGGAAATCACCGTCCCCTGGCACATATTGTTTTCATCGTCAACCAGGGCCTGAAAGACCATGGCAATATCCGGCAGGACATCCGCCCGCCGTTTCTGCACGAGAAAATTGAGGAAATTAGCCATCAAAGGTGACGCCTTCATCGCGCCAACCAGATGCTCCATCACCTTCTCGCGAACGTCCTGGGGATAAAGAGGATTAGTCAAGCCATCAACCACCTCTGGTGTTTCAGTGTAGATCTCGGCTATTTTAGACAAGGTCTTACTGAAATCATCCAAACTATTCTCTTCTTTGCCGACCTGAAACAAGGCCTTGGCATATCTCTTAGCTAGCACTGTATTATTCACTGTATAGCCCCCACCTTTTCAAGGTAATCTTCAACCATCTTGCTCTGGTCAGCTTCCTTAAGATTCTGCTTGATCAGGTCTTCGGCCATCTGCACTGCCTGCTCAGCGATCTCACTGCGCAGGGCCAGTTTGGCTTCAGTAAGCTCGTGCTGGATAGCCATCTCGGCCTGGCGCTGGATATCACCGGCCGCCCGGTTGGCGTCCTCAATAATCCTGACCTTTTCAGCCTCGCCCTGTTTGACTGCGCCACTGATGATTGACTGTACCTCCTCATCAATCTTGCTCAGTTTTGCCTCGTACTCCTGATAGATTCTTTCGGCCTCGGTTTTCTGGGCCTCAAGATCGTCAAATTTTTCAATAATCTCCTGCCGCCTGCCCTTTAAACCATTGGCAATCGGCTTTTTCAGGGCCACAATCAGGATAATCAGCAAGCCCCCAAAGTTCAGGGTTCGCCAGAGCAGATCCCACCACTTATGAGCAGGAATTCCACCCTCTCCGCCTGAGGCATGGGCCAGCGACGCACAAAGCAGAACAGCAAGACCAAACAACACGGGACTAACCTTGGACCAGTTACTAGTTTTCATTAAACAGCCCTCCCCATGATTTTGGCAGCCATCTCCGTAGCAAACCCTGCCACCTGACCTTTGAGCTCATCTCCAGCCGTGGCGATCTGAGCCTCAATCTGAGCAAGGCCTTCGGCTTTTTTGCCATCGGCCTCTTTCCTGATCCCAGCCAGTTTCTCCGCGCCAACAGCCTGGGCTTCGCCACGGACCGTATCAAGCTCCGCCTTGGCCTTGGTCCGGGCATCGTTTAGCTTGGTATCGAATTCTTCAAGTCGTAACTTGGCGTTCTTGTTGAATTCATCGACATCCTTTTCAAGCCCGCTTATCCGTTTCTCTCTCTCGGCGAGAATAGTCCGAATCGGCCTGTACAGGACAATATTCATTATCACAATAAGGATAAGCATATTGACGATCTGGATAGGCATTGTAAAATCAATGGTGATCATTATCCGCTCCCCGACACCTGCTTTAAAATTAAAAATCACCGGGGGAAGACCAACGGTCTATCTCCCGGTTTTTTACGTAAGTTCCCGTCCAAACGGCGAATGAATGCCCGTTCAGTTAAGTAGGGATTTCTACCCCATTAAAAAAGTGCTGTCAATAATTTTCCTGCTCTGTCCTTAGAGGTGTAGCCGACAGGCACCGTTGGCAAGGAAGCGGACAGGGAAAAGATTTCACTCGCCCTGTTTCTCCACCGCGCCATACACCGCCGCCAAGGCCCCATCTAGCTTGTCAGGCATAGTGCCGCCAGCCTGGGCCATATCCGGCCGGCCGCCACCGCTGCCCCCTACTATTACCGCCACTTCTTTGACCAGCTTGCCGGCATGATATTTCTTGCTCAGATCTTTACTGACAATGGCCAGCAAACTGACCTTATCAGCAAAAACCGCCCCTAACACCGCCACCCCGGAGTCAAGTTTATCGCGCAACTTGTCACCAACTTCCCGCATGGTTTTGGGCGAATCAACGGTTATCTTCGCCGCAACCACCTTGACCTCGCCAACCAAGCGGGCCTCATTTATAATGCTATCAAGATCACTGACCGACTGGAGAGCCGTAACTTCAGCAAGTTCCTTTTCCAGTTCCTTCTGCCTGGCCTGCAGACGACTGATCCGGGCCAGAATATCTTCCGGGCCGGCTTTAAGCTGCTCACCAATCTCGCCCAATTGGCGCTCGATCTGCTGAAAGCGATCCAAAGCGCCAAAGCCGCTGACCGCTTCAATCCGGCGGACCCCGGCGGCAATACCGCCCTCGCTGACCACCTTAAACAAGCCAATCTCACCGGTCGCGGTGACATGGGTGCCACCACATAGTTCCTTGCTGTACTTGTCAACGGTCACGACCCGGACCTTTTCCTCATATTTCTCGCCGAAGAGGGCCGTGGCTCCTTCCTTAATCGCCTCTTCACGCTCAAGTTCCGTAGTATCAACCCGGCTGTTCCGCCTGATCTCCCGGTTAACCTGCTCCTCTACCCGCTGAATCTCATCGGGACTCAAGGGAGCAAAACTGGTGAAATCAAAGCGAAGTCTCCCGGGATCAACCTGCGAGCCGGACTGCTTGACATGATCACCAAGGACAGACCTGAGGGCGGCTTGGAGAAGATGGGTGGCAGTATGATTGTTGGCCGTCCGCTGCCGGCGCTCCTGATCAACCTGCAGCGCAACTTTTTCACCTTGGCCCAGGGTGCCTTCCTTGATCTCGGCCCGATGCAGAACCAGGCCTTCACCAACGTTGACGGTATCCAGCACAACGGCCAAGCCATTCACACCCCTGATTTCGCCATGATCACCACTCTGGCCACCCGACTCGGCATAGAACGGTGTCTCCGGACAGATAATTCCTACCATCTCACCGGCCACAGCCTGGGCCACCATCTCGCCCTGCTCATCGAGCAGTGCTTCGACAACTGCATCACAGTGCAAGGTTTCATATCCCTTAAAAGTTGTCCGGCTCCCCTTCTCAAGCAGGGATTTAACCCCGCCACCCAGTTCGGCAAGACTGGCGCCCTTCCACGACTTTCTGGATTGCTGCCGCTGGCTCTCCATGGCCTCGTTAAAGCCGGATTCATCCACAGAAAGGCTCTTTTCAAGGGCGATATCCCGAACGATATCAACCGGAAAGCCATAAGTATCGTAGAGCTTGAAGATGAAATTACCATCCACCACTTTTTCACCGCTCTTCTTGAGGCGGGACAGTTCCTGATGAAGCATCACCAGGCCGTGATCGATGGTCTCGAGGAATCGTTCTTCCTCGTTATTAACCACCTTTTCCAATAATTCCCTACTCTCCAGAATATGTGGATAGGCCTCTTGCATCTGCTTGATAACCGCCGCCGTGATCTTGGCCATGAAAGGCTTTTCCATCCCCAGAAAACGGCCAAACCTGATGGCCCGGCGCATGATCCGCCGCAGCACATAACCCCGCCCCTCGTTCGAGGGCAGCACCCCGTCGGCGACCAGAAAGGTCGTCGCCCGGCTGTGGTCGGCGATGACCCGCATGGCGGTGTCAACCTTATCGTTCTGGCCATACTCCTTGCCGGTCACCGACCCAATCCGCGCAAAAATAGAGGTAAAGAGGTCCGAGTCATAATTTGTCTGCTTGCCCTGGAGCACGGCCGTGATCCGCTCCAAACCCATGCCGGTATCGATACTCGGCTTGGGCAGAGGGGTCATAGTGCCGTCTTCGGCCCGGTTAAACTGCATAAAGACCAGATTCCAGATCTCCAGATAACGGTCACAGTCACAGCCCATCGCGCAATCAGGTCCGCAGGCCATTTCCTCGCCCTGATCATAATGAATCTCGGAACACGGTCCGCAGGGACCGGTATCGCCCATAGACCAGAAATTCTCCTCCTCGCCCAACCTGACGATCCGGTCGGCGGCAACCCCATCGACCTTCTCCCACAGTTCAAAGGCCTCGTCATCATCATCAAATACCGAAATCCACAGCTTACTCCGGTCAAGGCCCAGTTCGACGGTCAAAAACTCCCAGGCATAACGAATGGCCTCTTCCTTGAAATAATCGCCAAAGGAAAAGTTACCGAGCATCTCGAAAAAGGTATGATGCCGCGCGGTATAACCGACATTTTCAAGATCGTTATGTTTACCGCCCGCCCGCACGCAACGCTGGGAGGAAGCGGCCCGGACATAGTCCCTTTTTTCCTCGCCCATAAACGTCCGTTTGAACTGGACCATCCCGGCATTGGTAAAAAGCAGGGTGGGATCATCGTGGGGCACCAACGGCGAACTGGCAACAATTTCGTGGCCCCGCTCACCAAAGTACTGCAAAAAACTTGCTCTTATCTCGTTTCCTGTCATCATGAAAATTTCTGTCCGATTAAACTTGATTAACCCGTAAATAGTAGCCAAGGGGGATGGCCAAGCAGATAACGAGCTTAGCAAAACCTTCGAAAACTTCGATCCGCAAGAGCGCTACGCCCGCAGGAGATAAACGATAACTTCGAGTGTTCTTGGGGTACGACTCGGGAGATCTGGGGTTTCGCCGTTTCCGCTTAGCTCCGACGCCATCAGGCCTTGTCTGCTTTCTCTCCGTCAACAGCGATGCCGAACCCCAGTTTCACCTTGCGTTCAATGTCGGCAAAAACATCAGGATTGTCCTTCAGGAAACCCTTGGCATTCTCCCGACCCTGACCGATGCGCTCACCGTTGTAGGAGTACCAGGCACCGCTTTTTTCGACGATATCCTGCTCTGCCGCCAGATCCAGCAGGTCGCCGGTTTTGGAGATCCCCTCACCATAGACGATATCAAATTCGACGATCTTGAAGGGCGGCGCCACTTTATTTTTGACGAACTTGACCTTGGTGCGATTACCAATTATCTCGGTGCCGTCTTTTATAGGAGTCTGCTTACGAATATCCATGCGCATCGAACTGTAAAACTTCAGGGCGTTGCCGCCGGTGGTGGTTTCCGGGTTGCCGTACATGACCCCGATCTTGATCCGGATCTGATTGATAAAGATCATCGCGGTTTTGGAGCGATTGAGGATACCGGTCATCTTCCGCATCGACTGGGACATCAAACGGGCCTGGAGACCGACATGGGAATCACCGATATTACCATCGATCTCGGCCTTCGGCACCAAAGCGGCAACGGAATCAATGACAATAACATCGACCGCCCCACTGCGGATCAGGATCTCGGCGATCTCAAGGGCCTGCTCGCCAAAATCCGGCTGGGAAACCAGCAGATCATCGACATTGACTCCGAGCCGCTCAGCATAGGTTATATCCAGGGCATGCTCGGCATCAATAAAGGCCGCAGTGCCGCCCATCTTCTGGGCCTCGGCAATAACATGGAGGGCCAGGGTAGTCTTGCCCGAGGACTCCGGTCCATAAATTTCGGTGACCCGGCCCCGGGGAATACCGCCAACCCCGGTGGCAATATCAAGACTCAGAGCGCCGGTGGGAATAGCCGGCACCGCCTCGGCTGTAGCCTCTCCCATCCGCATGATCGAGCCTTTACCGAACTGTTTCTGGATCTGAATTATCGCCGAATCAATTGTTTTACTTTTATCGCCGGAGGTAGCCATCGGTTCATTTCTCCCAAAAAAGAGGTTTTATCATAAACGCTGGCATGATTGGTTTTTCGCATAATCATGCTGAATTAAGGTCAATCTTAATATATCAAGGGCCTTATTGGCGGCCGTTTCCTGGACCTGCCAACGTTCCCCATCAAAACAAAACTTAAAATCCTCGGTCTCACCTGCAGTTGCCAAGCCAAAGCAGACGGTCCCCACCGGTTTTTCGGCGGTACCGCCGGAGGGCCCGGCAATCCCGGTGACTGCCAAAGCAATATCGGCGCCGGTGACATGACGAATCCCCTCGGCCATGGCCCGGGCCGTTTCCGGACTGACCGCGCCATATCGGGCAAGAACCGCCTCCTCGACACCCAGCAGCTGCTGTTTTAACTCGTTACTATAGGCAACAACCCCCCCCAGAAAATACTCCGAACTGCCAGCCACCCTGGTGACCCGATTTGAGATCAAGCCACCGGTACAGGACTCAGCCAGGGCCAGGACCATGCCGTTTTCTACCAGCAATCGGCCGAGCACACCCTCAAGGGTCTCGTCCTCGGTCCCATAAAGATTTTCACCCAACAACTTGCGGATCTGCTGATCGGTTTCAGCGAACAGACCGTCGGTTTCCACCGCCTCAATACCCACCACGGTCAAACTAACATGAACCTCCGGAAAGACCGGATAATAACCGATCCTGACCCGCTCCGCACCATCAACCAGCGGGGCTAACCGCTCGTTGATCTGGGTTTCGAGCAGACCGGCCACCCGGTAAACCCGTTGCCGGACCTGACGCACTTCCTCACCCTCCCAAACCGCCAGCCGGCTGATCACCGTCTCCACCAGAAGCTCCTCCATCTCGTGGGGTACTCCCGGCAGGAAAAAAATCGGTTTGTTCTCGTGGACCAGGAAATAGCCGGCCATACTGGCATCGTATTTAAGGGCATGGGCCCCGGCCGGCAGCCAGGCCAGTTTCTCCAGGGAGAGCCGCAACTCGGCCGGGGCATTTTTACTCCCGGCCCGAATCTGCTCCAGAATTTCCGGATAAAAGGTCGAGGGCCGTTCCAGGGCGTCGGCCACCGCCTCACTGGTCAGATCATCGCTGGTCGCGCCCAGGCCACCGGTAACAATAACAAAATCGGCCCGGGCCAGAGAATCAAGCAAGGTGGTGCCGATCAGCTGCGGATCATCGCCGACGGTGGTCATGGCAGCCACCTCATGGCCGGCGGCAAATAGCTGGCTGGCGGCAAAATAACTGGTGGTATTAAGAATCCGGCCGGAGGTCAATTCGTCGCCAATAGCAATAATCGCACCGATCATAAGGACTCCTGCTCCACCACAGTGCCGACAACCCCTTCATCGCCAAGTCGTTCAAGTCTTACCTTGAGCAACTGGTTGGCAGCCGTAATCGGCGCCGCGAAGATAACCGGGATATAGTTGTCGGTAAAACCCTTCATGGCGGCAGACTTCCGGCGCCCGCCGCTTTCAACCAGAACTTCCCGAATTTCGCCAAGATGGGCCTCGTAAAACTCACTCTGTTTACGATCGGCCAACTCCCGAAGAGCCGCAACCCGCTCATCTTTCACCTTCTTTAAAACCTGGCCGCTCATCCCCGCCGCCACCGTCCCCGGCCTCTTCGAGTAAGGGAAAACATGGAGATAGGTAACCGGCAGTCCGGCCAGCAGGTCATAGGTATTCTGAAAGGCCCGATCATCTTCACCGGGAAAACCGGCCAGCACATCAACCCCGATGGCCGCCGCCGGCAAAATCTTCTTGATCCGACCGATCAGCTTGGCAAAATCTTCACCCCGATAACGCCGATGCATCTTTTCCAGGATCTGGTCATCACCGCTCTGCAATGGAATGTGCAGATGCGGCATCAGATTCTCCTCGGCCGCCATCAGCTCTAAAAGTTCATCGGTAATTTCACCGGGATCAAGGGAGCTGACCCGATAACGCAAGGGGCACTCCTTAAGCAGCCTCCGCAACAGAGTAACCAGATCAGTCTGCGATTCAAGATCGTGGCCGTAAACCCCGGTGTGAATCCCGGTTACGACCAGCTCCCGATAACCTTCTTCAGCAAAGATCCGGGCCTGGCGCAAGACTTGATCCGGTAGCTGGCTGCGACTGCGTCCTCTGGTGAACGGCACGACACAGTAAGAACAAAAACTATTACAACCGTCCTGGACCCGCAGATAGGCCCGGGTCCGGTCACCAAAACTAGTGACCTCCAGCGGGCATATTTCGTCCCGCCGACTGATATCCCCCATCAACATCTCCAGATCGCAATGCTGATCGGACAGGGCGGCATCAACCAGATTATGCTTGAAACCATTGCCGATAATACACAGAGGCTGCTCAACAATCCCCAGAATGTCCTGGGAGGCGATCTGGGCATAGCAACCGGTCACCACCAGACGGGCCTCGGGATTTTTCCGCAAAGCCCGTCGAATCATCTGCCGGGATTGAGCTCCGGCCTTGGCGGTAACCGCACAGGTATTGACGATATAAACATCGGCTTCCTGTGAGAAGGGCACCACTTCTACATCCCGTTCCGCGAACGACGAGAGAAAAGCGGCAGATTCAAACTGGTTTACCTTGCAGCCCAGAGTGGTCAAGGCCACCCTCTTTTTTTGAGAAAATTCAGTCATATAAAATAAAATTCAAAATTAATGGCATCACAGCTAAATTTTTACTTAGCCAGCCCTTTTTTACGAGTACTCAAAAGCAAAACTACAAAACAGAACTTTGTATTAATATATGTTTAGCGAAATTAGTCAAGCAGGATGGAACAGGGATTTTTTAGCGCAAAGAGAAGCGAGCGTTATGAATTTGCGCCGCAAAGAGAGTTGGGTAACATGTAGCTCATTGCGATGTTGCTGCGACCCGCCACAAAGATCATACTGTGCTTCTTGATTTAACCAGCTGTCTGTGAAATCAGGAGGAACTCAGTGTGTCCCTGATTCGATTCCTGATCTCGGCGCCACAAAAAAAGGGTTTACGGCTCTTTTTGGCTGTAAACCCTTTTTTCGTCTCTGGTCGCCCTCCGATTCTTTTGGAATCATTCCGTGCTGCCGAAAAACAACCATTCTCAAGCTGACATCTAGGCCAGAAGAGATCTTGCCCTTTTGTTCACAGATCATTGATCATAGCAGATTACAATTTTGTTTATGTTGGATTAATTCGGGGCAAAAGGGATGATAAGAGCCAAGCAAAGACCCCTCGCGTGTATTTTAAACTAGCGCCATTCTGCGGTGTCACCGGGTTTATGTTTGAAAGCCCTCCTTTGTTTGCATGTGGCGGAATCACCCCGCATAGTGTCGCATCTGACACTTGGATAGAACATTACAAATAGCTATATTTGAACCCATTGAACCCATGGGGGACACAATACAAACATCATAAAAATTCTCACAAGGACAGTTCGATTTCATTGAGGCTGATTCATCACCACAAAGAACAAGAAAAGGAGAAGGAAGATGGTCAAAAAAATCTCGACTCTTGCCATAGCGGCAATTCTCGCCATACCAGTTGCCGCTCATGCGGGGGCTGGAGGCGTGAGTAACACTGAGCTTGACGCCAAAATTGAGCAACTGACCCGCGATTTTCAAAAACAGATTACAGAACTTCACGCTCAGATGGAGGAACAAAAAGAAACAATAACCTCATTTGAAGAAGAATCTGAAGAATGGGGTCTGGCCTCCCGCTTTCAGTGGTCCGGCGATATACGGAACAGAATAGATTTTCACACCGCAGACACCGCGACCTACTATAAGGCCACGGATGTTGGCACTGGTGTGCAAGATTTTGTCGGTTTTGGCACGGTGATGGATCGTTATGTTGCTAACAATCCCGCAGCAGATGTTAACACCTTTATGGGCGACTGGAATGGCACGACTACACTAGCCGATGGCGTAACCACCCTTTCGGCTAACGAACTCGCGGCAGGGCAGCGTATTATGGCCGCAGTGATGACGTCCCCCCTTGGTGCAGCGCTTGGTGGTTTCGGTACCGCCCCGATTGGTGCCGTATCCCCGACATTCACAAACATTCCTAGTCTCACCGACTTTATGAAAACCCTGTCTGCTACAGATAGAAAGGCTGTTTTTGCAGCCATGGGTTATAATCCCACCCCTGCAGCCACCTATGACAACGATACCCAGTGGACAACCCGGCTCCGCTTAAACCTACGCGTCAAGGCCACTGAGGATGTCGAGATCAAGGCCCGTATCGTGGGCTACAAGGCTTGGGGCATGCAGGACTCCCCCACCCCGGAGCAGGATCTGGACGGCGTTCATAATACCGACAGCCCCTACTTCCTGAACTCCCGCTCCTTTGATGGCACCACAGGCCGTCAGCCCGGAGACAACAAGCTGCTCCTTGACCGGGCCTTCATGAACTGGAACAATATCGGCGGCGCGCCGGTATGGTTTTCCATCGGTCGTCGGCCCACCACCGATGGTCCGCCCAACCATCTGCGCATGAACAGCGGAGGGCGGATGGCCACCACGATAGCCTACATGGACTACCCGTTTGATGGGATCTCCCTAGGCTATGCCTATGAAAATCTGGGTAGCCTGACCGATGCCCCTGGCCGAATACGCTTCTGTTACGGGCGTGGTTTCGAGGCTGGCCCAAATCCCGAGAATACCGGGATGAGCGATGTTGACTTTGCCGGGATCAACTGGGATGTCTACAAAAAGGGCAACCGGTTCTTTAACATCCAGTCATTCGGCGCCTTCGGCATCTTCAACGTGCCGGGCGACACCTATTTCCCTAACCCGCTTGAGTTGGCCCAAGAAGAAATGTACACCGGTTCCACGGACAATCAGTACCTCGACCGAATAAACATGGGTAATATCTTCCAGACCGCCGCAGTGTACATGGATAGATACCAGAACCTGAACTATTTTGTAACGGGTGGATGGAGTCGTACAGATGCCAAGGCCACAGACGAGATGGGCATAACTCTGCTAGGCGATTTCTGGGCTCCTCCGGAAGCCAAGAACGGCTATAACCTCTTTGTTGGCGCACGCTACGACATGCCCGATCTCGGCCTCAAGATCGGTGCTGAATACAACCACGGCACCAAAAACTGGCTGCCCTTTACTCCTGGCCATGATGATATGTATTCCAGCAAGCTGGCAACCCGCGGTAATGTCTATGAGGTTTACGGCATCTACGACATCCCTGCAGGTGATGCCATCTCCAAGTACGGCAAAGCCTTTATCCGCTTGGGCTACCAGCATTATGACTACAACTACACATACAGCGGCATGTGGCTCGGCACTCCGACCAAGATCGAAGATATCCAGAACGATCCGCTCTCTGCCCAGTTTTACGCCCCCATTGAATCAATGGATCAGGTATACCTGACCCTTGAGGCGAGCTTCTAACAAAAAACCGCTTGGGATTATACTCTATCCCAAGCGGTTTCAATGGCAGTCAATCTCTTTATCGCGAGAGTTCCCCGATCAGAAAAAATTTCGAGCCATCTTACACAAATTGCTTCAGCTGATCGGTTACTCTAACCGTCCTCTCAGGTCCAACCCTGAGAGGACGGTTTTTTCTGCTTTTTGAACAGTCCCTTTTTTCTCTTTTTAAGATCTGCCTGTTAGCGGTGAGACAGAAAAGATCCCCCGTTACTAACGAAAGTCCCAAGATCGTTGAAACCTTTTTCTATATTCACCGGGACGCAGTCCTGCATGTTTGGTAAAAATCTTTCTAAAAAAACTGCTGTCTTCGTAACCAACGTGATAACAGATTTCATCAAAACTTTTATCTTTTGTTTCCAAAATTTTCTTCGCTTCTTCCACTCTGGTTCTCTGAAGATACATTAATGGCGTATCACCTGTAGCATTCTTGAAACGCCGTTCGAAAGTCCTTCGGCTCATGCCGTTTTCCTGCGCCAATATTTCTACATTTATGTTCTCGTTGAATTTTTCTTCAATCTGCCTCTGGCTTTCAAGAATAGACTTGTCATTGTGGTTCCTTTGGACGTTGAAGCATGTGTAAGGTGTCTGTGAAACACGACCTATATCAAAGATCATTGCCTTTGCTGTTTGCGCAGCTATTTCACAACCAAGATATCTTTCAATAAGATAAAGAGACAAATCGATACAGGCATTAAAGCCACCCGAACAGAACAAGTCCCCCGCATCGGTGAAAAGCCTTTCGGGCTTCAGGAGTACTTTGGGATAGAGTTGCCGGAAAACATCAGTAACGCTCCAATGGGTGGTTGCATCTTTTCCATCCAGAAGGCCCGTTTCCGCCAAAATCATAGCCCCGGTGCAAAGCCCCCCTAAATTTGTCCCACGCTCATAGTGTTCTATGAGCGTGGCAATGGATTTTTTATGTTTCGAAAGTGTTGTTTCAATGTCCCAGATGGCCGAAATCAGGATCAGGTCCGTTTTTTCAACTTCTTCAAAAGATCGATGGGGAGTAATAGATAAATTGTTAGAACAGATTGCCGGTTTGCCGTCTGGAGTGACAACCTCGACTTCGAAAAATGGGGTTATTTCTTTTCCGTTTGATGTGTTGTATAAACTGCCGGCAAACAGAAAAACATCCATGGGGGCAGTTGCAGTTGTCGCCGCTGCACTATCGAAAGTCAGTATGGTAATTTTTTTCATCTACACCCAACTCCTCTCTGAGTAGTCTTGATTTCTCCCAAACTGGGAGATGATGCTCAGCGTCAGCAATTGTCGAAAGGAGACGTACTGTCCTGCGAAAATCGGTAGAGGTAGTCGTTTACCTTGAGGAGTTGCTCGGCGCTTGCACTTTTCCATGAGCCGTTTTTTGCACATTCAGGATATTTTTGGGTGAAGACCCTGTTCCAGGCCTTGGACGTCTTTGATTCGGCCCAGAGGAACGGGGCGCCTTTATCGTTCCCATTGGAATGGCAACTTTTGCATAATTCCCTGAAGACCTTACCCCCTTCACCATAGCCCCTGCTGTCCCACTCGAGTTCGCCATCCTTGAGGTTCCTGCAGCTCTGGGTGTTTTCATCGAGCCGCAATTCAGGCCGCGCCTCGGATTTTGCGACAAAGGCAAGCGCCACAACCAATAAGGGGATTACGGTTAAACTTAATCTTTTCAAGTTGCTGTCCTCTTGGCTAAGATTTAAGAAATATCTTTCTATAAGTTTAGGGTATTGATTGTACCCTTTATATTTGTCCTTGTTAAATAGTATTTAGCTTAATTCTAACAAGCTCATACTGAAAAGTCTGCTCAGGAATTTATATCAGGATCAAATCAGGATATGCAGCGATTAGGCTAAAAGCTCATAAAGGGGTCATCCATTAAAAGGCCCTTGTCAAGAGATAGTCTTCTCCTTGGGATGGGGTGAAGGGGCAGACAAGGGACGTTGTTGCTTTACTGC
Organism: Thermodesulfobacteriota bacterium; assembly: GCA_039714535.1. GTDB lineage: Bacteria > Desulfobacterota > Desulfobulbia > Desulfobulbales > JAGXFP01 > JAGXFP01. Next base: position 8,391 of record JBDLJC010000047.1, on the reverse strand, counting down.
TTTAGCCTCTCATCCGAACTTCTATACCAGAATTGCTGATCGGACCACCGCCCAACAGCTCTTCTTTCCGATAAAAAGCTGCAAATTGGCCCGGAGAAATCGCCCGCTGCGGCTCAGCAAAGAGGACATCAAGCCCGCCTTGTTGGCCCTGAACGACCTGGGCAACCACCGGCTGATGGCGATAACGAATTCTAACCTCAAGCTCGGCCGGCAACTCCGGTCCATAACCGGCCAGCCAGTTCGGCTCCGCAACATGCAGCCGGGAGCGAAAGAGATCCTGCTGTTTGCCAACCACCACCCGGTTGCCTGCCGCTTCAAGGCCAACCACATACCAGGGGGTTGCATCGGGGATACCCAGACCACGACGCTGGCCGACGGTGTAACGGTGAATACCTCGGTGCTGCCCGACCTGGCGCCCAGCGACCGTGACAACCACCCCCGCATCATCAGCAATCGCGCCGCTTTCAGCAAGGAAATCGCCGACCGTCTGATCTTGCAGGAAGCAGACATCTTGGCTCTCTTCACTGCGGTTAAACTCAAGACCAAGTTCCCCGGCCAACTCGTAGACCTCGTCCTTCCGATATTCACCGAGGGGGAACCTGGCCTTAGCCAGCTGTTGCTGTTGCAACTGACAGAGAAAATAAGATTGATCCTTGGCCGGATCATTGCCCTTGAGCAGATGATACAGACCACCATCACTGCGATAAAGACGAACATAATGCCCGGTAGCCAGAAATTCAGCGCCACCGGCCAGGGCCTTATCCATGAAGAGACCGAACTTGATGTGACGGTTACAGACCACACAGGGATTGGGGGTCAGGCCCCGAAAATAACTGTCCCGAAAATAATCCAGAACCAGATCGGAAAACTCCTGATGCAGATCGATGACGGTAAGTTCAACCTCCAGCCGGTCGGCCATGGCCCGGACCCGAGCCACTTGAGCTTCAATATCGGGTTGGGCCAGGGTCATAAAAACACCCTGGACCTGATAGCCCTGTTTTTTGAGAAGGGCAGCAGTTACCGAACTGTCCACCCCGCCGCTCATGGCCACCGCCACTTTTTTCTGGGTCATCTTCTATTCAAACCTGATCAAAACGAAATATTGCCATAACCATAAGGCCACGAGTAAGATAGTCACCTTCTCCCAACAATTAATTTAACAACTACTGATTAACTCGCAAAAAGTCTAGAGGTGGCTAAGCAAAAAATTCGAGATACGCCCCGCAGGAAGTGCCCATGGGGTGCAAGGAGTAGTGATCTAACGGAGACGAAGGTGCCGCGAAGCAGATAAGCGGAGACTTCGAATGCCCGTTGGTGCATACTTTAGTATGTCGAGCATCCGCCAGAGTCCTACGACGCAGAAGATCGGAGTTTTCGCGACGCCAAATTAATATGCTGAAAAAACCAGAACTACTTGCCCCGGCCGGCAGCTTTGCCAAGATGCAAGCCGCTATCCATTACGGCGCCGATGCTGTTTATCTGGGCGGTCGCCAGTTCAGCCTCCGGGCCCATGCCACCAATTTCTCAGAGGATGAGATTGGCCGGGCCGTAAGCTATGCCCATAGCCGGCAGGTCAAGGTATACGTAACCGTCAACATCCTGGCCCATAACCGTGATTTCGATGTCCTCCCCGGTTATCTGAGAACCCTCGGCCAAGCCGGGGTAGACGGCTTGATTATCTCCGACCCCGGCATCATGCGGGTCGCCAGAACCACGGTGCCGGACCTGCCGATCCACCTCTCCACCCAGGCCAATGTCACCAATCTGGAAAGCGCCCGATTCTGGCAGGAACAGGGGGTAAAAAGGTTCAATGGTGCCCGCGAACTTTCCCTGGCCGAAATCACCGAGATCAAAGATGGTACCAACCTGGAGGTCGAGGTCTTCACCCATGGCGCGATCTGCATCTCTTATTCCGGCCGCTGCCTCCTGAGCTGCTACCTGACCGGTCGTAGCGCCAATCAGGGCAATTGCGCCCACCCCTGCCGCTACAGTTATAATCTGGTCGAAGAAAAGCGACCCGGCCAGTACTTCCCGGTCGAGGAAGATGACCGGGGCACCTACATCTTCAACTCCCGCGACCTCTGCCTGCTGAACCGACTGCCGGAGCTGATTGACGCCGGGGTGGATTGCCTGAAGATCGAAGGCCGGATGAAAACCATCTACTATACCGGGGCCGTGACCAGAGTTTACCGGGCCGCTCTGGACCAGCTGTTTGACAACTGGCCCAACAATGGCCTGCCCCAGCTGGAAGACCGTTTCATGACCGAACTGGGCAAAATCGGTTCCCGGGGCTATACCGAAAATTTCCTGACCGACCCGCCGAACCGAAAAGACATGCTCTACGATGAAACCCACATCGCCCCGACCCATCACCCGGTCGGGATTATCATGGAGGGCGGCGCCAAGCCGCTGATTGATATCAGGAACCCTCTACAGCCTGGGCAAACCATTGAATATCTCGGTCAGGGCTTAAACAGCAGCTTTCATAAGGTCATAAAAATTTTTAATGAAGACGGCGACCATCTCGAAAAAGCCAATCCAGGCAACACAGTCCGGCTCACCATGAACCCGCCGCCAGCAGAATGGAAGACCGGCGCCCTTTTAAGAAAAGAAATTTAGATTTGCCGAGAAAAGCATCAGAAGAAGGCATAGCAGCCAAGCAATAACTATCATAAAAGTTCAACAGTGCCTTAGATCGGAGTCTCTCTCCGTTCGCCTACCTTGGTCGTTTGGACCTGCGAAGCATAGTCTTTTCTATGTGAGCAGGTCCAAGCGGGCAAAGATGAGGTGCTGCTGAGCTTTTAGGCAGCAATAAAAAAAGCCGAAGGCATTACGCCCTCGGCTTTTTTGTTCATAATTTTTCCATACCCTATGGAATTTATTTCTTTATCGCTCAACCACCTCCGGGAGCGCAATCGGCATCAGGAGCAATAGTAGTACCTTGGGCGCCGGCAATATGGGGCCGGGAAATTTTAATCTTGACGTTATCGGCAATCTCCAGGGTTACCACAGTATCGGTAAGGCCGGTGATCTCACCATGGATACCGCCATTGGTGATGACCTTATCTCCTTTTTTAAGGGCAGAGATATAGGTCTGGTGGTCCTTGACCTTCTTCTGCTGGGGCCGGATCAGCAGGAAATAGAAGATAACGAAGATAAGAATCAGCGGCAAAAAGGAAGCAATTCCTCCGGGGCCGGCGGCGGGAGCGGCATCAGCTGCCCAGGCAAGACTAACCATGTTGTGTTCCTCCACATTAAAATTTTATGACAATTTATAGTTATTTCTGTCGGCGGGAATAAAAATCGCGCCGGAACTCGGCAAAACAGTCGTCCTCAATGGCCTTCCTCATCCCAGCCAGCAGATTAACATAATAATGCAGGTTATGGATGGTGTTGAGGTGGGAGGACAATATCTCCCTGGCCATATACAGATGCCGCAGATAGGCCCGCGAATAATGCTTGCAGACGTAACAGTCGCAAGCCTCATCAATCGGCCGCGGGTCATCCTTGAATCGAGCGTTTTTTATAACAAGCCTGCCCTCCGATGTAAAGAGCATTCCATTCCGGGCATTGCGGGTCGGCATCACACAGTCGAACATATCGACCCCGCGCCAGACCGCCTCGATCAGATCCTCGGGCTTACCGACCCCCATCAGATAGATCGGGAAACCCTGGGGCATAATGGCGGCAGTGTGCTCGGTGATATCCATCATTTGCTCATGTGGTTCGCCGACACTGAGGCCACCCAGGGCATACCCGTCAAAACCAATCTCAACCAACTCATCAATGGCCCGAGCCCGCAGATCTTCATGCATGCCGCCCTGAACAATGCCGAACAGCAGCTGCTCCCGGTTGGTATGGGCATCCCGGCAGCGCTTGGCCCAGCGACCGGTCAACTCGGTGCCTTTAATAATCTCCTCGCGGCTGGCCGGATAGGGGATACAGGTATCAAGGCACATCATGATATCGGAACCAAGGGCCTCCTGGACCATCACCGCATCCTCGGGACTGAGAAACAGATTCGAGCCGTCCAGATGGGACTTGAAGGCGGCGCCCTCCTCGGTGATCTTGGCCAGATCCCGCAGACTGAAGATCTGGAATCCGCCGCTATCGGTGAGGATCGGGCCGTCCCAGTTCATGAATTTATGAAGGCCGCCCAGTTGGCGGATCAGTTCATGGCCGGGCCGGATAAAGAGATGATAGGTATTGCCGAGAATAATCTGGGCGCCCAACTCCTTAAGATTCTCCGGGGTAATCCCTTTGACCGTGGCCTGGGTGCCGACCGGCATAAAGACCGGGGTCTGAATCACGCCGTGGGCGGTCTGGACTTCACCGCGCCGGGCCGCGCACTGGCTGGAGCGGCTGTGTAGGGTAAAAGGTGAATCAGTCATTCCGGCCGGTCTCCCAGAGTTTCACCAGATCACCAAGACCATGAGCGGCCAGATCGAGCATCTTGTTAAAGTCTTCCCGGGCAAAGGGCGCGCCTTCGGCACTGCCCTGGACCTCGATCAAACGACCGTCCCCGGTCATCACGAAATTGGCATCCACCTCCGCGCTTGAATCCTCACTATAATCAAGATCAAGCAGGCAGTGGCCCCCAACCACGCCGACACTGATCGCCGCCACCGGAGTCAGTTCCGGCATCTTGGCCAGCAGACCTTTTTTGACCAGCCTCTGCAAGGCAGTACGCACGGCCAGAGACGCCCCGGTAATCGAGGCGGTGCGAGTGCCGCCATCGGCATTCAGCACATCACAATCGACCCGCAGAGTTCGCTCTCCGATATCAACCAGATCGACCATCATCCGTAGCGAGCGGCCAATCAAGCGCTGGATCTCCATGCTCCGACCCGAGCGGCCATTGGTCTCCCGCTTGGCCCTGGTATTGGTGGAACCGGGCAGCATTGCATACTCGGCAGTGATCCAACCCTTATCCTTGCCAACCAGAAAAGGGGGAACCTTCTCCTCAACACTGACCGCACAGAGAACATGGGTGTTGCCCATCTTAATCAACACCGAGCCATCGGCCTGATGCTGGAAATTATATTCAACTGACAGGGGTCGGATCTCATTATCCGCCCGGTTGTTGCTTCGCATGCAAATTCTCCTTCTACTTATTTTCATAACTGTTTTTTAAAGAGATGGGGATTGTACCCGCCAACGCCCAAAAAGCCAATCCTGAAACGGAAAGAGGCCTCAAACCACAGTTGGAAGGGTAAACTCAGCAAAGATATAGAGTGTGTACCGGACAATCTTGAAGATTTGCTCTGCAGCGAAGCGGCCACAACATTTCTGGTCAGGAGCCTTAAAGAAGAGATCGAGTTTTAATAACCAAGTAAGATCTCCCCGAAATTATAGTCACAGCGTTGACGAATAAATATATTTGATATCAGGTTTCTCAGTACAGAAATAATGGGTCCAGACCGTGGCATACATGTATGCGGAAGCGATCAAACCTGCCTTTGATCCGCATAGAATGGCTGCGGCCCAGAAGATTAAACCAGCATAAACATACATCACGTTTGCAGAGTACTTATACATCCCCTGCTGCACAAAAGGCTTGTTTCTGTATTTCTCCGGCGCAAAATGATCCTCGCCGGGAATCCTCTCAAACCCGAAATATTGTAAAACAGAATACATCGCATACATTGCGGGCAAATGCAGGATAAATGCTGCAATTAACCGGGTTACAAAAGGCATCGAAAGGCTCTGATAATCAGCCACACAGACAGCGAAAATAGAGAAAAAACGGATGCCAATGAGCAGAAGAAAGATAATCGAGAAAACGCTGTAGGCATGATCACCAAAAATCCTGGACAAGGCCTTGAAGTAGAGCTCTCCCCGCCAGCAAAGCCAGATATAGAACTGATGAACAACAGGGGTTATAATAACAATTAAAAACCATTGTCTGGTACTTAATCCCAGCCATTGCCCGTGCGGTACTGCAATAAAATCATAGCCAAACAAGGCTGAGGCAAACACCGCTGCCAGAAGCAGCACTTGCCATATCTGATTTTCAAAAAACCGCTGCCACAACTCTTGTCTGGATGTATCCATATCCCCCGGTGAACCCTGTTCCCTAGCCACTGCATACCTCTCACAGCAATTCCGAATAGTTGCACTTGAAACTAGAATTCAGGCATTTAAAAAATGATTAAAAATGCAGTAAAATTTCAGAACGCAAATCTAGAAAAAATCTTCGTTATTTTGGCCAGAACCCTACAACCTCTACCACCGTCCAAGGGGTAACCAGTTACGAATAACCAGATCACCTGCCTGCCTCAAATGTCTTGAACCTGACGGGTGCCCCTTTTTCCGTCTCTTCTACCTAGGATTTTCCTGCACCCCATACTTCTTCATTCTTTTCCAGACCGTGACCCGACTGACTCCAAGTATTTCGGCCGCACGCGATCTGTTCCAGTCGGAATTTTCCAAGGCCTCGATCAGTTGCTGCCGCTGATCTTTTTCCATTATGTTGCCGTTTTGCTTAATCGCAGCAGGAACGGCCAGGGCCTGCCCCTGAAAGTGCGCAGGCAAATGCTGCGGGCCGATCATCCCGCCGGGACATAGGGCGAAGGCGTATTCGATGGCATTCATCAGTTCACGGATATTACCGGGCCAACGATATTGAATAAGTGTCTCCAGCACCTCAGTACTGATCCCCTCCACCTTCTTTTTTTTGCTTCGTTTTTTTAGCCTTTTGATGAAATTTTCGGCCAGCAGAGGAATATCATTAGATCGATCTCTGAGCGGGGGAATAATGATCGGAATGACGCCGATCCGATAAAAAAGATCCTCGCGAAACAAATTTTCGGCGATAAGTCTGCTCAGATCTTTGTTGGTCGCCGTTATTATGCGAGCATCGATCTTGATCGGGCGATGATCTCCAACCTTTTCGATCTCTTTTTCCTGGAGGACCCGAAGCAATTTGGTCTGGGTGGTCATCGGGATATCGCCAATTTCATCCAGGAAGATACTACCGCCATTGGCTGCCTCAAAGCGGCCCACTCGACTACCATCCGCTCCGGTAAAGGCCCCCTTGACATGCCCGAACAATTCACTTTCAAGAAGATTGTCATTCAAAGAGGCACAATTAACCTTAATAAACGGACCATCGGCCCTGTCACTTATTTCATGAATGGCTGCGGCCATCAACTCCTTACCGGTCCCGGATTCACCCAGAATTAGCACATGGGCATCGGAGTGGGCCGCGCTCGTGGCCATATCAAAAACTCTCCGCATGATTCTGGAATTGCCAATGAATTTTTTAAAACCGGCTGTACTGTTTAATTGCTGCCGGAGATTATCTATGACTTTCTTACCTGCGACCACCTGACTCAAATCAACCAAGGTCTCGACCCCAACAACGATTTCTCCTTTTTCATCCCTGATGACGTCGGCGCTTTTCAAGAGATGGACTGACTCACCGTCTTTCCGCTGAAAAACACACTCTTTCCGGCGCCAACTGCCCTTTTTGAATAACGAACAAAACTGAGCGAGACCATTGGCTCTTGCCTGAGCGCAGTCACTGCATTCAAATAGTGCACAGGTCTTTCCTTTCAGCTCTGCGAATTTATAGCCAAGAAGACCTTCAAAGGCCTTGTTGACGTAGAGGATTTCACCGTCAGGGCTAACCAGCATCAATCCCTCCTGGATAGTATCGATGATGGTTTCCCAAAATGCGTTGTCTAGTTTTTTCAACATAACGTTAAGCCCACTGTTAATAACCCAAAGACTGTTAGCAGTGTTAAGCAGACAGTTAACACCGTTAACCTGAATCGCTAGTATTAGTTAACACAAAAAGGCTTTCGTGTTAATGCCATTTCTGAAGTTACTTAAATACACCCAATAAAAACAGCTTGTTATCTGGAGACACGAGAATAGCTGCTACTGTTGGCATCTTAGTTGCTCTCTAGATGCCGACAACAAAAACGTTATTATCAAATCTTACGGAGGAAGTGAACCATGTCTGACCAAAAACGAAATTGTTGGGAAGAATTGAAATGCGGCAAGGAATCAGTCTGCCCGGCCTATCCAAATCAAGGTCGCATATGTTTTAGCGTCAAAGGCACACACTGTCGCGGTGAAATTCAGGGTAGCTACATGGATAAAATAAATAGTTGCAAGAGTTCCTGTAGTTTCTATGCCCAATTAGCCTAAGTATAGTGGGCTTTGAGTCTTCTGGTCGTGCCGTTTAGCTCACCAGGCAAAAAGACCTCCCAGCCATTTAAACGGTTGGGAGGTCTTTTTCTATAAGGGCGGTAATTTTTATTCTTAATATTTAATGGCAATTTAGGTAGAGTAGAGCACTGATTCAGATAGTTGTTTTCGGCCCTTGCAATGACGCCTCACCGCTCGCGGCTACTACGTGTTCCAAAGTTCTACCTTTCCTCA
>JBDLJC010000046.1:0-27930 GCA_039714535.1 Thermodesulfobacteriota bacterium | reverse complement strand
ACGGCAGTTAAGCCTCTTAGCGCCGATGGTACTGCACGGGCGACTGTGTGGGAGAGTAGGTCGCTGCCGAATTTTTTTCTTAAATGCCTTCATCCTTTACCGGATGAAGGCATTTTTTTTGCCTGATGCTGTTTTTAGCGATTGGGGTGTTGAATTTGTCGGCAGATCCTGGTTTTATGAATGACGAATAAAATTATAGATAAAATCTTGATAAAACTTACCAGAATATATGGAAAACGAGCAAATTAAAGCGATAGTGCTGGCCGCCGGTAAGGGGACCAGAATGAAATCAAAAAAGGCCAAGGTTATGCACGAGGTCTTTTTCGCGCCGATGCTGCAGCATGTCTTAAATGCCATTACTCCTCTTACCCTGCAGGGTACCGTGGTTGTGACCGGTCATCAGGCCGAGACCATCGAGGAGTCTCTGGCTGGCTTTAATGTTGCTTTCGCCAGACAGGAGCAACAGAATGGCACTGCCCATGCGGTGCTGGCCGCTGAGGATTTATTTAGTGATTTTGCAGGTACGGTCTTGATCCTTTGTGGTGATACCCCTTTGGTCCAGAGTGAAACCCTGCAGGCCATGTTGACGGCTCATTCGTCTTCCAAAGCCATCTTGACGGTGATGACTACCAAAATGGCTGATCCGGCCAATTATGGGCGGATAATTACCGATGATCAGGGCAACCTCCTGCGCATTGTCGAAGAAAAGGATGCCTCCGCTGTTGAGAAGGAGATTAATGAGATCAACGCCGGTATCTATTGTGTCGACGGCACTTTTTTGTTTAAAGGATTACGTGGCATCGGTTCTGACAATCGCCAGGGCGAGTTTTACCTTACCGATCTTATAGAAATAGCCAGATCCGACGGTTTCGCGATTAACCGTCATGTCTGTGCAGATCCTGATGAGGTGTTGGGGGTCAATTCCAGAGTAGATTTGGCTGGCGCCCATCGAGCTCTCCAGGAACGGCGTAACCGCCAGTTGATGATGGCCGGCGTTACTATTATTGGTCCTGATTCGGTTGATATCTCCCTCGAAGTTGAGGTCGGCCCTGACTGTGAGATTGGGCGTAACGTTATTGTTTCCGGGCGAAGCGTTCTGGGCAGCGAGTGTTTGGTTGGCTCTAATACGATAATCAGGGACTGTCAGATAGGCGATCGGGTAGAGATTGGTCCCTTATGTTGTCTGGAAGATTGTAATATTGAAGATCACAGTTCGGTTGAAACTGGCACCATAATGATCGGGGAGCGTAAAACCATCGGGGGTTCCGGAAAATAACGGCTAAATTATTAAGACAGTTTTGGAATCATTTGCGATGATTTCTAATCATCATGATTTGTGGTAAGTTCTATTATTATAGATGGGATGATTATGGAAAATATTGAGAATCTGGCACTGCTGGAAGCAGCGGTTGATAAGTTGTTGACGGTTGTTGGGGAAGTTAAGCAGGAAAAACAGCTGCTTGTCGAGAGACTTGCTGGCCGGGACCAGGAGATCGTAAGTCTTAAAGAGCAGTTGCATGTTCTCCAGAGTGAAAGAAGTCAGATTGGGCAACGGGTGAATGGTTTACTTAGTTCAATTGCTAAATGGGAGCAGTCGAACGAGACAGTTGCTGTTGTCGAAGAATCCGGGGGCGGGGCGAAGGAGAAGACCCTCTTCTGAAATTTGCCAGTTATGAGTTATGTTTTCATCTTTTTTAAGCTGACATTAGAATTTGGAGGATGTCGTTGACCAGACCGGTTAAATTCGAAGTTTTCGGCCAGGAGTACTCACTTAGTACCGAGGCCCCAGAAGAGGATGTTCAGGAGATTCTGGAGATGGTCAGGACCCATCTCCAGGAAACTTGTCGATCAAGCAGGGTTGTTCCGTCTAATAAATCGGCGATTCTGGCCACCCTTAATATGGCTGGTAAGTATGTTGAGTTAAAAAGGGATTTTGCTGATTATCGGCGCTCAGTTGAAACTCTTTCCGGTCAGATCAGGAAAAAAATTGAGGATTTTGTCTGATTAAGCTAAAGTGAATATGCCCCTACCATGTTTGTGATCGGCAAGTTGTTCGAGCCAACATTGATGTCTAGGGTGACTCCGCTGTCTGGTGATAGAGAATTCGCCTCGGCGAAATTCCATGAAGTAGACATGAGTACCGCCCACCTGGCCCGGTCAGGTTCGATATCAACTTTGTCGACACGGCATGGGTGGGGGTTCTGTTGCTATGGTTCACTGCTGCTTGCCGAGGAGCAACCGGCGGTTTTATATATAAATAATTATTAGGAGGGCGAACGCTTCAAATTATCAGGAGTTTCCTGGCAAGTTTAAGAGCTGGGCAGATTTGGAGAGATTCGGGTGTGTTTTTGTCGTGGTTATTTTGATTCCGTCACGATTTGCATTATATCGGCTTAATTTTGCTTCATATTAGAGGCAAACATTTTTTTACGATTTATTAATTACTTAACGGTTTTATTCGTTTTGCCTTTATTATGATAAGCTGAATAGCGAATGTTGAAAGTGATGAAATTGCCTTTTTCTCTTTTTTATTCAGGGAATAAGCACTTTTTTCAACCCACCTGCAGTAATCTCTAAATGGTCTGAGAATCAGGCTGCTCCTAACTTAAAATCGTATTCTTTGTCACCCTTATTGCGTCTTTTGCGGGGATTTTGACGATCGCTATCGTGTTTCTGTTCACCAGTAAGCCGGTTTACGGCGAGGCTGTTTTTAATAAATTTCAGGGGAGGACGCTGCAATGAGCACGTCGATTATTATTGCTGTGGTACTGGCCGCTGTTGCCGGTATTGTTGTGGGAATAGTTTTACGAAAACTTACTATTGAAAAAAATAAGGCTGGTTACGATGAGCAAGGTCGGAAGCTTATCAATGATGCCTTGGCCGAGGCTGAGCGGCTGAAGAAAGAGGCCTCTATCCAGAGCAAGGATGAGGCGTATCAGATAAAGCAGGCCAGCGAACGGGAATTAACTAGCCGCAAAAATGATCTAATCGAAGAGGAAAAGCGATTTGGTCAGAAGCTTGACCAGATGGAACGTAAGCTCGACCTGATTGATAAACGTGAATTGGAGATGCTCAAAAAGGAGCAGTATTTTATCGATCAAGATAAAAAACTGGCTACTCGCCGCAAGGATCTCGATGCGGTAATTGATCAGCAGCGGGCCCAGTTGGAGCAGATTTCCGGGATATCCCGGGAAGAGGCCAAGAGGCTACTGTCCGAGAGCATTGAAAGTGAAGCGAAGATGGAGGCCTCTAAGGCCTTGATCAGGATTGAGAACGAAACCAAGATTGAGGCCGATCGGCGGGCCAAGAATATCATTGCCTTGGCGATTAACCGCTATGCCGGTGATTATGTGGCCGAGAAGACGGTTTCTGTGGTACCCCTGCCCAATGATGAAATGAAGGGCAGGATTATCGGCCGCGAGGGTCGTAATATCCGGGCCATTGAGGCGGCAACCGGGATTGATATTATCATCGATGATACGCCCGAGGCCGTGATTCTTTCCGGCTTTAATCCGGTCCGGCGTGAAGTGGCCCGCCAGGCCTTGGAAAGTTTGATTGTTGACGGTCGTATTCATCCGGCCCGGATTGAGGAAGTAGTTGCCAAGGTCACCGAGGAACTGGAAATATCCATGCGCGAGGAAGGTGAGCAGGCGACCTTTGATGTGGGTGTCCATGGCATTAACATGGAACTGGTTAAGTTGCTGGGCCGCCTTAAATACCGGACAAGTTATGGCCAGAACATGTTGCAACATTCCCTGGAGGTTGCGTATCTGGCCGGGATTATCGCCTCAGAACTCGGGGTTAACGTAAAACTGGCCAAGCGGGCGGGACTTCTGCATGATATCGGCAAGGCTGTTGACCATGAGGTTGAGGGTACCCATGCCGCTCTCGGCCGCGATCTGGCCAAAAAATATGGTGAGGCCCCTGAGATCGTTTATGCCATCTCCGCCCATCACGAGGATGTGCCGCTTGTAAGCCTGCTCGACATTATTGTCAGGTCGGCCGACGCCATCTCCGGCGCCCGTCCCGGCGCCCGGAAAGAGATGCTGGAAAGTTATGTGAAACGACTGGAAGACCTGGAGCAGATCGCCACTTCTTTTGAGGGCGTTGATAAGGCCTTCGCTATTCAGGCCGGACGTGAGATTAGGATCGCCGTCGATAGCGGTGATGTTTCCGATACGGCCAGTGTTATTCTCAGTCGCGATATAGCCAAGAAAATTGAAGAGGATCTGACCTATCCGGGCCAGATCAGGGTTACTGTAATTCGTGAAACCAGAGCGGTTGAGTACGCAAAATGAGCATGACTATCGATGAACAGCTGGCCCTGCTGGTGCGGGGCACGGTTGATGTTATATCCAAAGAGGAACTGGCGGCAAAGCTTCAAAAATCACAGGAGAGCGGGGTGCCGCTGCGGGTTAAGGCCGGTTTTGATCCCACCGCCCCCGATCTGCATCTTGGCCATACGGTCCTGATCCAGAAGATGAAGCATTTTCAGGACCTGGGCCATGATATTAAGTTCTTGATCGGTGATTTTACCGGCATGATCGGCGATCCGACCGGTAAGTCCGAGACCAGGAAGCCGTTGACCGTTGACGATGTTAAAAGGAACGCCGAGTCTTATAAAGAGCAGATCTTCAAGATTCTTGATCCAGCCAAGACCGAAGTGGTTTTCAACTCGATCTGGCTGGAGAAACTCACCTCCTACGACTTTGTCAAACTTGCCTCGCAATTAACCGTGGCCAGGATGCTGGAACGGGACGATTTCAAGAAGAGGTTTGAAAACGAACTGCCGATCTCCATCCATGAGTTTCTTTATCCCCTGGTCCAGGGCTATGACTCGGTGGCCATGGAGGCGGATGTGGAGCTCGGTGGTACCGACCAGCTCTTCAATCTCTTAATGGGCCGTTCCCTCCAGAAGGCTTGGGGGCAGAAACCCCAGGTCGTCTTGACCATGCCGCTGTTGGAGGGACTCGACGGCGTTAATAAGATGAGCAAATCTCTGGGTAATTATATCGGCATTACCGAGAGCGGTGATGATATCTACGGCAAGACCCTGTCTGTCTCAGATGAGCTGATGTTCCGTTACTTCGAGTTGTTAAGTGATCTGACAGTCGATGAGATCAGTGACCTCAAGCGTGGTATGGATGAAGGGCGGTTGCATCCCAAAAAAGTTAAACAGCAACTGGCCCGAGAGTTAACGGCCCGTTTTTATGATGAGCAGGCCGCCGCGAAGGCCGAAGATAATTTCGACAAGGTTTTCAAGAAACATGAAGTGCCGGATGAGATTCCGGAATATTCCTGTCAGGCCGGTGCTGGGGAAATCTGGCTGCCCAAATTGCTGGCGGAGGCGGGCCTGGTGAAGGGAACCGGTGAAGGCCGCCGGATGATCAAGCAGAATGCCGTTTCCCTTGACGGGGGGAAAGTCACTGATGTTGACTATCAGGTTGAGGCAAGCGGCGAGGTCTTGATCAAGGTCGGTAAACGGCGCTTCTGCCTGGTGAATTTCTGCTGATAGTCGCCATGTTGCTCAACAACATCCCGCGTATCCGCATATATCCGAAATTCTGGCTGTGATGACCGGGGCGCACAACGCCGGCGAGGGGGTTGGGTTGTTATATAGTGCATTAGAGGAAAGTTACTTGTCCAGCCGCCTCCGTTATTGAGCTTCTGCTAGTGGTTCCCGTGTCTGCCCTTTGTTTCATGCAATTCATTAAAGCAGAATCATTTCAAAAATAAAACTGGCCCACACCGTAATCCTTCCAGACGGGTTAGATGCATTTCACCCATTTTTTACTGTAAGACGTCTTTCGAAGGATGCTCGGAACTTGGAAAAAGCTGACAGCTTTCCTGGGTAAATAGATAAAGATAAAAAGGCAGGTCTTGACTAGTTGTGGATACTTTAATGTATTCTAAACGAAGTTTCGGGCCGGGCCGGACTACGCTTACTGCGTAACGATTACAGGGGGAAAATGGTACGGATTGGCAGGATAAATAAACTTACGATCAAAAGAATCCGGGAATATGGCGCCCATCTAGATGGTGGTGAGTCAGGGGATATTCTCATGCCAAGAAGGTATGTTCCCGAACAGGCCCAGCCAGGCGACGAGGTCGAGGTCTTTGTTTTTGCCGACAGGGAAGGGCGGCTGCGGGCAACCAGTAAAAAACCCTATGCGACAGTTGGTCAATTTGCCAAATTGCGGGTGGTGGCCAACTCAGCCGCAGGCGCCTATCTGGACTGGGGGCTGCAAAAAGATTTGTTTGTGCCCAGGAGTGAGCAGCAGGACAGAATGGAGGAAGGCAAATCGTACGTGGTATTTGTTTCTCTCGATGATGAAAGCAAGCGGATTATCGCCTCTGCAAAGTTGGATAAGTTTCTTGATCTGCAGCCCCCGAATTATGCGGAGGGCGAAGAGGTAGATCTTATTATCTGTGAGCAAACTGATCTTGGCTATAAAGCGGTTGTTAATCATGCCCATTGGGGCGTGCTCTATAAAAACGAGGTGTTCCAGGAACTCCACCTCGGCCAGGAACTTAAAGGCTTCATCAAGAAGATCCGCGAAGACCTCAAGATTGACTTGAGCCTGCAACAATCAGGCTATCAAAAAGTCGATGATATTTCCCAGGCCATTCTTCAGACCATAAAAGACCATGATGGCGGCAGGATTGCGGTTACGGATAAAAGTCCGCCGGAAGAAATCTACTCCCTGTTCGGGGTAAGCAAGAAAAACTTCAAAAAGGCAATCGGCAGCCTCTACAAAAAGAGGCTTATCTCCATCGATACCAAGGAGATCCGGCTTGCCAAGTGATGGCTAAGAGTAGTGGGCAAGACTGCTTAGGAATTCCGCTATAAGTAAGATGTCCCCCCCAGATCGATATGACGGAACACCAGGCTTGAGAGCCATTATTGAGAGGTGTTCTGCTTCGGCACCGGAAACATCCTGCCCCATCATCTCGATCGGCATAGCTGGAGAGAGCTTGCCACCGCAGTTGGATGACTTATCCCTCGCCGAATTCAATCTATCTTTTGCATTACCTTTATTTATCAGACAATGTTTTGGAAAAGCTGGTTCTCAGATAGAGGGTTTCCACCTTTTTTCTGGCCCACGGCGTTCTGCGCAGGAGCTTGAGGCTTGAGTTGACGGTGGGAGCCATGGTGAAGCAGTTGATCGGGATCATCCGGCCTAGTTTTTTCCAGCCGTAATGTGCAACCAGGCGCGTGAGGATCATTTCCAGGGTGATGCCGTGCAGGGAGTTGTTGGCCTGGGGCGCGCTCATGCCGTACCCTTGTTGTTGATCTGTTCCAGGGCCAGGTAGAGCTTGCGGCCCACCCAGGCGTCGGTAGCCGCGTACTGGATCTGGTGGGGGGCGAGCACATCCTTGGCCCAGTTGGAGGTCTGCGCTCCTTTGGAGATGCGAAAGCCCAGAAGCACGGCCGCCAGGCCCCGCAGACCGTGGTTCTTGATGCCTGCTTTCTTGGCCAGGCTGCCCAGATCCATAAAGCCTGCGGCCTTGAAATGGGTCATCTTTTTAAGTTCGCGGATGTCGTAGTCCAGGGCCACCCCGGTCTTGATGATAGTTGGCTCGGCCAGGAGCTCGCGCAGGGGCTTTGCCAAGCCCAACTGTTTGAACTGGAAGATGAAAACCTCTTCCTCGGTTGCCAGCTGCAGGAGCGAAGGCGGGTAGCTTTCTCCCTTGCTGTATGCGGGGCGGGTTTCCGTGTCAAAGCCGAGCGGGGTGTGGCCGTCAAGCTTGGCCATTGCCGTCGCCAGTTCGTCCCTGGTCCGCACAACGCTTGTCGGCCCGGTCCATCGCTCCATGGGGCAGGAATTTATCTCATCCTTGCTCATCCGTCGGTCAAAGCCCGGTCTGTCTGTTTCGCTGTGGGTCATCCGTCTCGTAATCCGTCTTTGTTTTTTTCTGCTCAGGAGTGGCTGTCGCTAATGGCCGGGCCATCATAAGCCGATTTGCTTTTTTTTGCCACCTTGAGAATTCTACCTGTCCTCTGAACCCATCGAAAAGATGGGCTAAAACTGCCTTTGCTTTTTGCCTCCTTAAGCCCCTTGACAATTTACAACCCATCGTGCGAGCATCATAGGTAGCCCGCCAAACAGCTGGCAAAGAAATTGTGTCATCTACTAATGAAGATTGTTTAGCCCAACTGAGGATGGCTGGCGGTAAGTACCGGGACGGCCAACAAACCATTTGCTGCTGCGGATGCAGCTTAACCATAATCGTCCTTGTCAGGAGGCATTATGGCACCAGAGTCAACGAACGGTGAAAACACCCAATCGCCAACCCCGGAATCTAAGAAACAAACGAAAAAAGAACAAATTCCGGTTGTTTCGGTAAAACAGATCGGTATTCGATTGCTTTATACCATTCTGTTTCTTGTCATCCTTGGCATCGTCTTGCTCATTGTTAAATTAGTGGTGGTCTTTCAATTTATTTATTTTTTAAGCACCCGGCAAGCCAGTGAACCAGTTCGGCAATTTTCCAACAAAGTTGCCACCTATGGCTATCGAATATTCCGCTACGTTACCCTAAACGAAAGCCGGCGTCCTTTTCCATTCAGCGATTTTCCTCAGGAAGTTGAACCCTCTGAAGAACAAGTTACCTTTGATTATAAAGATGTACTCAGCAAATGAAGGGGAGGATCCCGTTCCTGACGGAGAAAAAGTGAAATAATAGCCGCTGGCCCTATTCCCTATTTCTTTTGCGAAAGTCTAATCTTCAGCCTTATTAGCAATTACAGACCCTAGCAAATTTCCTTAGCAATTGTTAAAATTAACCCCAAGAATGTGATGAAGTTCACAGAACATTACAGATAATTGTAGTGTAATGATAGCAGTCTATGCTATCGATATAAATAAATGGCAGCAATAAGGAAAATTAGACTTATTGCTTAATTTACATTTTGTTCTTTTTAAATCAGGTATTTAAACCGACAAACAATAAGATAAGGAGGAGGGAAAGTGATTTTAAAATTAACGAAAAATACATTTTTGGCAGGGATGCTCATAATGATGGTTGCCTGTGGCGGAGGCGGTGGAACCGTTGACTCCGGAGTCAGCTATTCCGGAAGCACCAGTCCGGCGACACTGACCGAGGCCAATGCCGGTCAACTGGCAGGTGCCGCCTTGAGCAATACTGGTGAAAGCGGGGCCCTTATGCTGAGCGTCACAGACAATAACAACACCTCTAGCGGCCCGACCTCATCCCATTCCCTTACCATAGCCAGGACCATGCAAGACATCGTCGCTCATTTGGAGGCAAATCCGCAAATTATTGCGCCAGTCAACTTCCGGGCGGTTACAACCCAGCCCGAGACCTTGATTGGAGAATGTGGCGGCCAGGTAACGATGACCTTTAGCGGTGACCCTGCTGCCGGTTCTTTTAGCGGTTCAATGAATTTCAGTTCTTACTGCAATTATGGTGAAACTGTAAACGGCGCGGTAACCATCTCCGCCCAGGCCGACGCCAACGGCCTAGTTACCAGCATGACCATGACCTTTATTCGACTCACTTTCACAACTGTCAATGAATCCGGAACTGTCATTGAATCCGCCACCGCCACCGGCTCTGTCACCTTCACGGCCTCGGTCTCGCCAGCAGTATTGGCCGGTACGCTTACCGTTGACATGGTAATGCGGGATAATGTGACCACCAAGACCTTCTGGGTCAACAATTACACTATTTCGGTAATCGACTATCCCAGCTTAGGTTACGAGGAAGTCACGATCACCTCCGGGCGTTTTTATCATTCAGACCATGGGTATGTCGATATCGTCACACCGATCCCTCTGTTAATAAATTATGCGGACGAATATCCCTATGAAGGTTCATTTAAAATAACCGGCCAGAACAGTTCCGCCCTTCTTACCGCTATTGATCCTATTAATTATACTTTGGAAATCGATATAGATAGAAACGGCTCTATAGATGTTATTCAAACAGGACTGTGGACTGAATTGTAAATAACAGGCAACAATATTAGTTCCAGCAACAGAAACCCCGCTCAGGATTATACTTGAGCGGGGTTTTATTCTTTTCGGGACAAATTAGTCCGATGAAATATTTCATCATGGTGAGGGCTGAGATCCAATCTTCACCATCTTTTTTCTGACGAGAACGGTGTTGTCGTTGCTAAGACGGTCGGGATGAATCCCCCCAGCAAATCTATTGTTCTGGCGCAATAATTCGGTGACTTTTAGGCGTTCAGCAAACGGTGTTGCCTGCTTTAATCAGCCATTTCCCGGTGCAGCCCCACAAACTCTTCATAGTTATCAATGAATAACCGTTTGATTTCCGGGTCAAAATGGCCGGAGCGAACCCGCTCATCGCCGTTGACCATGATTTCGAGGGCCTGTTCATAGCTGTAGGCCGGTTTATAGGGTCTCTCCGAAACCAGGGCATCAAAGACATCAGCCAGAGCAACAATCCGGCCGGCCAGGGATATCTCCCCGCCTTTCTTGCCATTGGGATAACCCGTGCCATCCCATTTTTCATGATGATCCAAGGCGATATCATGGGCCATGGAAAGCCCGGCCAACCCTGCCACCATCTGCGCCCCGTAGACGGTATGTTTCCGCATCTCGGCCAGCTCTTCGTCATTCAGCTTACGAGGCAGCCTGATAATGCCAGCCACATTGATTTTGCCGATATCATGGAGCTGGGCGTAATTTGAAATATCGTCAATAAATACCCGGTCAAGGTCCATCTGCCCGGCCAGTTTCCCGGCATAGCGATTTATCCTGACAACATGGCTGCCGGTGTCCTCATCTGCCGCCCAGGCCGCCCTCTTCAGGGCCTCGGAAGTACCATACAGCAGATCTTTCAACACCACACTTTCGGTAATATCCATGATGCCGGCCTGGATAAACCTCTTGGTGTCGCAACTACCATCATCGCAGTAACGCACTACCGTGCAGTGAAGTTTTACAAACCTGTCGTTAAGCAGTCCTTCAACCGTTATCGAATGACCCTCGTCAAGCTGCGCCACAAGTCTGGCCCCATCAAGATCATCACCGGCTACCTCGTTGATAATAGCACCGATGGTGCTGCCGCGTAGCTGACTGTAGAGTTGTTCCGAGGCCTGATTGCTGTAGGACCACCTCCGCTTTGCCTATCTCTGATCCAGAGGAGAGATCCGCAGTCAGGATCCCGAACAGGGCGAAGTCCGGGTCGAATTTTTCCATATGATCCGCCCTCTTAAAACTGCTTGTTGCCATCGCTCAAGAGGAGCGGCCTAGCTTTTTTCTAAGAGGTAGCCTTTCGTGGCCATAAAATAGGTCATAATGCCATCAAAACCATTTACAAATAGCAACAGAATCAGGGCAATCAACCAACCGCCTTCTTCCCCTGAAGCAAGAATCGTAACGATTATAAACCAGACGACCAGTGAGCCAATAAGCTCCAGAGCGCCAAGTAGTTTATGCCCCAGATAGATATCACCGAGGCCTGGCAGCAGCAAAGATCGCAATGCTGCTTTCCGGGGCGACTTGAAAGCAGCACTGCAGGCGGAACAATTGGCAAGGCCTTTTTTGAGTGGGGTATAGCAGGCAGGGCAGAGATCTTCCAGAAGTTCGCCGCTTTGACCTGCCGGGGCTGCGGCTACTTTCCCCGCGACAAACTCTGCGATTTCTTTCATTAAATACCTTTTCACCCCATTAAACAGACGCCGCTTGCCCTGCTTTTTGTTGAATATCAAACGACCGAAAACCATCCCCTTTTTTACGTTTTTAATTTGATTGTATGGGAGCTGGAAAAGGTAATGCGTATAGCTGGTGACCTTGGGATTGACATTGATGAAAACAAGCCTCTTTTCGGTGCAGACAATGGCATATTGATTATACAACATCGTCAGGTAGCCGTTACCGAATAATAGTTCCGACGGATAGTACGCTGCTCCTTTAGCGACCCGCATGACCTTTTCGTCGCCATTAAGTAACTCGGTTACTTTCTCAGATACGGCAGTCAGGATTTTCACCTTAAACTTGTTCCTGTCATTCTTGTAATTCCCTTTCTTGTCAGGGTTGAAGATTTCCATAAAATCAAACTGTTCCCCGGAAAGGCCAAGAAGTTCCGGGTATGCGGTAAAAAGGGGATGATCTGGGGGAATGGCGGCGGCTCTTGGGCTGATCTCTTCTTCCTGGAGCGGAGGGCTTGCCGCTGTTGATGAGTCCATAGTGACTATAATTTGTTCCCGGTTTTTTCCGCCTGGATTAACTGCAAACGTTTCGCCGCATTTATTGCACCGGGCATTAATTTTTTTATCAGCGATTTTCTCATCAGCAATATTGTATTCAGTTTTACAGCGGCTGCATGCGACTTTCATTGATTAACCTTTCTTTTTGATATTTTGGTGATTTCGGGGCGCTTTAGTTAATTATAGGCAACCAGCTTAAAAAACCCGAAAATGATGATCTAAATTAATCTACTTGAGAAACACCTTTTCGTAAATAATTTGTCAGGCACAAGTAAAAGAAAGAGCGAGGAAGCACCGGGGGCACATGGCAAATCAGGTTTTACAGATGAGGTTAGGACAGGGATATTTCTCCCTTAGGCATGGACAAATTGAATTGCTTATTTGACCAGAAAATCCCAGGAAGAGATATCTCTTTGCAGGATACTGCCGCCGTAATTCTTTAGCATGGCAGTTGCCTCTTTTACTACGGCAGGGGTGAAACGGAGGCGAGCAAGCTTATCCAGGGGCATCTCTTGGGCCTTATTTAGGAAACGGGCGGTGCTGATAGAAAAATTGAGACCAGGCGCTTGCCCCAGGTTACTTGTTGATTTAGCACAGGTACGGCAGATCAGGCCGTTTCTGGCCGGGTTGAAGCGGAAGGGGCCATCTTGATGGGCAAGGGTGCCGCATTCGGTGCAGCCCTCTAAATCAGGTTTGTAGCCCAAGAGGGTTAAGAGCTTGATGTAAAACAGGATTACTATCCAGGCGGCCGGGCGCTTGAGGTCTTCAAGACTGGTCAGGGCCCAGATTAACAGCCCGAATATTCGGTCGTCCGGGTCGTTTTCCCGGGTCCAATGGAGGATTAGCTCACAGATCAAAGCAGCAGCTGTGAAGCGATCATAGTTGCCTCTGATTACCGGGAAGGGATTGACTAGTTCGGCCTGGTCAATCATGACCAGCGAGGAGTTGCGGCTGTCGGTATAGAGGAGCTCCAGCTGGCTGAACAGTTCCAGCTTGTTGACAAATCGTTTCAGACTACGTTTGGCGCCCTTGGCGATACCGCTCATCCGGCCCCTGGCTTTACTGTAAAAAGTGACGATCTTGTCTGACTCGCCGTAGGTTCTGACCTGGAGAACGACCGTCGGAGTTCTGCCGGATTTCATTCCGTGCTCCTCTGGAAGTTAAGGAATGCTGCTTTTCGGGATATCCGCCGGGATATTGATAATGGCAGTGGGGCCGTCGGTATCGGTAATGGCAAAAGGTTGGCCGTTAAGGGTCAATGATACGCCGGCCCGATTGTCGAGATCAAGGACGATGCTTTCCCTGGCCTTCCATCTTCGGATAATTCCGGCCTGGGAATTGTATTGAAGTTGCGGTTTGTCATCTACCTTGATGCGCACCAGGGAACTTTCCTCGAAGTGGGCCTCCAGGACATATTTAAACTCAACATCTGCCGCCCCATTAAGTTGCTCCGGTGCCGGACTGGGGGCAGTAGCGACTGCAACTGTGATTGGCAGGGACACTGGTTTAACCTGTCTGGTCCGTTGGGTCATGGCGGCTGGGGGCGTTGGATCTTTTTCGGCAACGGCAGACGGCTGAGTCGCGGCTATGTTCTCGGTCTTAACTTTTTCTTTGGCCTGGCTGGTGGATTCAACTGCTGGTACTGCTGGTTTTGGAACTGGTGGTTCGGCTGGTTGGCTGGGCGTTTCGGCAATCTTTTTGGCCGGCAGCTCTTTTTGCGGGTCGGTGGTCTGGCCGGAATCTGCCGGTGATGATTGCTCAACCGGTGCAAGGGTAATATCCGGTCCTGACTGCAGCTTCTTTTTAGATTGCTTCTCCGCCTTGAAGAAAACGCCGAGGATATAAAAAAGAACCAGTATTGACAGCAAGAGCGCTATCGGCAAGATCCGGCGGGTTTTTTTGAAAAAGATGGAAGTTCTGTCCAGGAGCTCACTGTCAATGACTTCATTCCGCTGTATTTTGACATTTGGCTTGCAGGGGGCAAGCTTTTCCTGGGAAAGGTAGTGCTTAACGGTGTCGTTCGGATCTAAGCCCAGGTAAGTTGCATAGAGTTTGATGAATCCTCGGGTAAAGATTTCATCCGGTAATTTCTCGAAATCGTTTTCCTCTAGAGCTTGGAGGAATTTCGCATTAATTCGTGTTGCGTCTGAGGCATCCTCCAGTGTTTTTTGCCGGGCCTGCCGGGTATTTTGGAGAAGGACGCCCAGGCTGACTTCCTGTAGGGTTTCATTGTAAATTTGATCATCTGTCATGGCGTTGTGTTTCCTAGAGAAGTTCCTTGATGATGGCCTGGGCCTTGATTTCATGGAGCCATTTTTTATAGCGCTTATCAAGTTCCTCCCGGCGGAGTTGTTCCATAATCTCTGCACTGACATCTGCAAAAGGGGCAAAATTCGGGGTGCCATCGATGTTCTTGGTGATCAATCTGTAAAACTGATATGAGTCACTGGTTTCGATTAAGGCGCTGGTTTGGCCGGGGTTTAGTCCGATAATTGATTCTTTCATGTAATCGGCCATTTCGTCTTCCGCGAAAAAGCCCAAGTCGCCACCGTCTTTTGCTGAGGGCAGTTCGGAGAACGAACGGGCCAGCTCCCTGAAATCCTGACCGGCCATGGCCAGATTTCTGATCCCTTCGGCCCTTGTCTTGGCTTTGTCTTTTGTCGCTGAAGATGAACCCGGGGTTCCCCAGGTTAAACCGATTTGGAGGAGGTGGTAGCCCTTGGCGGTTTCCTGCTTGGAGAAGACTGTGTCGTAATAGGCGTGGGCCTTCTCCTCGCTGATGACTATTTTGGATTGGACCTCGTAGTTTATCAGCCTTGAGCTGCGGATCTGGCTCGCCAGTTTATGGCGATATTCCTCTTTGCTGGAGCCGGTTTTTTCCAGTTCAAGATATAATTGCTCTACGGTCAGGTTGTTGTCCTGGCTGATCTTGGCGATGGTACTATCGAGATCTTGCTCTGTGACGTTAATTCGCAACTCTTTGGCTTTTTGGGCGACCAGCAGATCTTCTATGAGGTCGGTGAGCACCTGGTGTCTGGCCTTGCTTAATGCTTCATCAAGTTCGGAGGCCGGGGTGTTTTGCCGAATCTGGTTGAAGATGTTTTTGCCTTCCTTGGCCAATTCGGTCTGGGTGATAACCTCGCCGTTCACCACAGCGACAACTTTTTCAACCAGTCTGGCCTGGACCGGGCTGGAATTGAGGCAGAACAACATGTAGATAGTTGTGGCCAAAATGAACATTAGATAGCGGCTAGGGGGTATAGATTCAATCATTAACTTTTTTCCACAGGGAAGTGATTAACTGTCAGTGAAAAGATCCAATTAATAGTCTTTTCGGTCATATTTAAGTAGCATTCTGCAGGAGGGTGCGCAATATCTTTTTGGCTTCCTGGATAATAGTTTCGGGCTGGCCGGGCTTGAATTTCACTACCAGGCGGCTGTCGGGGGTCAGTCGCATGTTACCCTTTGAACCATTAATAATCTCCAGCAACTGGGCCGGACTGACCGGGGTATGCTCCGTGAAAGAAAAAACCAGATTGCTGTCACCCTGATCAAGACGGTTGATCTGCAGTTTAATCAGGGCCTCTTTCAGACCGATGACCTCAAGGAGATTAAGAGTTTCATCGGGCAGGGCGCCATAGCGGTCCCGGAGCTCTTCCTTGATGTCGGCCAAGGCATCTTCACTATGACAGGAAGTTATCTTCCGGTATGTAATATAGCGCAGATCCGTGTCGCGGATATACTTTTGGGGGATGAAGGCCGGTAAGAGCAGGTTTATCTCTGGTTCCAGGTCTGCGCCGGCCAGATCTTCTCCACCCGCCGCCTTGCGCTTCAGGTCTTCTACGGTCTGCTGGAGCAGATCCAGATAGAGGTCGTAACCGACTGCGGCAATATTGCCGCTCTGGGACTCGCCGAGGATATTGCCGCCGCCCCTGATCTGCAGGTCGCTCATGGCCAGTTTGAAGCCGCCGCCAAGTTCATTGAACTCCATCAGAGCCCGTAACCGCTGCTGGGCATCGCCGGAGAGCCTCTCCATTGAAGGAACGAGTAAATAGGCGTAGGCCTGCCTGCTACTGCGGCCGACCCGGCCGCGAAGCTGGTAAATCCCGGCCAGGCCCAAACGGTCCGCCCTGGTGATGATTATGGTGTTGGCATTGGGAATGTCGAGACCGGATTCGATAATGGTAGTGCAGACCAGAACATCAATCTCATGGTTGACGAATTTCACCATGATCTCTTCCAGAGCCCGGCCGGGCATCTGGCCGTGGGCTACCGCTATTCTGGCGTCGGGTTTGAGGTCGTGAATCTGGCGGGCCATCCCATGGATCGATTGGACCCGGTTATGGACCACGAAGACCTGGCCGCCTCTCTGCATCTCCCTGGTGACCGCCTCTTTGATTACCAGCTCATCGAAGTTGGCCACAAAGGTCTTTACCGAACGGCGATGGCGGGGCGGGGAACTGATCACCGACAGATCCCTGACGCCCAGTAATGACATCTGCAGGGTGCGGGGAATGGGCGTGGCGGTCAGGGTCAGGACATCAACCCCGGTGCGTATTTTCTTGATCCGTTCTTTATGCTTAACCCCGAAGCGATGTTCTTCGTCAATTATCAGCAGACCCAGCTTCTGAAAGACGATATCCTTGGAGAGCAACCGGTGGGTGCCGATGATGATATTGACCGTCCCATCCTTCAGGCCTTTAAGGGTCTTGGTCTGCTCCGATTTGGGCCGGAATCTGTTTAAGGCCTCGACTCTGACCCCGAAGCCGGCCAAACGTTCCTTGAAGGTGGCGGCGTGTTGTTCGGCCAGAACCGTGGTCGGGACCAGGATGGCAACCTGGCAGCCATCGCCCAGGACTTTAAAGGCGGCCCTGATCGCTACTTCGGTCTTGCCGTAGCCAACATCACCGCAGACCAGACGATCCATCACCCGGTCTGAAGTAAGATCATCCAGGACATTGTTGATGGCCTTCAGTTGGCCCGGAGTTTCATCGAAGGGGAACGATTCTTCCAGTTCGTGGAACATTTCATCCGGTTCGGAAAAACGGCGGCCCGTGGTGATCTGTCGTTTGGCGTACAGGTCAAGCAGTTCCTGGGCCACCTTCCAGACCGCTTCCTTGACCTTGGCCTTGGCCTTACTCCAAGCCTTGCCGCCCAGCTTGTCCCGTTTCGGCTCAGTATCGGACAGGCCCTTGTATTTCTGGACCATATTGAGTTGGTCCACCGGCACGTATAGTTTGTCGTCATCCAGGTAATTGATCTGGAGATAATCGCCCTCAATCCCGTTCAAGGTCATGTTAATCAGGCCAACGTAGCTGCCCAGACCGTGGTTGACGTGGACGACGATTTCACCACCCTTCAGTTCTTCGAAGGTGACCGCTTCGCCTTCGCTGATCTTGGGGCTTTTCCGTTTGCCCAGCCGCTTTTCGCCGAATAATTCCGACTCGGAAAGAAAGTGGAGTTTTTCATCGGTCAGGTCGAAACCGGCGGAGAGTGGTGAGGTGTAAAGAATGATTTCATTGCTGGCGGTGGTCTGCGGATCACTTGCCACCGGGAGTTGGCGGTTAACGACGTTGAGGCTGTGATGGCCGAGAAATTCGGTTAGTTGTTCGGCATGGCGGTTGGAGCGGCAGGCCAGGATAACGGTGTCGCCTTCATCCTGCCAGTTCTTGATTTGCGAGACCAGTGGCGTCAGCAACCCTTTTTTATGGCGTTGTAATTGCAGTTCCTGTTTGAGCAGGGCGTGGCTGCCGGAGGGGATATGGTGGACCTCAGCAACCGCTTCCGTGGATAATAACCGTTGTTCGGAGTGGTCATCCGGGCCGGGGGCAGTCGGGAAGTCGTCCAGGTTGATCGTTGAAAATACTTGTAACTGCTTGGCCAGTTGGGTTTCGGTCAGAAATAATTCGGCCGGTGGCAGGGCTGGTTTCTTGGCAGATAAGGTTTCCTGGTGGTTGGCTGTGATTCGCTCCCAGGCCAGGCCAATACTTTTGGCAATTTCGATGGGGTTATCCAGCATCAGCAGACAATTTTCAGGGGTAAAATCGAGTGGCGTGGCCGGGTTTTCGTGAAAAAGCGGCAAGAAAAACTCAAGGCCTGGAAAACGATGCTTGGCCTTAAGATGATCGAACAGGAAATCGACCTCGTCTGGGTCCCAACCCAGCTCGCGGGAACGCTCAAGTAAGCGGCTGGCCGGTGAACTATTTTCATCTTCAGGCGGACTGGGATAAAGACTGTCTGAGACCGGCAGGATGGTGAACTCAGACAGTTCCTGGAGGGAGCGTTGGCTGATGGGATCGAAAAAGCGGATCGACTCAATGGTATCGCCGAAAAAATCGAGGCGGACCGGGCAGTTTTCTGAAATCATCGGCCCGGAATTCTTGAGGGTCAGCAATTCACCGGGGTAGGGCGGGAATATATCGAGAATGCCGCCGCGCAGACTGAGTTCACCGGGAGTCTGGACCAGTGAAACTTTTTCGTAGCCGGTGCTGATCAGGCGGCGAACCAGTTCGGCCTGATCGGTTTCTTCGCCGACGATGACCAATTCGGCCAGATTACTAAGTTTATCCTTGGGAATGACCCGGCGTAACAGGGCCTCGGCGGGCATCACCAGAATAAAAGGGGAGTCGAGGTTGATGAGTTGATACAGGGTCGAAATACGGCTGGCGACGGTGGTTGGATCGGGCGATAGAGGGGTGTAGGCCGGGATGTCAAAACCAGGATAGAGCAGCACCGGCAGTTCGGTAAATAGAGCCAGATCCTGTTCCATTTCGGCGGCTTGGTCCTCGGAGGCGGTGATAACGATAAGCGGTCGCTGCAGATCATGGGCGGTGCGTGCTGCCAGTAATGCCTTGGCGCCGCCCCGTAAGCCGGAGATAGTGGTGGAGAATTTGACTTTCGGGGTTATTTTTTTTAGCAGGTTTTTCATCGTGTCGAAGGCAGACGGGCAGTCTTGTTTACAGTGGAGTACGGTGATCAAATAGAGAGAGGGGTGTTTTAGCCGGTGGTGCTTTGGCCGCCGCTTTGGCGACAACCCGGATAATTAGAAGGCCCCGCCGATGCTGAACTCCCAGTTCTTGGTGTCCTCATCGCCAACCGGGTCAAGATTGTAGCCCCACATCAGGCTTAGGGGCCCGATCGGTGACATCCACCTGATCCCGGTGCCGGCACTGTGCTTGTAATTCTCAAGCTCCCATCGTTGGTCCAGGTCATAGACGTTGCCAATATCGTAGAATATTACTCCGCTTAAGCCCTGGGTATTGAAAAAGGGGAAGATGTATTCCAGATTGGCGTACCACATCTTGTTGCCGCCGATTCGGTTCCCGGTTTCTGGATCAATGGGACTGATTTGGCCGTTATCAAATGAGCGAATCGAAGAAAGGCCGCCCAGATAGAATTTCTCAAATACCGGCAGGTGCCCCTCTGAATTTCCGGCAATATAACCGGCGGTCAGTTTCGGGTGTAAGGTGGTGTGCTTGCTGACCGGTATGTACCAGCTGCTGGAGGCCTCAAGTTTGGTGTAACTGTTGTCGCCACTTAGGGGGCCGCCGGCATATTTCAAGCTCAGGGTGTTGCGGGACCCTTTGCTGGCCCCGTACATCCGGTTGCGGGTATCACGCAGCAGCCCGACTTTGATGGAGTTGGTTACCGGGTAGTCCATCGAGTCCGTGATATCCTCAGAGGCGTTGTCTGCTACGTCGGTCAGGGTTGTGTCATCTGTCCCTATTCCCATGTTGAAGCGCCATTTTCGCCAAAGCGGATAGCCGAAATTGATCGAGCCCCCTTGGGATTCTTTGGTGTAGTCGTCAAACTCCCGATCCCAATTGTAGGCGGAAAAGGCCAAGAGCAATTTGCTGTCAAAGAGGTGGGGCTCGGTGAAACTGAGGTTGAATTTGCTGGCGTTACTGCTGACGTTGGCTTGGAACGCCAGTTTCTGACCGCGGCCAAAAAGGTTGTTTTCGCTGATCTCTCCCATGAAGGTCACTTTATCTACTGTACTGTAACCGCCGCCGATGCTGAATTTTCCGGTGGGCTTTTCCTTGACCTCAACGTTGAGATCAAGCTGACTGTCATCAAGCCCCGGTTCGGGGGATATGTTGATGTCCTCGAAAAAATCGATTCGTCCTAGTCGTTGATTACTTGCTTTAAGCTTGGTGGCATTGAACAGGCCGCCTTCCTTGAGCATGATTTCGCGGCGGATGACTTTGTCTCTGGTGCGGGAATTACCCTTGATGTTAATCCGGTTAATAGTCACCAGTTGTTCTTTACTGATCTGGAAGTCGAGATCTACCGTTCTCTCTGCGCGTTTTTTAGTCGTTTTGGGGCGTATCTCGGCAAAGGCGTAGCCCTTTTCAGCGTAGAAATCGGTGATCCGCAGCACATCTTTGCGCAGGACGCTGCGGCTGAAGAATTCTTCTTGATCGACTTTGACCATCTTGCGGAGGATATCCTCTTCTTCGATCAGGTCGCCGGACAGTTTTACGGTCCCGCATTTATAACGATTTCCCTCGTTAATATTGAAGTACACGTAGAACCATTCTCCTTCCTGGACGATCTCCGGTTCACCAATTTTGGCCTCAACGAAGCCATTATTATGATAAAATGCAGCGATTCTGGTCGCATCCTGCTCCAGCTTTTCTTTGTGCATCAGGCCCGAATCGGTGATGAAAGACAGCCAGCCTTTTTCCGAGGTGGAAATGGCTTTCTTGATTTCGCTGGCCTTGAAGGACTTATTGCCGGTGATGATGATTTCCTTGATGAATATCTTGCTGCCTTCTTCTATAACGAAGGTCAGATCAACCCGGTCCTTTCTGTTGTCTGTTTTGGTCTGCTCAACCGTTACCTGGCAATTGAAGTAACCGTCTTCGCGGTAAAGGTTGCGGATATTGGCAATCGAGTCTCTGATGCCCTTGTCGCTGATAATCGAATGGCTTTTGATTTTTATTGCGGCGCGGATATCTTCTTCGCTGAGCTTGTTGTTGCCGCTGATCTTGATCTTACCGATAATCTCCCTTTCCTGGACGGTAAAGGTTATTTCATGGCCGGCTGGGGTTTCTTCGGTGGTGATCTGGATATCACCGAAATAACCCATCGCGAAGACCTCTTTTAAATCCTTGCTTAGTTTTGTGGCGTTAAAGTTGTCGCCTGGCCTGGTTGTGATCTTGCGGAGAATGGCGCCGGAGTCTATCCGGCGGTTGCCGGCTATTTTTATGGAGGCAATAAGCTGGTCAGGTTCGGCAGCCCCGACCTGGCTAACAGCAAAATTTGTTGCGATGATGGCGAGGCTGAAGGCCAGGCAAATTGTAATAAATTTATGGGTCATAATAAATTAACTTACCCCGGAAGAGGTGGTGTTCCCTGAAAGTATTTTAAGTGGTCAGGACCGTTTCCTGAAGGAGTCCTTCCTTCAAGGACAGGCAGCGGTCCATGCGTTTAGCCAGTTCGTGGTTATGGGTGACCATCACGGTGATAAGCCCCAGCTCCTGGTTCATTTTTCTGATTAGTTCAAAGACCATATTGCCCGTGTCCGGATCAAGGTTGCCGGTCGGTTCGTCGGCCAGCAGCAGGGCCGGTTTCATGATGATGGCCCTGGCCAGTGCCACCCGCTGTTGCTCGCCGCCGGAGAGTTCTCCTATCTTGTGCTTGGTCCTATCGGCCAAACCCACTTGATCAAGAAGATGATGGGCCCGAGCCAGAAGCTTTTTGTTGTCCATTCCATTAATCATCCCCGGCAGCATGGTGTTTTCCAGGGCGGTGAATTCCGGCAATAAATGGTGAAATTGAAAGACAAAACCGATGGTTTGATTGCGAAATTCAGATAACTTCTGGTCGCCCTTCAGGAAGATGTCTTCATTATTGTAAAACATGGAGCCGGAAGTGGGACGGTCCAGACCACCCAGGATCTGCAACAGGGTGGTCTTGCCGGTGCCGGAAGTGCCGACAATGGCGATCATTTCACCCGTGGTAAGGTCAAGATCAACACCCTTCAGAACTTCCAGTCTGGTCGGCCCCTGGATAAAGGTCTTGCTGACGCCTCTGGCCTGGAAATCCGGGTTATTTGTGTTTTGAGTAGCGGTCATTTTTATTCGTATCTCAGGGCTTCCGCCGGTTCTACCCGGGAGGCCTGCCAGGAGGGATAGAGGGTGGCCAGGAAGGTGATAAGCACCGCTGCCCCGGCGATCAGCGCCACATCCAGGGGCAATACCTCAACGGGGAGGGTGGTCATTGGGTAGACATCGGGTAATTGGATGAAGTCGTAACGGCTCAAGAGCTCGCAGATCCCGAGGCCACCGACTACGCCCATAATTGTACCGGTCAGGCCGATGACCAGTCCCTCGTAGATAAAAATCCGCATAATGCTGCTGGAAGTGGCGCCCATGGATTTTAGGATCGCAATATCACGGGCCTTCTCCATGACCACCATGATCAGGGTGCTGACGATATTGAAGGCCGCGACCAGAACGATCAGGGCCACGATTATCGATAGTGCGGTCTTTTCGAGGCGCAGGGCCGAGAAGAGGTTCTTGTTTAGTCTGATCCAATCCTTGGCAATGTAAGTAACGCCAAGTTCACTCTCGATCTCGCGTGCTATTCGGTCGGCCTGGTAGATATCCGCCAACCGTAGTTCAATACCGTGGACCCCTTCTTTAAGATCCAGAAATTTGCGAGCGGTTTCCAGGGAAACATAGATCAGGGTTGAGTCGTATTCATACATGCCGGTTTCGAAAATACCGACCACCTCGCAGGCCTTCATTTTGGGGATTATCCCCATTGGGGTCAGCGGCCCGGAAGGAGAGATGAGTCTGATCCGGTCACCCCCTCGTAGATGAAGCTGATCGGCGAGGTCACGGCCAACGACGATGCCGGGGACCTTGCCGGCGGACGAGCCGAGGTCGCTCAGGGAGCCGCTTACCATAAAATCTTCTATGGAGATTACCGTCGAGGCGGTGGCTGGATCGATGCCCCGCAAGATGGCGCCGGTGCCGCCATCCCCGGCGGTGATCATTGCCTGGGTATAAAGATAAGGGGTGGCGCCGATGATCTCGGGTTTGTTGAGGAGCTGTTCCCGCAATTTGGTCTCGCCGCTGATGGTATCGCCGTATTTCTGGATGACGATATGGGAATTAACGCCCAGGATTTTGGCCCTGAATTCCTCGGTAAAGCCGGTCATTACCCCGAGGACGGAGATCAGGGCCATGACCCCGACCGCGACTCCGACCACCGAGATAACTGTGATCAGGGAGATGAACCCCTTTTTACGCTTGGCTTTCAGGTAGCGGCGGCTGACAAACCATTCAAAATGCAAGATTATCGACTCCTAGTTCCAGCAGCTTATTTTTCCGACCGCAGATGTGGGAAGAGAATAACGTCGCGAATCGACGGTGAATCGGTCAGCAGCATGACCAACCGGTCGATGCCGATGCCTTGACCGGCGGCCGGCGGCATTCCGTATTCAAGGGCCCGGACGAAGTCTTCGTCCAGTTCCGGGAAAATCTCTTCGTCGTTGCCCCGTTCGTCGATCTGTTGCTGCAGACGCTGCTTCTGGTCGATGGGATCATTCAATTCACTGAAGGCGTTGGCAATTTCCCGGCCGGTGATAAACAGTTCGAATCGATCGGTAACCTCGGGGTTTTCCTCGTTGCGGCGGGCCAGGGGCGAAACCTCGGTGGGGTAGGCGGTAACAAAGGTCGGGTTGATCAGTTTTTCCTCGACCAATAACTCGAAAAGTTCGGTCTTAGCCTTGCCGGGGCCAGCTTCGTCTTCCAGTTTGATGTTGTGCTCTTTGGCCAGGGCCATGACCTTTTCCGGATCGGCTAGACTGGCACCATCGAGGCCAGCAACTTCGATCAGGGCTTCGTCCATGGTGTAGCGCTGCCAGGGGGGGGATAGGTCTACTTCCTGGCCCTGGTAATCGACGACCATCGAGCCGGTTACTTCCGAGGCGATCCAGGAGACCATCTCTTCGGTGAGGTCCATCAGGTCGTGATAGGTGGCATAGGCCTGGTAGAATTCAAGCATGGTGAATTCCGGGTTATGACGAGTGGAAAGGCCTTCGTTGCGGAAGTTGCGATTGATCTCGAAGACCTTTTCGAAGCCGCCGACCAGGAGCCTTTTCAGGTAGAGCTCCGGGGCGATCCGCAGATAGAGATCCATGCCCAGGGCGTTGTGGTGGGTTTTGAATGGCTTGGCCGTGGCCCCGCCGGCAATGGGCTGCATCATCGGGGTCTCTACTTCCATGAAACCGCGGTTGGTCAGAAAATCACGGATTAAGCGGATGATCTCCACCCGGTTGCGGAAGGTATCACGTACTTCGGGGTTAACGATCAGGTCAACGTAACGCTGGCGGTAGCGGGTCTCGATATCGGTGAGGCCGTGAAATTTTTCCGGCAGCGGCCGCAGGGACTTGGTGACTGGTTTGACCATCGTGGCCTGCAGGGACAGTTCACCCTTGTTGGTCCGGAATAGAGCGCCGCTGAAGCCGACAATATCGCCGATATCCAGTTTCTTGAAAATTGCATAGGCCTCGACGCCGACCACATCACGTTTTACGTAGATCTGAATGCGGCCACTTTCATCCTGGATATGGAGAAAGGCGGCCTTGCCGAATTTACGCAGGGCCATGATCCTGCCGCCGATGGTGTAGGACCGGCCTTGACTGGGTTCGGTCTCATCGGTAATTTCTTCGGTCATCGCCAGAAGATCCTTGACTGCGTTGGCCGGTTTGAAGTCGTTGGCATATATATTGACGCCGAGATCGGCAAGTTCTGCGGCTTTTTGCCGTCGTTGTCGTAATACCTGGTTAAGTTCTTCGCTCATGGTTGTTTCCAAAAAAAGTTTTATAGCTGTTGTGGTCAGGCTAGGTATTTATGGCGCAGGGTGGCTGATACTTCACTGGTCAGGGTCAGCACTTTCTCGGCCAAGTCAGGACTAAGTGAACCTGTGCCACAGCTGGGGGTAATCAGGCTTTGTTCAAGAATGGCCGGGATCGACCACTGTTCGGTGCAGAGTTGGGCAGCTTGTTGCTCCCAGCGGGCCACCAGAGATTCGCTGGTCTCATCTTCGATTTGGTCATTCTCGGAGGTGGGGACGATGCCCCAGGCAATGATGCCGCCGCGTTCCATATAGGCATGAATCTGGTCGCGACAGGTGATGAAACGGTCAAAAAAGGTATAGGCATCAAAACTGATGATGTCGACCTTGCTGCTCAGCAGCAGGTTCCATTCGGTATTGGCGCAGACATGGATACCGGCCAGACCACCTGTAGACTGGATGGCATCGATCACCTGGCTTAGATCCTGGGCGATGTCATCCTGGGAGATAGTGATGAAGGCAGATGAACCCAGGCCCGCCAAGGCAGGTTCATCAATGAAGATTATGACCGGCAGCCCGGTTTGCTTAAGGAAGCGGACCTGCCAGGCGCTTTTCATTGCCAGACCCTGGACGATCATTTCCCGCAGCGAAGGGTTGTAGTAGCTGAGGCGCTGGTCCTGGTCTTGCAGGCCGGTCAGAACGGTGAATGGCCCGGTTATCTGGCCCTTGACGGCCACGGCGCGGCCTGAGGTGGTGGCTTCTTCATTTAAAAGGTACAGGCCGCCAGCTCTTTCCTGGCTGATTGCGAAGCGGGAATCCGATAAGGCCTTGTGGTCTTCAGCTACTGCTAGGAAGTCTTCAAAAAAGGGCAGCAATTGCTCGTCGAAATCTCCGCCGGTGTCGAAATAGGTCCGTTCTCCCTCGACCAGGCCGATCATGCCCTCCATGAACTGGACCAGCATGCCCTCTTTGGGGTTACTTGGAAGTTGCGGCCATAACGGGATTTCGGGGGTGTAACGGTTGATTAATTCCCAGCCCTGGCGGTGGTTGGCAACGGGCAGGCTGCCAATCAGGGTGGCCAGGCCACGCGGGGAAAAATTACCGTGGTCTGAGTTTTTCAAAGGTTGTACTGCCATGTTTGATTTCCTGAGTATTGCTTTTCGAAGAAGTCGTCTTGCTTAATTGGACAAGAACCTCTTTAGCTATCAATATTAGTAGTATATGTCAATCAAATTTAGGTGATGCAGGGTGATTGCTAAGGTCGGTTTGCTTGGAGCAAAAGTCTCGGGTTTTCGTTTTAGTAGGTAATTATTTGTCGGGTCAACTCTTGACTGGCTGAGTAAAGTTGTATAAAATACGCGATTTGCGCGAGAGTGGTGAAATTGGTAAACGCACTGGATTTAGGATCCAGCCCACCTAGTGGTTGGGGGTTCAACTCCCCCCTCTCGCACCAAATTATTTAACTCACCGTTTTTTTGGTTTATCAAGTCAAGTTAAGCGTAAAGGAAGGGAAAAATGCAGGTTACAGTTGAAGATTCTGGCTCCAATACTAAAACTATCAAGATAGTTCTGGCAGCAGATGACGTTAAGAAGGAGTTGGAAAAGGCCTATCGTAAGTTGAGCAAGACTGTCTCCGTTAAAGGTTTTCGGAAGGGTAAGGTGCCCCGTAAAGTCCTGGAAAGGGAGTATGGGCCCAAGGTTGAGTATGATACTGCCGAGAAAATGATTCAGAATACATATTTCGACGCCCTTGAGCAGAGCAAGCTGGATGCAGTTGTCCATCCGGAGATCCGCAGTCAGAAGTTTGAAGATGACGGCACTTTTGCTTATGAGGCCGAGATCGCAGTCCGCCCTGAATTCGAGTTGGGAGACTATAAGGGTCTTGAGATCGAGTTGGAGAGTGTTGAGGCCAGTGACGATGAAGTGGCCGTTGCCCTTGAGGGTATGCAACGGGAAGGTGCTCCCCTGCGTAGTATTGAAGATCGCGGCGTTCAGGATGGTGACGTGGCCGTGGTCGATTTCCAGGGGTTTCACAACGGTCAAGAGATGAAGCAGGTCAAGGCTGAGGATTTCTCAATTGAAATCGGTTCCGGTCGTTTTGGTGAGGAATTTGAGAAAACCATTACCGGTTTGAAGAAAGGTGATAGGACGGAGCGGGAGATCGATTTCCCCGAGAATTTCCCCAACCCGGTTCTGGCCGGCAAGAAGGTTAAATTCGATATCGAATTAAAAGAAGTAAAGGAGCGGGTTCTCCCTGAGATTGACGATGAATTTGCCAAGGATGCCGGCAATGAATACAATTCTCTGGATGATCTGAAGGCGGCCATTAGGGCAAAAATCAGTAAGGAGAAAGAGGATGCCGGTGCCGGCGCCATGACTGACAAGCTGATGATGCAGCTTCTTGACTCACATGATATCGAGGTTCCG
Organism: Thermodesulfobacteriota bacterium; assembly: GCA_039714535.1. Taxonomy (GTDB): domain Bacteria; phylum Desulfobacterota; class Desulfobulbia; order Desulfobulbales; family JAGXFP01; genus JAGXFP01. The sequence goes on along the minus strand of JBDLJC010000046.1, from coordinate 488 downwards.
GAGCGCTTGGCGGCCTACGAAATTAATAACATGATCAAGGAGATGGAAGATAATCTCACCAACCAGAATATGACTCTGGAATCCGCTGGTCTGAATCGCGACGAGCTGGTTGAGCAGTACAAAGATACCGCCACGAAACGAGTTAAGGGCGACTTCATCCTCAAGAAAATTGCCGAGGTTGAAAGTATTAAATTGGATGACGAGGACATTGAGAATGGCTTCAAACGCATCGGTGAACGCTACAATATGCCCGTTGATGAGGTGAAAAAGTATTTTGCCAATCGCGATGATTTGCTACCCTTTATGAATGAGTTGTTGAGTGAGAAGATTATTAATTTCTTACGAGACAACGCCAAAGTCAAGAAGGTTAAGCCGGCAGCCAAGAAACCTGCGGCCAAGAAAGCCGCAGCCAAGAAATCGGCAGCCAAGAAACCCGCAGCCAAGAAATCGGCGGCCAAGAAATCGGCGGCCAAGAAACCGGCGGCCAA
>JBDLJC010000045.1:0-30766 GCA_039714535.1 Thermodesulfobacteriota bacterium | reverse complement strand
TCTATATCGTGGTGCCACGATTAACCCTCCTTGTTTTATAGGAGGATTATATCACACAAAACAAACAATGCGAAGGCTTAGATTTTACATTGTACTAGTATCTAAATAATCTGCTCTTACAAGCGGGACATTGATTTCTGCTGGAGCGCTAACAGTGACTCTAGTATTGACCTTAGCCATTGTTCACCTCCTCAGAAACATTTCCCCAAAATGAGTAGGTAACTTTTTTTCTATTCTCTGTTTTTAAATCATCTATTCTGTATGCAAACCAAATCTTTTTGTTTGCTAGTGTGCCGAGCTCAAATGGATCAGGGTTCCAGGTCCCAAGTGTATTATTATAATTAATGAATGTCATTTTCAATGTAGCAGTATCAATTAATTCTGCCTTAAGATCAGTTTTTTTACCTCTTTTGAGTCTTTGAAACTTAAAATAATAAATAAGCTATCGTCTTCACGGTCAATTTTCAATTTTGTTTCATCTGAACTGAACGTTAAAAAAACTCCTGAGCTTATTAAAACTTTATCTTCACAAGATACTGTTACCAGTCCTATTGGATCTTCCATAATTTAGTCCATTTATTTTGAGCCTTATTAAATAAATCAAGCAAGTAAGTATATATATTCAAGACACCCTAAATCAATTCTTGCTATTCCCTAAATTCTAATGCCAACAACCTGTATATCTTGTTTGTGTTTAAATATCTTTCTCTATTTAAGAAATCATAGCTTCACCACTGCCTGACTTTGAGTATGAGGGGTTACAATCGCAGGATCTATTCCTGCCATACCGGAACTGGCTCTGCGGGGCTAGTTAAAGGGTTATATTTCGGGACTTAGCCGTAGGTTGGGGTGAGCCTGCGAACCCCAACAATTTGAATGCAAGGTGAAAACCAATTGGTAATGTTTGATGAAAAGCTGACGTGTACACACTCTATTATTCGGGCAATAAATGGGAGTTGTTATGTTGGGTTTCGCTACGCTCAACCACAACCTACGGGCTATTGGCAACTTGGCCAGACCCGCCCCATCTTTGCGCACACGCCACGCGCCTACTTACCCTCCAGACAAAACAAGGGATGACAGAGTAACCCGCCATCCCTTGTCCTTACTTCTATTTGATCCTCGCTCAGATCTGCGGCAGATGCTTGGTCGCCTCGGCAATTGCCTCGGCCGGGTACTCGTAGTTGCTTAATTCCCCGGCATGAAATTGCTCATAACTGGCCAGATCGAGCATGCCGTGCCCGGAGAGATTGAAGAGAATGGTCTTCGGCTCATTCAAATCCTGGGTGGCCTCGATGATCGCCGCCCGAATGGCGTGACAGGATTCCGGGGCTGGGATAATACCCTCGGTCCTGGCAAAAAGAAGACCGGCCTCAAAACATTCCATCTGATGAAGGGCCTGGACCTCGATCAATTTTTCCCGATGCAGGGCGCTGATGATCGGCGACATGCCGTGATAGCGCAGGCCGCCGGCGTGGATACCGGGCGGGATAAAGTCATGGCCCAGGGTAAACATCTGCATCATCGGCGTCCGCTTGGAAAGATCGCCGAAGTCATAGGCATAGACCCCCTTGGTCAGGGACGGGCAGGAAGCCGGTTCGACCCCCAGGAGCCGGACCTTTTTACCGTTCAGCTTATCCGGCAGGAAGGGGTTGGCAATACCGGCGAAGTTTGAACCGCCGCCGCAACAGCCGATAACCACGTCCGGATAATCGCCGACCATGGCCATCTGTTTCTTGGCCTCGAGACCGATAATGGTCTGGTGCAGACAGACGTGGTTTAAGACCGAACCAAGGGCGTAGTTGGTGCTATCGTGGGAAACCGCATGCTCCAGAGCCTCGCTGATGGCAACTCCCAGAGAACCGGGCGAATCCGGGTCCTGGGCAAGAACGGCCTGGCCGGTCGGGGTCAGATTGCTGGGACTGGCGACAACCTCGGCGCCGTAGGCGTGCATCATCGCTTTCCGGTAAGGTTTCTGATCGAAAGAGACCTTGACCATATAGACCATGCAATTCAGACCGAATTTCTGGGTGGCAAAGGACAGGGCACTGCCCCATTGCCCGGCGCCAGTCTCGGTGGCGAGATTTTTAATACCGGCCTGCTTGTTGTAAAAGGCCTGGGGGACACTGCTGTTGGTCTTGTGGCTACCGGAAGGGGAGACGCTCTCGTTCTTAAAGTAGATCTTGGCCTTGGTGCCCAGCGCCTCTTCCAGAAAGGTGGCCCTAACCAATGGCGATGGTCGCCAGATGGCGAGAATATCCTGGACCTCCTCGGGGATATCGATCCAACTATCACCACTCATCTCCTGCTCCAGCAGAGCTCCAGGGAAAATGGCTAAAAGTTTCTCCGGGGCTACCGGCTCGTTAGTCTCCGGGTCCATGGGAGGCATCATGCCGTTTGGAATGTCCGGCATAACGTTATACCATTGGGTTACTCTATCCTCGTAGGGCAGTAAGATCTGTTTGTTCATGCTAACCTCGCTAAAAGTTCACGTTAAATTCCACAGATAAAAGAAACGGCATCCCGTCCCCACTTTAATCCAAGCTATGATTGTTATAAGTATGGATGGACAGTGTCAAGGAGAATCGTTTTTGCGCGGTTAGGGAGAGTCAGGTCTTCCTTGCCTTGGCCGGCGGAGTTGGGAGATTGCCGCCGTATCCACATAGCAATTATCTGAGGCGTTTAAAGATTAAGATTCATCCCTATGTTTGGCGCGTTTTTTTCTTAAGCCATTCCGGCCATTCGCTTTGATCCTCAGACGGATAAGTTCTTAATTCCTGTCCTTCAGGATTAAGAAGCTCGGCCCACGGACAATCCATGATAGACGCCGCCGCGTGTAATCCGGATACCGCCGCCCCTGACACCCCATGGGCCACCGTGCTCGCACCCGCTAGTCTTAAACCTTCAATTTCAGTTCTGACCCGGTATGCCATTGGCCCAATTTGAGAGTAGTTCTTTTCTGTGCCGTAGGCACAGCCATCCGTGCAATTAACGTAATGCGAATTGGTAAGAGGGGTGCCCAACTCGCAAAAGACAACACGCTCAGTAATACCTGGCACGGCTCGCTCAAGGGTTTTGAAAAACATTTTAATTATCTTTTGTTTCAGAATTTCGTATTCTTTTGTTCTGGATCCCGGTTCAGTTTCGGTAAATCTCCTGAAGGCGTCATAGCCGACATAGGTGACAACCTCTATGGTATGCCCCCTGCCATTATAACGGGTTGGGTCCTTTAGGGTCGGAGCGGAAATAAACAGGGCTTCAAAAGAGTCTTTTTCATATAGTCGGGGATCTTGGGCGTTGATAAAAACTCGGTCAAAATCCGGTTCTGCCGAATACCAGATATTTCCGGAATCCAAACCAGCAGCCTTTACATCCATATCAACCGCTAAAAACAACAGCAGAGAAGTCAACGAGTAGCGGGTTTTGTTTAGGCGCTTTTTAAGCTTCCGGCTGAGATTTTCTTCGCCCACCAGGCCATAAAAAGTCCGATGCGGATCACCATTGGAGATGACATGGTTGGCCCGCAGTTCACGGCCATCGGCAAGCTTAACCCCGACTACCCGCCGTCTCCGGCCCCTTGACTCTGTGAGAATTTCATCGACAGCGGCTCCCATTTTGACCTCGCTGCCCGTGCGTCGGATGGCTTTAACAAGTGCCTGGGCAATGGCGCCACCGCCTCCCCGGGGATAAAAGCCGCCATGTTCATAATGCCGGGCCAGCCCGGCGTGTAGCATCATCATTGTCTTGGATGGCGGCAATCCCTGGTCTCCACACTGAATCGAGAGAATTCCCCGCACAACAGGATCCGAGATCCTGTCCTCAAGGATCCGTTTTAAACGGTACAACCCATAGCGGCCGATATGTCTGGTGCGATACGGCATCAAAATAGCATCTTTAATACTGTTGATCTCAAAGATCAGGGGGAACTGGGCCACTAGGTTTTGCAGCAGCTCCATATAATTCCCAATGCCCTTTTGTTCATTTGGAAATCTTTGCACAAGACGCTCCGTCAAGGTGGGGAGGTGGGCATGATAGTCAAATTTTACGCCACCAATATGGCAATGCTCATAGTGCTCAGGATTTTGCTCGAAAAAGATCAGATCGTTGGCCGCGCCAAGGCCTTCGTAAATGTCCCTTGTTTCACCGCCAGGCCCCAACCGCCCCACATAGTGAACCCCGGGGCTGAAGGTAAAACCGCCCTTGCTGAAATTGTGGCACCACCCGCCCGGGGCATAGTGCTGTTCCAGAACCATGACCTTTTGCCCGGCCCGGGCCAGAGCAAGAGCCGAGGTCAAGCCGCCGGAGCCGGAACCAATAACGATTGTATCTGCATCAAAATCAGTCATCTATAAGCCTATGCATGTTATGCGGTGCCATTGTTTAGCAGGACAATTGATCCTCTAAAATTTAGGGCAAGCCGTCAAGTATCTCTCAGGAGTAATCCAAGATAAAAAAAATTAAGTCTCTTCCCTGGAGGGAAGAGAAGGCAACAGACCGGCAAGTATCGCCCCGCCGGTCGCCAGAACTGCGGTCATCATAAAGCCGGAGGAGAAATTACCACTATGCTCCGCCAATATTCCGGCTATGGCTGGAGCTGAGATCTGGCCCAGTGAAAAGACGAAGGTGATGAAACCAAAGACCTGGGCCGCCTTCTGCGGACCGGCCAGGTCCCCCGCCATGGCGGCGATAATAGATGGGATGGCCCAGGCAGTAATTCCGAAACAGCCGATGGAGGCATAAAGAAATATCTCCGGGGCATGCTGGAGTCCTGCCAGTAGATAGGCAAGCGCCTGAATTAAAAAGACCGTGATCAAGGCGGCCTTGCGGCCGACCCGATCCGACATGGAACCAAAGATCGGTCCCGACAGCAGGCTCAAAGCGCCGACCCAGGCCCAGAAATTACCGGCCGACATCTCGGAAAAGCCCCGGTCCCTGACCAGAGATGTAACAAAGAAAGTGACATAAACCACATAAGTCGCGCCGAACAGGAAATAGACCGCACTGATATGCAGGATGGTTTGCCGGTCGACCTTTCTCTCCACCTCCGGCATGAAGTTGCTGGCATTTGCAGTCGGGATCGTGCCGTAGGGTTTAAGGCCCATTTCCCTTGGTGAGTTGCGCTGGACCAGAAAACAGATCAGCCCGGCGCCCAAAACAATAACACCCAGCGTTATCCAACCCAGGCGCCAGCCTTCGGCCCCGCCGCTTTCATTAAGAAAAGGGATAAGTTTCCCGGCCAGCAGGATGGCAAAGCCGCTGCCGATTACCGCAAAACCGGTGGCCCGCCCCCGGCTTTCCTTGGCAAACCAGGTGGAAACCAAGGCCATAGCCGGGACATTGGCACAGCCGCTACCGATACCGGTCAGAAAATAAAGGGCCAGGATTACCAGGAAAACTTCCGCCCGCCCAATCAAAATCATTGAACTGCCGACCAGCAGCATCGCCAGAAAGATGACCAGACGAAGACCAAGCCTGGAGGTCAACAAACTGCAGCCGAGCACCGCCAACAGGTAACCGGTGAAGTTGGCCGTGGAGATCAGGCCCATCTGGGCATAGTTTAGACCCAGTGATTCACCCATGGCCGGCAACAACATCCCGAGGGCAAAGCGCCCCAGGCCCAGACAGGAAAAGAGACAGAGAGTGCTGCTCCAGACAATGTGCCAGCCGTAATGGATGGGATTTTTGCTTAATGCCATCAACCGGTCACGGCTTATAGGGCCTTGGCCGCAGCCATCGCTGCCTTGAAAGCATCCCGGGAACCGTCAATCACCGAATCCTCAACACAGAAGGCCAACCGGAAATAGCCGGGCATGCCGAAGCCTCGACCCGGTACGGCTAGAATCTTCTGCTCCTGGAGCAGGGCGACGAATTTGGCATCATCAGCAATGGGCGATTTCGGGAACAGGTAGAAGGAGCCCTTGGGCGGCTCGAATTCGTAACCGGCTTCGCTTAATATCCTGCAGAACATCTCGCGCCGGCGGGCGTAGATGGAATTATCCACGGTTACCCCCTGGAGCTTGGCGACGACCCGCTGCATCAGAGCCGGGGCATTGACAAAACCGAGGATCCGGTTGGCCAGGGCCATTGCACCCAGCAACGGCTCTTTATCGGTGATATCCGGGTGGACGGCGATATAACCGATCCGTTCGCCGGGCAGCGACAGGTCTTTGGAGTAGGAGGAAACCAGAATCGTATTGCGGCTGGCCTGAAAAACTGAAGGCACTTCCAAACCATCGTAGATGATTTTGCGGTAAGGTTCGTCGGCAACCATGTAGATGACGGTGCCGAACCTGTCGCCGGCCGCAGCCAGGATTTTGCCGAGACCAGCCAGCTCTTCCGCCGAATAGATCTGGCCGGTGGGGTTATTGGGGCTGTTGATAATAATCGCCTTGGTCCGCTCGGTCAAAGCCGCTTCGATGGCCGCAAGATCGAGGCTGAAATCGGCGGCGGTGTTAACGATCTTGGCAACGCCGCCGTGATTATCGATATAGAAATTATATTCGACAAAGAACGGGGTCAGGATCACCACCTCGTCATTCGGGTCGAGCAACGCTTTCATGACAACATTCAGGCCACCGGCCGCACCGCAGGTCATCAGCATATCACTGCCGCTGACGGTGATGCCCTGTTCGATGGAAACCTGCTCCGCCACCGCATCCCTGACCGCCGGATAGCCGGGGTTCGGCATATAACCATGAATGCCGGGTGCCTCTTCACCAATAGCTTCCTCCATGGCCTTCTGGAACTGGGGTGGTGGCGGCACGTCGGGGTTCCCGAGACTGAAATCAAAGACATTCTCGGCGCCGAATTCGGCCTTCATCTTGGCGCCTTCTTCGAACATCTTACGGATCCACGATGAGCGTTCGGCAAAATCGAGCATTTTTTGGGACAGGGCCATGGGGGTCTCTTTTGCAATGACTAAAATTTGACGTTTTTGGAATTGGTTTACAGTCGGTGACCAAGGAATGGCAACCGGCCTAACTTGATATCTAAAGTTTCTTGTTACCACTTATTACTAGTTACTTCAAGATGGAATACTGCTTGTCTTTTGGCTTTTATTATGAGCATCCCTTTTGTGCTGAGTCTCGGGAAAACGCCTGGTCACTGATTGGGTTTGGCTGAGGGTATTCTGCCAGTCAATCTTTTCATAATTTCGCATGACTTATGTCAATGTTTATTATTTTCCATTATTTTATTAATAGAGGATATCTTTAACGCTATTTTTAAGGAGAGCTGATGATTTCCCGAAACAAACCTGGCTTGGCTGGCCTGCTGAAAAGGAGCAATTTAAAAAACCTGCGGATGGCAGTTCAAGCTGCCTTCGCCTTATTCTGCCTCTACTGCGGATACCGTTTCTACCTGTTTTACCTGTGGGCGATGGGTTTCTCCGAGATGTTTGTGCCTAGGCCGCCTTCGGTCGAGGCCTTTCTGCCGATCAGCGCCCTGGTCAGTCTCAAGCGGCTGCTTCTGTCCGGTGTTTATGATCAGGTGCATCCGGCCGGGTTGACCATCTTTATCGCGGCCATTTTGATAGCCCTGCTTTTCCGGAAGGGATTCTGTGGTTGGATCTGCCCGGTGGGTTTTACCTCCAATCTGGTTGAAAAACTGGGCTTGAAATTTAAAACAATCCGGCGAGCTCCGACCTGGCTCGATTGGCCATTGCTCTCGCTAAAATACCTCCTACTGGCTTTTTTTGCCTTTCTGATCCTGCTCAAGATGGATCTGCAGGCCATTGAGGCGTTCAACCGGTCTCCCTACAATCTGGTGGTTGATGCCAAAATGCTGCTCTTCTTCCTTGAGCCGAGCAACCTGACCCTCTGGGTGATGACCGTTCTGCTGGTTGCCTCATTTTTCTTGCGAAACTTCTGGTGCCGCTATCTCTGTCCCTATGGCGCTCTGCTGGGTATTGTGGCGCTGGTCAGTCCGGTGCGGATCAAGAGGGATCGGGACACCTGCATTGATTGCCATAAATGCGAAAAGGTCTGCCCCGGCTCAATCCTGGTGGCGACAAAAGATTCGGTAAACAGTCCCGAATGTCTCGGCTGCCTGGAGTGCGTGTCGGCCTGCCCGGTCGAAGACTGCCTGTCGGTTACCGCCATTGGCCAGCGAAAATTACCGACCTTGCTCCTCCCCCTCGGCGTTCTGGCGATTTTTTTCACATTATGGGCCTGGGCCCAGTTAAGCGGCCACTGGCATCCTGAAATCCCGTTAGACGTGTTGAAGGCCTACTATCAGGAGAGCAGATTCCTGGCCCATCCTTGACCTAAGGGGGCTCTCTGAAACCAGATATTTACCAAAAACATGCTTGATGGTGCTAACCATAAACGGGAAGGTATTTTCAGAGTTGAAGATACTCAGTAAGTTAATATTTCGATGAATTATCTCTATATGACAGGGGAAATTCTAGTAGAAGTCACAAGTTACTAACATTTTTTTTGTTGCCCCGCGTCTAACTGTTAGTTATGGTTACGACTCTTGTTTTTGTTTTCTGAAAACAAAAACTCATAATAAATAAATCTTATTAACAACGGGGGAGATTATGATGAAAAGTATCAAATTATTTCTTATTCTTATATTGCTACTGATCACTTTTGCACCAGCAATCTATGCTGGGTCTATAACTGAATATAATGAGACGTATGGAGAGGTTGAGTTTACTGAAACAGGTGAGTCATTCATTTTCAAACGATCATCCGGTCGAATTACTAAAGTAGATAAAGCTGGTTCAGTTGTCTGGAGTAACGATTATTTTTCCTATGACATGGTAGACCCCAGCCTGCAATTGCCCTTGAACATTAATATTCTCCGCGATACAGGGAATGGTGGTTGTATTATAGAAGGCCTTACCAAGGCAGATCCTGCCCAAAAATTTTCCAGACCTCACAGATTATTAATGAAAATTAATAACGATGGAACAGTCGCGTGGCTTAATAGATATGAAAACAGCATTGCCACGCATAGCTATACTTTCCCATGGTTTGGTGCGACGGATATAATAAAAGCCCAGGGTGACGAGGGATATTTGCTGGCTGGGACATATGTTAGAGACCTCGGCAACAGCTGGTCATACCTTCTCAAACTCGATTCTACCGGGAATATCGAATGGCAAAAAAAATATTTTAATAGAGTAAATGTAAATATTGCTCAGGGCTCAGGAGGAAGAATCGTCCAGCTGGCAGATGGTGGTTATGTTTTGTCATTCGGCGGTTCCGGTTTAGGAGGATCATCAAGACACAGAATTGTTTATAAAGTGGACAGCTCGGGCATCATCCAATGGCAAAAAAAGTTCACACATCCGACTAATGGTGGAATTGCGACGGATAGTGGTTGGAAATCCAGAATTTTGGCCACAGATGATCGAGGCTGTATAATTTTAGCTTCATACGGTCAAGATGTCTTTATTACAAAACTTGATACCGATACTGGCGAACTTCTCTGGATGAAGAATATTAAATCCACCTCACAAGTGCAAATTAATTCAGACTTGAATGACGGCCTTCTTGTTGCTTACCGTCCTTCAAATACCATATATTCTAAATTCAACTTAATGAACCTTGATCAAAACGGTGATTTTATCTGGGCAAAAAGCATTGAACTTTCCACGACTTTTTATAACCTTTTCCCAGTTGTTTCTGTTGATGATAACGTAAAAATCGGTCTTCATTCAAAAGAAAGTAGGCTCCCCATATTGCTTAATATGGATAATGTATTCGAAACAAATGAGTGTGTCACTATGACCTCTCTCGCTTCACCTCTTACCGACAACCAACTTAACCTGATTGACTCTAACTTTGTTACAGCAGAACACTTAAAGGATTACTGGGGTACGAAAGAATCTTTTTCTGTAACTTCGCTTGATGAGCCTTCTCACATAATTAGCTCCGACTTGGTTTCTGCAGAAATAATATGCGCAACAAACGAGCCGCCCGTTGCACATGCCGGAAATGATATGGATATGGAATGTGCTTCATCGATTGGAACAGATATTACCCTTGATGGTTCCGCCTCTTTTGATACTGACGGCGATTCTCTCACCTACACCTGGGACGGTCCTTTTGGTACGGTTGCAGGCAAAAGCCCTCTGGTTACACTACCCTTAGGAGACCATGGCATAACCCTGACTGTTGACGACGGGAAAGGCGGCACAGACTCTGACCAAGTGATAATTTCTGTGGTTGATACAAGCCCACCATCAATATCCACGGTGTTTTCCGGTGTTTCCGGCAACAATGGTTGGTATGTGTCTCCGGTTACCATCCGTTTAATAGCAAGTGACAATTGTTGCGGCGTAGAATCACTCTACTATAATTTAAACAGCGTCTCACAAACTATTGCTGGCGCCTCTGCCAACATAGATCTTAGTGAAGGAATAAACGACACAAGCTACTATGCGGTTGATAAAGCAGGGAATGCAGGGATTCCCGCTCAGCTTACGGTAAATATCGACCTGACGACGCCGATTATCAACATAAACGGCATTAATGACGGGGCAATCTATCCAGTCTGCAAAACGCCGACACCAAGCTACGATACCCTGGATAATTTGTCAGGCGTTGCTTCATCCAGTGCTAACACTTCGCAAAATACTCAAACAGGGATTGTTAGCTACACTTACAGCGTAACTGCTTCAGATATAGCGGGCAATCAGGCTTCTGCAGAAGTGTCCTATGGGGTTATTGAAGACTGCCGTGGACTCATTGATTTGGTCCTTCAATACGTGGCAACAGGCCAGATAGCTTCTCAAATGGAAAACAGCCTATTGGCACAGTTAAAAGACTGCAGGAAACTGGGGGCATTCATCAACCATGTTCAAGCCCAATCAGGCAAAAAGATAGACCCGGCTGCAGCAGATATGTTAGTAAATTCGGCATTATGCCTTAGCAACTAGAAGGAGTTTTTATAAAACACACAGGGGGAGCATGGATTATCCGCTCCCCCTGCGCGTTTTATCGCGGCTAAAAGTTAGATAGTTGCCTCATAATAGAAACTGAGAATCAATCCTCCCCCCCTGATCATCCCTCCAGGAATTTCTCCAATTCAGCAGACCATACCTTATAGCCTTGAAAGCTAAGGTGGACTTCGTCTGCCAGGATGTCCTCCAGAACACATCCGGTATTATCGACCATCGCCGACCAGACATCAAGATAACGAGCATCGGCGGTAGCGGCCAGACTTTTTAAGGAGGAGTTGACCCTGGCAACGGTATCCGGGGCCAGGTAGTTAAGTTCCATGGGCAACAGACTGTTGACCACCATAGTGGCCTCGGGATAGGCCTCCTGAAAGGTGGCAAGAATATCCTCATAGGCTGCCAGAAAGTTGAAGTTCTCCATGGCGACGTTGTTGGTGCCGATCATAATCAGCACCAGATCGGGAGCCCCGTGGTGATCAACTATGGCCGAGGCCCGAACCTGCAATTCCTCTACAGACTCGCCCGACCGACCTAGATTTTTAACATCCAGGTCAGGAAAACGGTCCTGCCAATCGAAGAACTCGATCATCGAATCGCCAACCAGCATCAGCCTCTGAAATTTTCTTTCTGTCATCTTCAATCCTCCAGAAACTGCCCACCACCAGTCTCCGCAATAACAGCAGGCAATTCAATACCGTATTCAGCAGGTTTATCTGATCATCAGCGGTCTGCTTTGGAGATCAACACCAATGCCGCCATTGCTCCTAGTTCAAACTCATGGGCGCTAAAAATCGGCGCCTCATCTTCCAGATGAATATCGTCAGGAGTTTCGGCAGCGCTATTAACCAACAGACGCCAGTGCCTTCCTCGCGACGGGGGTGGAATCTCAACCATAACATTCTCCAGATGGCTGTTCAATATAACGAAAAAATCATCATCGCGAGAATCGGCAACAGCCAAGCCGTCCAGCATAAAACCCAAGGTTCTACAGTCGGGGGACCAGTCCGTTTCACCAACCCGCCGGGACTGCCAGTGAATCTCATGAGGATCGTGACGACCACCCTTCGGGAAAAAATCCGGTCGCCGGAAAATCGGATGGTTTTTGCGCAGAGCGATCAGTATTTTGAAAAACCGCAGCAGGCCGCTGTTGCTCTCGGCCAACCGCCAGTCCAGCCAGCTTATCTCGTTATCCTGACAATAGGCATTATTATTCCCCCCCTGGCTGCGCCCGAACTCATCGCCGCCAACAAACATCGGCGCCCCCTGGGACAGGAAAAGGATTACCGCCAGCGAGCGCATCCGCCGCCAGCGAAATTTGCGGATATCGAGATCATCGGTCGCACCCTCCGCGCCGCTGTTCCAACTTAAATTATAATCACTGCCATCCCGATTTTGCTCGCCGTTCAGTTCGTTGTGTTTCTGCCCGTAACTGACTAGGTCGTAGAGGGTAAAACCATCATGACTGGTGATGAAATTTATGCTGTTGAACGGCGCCTTTTCATCATCCTGATAAAGATCGGCGCTGCCGCTCACCCTGGTGGCCAGAGCGGCGACACTGCCCCCCCTGCCGGTCATAAAGGCCCGGACATCATCGCGGTAGCGGCCATTCCACTCGGCCCAGCGCGGATGGCTGGAAAAGGAACCGACCTGATAAAGACCGGCCGCATCCCAGGCCTCGGCAATTATCTTGGTATTGGCCAGGATCGGATCTTCGGCGATCTTCTCCACCATCGGTGGGTTTTCCATAACCTCGCCATCGGTGTCCCGGCCCAAAACCGAGGCCAGATCAAAACGAAAGCCATCGACATGCATTTCAATCACCCAGTAGCGCAGACAATCAACGATCAACTTGCGAACCAGGGGATGATTACAGTTCATGGTATTGCCGCACCCGGAAAAATTAAGGTAGTCCCGGGTCTGCGAGTCGAGCAAATAATAGATGGGGTTATCCAGCCCCCGGAAGCTATAAACGGGGCCATCGCCGCCACCCTCAGCGGTGTGGTTAAAAACAATGTCCAGAATCACCTCGATGCCGGCCCGATGCAGGGCCTTGACCATCTCCTTAAACTCTATGACCTGGTTGCCGTTACACCCATTGACCGCGTAAGCCGCCTTGGGCGAAAAAAAGGAGATGGGGCTGTATCCCCAGAAATTCCTTAACCGCTCACCGGTCACCGGGTTGCGGTTCAGGTTCTCATTCTCGTTGAACTCGGTGACCGGCAACAACTCCACCGCCGTAACTCCCAAGTCTTTCAGATAGGGAATTTTCTCGACCAGACCCTGGTAAGTGCCGGGCTGGGCCACCCCGGACGAGGGATGACAGGTAAAGCCTCGAACATGCATTTCGTAAATTATCGAGTCCTGCAGGGGGATATTGAGGGGGCGGTCACCCTCCCAGTCAAATTCACCATCAACCAGGCAGCAACGACGGTGAAAGGCGTCGGCCGGGCTCTCGGCTCCTTGCCGCACATAGCCCTCGCCCCAGTTCGTGCCACCGGTCAGGGCCTTGGCATAAGGGTCCAGCAATAACTCGTCACCAAACCGATGGCCGCTACCATCAGGATCCCATACCCCCTTAAGCCGATAACCGTAGCGCAGGCTGGGATCGAGATCATGGACCTGGATGTGCCAGATATCACCGGTCCGGTTAACGGCCGGATCAAGCTCAATCTCGGTATAGATTGGGGCCTTGCCGCTTTCAAAAAAGACCAGAGTCACCGCTTCAGCGTCTCTGGTGAACAGGGCGAAATTAAAACCGCGCCTGGTTCGAAAACTACCAAGGGGCAGAGGTATGCCGGGACTGGTTAATAATGGTTGCATGGCTGTGAGCTTAGTCATGTTTTTCTCTTTGTAGATCTAGCTACCTTAGTTTATACAAAAAACTTGTTGACGAAACGATAATGATTATTGTTTAATAAAACCAAGATACAATTGGTCCTATTTGGATTCTGCGTCCTGAAACGTAAAGCGCTGGAAATTATTTTATAGAAAAAAGAAAGCATTTAAAAGGATATAAGTTTTCAAATTAAAATAGCAGGAGGTAGAGAGATCATGGGTTTAGCAAATATGCTTGATATCAGTGATCGGCAACAGTTTTCCATAGATTGGGAGATAACCCCGACCGACACCTTCACTATGTTTGAAAGTTGGGGGGGCAGAGACGGCGAGCGGATTCGGAATAACGACGAGAAGTATTACTATTTCTATGTTGATGCCTGGGAGTCTCCCGCCGCCTTATATCTGATGGAACGTGGGGTCAGGCACGCCAAGATTCTGGCCCAGATCAGCGCCCCCCAGGATTTAATTGACCGTTGTGTGGCGGAAGGGGGGCGTTCAGTCTCCCTTGACAGAAGTTATGGCATCACTGCGGCAATCCGTGAATGGCTGATTAAGACTGTAGTAAATGAGCCCGATCCCGCCCTGGTCAATCCAATAATGACCGCAGTAGAGCCGGAGGAGATGTCTGTCACTGGTCTGCCGACCTTAGGAGCCACTCCGGCTGGATTCACAACCGTTACCTTGCGCAACAAAGCGGATTTTTTTAGTGTCGACCAGGTCAGAGATTTGATCATCGCCAACAATTATTTCGATAGCAAACGCAACCCCAACGGCTCTTTTGCTAATTATCTGGTCGATAACGGCGACAGACAAACCATCACCGACCAGAGCACCGGCCTCATGTGGCATCGCCAGGGTTGTGATATTGCCAATATCCAGAGGGTCAGGAAGTACGTCGAAGATCTAAACCACCAGAATTTTGGCAGTCACAGTGACTGGCGCCTCCCGACCATTGATGAAGCCATGTCTTTGATGAAGGCTGACAAGAACATCGAAGGGTTGCATCTGCACCCCTGTTTTTCCAGGGAACAACCCTTTATCTTTTCTGCGGACCAGCGTCGCCCAGGGGGCTACTGGTTCGTAGATTACAAACAGGGAGCCGCTTTTTGGGCTTCCGGTACCATACCCGGTGGTTTCGGGCGGGCCTGTCGGTCCGTCTAACAATCACCATTGCTGCACTTTTCATCCTTTCTCCAGCCGGTTGGCTCTTCCTGATGGGGGATCAGGGCGGGGCCGATCGGCGCTCCTTCTCAATTATCTTACCTGCAACATTACAAAATCAAAAAGACGCGAATCGCGCCAATGATTGAGTTTGACTTTTGTTGGACTTGACAGTTATATTCTCCGTCAAATCTGCCAATCGCAATTCCACCACTACGGAGTAAAGAATGAAGAAGATAATATTTGCCCTTGCTCTCCTGATCTTTTCCAACTCGACCACCCTCCTGGCCTTTGAGGGGGACAAATTCGGCAAACCCCTGACCCTTACCGAACCAACCAAGATTTCTGCGATCGAAAAATCCCCACTCTCCTTTGTCGGCAAAAAAGTGCTGATCTCCGGGACGGTGGTCGAAGTCTGTTCGACCAGGGGCTGTTGGCTTGATCTTGCCAGCGACACTGCCTTTGAGAAGATCCAGGTCAAGGTGACCGACGGGGTCATTGTCTTTCCCCTGTCGGCCAGGGGCCGCACCGCCTATGTGGAGGGAATTGTTGAGGAACTCAAATTAAGCAAGAAAGAGGCCCTTGATTATGGCCGCCACAAGGCCAGAGAGAAGGGGATATCTTTTGATCCTACCACCGTTATCGGCCCCCAGACCATCTACCGGCTGCGAGCCCTGGGCGCGGTAATCGAGAAATAGGATGAAATGGCGCAAATGGAATAATATCATCCATCGGGACCTGGGCTACCTATGCTTCGGTCTGACCATTATCTACGCGATTTCCGGAGTTGCCGTTAACCATATCGATATCTGGAATCCCAGTTACTCCATAGAACGGATCCAGAGCCAACTTGCAAAGCCGGTCGCCACCGAGCAACTGGGCCGGGACACCATCTTCGAAATCCTGGCAGAACTCGACGAGACCGGCCTCTACAAGAACAGTTTCAGACCCGATCCCCAAACCCTGCAAATCTTCGTGGAAGGCAACACCCTGACCGTCAATCTCACCACCGGCAACGTTCTTCAAGAGAAAGTCACCTCCCGCCCGGTCCTGCACCAAATGAACTTTCTGCACCTGAATCACCCCAAAAAACTCTGGTCCTGGTTTGCCGACCTTTATGCCCTCTTCCTCGGAGCCCTGGCCGTTACCGGGCTCTTCGTCTTGAGGGGCAAGAAGGGCATTACCGGCCGGGGCGCCTGGCTGACAACGACAGGAATCCTGCTCCCGCTATTGTTCCTCTGGCTTTATTTCTGAAGATTTGTGCCATCATGCTGGCATGGGAATTACGGTATAATTACTAAAGCCAGATTGCCCGCCATCTAAATAATCCCTACCCCACCCCGCCCAGTTCCATATTTCTGCCCGGACCAACAATTTTGCATGAAATCTCCCGATTAATAGGGCATATTTACAGAATGGGACTACTAAATTTCAGAAAACCAAAATGGCGTCATAGGGATCCAGCCGTTAGGTTGGTGTCAATCGCCAGCATTGATCCCGAAGAAACCGAAATTTTGGCCAGCCTGAGCCTGGAAGATCAAGACCGGCAAGTGCGCTTGGCCGCCATCAACCGACTGACCGATCTGGCAACTCTTGAGCAATTGGCCCCTGACGCCGATCCGCAAGACCTCCCCTTGATCATCGCCAGAAAGGACCAACTTCTCTACGATCTCGTGATCAACGCCCCGAACATCAATACCTGTCGCCACGATCTTAAGCAAATAACCTCTCCTGAGCTCCTGGCAAAACTCGCCGTCAGTAGCGAGCACCCGGAAATTCGCCTGGCCGCCGTTAGCGGAATCGACGACCAACTCCTGTTGGCGGCAATAGTAGAGGAAAATTGTGGCAAAGAGCCAGCCCGAGCCGCCATGGCCAAGATCAATGGTGAAGAGCTCCTGGCCCGGCTTGCCAAGAGTGCGGCCAGCAAAACGGCCCGGCGGTTAGCGACAACCAAACTTGCCGAAATTGAGGAGCAGAGACGGCAACCAGATCAGGACGAACTTCTGGAGCAAGCATTGCAGGGCCTGGCAGACGAAGCAACGAAACTCCTGGGCAGCGGTGACATAGACGATGCCGCGACCAGATTGGCCGCCATCAAAGATGAATGGCAAAAACTGGACCCTACCGGCAATCACCTTTCCTATAAAGCCTTCAACAAGACCTGTAGTGACTTTACCAGTAAATTCCAGGAAATCCAGGAACGTCGCCAAAGGGAACAGGATAAGAGTGCCCAATACGAACAGCAGCAGAACAGACTGGATGAAATATGCAGTACCATTGAACAGTTAACCGGCTCCACCGCCGAAGACGCCGAAACTGTAAAACAACAGGCTACCGCCGACTGGGACGCTATTTTGCATGATCCAAGTGAAAAACTGGTACCAAGCGCAACCATGACCAAGCGTTTCAATAAAGCCTGCCAGTCCTTTGACTCCAAAAGAGAAAAGATTCGCGCCGAAAAAGAACTTATTGAGGTCATAGAAAAAAATTGCGCCGAAGCGAAGGACTTGATCACGACTGCCAATCTAAAGAAGGCAACCACCCTCTTGGCGACCACAGAAAAAAAACTGGCTGCAATCAATTTCAAATATTTCAAGCAGGCTATCAGCCAAAGTCAAGTCTCTGAGGTCGCCATAGAACTAACCCAGGCAAAAAAACTACTCCATGAACAACACCTCTCCAAACAGCGGGAAATCTGCGACAAACTGGAGAATCTGGATACCACAGCAAACAATAACCGGGCAGAGCAACAACTCCAGGCCCTGCAACAGGACTGGCAACAATTACCAATTCTTACTGATACCGAAGAAAAAGAGCTGGCCCAGCGCTTCAAGTCAGCCATAACTAATTTTACAGACAAACGCGAAGCCTTCCAACGCGAACAGGACTGGCAACTATGGGCCAATTTGGGTCTTAAGGAAAAGTTGACGGCACGAATTACCGCCCTTGAACAAGAGAAAGATCTGGAGACCGTTGTCAAAGTAGTCAAGAAGGCTCAGGCCGAATGGAAGGCTATCGGCCAGGTTCCCCCTAAAAAGTCCCAAAAGTTATGGGACAAATTCCATAGCAGCTGTAATCGTAATTTCAAACGGGCCGAGCCTTATCTGGCAGAGCTGAAAGAAAAACAAGAAAAGGCCATGGATCGCCGGCGGGAAATCTGCACTCTGGCTGCAGAACTGGTCGATTCAACAACATGGCAAAAAACCGCCACCACCCTCAAGGGTTTACAGGATGAATGGAAGACCCTCCCCCATGGCTCCCGCCGTGAAGAACGAGAATTACACCAACAGTTTCGCGAGGCCTGTAATCAGTTCTTCAATCGTCGTCAGGAGAATTACCAAAGTAAGGAAAGTGAGCGGCAGCAACATCTGCTCGACAAGGAAAAACTTTGCGAGGAAGCTGAACGGTTAGCAGCAGAACCGCAGGCGGACTACGCCAGAAAGTTTCGCGACCTCCAGTCCCGTTGGCAGAAGATCGGCCATGTGCCAAGGGACCAGCAAGATGCCATCTGGCAACGCTTTCGAGCCGCCTGTGACAGTTATTTCAACTGGATTAACGAACAACACCAGCAAAACCTAAAACGCAAAGAGGAGCTCTGCACAGAGGTTGAAACGCTCCTTGCCGAAACAGCAGAAGAGACAGACCATAAAGAGATAGCCGCCAAACTTACCGAGATGCAACAACTATGGCAAGAGATCGGCCCGGTGCCGCGTGAGCAAAGTGAGGCAGTCCGGCAACGCTTCCAGAAACCCTGTGATGCATTCTTCAAAGCAAGACAAAGACAAGTTGAGAAAGAGGAGAAAGAGCAACATCTAAACCAGACCCACAAAGAAGAGCTAATGGCCCAGGCAGTGGAACTGGCTTACCATGGAAAAAACAAAAAAATAACAACCCAATTAAAGAAATTGCAAAAAGATTGGTCTGCGACCGGTTTCGCTCCCCAAGAGGTCGACAAAAAACTAGACGACCGATTCCAGGATTTATGTGATGCTTTCTTTACTGACAACAAGCAATATTTCGAAGAATTAACAAGCCAATACCTTGCAAACCAGAAGAAAAAAGAGAGTCTCTGCCTGCGTCTGGAAAATATCCTGGGGATCACTAACAAGTCAACAGCCAGAAGCCGCGACAAAGCCCTGTCTCTTGCCGAAGAACTTAAACAGGCCATGGAAGACAATTTCATGCTGGCCGGCCGCCGCAACGAAAAACAAGCTATTGATGAAGAGATCAAAAAAATCGAACAGGAATGGCAAAATGCCGGCCCGGTGCCACAAAAACAGATCCGGCCATTGACGGCAAGATTCACAAAGGCCCTTGATGTTTACTACAAAAGTCGATGAGACCAGCCACTTTACGGTCCCGGGAAATCAGAGGTACAAGTAAGAGGTAAAAAACCCAGGTTTTATATGGCGGGAATTTCCCCTTCCTTGATAAAAAGCCAATCCCATGTATAAGATCCTGAAGAATCCCAATAACGCTCGAATTAAATATTCCTAGATAGAGTCCGGCCTTGATCCCGACTATCAATAGGGATAGCGTCCCCAAATATCGGGCCAAAATATCGTATAAAAAGAATTTTGTTAAACATCTCTTGTCATCTCATTCTTGAGTATTCAAACCTGTTCCAGGATTTTATAGAGAAGTATCGCGCCAACAATTGAAAGGGGTATGGAAGAATAAAACCCGACCCCGACATTTTTGGCCTTGCCCCCTTCCTTGATAAATCC
Organism: Thermodesulfobacteriota bacterium; assembly: GCA_039714535.1. GTDB lineage: Bacteria > Desulfobacterota > Desulfobulbia > Desulfobulbales > JAGXFP01 > JAGXFP01. Next base: position 11,131 of record JBDLJC010000045.1, on the reverse strand, counting down.
GTAGCCATGAATCAGGGCTTGAAGAACCCCAATTACGGAAGAAGTGAAGATTCCCAGATAAAGACCGACTTTGCTGCCGATCACTATTAAAGCCAGGGTGGAGAAGTTGACGGTGGTAATGAGTGTGGCGCCAATAAAATATTTTTTCTTACTGGCTTTTATGGGGCCTAATTTAACATCAAAGACACCCTGGGCAATTTCTTCCAGGGTATGGAGAACGACGCACCAGATAAAAAGGATATAAAGCAGAATGATTGTTTCGTAAGTTCCCATGTCTTTCCTTTATGGTTATCCGACAATCCGCAAGGCCAGGTACGGCACGATATTAAACAGAAATATCCCTAACTTGAAAAACAGCATGCCGTTGTAATGGATTTCGGAGATCTTCTCTTCCGACAACTTGTACCATTTCCCATGGGTCCGGTAGATCAGAGCCGGGGCGAACGAAAAGACCAAAAACCAAAGGAGCAACATCCCAAAGTTAATAACCCCACACCAACCGAGAGCGTTACGAATAATTTCAATGGTCATCTCAAATCCTCCTCTAATTATCACGCGTTATATAGGGGGCGGCTGTTAGGCAACCTGTCCTTTTGTTGCATATGTCAGCTAGAAATCATACCTGATTTCCATAAAAACCCGATCTTTATCGCCAATGGCGGTGGCCGGGGTATCGCCGGACTCATAGAAAACCGCGCCGGCGGTAATGCTCCAGTTGTCGGCCGGGTCATAGGTTAAGGTCAACCGCTCCAGCGCGCCCCGTTGGCCCCGGTCTCCGAAGACCATAGCCAGGCCGCCCAGGGAAACGGTCTCGTGGAGAAAGTTACGGCTGATCCTGAGGGCCAGCTGTTCGTCGTTCTCCAGCGGAGATTCCGGGGAGGCCTTGATCATATTATTGTAGCCATGTAAACGCCTGAAGAGATAATCGCAGTTGATAACGGTCTCGCTGAAGCCTGAGTATTCGAACCCGGCCAGCAGGTCGGTTCTTTCATAATCGCTGTTGAAATCAGCCAGGAAGCCGAGGCCCTGCAGGTGGGCAGCTTCGGTGATGATCAGCATGTTCCCCCGGGCGATGCTGGCCGCGGTGCCGAAGATTTTCAGACGTCGGTGCTCACTGACAGGCGGCAGGGAAGGGACAAGGTTCGGCTGGTCGTTAAATGTATCGGCATAATAAATGGAGAGATCCCAGCCGGAGAAAGAGCCGGTAAGGTCCAATGCCAGTTCGGTGTTTTCCATAGTATGGGCCGGCCGGATCTCCTCCGGTGGCGGGACCGGATAGGGGTAAAAATCATGGCCGAAGGGTGGGTTCTTATCGTAGCGGTGCTCATGAATCCCGATCAGGTCAAGACTCCAGTCGCCAAGATAAAAATTGAGTTTGGTCATGGCCAGCGGCAACCGCAGGTCTTCGATATCGGTCAGGCCCGGCTCCCGGTTATCGAGGGGATTCAGGATGTCAGTCACCCGGAAGTTGTCGGAGCGGCCCCAGGCCACGATCTGCCGGCCCAGTTTCAGATCAAGGGAGGGCAGCAGCGCCCCTTGGAGCCAGGCCTCTCGAAGTTCCACTTCATCCTCGTAGTCAGCCAGGACCCGGGCGGCATAACCGCTCCGGCCGTTGCTCTCGTAGGCCAGGTCATAAAAGCCTTTCCCACTGACGAAGAATTGCCAGCCGGAGAGTTTTTGTTTTGTCTCCAGCAACAATTCACCCCGCAACTTCGATAACCCCCGCCAGTCGGTTTGGCCGGGCAGGGGCTGCCCATGATCGGTATTATAGGCTGCGGCCAGCTTGGCAAAGCCGCTTAAGAAAGAGGGAGTATCCCTGTCGCTCTCTTCTTGTCTGGCCGCCGGCGCCTGGTCATCAAAGCCGGAAAAAAGGTCGATCGGCTGCTCATCGGCGCTGACCGGGCTGGCAATGACTAACAGAAAGCCCAGCAGAAGTGCGGTTTCAAGGGCCTTTTTCAAGGCGGCGGATGGAGAATAGGTCTTCATTTACCGAGTCCTGGTTGTATTTCACGTTGTTGAAGGAGAGGATGGTCTTGTGGACCGTTCTTTTGCCTTTTTTGGTTGTCATGTGGATTTCGGTACCAGTCCAGACTCCTTCGATCTGTTCCAGCTTCCTGACATCGTAATACTTGGTAGTGCTGCCATTTGTTGGAAAATAAATGGCGCGGATAACCACGAAATTGTCCTGGCGGACAAAAACAATCGAGCGCTTATAACCGGTCTCCCCGGCGACTTTCTCATCTTTGGGAGTCGCATTGATCACCCAGGCTTTATGGCCGTGGACCGTAACTTCTCGCTGCTGTTCGTTGAAGGAGTACTTGTAATCTTCAACCCGCCTGGTAGTCAGGTCGGCATAGGAAAAATCAGAACCCATGAAACTGCCGCTCTTGTCACCGGCGGCGATGCGCTTGGTTTTATTGAGAGCCGGCAGGAAAAGCCATTGGTCATCATCGTTGTCGCCCCCTTCATAATCATAGGTCAAAAAGCCGGTGCCGCTGACATCGGCAGGGGCAAGGAAGAACATCAGGCTGAGGTGGTCCTCTCCCCGGTCAATCCCGAATGAGCGAATGGAGCGGATTCGCTCCTTGCCCTGCTTGTTGATCAGGATCATCCGCATATCGACCATCGATCGGTCCCCGTCTTCTCGGGTATCAACCTTTTCCATGATGGCCCAGGCCTCGGGATCATCGGCGAAGGCGTTGCTGGTAACGGCGGAAAGGCCGAAGACCATGGCTGCCAGAATCTTAAAAAAAGTCCTCATTTTACTCTCCTCCGATGGGCGCTTTTTTTCTGTAGGTAATGGTAAGCAGGGCCGGCACCAGGAAAAAATCTGCCGCCAGGGCGAAAAGAACCGCACAACCGGTCAGCAGCCCGAAGCGGACATTGCTTTCCAGGTAGGCGAGCAGGTAGATGAAGTAGCCGCCGCATAAAACCATACTGGTGATCACCAGGGCGCGGCCGGTGGAGTAGAGAGTCATCCTGACCGCGGTCTCCAGTTCGCCCGTTTGATCAAAGGCCCGGCGGAAATGGTGGAGGAAGTGGATGGTGTCGTCAACTACCAGACCGAGGATCAGGCTGCCGACCAGCATTGTACTGAGATCCAGGGGGATCCCTTTCAGGCCCATCAGGCCGAGAACGCCGATGATCGGCACCACATTGGCGATCATGCTCATCAGGCCGATCTTTACCCGGCCGACCATAAAGATCATCAGGATGGTAATTACCAGCAGGGCGAAGACGTAGCTCTTGGCCATGCTGGTAATTATGTTTTTGATCAATTTGACAAACAGGGGAATCTTGCCGGTCAGGGTTATTTCCGCTCCGGGAAACTTCTGGCCGAAATAATCCCGCAGTTCATCGGCGTAATCCTTATAGAGAATCGCGTCCTCAAAGGGGGCCAGAATCGACATTCTGCCGGTCCGATAGCTCATATCGGTAAAGTCCTCCAGATCGTCACTGCCGCTGGCCTCGAAGAGCACCAGCTCCTGGGCGATGAGTTGGCGACTCTCCGGAATCGTATAGGCTTCATTCCGGTCTTCGTGCAGGGCCCGGTTGGTCTCCTTGACCACATCGGCCAGGGACCAGGCCTTGGCAGCCCTGATCCCGTGGAGTTCTATTTTTGGGACTTCCGTTGATGCTTTGGCAAAACTCTTCAGAACATTCGGATCGTGCAGGCTGTTGTCTTTGCCGGTATCGATCAGGACCTCCAGCATGACTGAGCCGCCGTTGACTGTATCCATCAATCTGGTCGAGGTCCGGATATCCGAATCATGGGGAAACCAGGTAAGGCCGTTGTGAGAGAACCTGACCGATGACGCTGAGAAAATGGCGACCAGAACCAGCAGAGACGAAATCCCGGTAACCAGGAATGGCCGGTGCGTGGTCAGGCGGGCGATCCAGCTGAAGATCCGGTCGGCAACGGGTATTTCATGCTCCGGGACGGGAATCCCCGGTTTTACCGGAAAAATACAGATCAGGGCCGGCAGCAGAATTACCGTGTAGAGAAAAGCCAGCATTACACCCAGGGGGGCCACATAACCGAGCTGGGCAACCGAGGCAACATCGGCCCAGACAAACGACATCAGGCCGCAGGAGGTGGTCAGGCTGGTCATCAGGACCGGCAGGCCGGCAAAGCCTACCGCATCGACAATGGCGGACTCTTTATCCCCGGTTTTCCGGTAGATGCGATAGAAGATTGTCATGATGTGGACGCTGTCACCGACGCCGACGATCAGCAGAAAAGAGGGCAGCATCTGGGTAAGCATGGTGATCGGGATGTTAACCAGAGCCATGAAACCGAGGGTGGAGAATAGTGACAGAAAAACCACCAGAGTTGGATATACCACCCCGGATACCCGGCGAAACAGCAGAGCAAGAAAAGTCAGGATCAAGAGGGCAGCCAGCGGCACCAGGGTTCTCAGGTCCTTTTCGATACTGGCCTGCAGCTCGGCGATGACCGCCGGGGTGCCGGAGAAAAAGATCTCGATCTCCTCATCGCGGTAACGGTCGAGGACCTCTTTAATGGCTTTGGTTATCTCGGTACTCTCGCTGTTGCTCAGGTATTTCTCGCTGTCCTTGCGGGTATCGATCATAGCGTCATCAAACCCTGCCAGCAGTTCGCTCTCCGGGAGTTCCCTGATGGCCTGGGCCCGGATCATGATGGAAACCAGGCTGCGGTCCTCTGAGATGAGCAGTTTGTCGTACATGGGATAGTGATCGATCAGCTCTAGTATTCGGGCTGTTCCGGCTGCCGATTTCGGCAGATCCGCCAGCAGATCCTCCACGACCAGAGTGTCTCCTTCCGCCCTGACCAGGCGGGCATTGACCAGACTGCTGATTTCGTCGAGATACGGGACTTTCGCTTCCAGCTCATGGTGAAGCAGGCTGAGAAAGGTGAAAAACCTCCGGTCCAGACCTTTTTTGGGCCTGAGGGTGATGATGAAGGCATCGTCGGTGCCGAACTGGTCGCGGAAATTGTTGTAAGAGACCAGGGCCGGGTCGTCTTTGTAGAAGAAACTTTCATCGCGGGTGTCAATGGTGGTTTTCGGCAGTTGGGCAGCCAGGGCGAAGGTCAGGCCCAGCATCAGCATCAGCGACCAATATTTATGGCGGCAGACCAGGGAGGCCATCCTGATAAACCAGCCTTCAAAACTTTTATGTATCCAGGTCATCTTGTTCTTTCCCCCGAGGAATAATGTTTGTCCACCGGTTAGCCAAAAGGCTATCGATTGCTTTCCTTTTTAAGCATCACGGCCAGGCCGGCCGGTACCAGAGAACCGAAAATGCTGGGCCACATCGGAATATCAATATCTCCGACTGTGATATTGACTTGATAAAGCAGCCGCAGGACATGGAGCAGAGCTATCATAATTAAGAAGATCGTAACGATTGTCGATACTGGCTTTTTCATGTTTGCCTCCATTGGTTGATCTCTTGCACCGCTTTTTCCACACCATTCTCTTTCTCCATTCTGGCGCCAATTTCCGCCGCTTTTTTCTTCATGACCGGATTATCGAGAACAGTGCGAATGGCTTTGACCAGTTTTTCTATCTTGAAGCCCTGCCGAAATATCGGCCTGGGTGCAACCCCGAGCCGGTAGAGTTCTCTCCCCCAGAAGATCTGATCGGCGATATGGGCCACAACAATGGAGGGACAGCCCGACAATAATGTGGATTGAGTGTGGCCGGCGCCGCCATGGTGCACCACTGCGGCACAGTACGGGAAGATGTGTTGGTGGGGCAGCCGATTGACAATATAGATATTGGGGTTGTCCTTGTGCACTCCTTCGGGAGCGACCCTGCTCTGGATCAGGGCCCGGCAACCTGCCAGTTGCGCCGCCATGGTGAAATCTTCGAGGGCGATCCCTTCGTATTCTTCGCTTAAACTCGTCATGCTTCCGTAGGTCATGTACACCGGCGGATCTCCCGCAGCCAGAAAATCCCTGAGCGTATCCGGCATGGTCCAGTCAACAAGATCAACGGGCAGGTTGAAAAAGCCGCAAACCTTATAGCTCTCAGGCCAATCCGGAGGCCGTTGGCAAAGCTCCGGGCTCACGGCGATGAGGTTGAGGTTCTCTGCCCTCCAGGCGTGGTGAAAGACACTCCTGTATGGTGGCATGCCGACCTTCTCCCGCAATGGTTTGTAATATGGCAACAGGCAGCGATCGACGATCAGACTGACAATTTTCCACCACAATGGGTTCAACCACTCGCCAAGAGGAGGAGTGCCCATGGGTGTTATATTACGGGACGGTATTGGGCTGTGATTAAGAACAACCGCCATATGCGGGGTTCCGGTTTTTTCTGCACCACTCTGCAGGGTATGGAGTCCCCAATGGCCGATCACCAGATCATTTTGCTCACAGAGTTCCAGCGACGCCTCCCACATTTCATCCACCGCAGGTTTGTAAAAATCCTCGAAGATGACCTGCAGATGTTTCAGGGGGAACTTTTCCTTGAGGAAAAATCTCTTCAGTTTCTCCTGGAGTGCGTCATCAAATGGAAAATGATCAAACACCTTGATGCCGGTGAAATCCATTTTGGTGCACAGCTCGGAATAATCCTTGTTGTCGACGCTGGTGTATACGAGTGTGACATCGTGCCCCGATGCGCGCAGACCTCCTGCCAGCGCCAGATGCGGCAGGATATCTCCGTCACTTCCCCATGTCTGAATACCGATCTTCATCGTCCTGGCTCCACTAGTATTTTTTTTCCGTCATGTAGATGCCGTGGTAATCAACATTGCTGTTCAGGCGGTACAGCAGGGTGCGATGACCGAAGATCAGTCTGGTCCACCAGATATACAGTGAGCTGTTGCGCATGTATCCTTTACGTGTCGACTCGGTAAGAAGATCGATGCCTCTCTGGTAAAAGTCGCGATCGCCGAAAGAAAATTTTCCTTCAACCATTGCCGGTTCGGCCTGCCATAATGAAAGGTCCATCAGGAGGTTCAGTCTCTCCGATTCAATTTCTTCGGCATTGTCAAAAAGACAGGCCTTGGCGACAATCTCCTTCATTGTCTCGGTATCATCTGACAAGAACGTCTGTTCCGCTTTGACCATAAAGTCCCATTCTTCCGTTGATAATGTCCTGCAGCAGCCAAAATCGATCAATCCCAGACGATTGTCATCAAGCAAGAGGAAGTTTCCTGGATTCGGGTCGGCATAGATGGTCCTGGCTGTTGACCATTGCCGGAAGATTGCACGGGAGATCAAGGTGCCGAAATGATCCCGTGCTTCCTGGGGTGGGTCACTTTTTAGAAAATCACCGGCATGTTTGCCTTTAAGAAAGTCAGTGGTCAGAACCCGGTTCGTTGAGAACTCATCCCAGACCCTGGGAACAACAATCTGGTCTTCAGGTGTGAAAAACTTCCGGGCGTTTTTCATTGCCTTCGCTTCGGCCAGATAATCGGTCTCGCCGATCAGAACTGATTCGACATCGGTAAGATGACCGGCGAGGTAACGCCCTTCTTTTTTCAATTTCATCGGCAGCAATATCTTTCGCATATTGGCCAGGTCGGCGCGGATCGTGGACGCCATATTCGGATACTGGATCTTGACTGCGACCTCTTCCCCTGATTTCAGGGTAGCCCTGTGCACCTGACCGAGCGAGGCGGCGGCAAAGGCCTTTTTGTCGAAGGAGGCGAAGATCTCGTGCGGCTCTTTACCGAACTCATCGAGAAAGACCTCCCTGATCAGCGAGTAATGCATGGGCGGCGCCTCAAACTGTAGTCTTTCCAGGGTATCGATCATTTCCTCCGGTACGATATGGGGCATATTGCTAAGGAGTTGCCCTACCTTCATAACAGCGCCCCGCAGGTATCCCATGGTGCCCAGGAGTTTTAAAGCTGCATTAAGGTGGGTTTCGTTCAGGGCCTTTTGTTTTTCGGTTTTATTGATAAAACTGCTGCGCAGTGCATAGGCGAGATAACCCACCGCGATTTTGGCCTGCATGCTCCCAAGAGCCCAGAGCCTGGTTAAAGATTTGACCGGGACTTTACGGGCACTGATCTGTGAGATCAGGTCGCCTAAAGGGTCACTAGTCGGTGACTCTTCGTTGATCTCTTCAGGAATTGCCTGCATGATTTTTTTTAACTGTATTGCTTCCTGATTCTGTTCTGTTTGGTCTGTCATGGTGTTCACCTCTTACAGGGTTGGGTTTGAAATAGTCTGGGTAAATACATTGATGGAATAATCCATCAGAGCGAGGGTCTCTTCCTGATTGCGTGACTCGTCAGTACTCCAGAAGGCGAGAATACCAAGATAAAGAGACCAGTAAAGACTGGTCGAGATGTAGTCAGGGATCTTGCTGTAACCGTGGTTATGGATAATGTCCCGCACCGCCTGAAGATGTTCAGCTCTGGTGCTGTCGCCTGCAGGGCAGGAGGTCTCTTTAGAGAACAGGCTCATAGTGCTTTCAAGAACAGGACCGACAAATTTTCTGTAGGGTTTGAGTCGCCTGATCTCAGAGCTGATCAATAGAAAAAGATCTTCGGAAAAATCCTCATCGTCGGAGCGACGCCTGAAATAATCCTCCCGCCCTTGGCTGATCTCTTCAGCCAGAAGAGACATTGCAAGAGTCTCTTTAGAGGGAAAATAGTTAAACAAGGTTCCTGTGGCGATCCCGGCTTGTTCAGCGATCTGACGGGTCGTGGTGTCCTTATAACCCACGCTTGTAAATAGCTTTTCTGCTGCCCGCAGGATCTTTTGCGCTGTTTTTTTCTTTGCTTCCTTCGTGATTCTCATAACCTTCCCTTAATGTGATCGTGCTCACATTAAATCACAGACGCAACACCGAAGTCAAGATAAAATGATCACGCTCATTTTAATGAGCCGATATTGATCTCTTTCGGCCCCGTGTTATGCAATGGTGGATGGATCTGGTTGTATGAATGAATTGGCAGGCCAAATACTCTGGCCTCTAATTAGAATTTCCTCAGAAAATACTATCTCACCAGATTTTGATAAACACAATTTGGTAATAACTATAGGGCGGTATGTTGACTCGCAGCGAACGAATTTTTTGCATCAAAAGCCAAAAGCGGACCCCTCGCATTTAACAGCAAGCAGAATGTCCAAATGTCAAGCTTGACCCCAGATACAGATACAGATACCAGATATTGAATATCAAAAATAGATCTGTCCCGGTTTATCTGCTCGAGTACCTATTTATCAGGGAGCGGTTGTGAACGATTTATAACCCACCACCGATGTTCCACCTGAATTGTAGGCGACAAAGCGGTAGTGATATTTGGTGTTAGGTGTAAGGGAGCTCAGCGCCCAGTTTTCGCCCGCATAACTGTCAAGAACGTCAGAGTTTATGTTTCTTGTTGATTCCTGAAAACCAATGAAGTCAGGATTCTCGCTGTATTCCACAAAGGCTGTATATTGTGCGCCATTGCCCAAAACCATTGCTGAAACCCTGGCACTGTCTGAAGTGATGAAAGAAGCGCTTCCGTTTTCGTACAAGTAAGGCTGTGTCTGATTTGGGTCATCCACCGGGGGGATTATTGCAATGGTATTACTCGTGGCATCACCGAGATCATTGCTTATGGTCATCCGGAAGTAATGGGTGAGGCCGGGTAACAAAAAATCGGTTATGGCAATATCGCTTATTGCGGCGTGGCGATGATCAGAAACTGCGGATGCAGACACGCTCCTGTAGGATGACAGCCAGTCTATATCCCTACCGTAGTCTGCTGTAATCGTGGCAGCAAGGCCGCCGCTATCAAACAAGCCAGACATATCCAACTGCTCAGGGTTTAGGACAGCATCGAAGCTTTTAACTTTAGGTGTGTGTTCAGGCAAATGAGTAAATATTACCTCACGGCAGCCATTGCCATAAAAGGTAACATCGTTATCACCCGGAACGATCGGTACGGTTGCTTCCCAACGTTCCACATTAGTATCAATACATCCACCGAAAATCGGTGCGCAAATGGTGCGAATGCCTTGCTGGATGGTACCTACACCTGACTCGGATGTTGTATGATTTTCCCAGCTTACCGAATACCACCCATCAAATCCGCCGCCGATATTTGCTTCATAGTCGGAAAATTCGAATATTCCATCCATGCTGTTGTACATGGATTCTAAGGAACCATCCATCTGGAAAATATCGAAATACCCCTGACAGGTTGTTTCAATAGGGCCTGTATTTGTGTCACTACCGCCGCCGCAGCCAGTAACAAGAAGAACGATCAATAGAAGACAAGTACAGAATCTGGACACACCAGAGTAAGGCGTGGGATAAATGGGAAAGACGATTTTTTTATCAGGATCATTCATAAGCGTTTTACCATTAATCAAATTAAAGGGTTCAAAGCTCTTAAATATATGGGCTTGTACATCCTACGTCTTACCCTCTCTCGAGGGAGAGGAGATAACCATTTACCACCTATAAATAATCAGCTTACCTTTTGAATCTACCCATTCATGGGTCTTTTTATTTAATAACTTAGAGAGTTGTTCTGACGTTATCTCAGTTTCATTCTGCTCTGTTTTAGCTGAAGTTATAGCACTATAAATGAGCATGACGCCTGCTATCCCTAGGTACAGCAGGATTTTTTCTTTCTTATCATCCTCTTTACATCTTTCTCTTTCTTCTTCGGTGCCCCGGCAAATATAAGCGGCCACATGATCTACGGAACAGAAGATTAAGGAGACAGCAATAATCATCGAAATCAACAATTTAATAGTGCACCTCCTGATGATATTGTAAACAGTAAATAAACCGGGACAGATCTATTTTTGAAATCTGAAATCTGGACAGAATACTTAAATCTGGGGACATAATACTAATTCTTTTTGGGCCGACCTGCTTTGCCAGGTCGTAAACACCTCCCGGCTATCTCTTCAGCTTTTAGGATAAAGCCTTCACCTCCTATTGGTCGACCAGTCCGAGTCTTCTGTCTCAACTCATCAAGATCCATGTCTCTGTCTGATAAGTACATTTTCCAATCATCTATTTCATCCAATATATCAGTGTCGGTAATCAATTCATCTCTCTCTTTCAAACCAGCATGATAAGCAGCGCTTGACCATTGATAATTCCAAGCATGTTTTACCATATTTGCTCGCACAGGATTTCTTTCTACATAGCGAACTGCAGCCAGTAGATAGGCGCTATCAAGT
>JBDLJC010000044.1:0-31012 GCA_039714535.1 Thermodesulfobacteriota bacterium | reverse complement strand
GCGAAGAGATTTACTTTCACTTTTTAGGCCGCCAGACAATCAACCACTTGAATCTAGGCAGTTTTTGCTCTGGTAAAATTTATGAGACAGCAATGAATTCACATAATTGCTGTCCAGGCAACACTCCCGGAGATTAACGCTCAAATAATAATGACCCAGACCGTTAATCCTTTTAGTCCAATCCTATAGCGACGACCTTGGCATCCTCACCTGATCAAAACCAATACTTGCAATGCGAAATCGATGCTTCCGAACAATAGCCCATAACCAACGGAATCCACTCCAAGGAGTAATTCATTTCTCTGATCGTGGATAACATTGTCCAGCTATACCTACCAGGTTTTGTTTCCTCATGAACATATAGTTGTTAAAGATAAGGCTAAATGAGAACAAATCACTAGACAATATCTTGCCAATTTGTCTATTGTTTGAGCAATTAAATAAAGGATTAGTACCGGAAACTAAAAACATCATTATTGCCACCAAGCAACCAGTCCAAATTGATTTCATGAGCGATATCAAAATGAATATATTTGAACATATGGAATCCAATGTCCGAAGCTACTGCCGAATGTTTCCTGCAGTCTTTGTCGCAGCTCAAGGAGCAACAATTACCGATGAATCAGGGAAAACTTACATTGACTTTCTAAGTGGCGGCGGAGCCCTTAATTACGGGCATAACCCCTCATGCATGAAAGAGGAAATAATCAAATATATTAATAATAATGGCCTAGTTCATGGCCTTGACCTTCATACAGCTGCAAAAGCCGAATTTCTCAAGAGTTTTGAGTCATCAATACTTAAACCGCGAGATCTTGACTATAAGCTTCAGTTTACAGGGCCAACAGGAGCTAATGCTGTTGAAGCTGCCTTGAAACTGGCCCGTCAAAAAAAAGGCAGGAGCAATATAATTGCATTTTCTAATAGTTATCATGGTCTTAGCCTTGGTGCCTTAGCTGTTACTGCCAACAGTTTTTTTAGGAACGAAGCCTTTGTAGATCGGCATAATGTTTCATTTCTACCATTCGACGGTTATTTAGGAGATTCTGTAAACACTATCGAGTATTTGGACAAAACCCTTAAAGATCCAGGAAGTGGTGTTGACTTGCCGGCAGCCGTCATTGTCGAAACGGTTCAGGCTGAAGGCGGTATCAATATAGCCCGAACCGAATGGCTCCGCGAATTGAGTAACCTTTGTCAAAAATATGGAATACTTCTTATAGTTGATGACATTCAGGCCGGAATCGGTAGAACCGGCACTTTTTTTAGTTTTGAGGGAACTGGGATCTATCCCGACATTGTTGTACTGTCTAAATCGCTAAGCGGTTTTGGGCTCCCTATGTCTATGCTGTTGCTAAAACCCCATCTTGACCAGTGGCAGCCCGGTGAACATTCAGGTACTTTTCGTGGCAACAACCTTGCCATGCTGACCGCAACAGTAGCTTTGCAACATTATTGGCAGGATGATCAGTTATCTTTATCCGTATACCATAGTGGTGATATTATCCATACAGAACTGAACAAAATTATAGAGCCGTATTCTTCAGAATTTGTTTCTGTAAGAGGCAAAGGGATGTTGTACGGTTTACAGGCAAGTACCCCCCAAAAGGCTCAACGGATCACAGACTCTTGCTATGAACAAGGGCTTTTGGTGGAAATTTGTGGACCCAACAGCGATGTTTTAAAACTTTCTCCACCCTTGACAATTGAAGAAGATCTCCTTCTTAAAGGATTGGATATTCTTAATAACAGTATTGCTATGAACATGAAACCCTAACCTGTGATGTCGAGTTAACGGGACAACTATTTATATATGGTCAATCAATGATTATTCGTACGTTACAGGAAATAATCGGAAGCGAGCGAGAGATCAATGCAGAAAACGGTAATTGGACTAGCCGTCGCTTCCTACTCCAAAAAGACGGTATGGGTTTTTCTTTCCACGATACCATAATATATGCTAACACCCGCACCCTGATCCATTACAAACACCATGTTGAATCGGTCTATTGTATAGAGGGGGAAGGTTCAATCGAGCTTATCGGTAAAGAAACAGTTATTCCAGTCACAACCGGCACCATGTATGCCCTTAATAAACATGAAAAACATTATCTGGTTGCCAAGACAAACATGCGGATTATCTGTGTATTTAACCCGCCACTTACCGGTACCGAAGTGCATCGAGAAGATGGTTCATATCAATCAGTTGAATCACATACTCCAGTTGCATTAGCCAAACCGGCCCCTGCTCCGCTGAAATTTGCCTTCCTTAATCTCCAGGAGCACCCCAGGGGCAATTTCATGCTTGACTGCCTTATCAAGGCTGGCCTTGAACCAGCTATTGTTATCGAAGAAACATCAAGCCTGGCCGAAAAAGGTCGAAAAAACTTATCTGCAGAGCTCGAAAAACTATCTCCCAAAATACCGATGCCACCGCCACTGGCCGAAGTTATTGGTTCAAGACAGATTCAACACCTTGAGGTAGCAAACCATAACAATCTCCAGTGCGAAGAGACTTTAGCCAATCTTAAGCCAGACCTGATCGTCTTAGGAGACACCAGGATCATAAAGCGCAATATTATTACTCTAGCCAATATAGGTGTAGTTAACCTCCATCCAGGTTATCTGCCAGAGGTAAAAGGCAACAATCCTTATATATGGGCAATTATCCACGACCTTCCCCAAGGATGCACTGCTCATTTTATAGATGAGGATGTCGATACAGGTCCCATTCTGACAAGAAGGAAGATTCAACTTGAAAGTGGTAGCTCATTTCCCCACCTTCTTCAAATTATCAATTCTGTTTGTGGAGAACTGGTAGTAGAATCACTTCACCTCATCAGAGCAGGTATGACCAAAGGAATTCCCCAGGAGAATTTTGCTGACAGTAAACAAAAACATAAGACGTTTACTGCCGCACCCTCAGAAATTAAGGACAGGGCCATAAAGATGCTGGCCCAGAAATATTCTAAAAATTGACAGCTGAGGCCATTTTGTCTAACAATAATTTTAACCCTGTTAAGCCTTTCTATGATAATGCTCTGCTTAATCCTGAAAACCTTGCCCTCTGGGTCGACAACACACTCTATACCTATCGGGAGCTAGCTATAGGAGCATGTCGCCTTGCCAAATGGCTTTGTAATATCCAGGAGCAACCAGTCAAAAGAGTAGCCCTCCTAACCAATCGCAGCATCGCATCCTACCTGGGTATTCTTGGCGCCGGCTGGGTTGGCGCCTGTTACGTCCCCCTTAATCCCATCTTCCCTGAGAAAAGGCTTCTAAATATCATTTCCCAGGCCAAACCGGATGCCCTGATTGTTGGCAAGGAATGTATAGAGCTTCTGACACCGAAAATACTCGAATTGTTTTCTGGCAAAATTATACTCGCCAATGACAAATCTTTTGAAGTACACGGCCAACTTATTGACGGTCTTTATCAACTTCCTTCTCCAACAGAGTTTCGACCACCTTCAGAGATTGGGGCTGATTCAGAAGCATATCTTGTGTTTACCTCCGGCACCACCGGTCAGCCTAACGGGGTGGCTATTAATGCCGGGAACCTGGCCTTTGCTATTCAAACTCTCTTGGCACGTTACCCATTCGATGAGTCAGACCGTTTTTCCCAGTTTTTCGAAATATCCTTTGATTTTTCTGTCATGGATATCTTTGTCCCTTGGCAGGTAGGGGCCAGTACCCACGTGGTCCCTCAGGGACAAAGATTGGGGCCGGGCCACTTTATTCAAGACCAGCAGTTAACAGTCTGGACCTGTGTCCCAAACATGATAAACTTGATGAATCAAATGAAAATGCTCAAACCTGGTATCTTCCCCTCTCTCCGTTTTTCCTGTTTCAGCGGTGAGACCTTAACAGCAGCGGCAGCAAGGATCTGGCAGGATGCCACCCCTAACGGTAAAGTTGTTAATCTCTACGGTCAAACCGAGGCTCCTATCGGCAGTCTTGTCCAAACCTTCAGCCCGGAAGCCCCTTTGACCACGGAGACTGGAGGTCTTGCTCTAGGCAGTCCTCTAAAAGGTACAATGGTTGGTATAATTAACCCGAATAATGAATTCGTTAAACCAGGCACCAAAGGAGAATTGGCCCTGGCAGGCCCTCACATAGCCAGTGGCTATTTGAATAGTCCGGAACGAACTAAGAATAAATTTAGGAATATCTTACATCCAGTATATGGTTTCCAAGACTGGTATATTAGTGGTGATCTGGCTTTTCAGGAAGAGAATTCTATCTTCCACTTCCTGGGCCGAACCGATACAGAGCTTAAGGTCGGCAGTTATCGGGTGATGTTGGAAGAAGTTGAATACTATTTACTTAAACACACTAACTATCATACAGTAGCAATTACTCCCTGGCATAACCATCTAGGTGTTGCCGAAGCGCTTATCGGATTTGTCGTAACTGACAAGGAAGTAAACGAATCCAAGGTTAAAAAGTCAATGGGACAGGACCTTCCCCGAGCAATGCTGCCCAGGAGAATTTTCGCCATCCCGGAACTCCCTCTCAATCCAAACGGCAAGATTGACCGCAATGCCCTTGCCCAGATTGCCGACAAGCTGGTCGGTCTATGATGGAGAGGGTTCTACTAATCCATATATATTAGGCCGGGTCGGAATCGGGCTATCAAAGGCCGCCCGCCGAAGAGACTGCCAACCTAGATCGCTAATCTTAATGTGGGGATTGCTGGTGATATTGGGCTGGTCGTCGAAGACAAAGGGTCCATCTTTGCTCTGGACATAGAGGAGAAAGACCAGGATGAACAGGAAACAACAAAGCAAACATTCCCTGATAATCGACCAAGCGTTGGCAGAGGAATCATTTAGCGCGATAATTTCTCGCAATTTCCCCAACACTGTCACTATTGCCCCTCCATCCTCCGCTCCAGGAAAATCTTATATTAGATTCTGTTGCGATAAAATAACAGCAATAGTTAACTATAATTCTCGAAAAAGACAAGTATAGGGCAACAAACTGCCATATGATTTAGGGGACATGCAGCAATACAATCCAAGGTCACATTTTCCCAATGTAACTCTCTCTGGTTCACTTTCTGTTTGGCAGTCTACCATAAACAGGCGGTGGAGGCTGACCACCAAGTTTGATGTCCAGGGTGACCTTATCGTCAATCATGGCATCAAGAACCGGAATATTATACTGCTCGATTACCTCCCACCAACTGCGGGCCTTGTCAGGATCCCCCGCCCTCATTTCACAATAAAAAGTAGTCCTGATCCCAGCGGGCTGTAGTTTTTCAGCCGTCAGCTCTCCCAACTCCTCGGCAATCTGGAAAAAAGGCAGCGCCGCCATGCAGGCCCGACCGCCAGCCAGAGACAGAGCGGTATTACGGGCCACAATGCCGGCAGTCTCCCGCCCCACCCCACTCGCAAATTTGTCAAACAACCGCTGCAATCTCTCCGGCCTCGGCGTCCACATCTGGCTTGCCGCCTTCTGCCAGATCAACAATTCAGCGTTAATCATGCTATATGCCTCTTCAGAAGTCATCTTGGCCGGATCCAGCCGATACAGGGGATGCAAAGCAATTTCACGCAACTGTGGGTCAGGGATGAACGACTGTAGATTTTGCGGCGGCAGCGCTGGTAGCCCCGCCCAGAGTTGTTCAAGAGCCTTGAAATTAAAACTAGCCCGAAGCTTGTCGTTGCCTGCCATTGCCGTTGATGTGCTAACGGTCTGCATCTGGTTCTGATCAATTCCAACCTGGTTGAAATATTCGTCGACCAGCAAATCTTTCCCGTCCGGATTCAGGCGACTGTCATATACTTGCAGAATAGTTGGCGGCTGTTTGATAAACCGGCCATATTCCGCCACCTGCTCAAGTACTGGATAATTTTCCGTGTTGACCGGGATCGTCATCGCCATAGTGTTTGTCTGAAAGCTGTCCCTACCCAATATCTCCCGTAATAGCAAGGTAGACGGATTGGGATTGCCAATTTTCTTTTGCCCTTCCAGAATCTGCGATAGATAAAAACGCTGCTCCAGGTTCTGGGGACTAAATCGCCAATGCTCATCATAACCTACAAGCAAGACGTTCCCGCGGTTCACTTGAAAGACACTGGCGGCAGGGAAAACCCGGGAAAATGTTTTCATGACAATTTTTATCGCCAGATCATCGACATCATAGGTGTGGAGCCACTGGACAACAACCCCGCCGGACGCCAGCCGTGATCTGACCAATCTGAAAAAGTCCTCGCTGAACATGTCGGCCATGCCTTCCTGCCATATATTAGAGGGCTCCATTGAAACGACATCAAATTTTTCCTCGCTTAACCGGAGAAAGGTCTTGCCGTCATCAATTACCATCCGGTGCTTCGGGTTTTCCCAGAATCGACCATTATCTGCCGCGAAGGTTTTCGAGGCCTCAAAAACCTCACCAGCCAACTCGGCGGTGGTCAATTTATCAACTTCAGGGAATTTAAGAATCTCACCGGAGGTAATGCCGCTGCCTAATCCCAACACAAAGATATTCTTTGGCGTCGGATGCAGCAGCATGGGCAGATGGGCAAGCAGGATCTGAGTTGCGACATCGGGCGAGCCTCTTTTATTGGCGGCATCTGCTTTACCGTTGATTAACAATGAACGGTAAACATCTTCGCCAGGGACAAAGACATCGAGAACCGTGGCCTGAACATCAGGCCCCTGTCGTTCTTCCACAACCTGGTAAAAACTATTCATCTTGACAAAATCTTCGTACTTAAAGGACTGGCTCTTCCCAAAATCCAGCCGAGAAACGAAAAGCTGAACCGGAGACCATGGCTGCCAGAAAAACAGCTGAAGTGTAACCAATCCAATAGTGGCGCCCAGAATCCTTTTGCGACCTTTCTCCTCCAGCATAAAAGCCAGAAAGATAGTTACTGCCAGATAGATAAAGACAATAAACTCCAGGGTCCGAGGCAAAGAAAGTATTCGGAACAGCAACTGACTGGTAATCCCAATGCCGAGCAACGCCCCTATGGTATTTACCCCGTAGACCAGGGCCACATCGCGACCAACCCGCTCACTGCTGCGGCCAACAATCCTTACGCAGAGCGGCAGGATCATGCCAGAGGCCACCGTAGGCAACAGCATCAACGCAAAGCAGGTCCCGAATTTCAAAGTCTGGTAAAAAGGCCAGCCAAACGGGGTGTGGGCAATGATCCCCAGGAGTCGGCCGATCTCAAACGGCAGCCGTCCATAAAAGAAAAGACCGAACACCATGATCGTGGAATTAATCGTAAAAACACAGGTTAAAACAGTGGGTAATGGGAAACGGCCTATCCATCGAGATCTGACCAGTAACGAGCCCAGGCCGAGGCCGAAGATAAAGGCGGCCACCACGATAGTGAAGGCGCTGTGGGTGGCCCCCAGAACAATCGCAAAATAACGGATCCAGGCAATCTGCAGGGCCATGGCCGCGAAACCGGCCAGACCTGCAGCGACTATGGCCCGGCGCATGGCATAAGGTTGATATATCCGCCCATCCAGCGCTTCATCCAGCCGCCGGTGCGGACTGTCCTCCCCCCCTTTACAAACAACCGCCTCTTTACTCGCCTGGAACCAGGCAGCACTCAAGACGGTCAGCCCGAGACAGATATTAATGGTCCCGGTATAAATCATACTGTTGGCCATACCAAAGCGATAGACGAGAAAAAAACCGCCGGCCAAAATGCCCAGAACCGCCCCCAGGCTATTGATGCCGTAAAGTAATGAGATGTTGCGGCGCAGCCCCTCCTGGGAACAGGTCAGGTAGCGTGTGACCGCTGGCAGGGTGCCGCCCATGGCCACGGAGGGCAACGCAATTAATAGCGAAGTCGTCAAAAGCTTCAGGGTCAGCAAGGGCGATGAACCCGGTTCAAAAGAAGATCCGAGAAAAATATAAATACCGGAAACTTTGCTGAACAGGAACGGAAAAAGAACTGCGTAGAAACCGACACCAACTTCGAGCCAACCGTAATAGAGCAGACCGTTTCTGCCCCGATCGACCAGCCGGCCAATCAACATGGCGCCCAGGGCCAGGCCGCCCATGAAGACCATCAGGACCACGAACTGTGACATGGAAGTGCCCCCCATCAGATCAGCAAGATAGCGGGTCCACAGCACCTCATAAATCAGGCCACAGCCCCCGGAAAGGAAGAAGGCTGTGGCGACCATAAATACTGTTATATGGCGACTATTTTTGTCCATATTAACCTATTAATGCCTATGAATTTGTCTACTTTGCAATTCAGTAAGAAATCAAATATATGTATGGTGAGACTTAACCACTATATCATCTGCTCGGAAGTTTACCATAAACCGGCGGCGGCTCAACACCGAGTTTAATGTCCAGGGCAACCTTTTCTACCAGCAAATACTCTGTTACTGGTAAATTGTTTTCTCGCATCAGGTCCCACCAATCGAGGGCCTTTTGCACATCTCCCATTTTGGACTCGCAAAAAAAAGATGAAAAGATATCGATTGCTTCCATCCTTTCTGCCGACAAACCATTCTTCTCCGCAAAACGCAAGAATGGCACGGCCGCCTTGCACGCTCTTCCCTGGGCAAGGGAAACAGCAATATCAAGAGCCAAACGTGCAGCTGACCTGCCCCCAGTCATTGTACCAGTTGCTGTGTTAGAGTTGCCTGCCCATATAGTGGCATAATTGCTTCCGGTGCTGGTGGTTTATACCCCAACGAACTATGTGGTCTTATTTGGTTGTACTGTTTACGCCAATCTTCAATAAGTACCTGGGCTTCGAATAGAGTAGTAAATATTTCTCCATTCAGCAATTCATCCCGCAATTTACCGTTAAATGATTCGACAAACCCATTCTCCCAGAGGCTGCCTGGTTCGATGAATAAAGTCTTGGAACCTACTAACTCCAACCACTCTCTAACGGCTGTTGCTGTGAACTCGGGGCCATTATCTGACCTGATGTGCTCCGGTACTCCTCTGGTCAAAAAAAGGTTAGACAATTCATCCAAGACATTATGAGAGTTTAACTTTCTACCAACCAGAAGAGATAAACATTCTCTGGTATATTCATCAATAAGGGTCAGTATCTTGATAGGCCTACCATCTGCTGTCCGATCATGGACGAAATCATAACTCCAAACATGATTTTTGTGCCCTGCTCTTAATCGGACACAGGAACCATCGTTCAGCCACAACCTGCCTCTTTTGGGTTGTTTCCCTGGAACTTTCAACCCTTCTTGACGCCAGATCCTTTCTACTCTTTTATGGTTGACTGACCAGCCTTCATTACGTAACAAGGCGGTGACTCTTCGATAGCCATATCTGCCATACTGACTGGCTAATCTGATGATCGCTTGGGTTAGTTTTTCTTCATCACAAGGCTGTCTGGTCTTGTATCGCTGAGTAGCCCTTGACTGGGGTCAATGCCTTACATGCCCGGCGTTCAGATACCCCGAGACGGTAACAAACTTGATTTACAATTATCCGTCTTCGGGCCGGGCTCAGAAGTTTCCCTTGGCTGCTTCCTTCAAAATGGCTTTATCCAAGGATAGGTCTGCAACTAAGTTTTTAAGCCGGGTGTTCTCATTTTCCAGCTCTTTCAAACGTTTTGCTTGTGAGATTTGCATCCCACCATACAACTTCCGCCATCTGTAATAAGTTTGTTCTGTAATGCCTAGTTGACGACTGGCTTGACCTATGGTGTTGCCCTGACTAATTAGGACTTCTTCTTCACGCAGCTTTCTGACGATTTGTTCCGGGGAATTTATCTTGCGGCCCATAACTTTATCCTTTGTGTAGATATAAGATTAAATCTAACACAGCTCTTGGATTAGTTTTTTGGGGTCAGGCCATTAGTATCAACCAGGCTTGGCCAGCTCGAATACCCACCAGAGTGGGAAATTTCTGGCAAAGTAGTAGGCCTGCGGATCAACCTCTTTGCATTTTTCAACCGGTTTAGGCTCGAAAATCCGGCTGATGAGTAATCCTGCCTCGGCAATAGCATCGGCAAGCTCCTCCAGTCCGGGCGTAACCGAATAAACCCTCCGACTGTACTCGCTAATTACCGTAAATGGCCTATCCTCTTTACCCAGCCACGGAGCCAGCCAGAAGCAACCGTGTGGATCCATGACAACACATTTCCCATCTGCCTTGAGATTTCTGGTCAAACGCTTGAGAAGATGGGGGGGAGTGGTCACCGGCTCCCCGCCATCGAGGGGGTAAAAATAAAAGAGGAAGACATCAGCCATCCAGACAAGATCATATTCCCTGGCAGGTATAGCTTCAAACGGGTCATGGCAATTCAGATCCATCCAGACGGGAGTGAAATGATCACCATACAATTCCTGGGCCTTGGCCAGTCTCTTTTTGTCGGGATCGACTCCGATTATTTCAGCGCCCAATCTGCTAAAATGCCTGACCGCCATGCCATTTCCACACCCGAAATCCAGGACAACCTTTCCCCGCAAATCCATGCCCGAAAGGTATGAATCCAGAAAGGGATCCTGGACGTACTTATATAGGGATCCGTTAATTTCACCACTCTCAATATCCACCTTATCATCGTTGCAGCATTGATTATCAGCAAAAAGCCTCCTCTCAAGGAATAACTGATAACCAAGCTGCTGGTGAAATGTCCCCATTTTACTCTTATCTAGAATACTCTCCTTTTTGCCGAAATATTCATGATAGGCCATTTCATCGGCAACGATGATCAGATGTTCACATAAATAGACCGCGGCTGTTTCAAATGTCTGGAAATTTTCCTTGCCCCGCCCGTCCCAGTGACGATTTAAACAGGTAGGATCACCAAGGAGATTATCGACATTGGAAAATTTCGTAAGATCTGCGGCCTGCAGGTCTCCGTCATTCTGATCACCGGTTAACTGTCTGAAAAGAGGCAGGCTGAGCCAAATATGTTTCCTGGCCCGATGGTTGGAGGCAACAATACCTCCATCGTTGCTGATTGAAAAAGTAACATCTGAACAGACTCGATAATTAGTCATGATCAAGATCCTATCGGAGAAACCTTTGGCAGAAAAACAACAATATCATCAAACTAATCCGTTTCATCGAAATTCAGACGGTTGAAGTAAGCTTCGGCCAATCAGCTGGCGGCCAACTCTTTTACCATCTCAACCATAGATGAAATAGAATCAAACCTGTTATGGTCGAAATAGGTTTCGGCAAAATTAATACCGAAAGATTTTTCCATAAAGACAACAAGGCGCATCACCGCAAAGGAGTCAAGTATGCCACTGACGATTAGCGACTCATCATCAATAACACTTTCCATATGACCACGCTCTTGGGCTAAACTCTCGACATAGTCACGTATTTTTTCTCTGATCTTATCCATTTCCACCGATCGTAATATTAAAAAGAGCAAGGAAAAACTTCAAATTATCAATTAGTGGTACGTTATCATCCCAGAATATTCCGATCAGGCAATAGAAACCAAGGACAATTATTGCCCTAAAGGGCTGGGGTAATTTCCTCCCGCTTCTGCCGGTCTTTAGTTTGCGGTATTGAGAGAGGAAGATACCATTACCAAGCAGAAAACAGTAGAACATTAATGAATGCATCGAAATCATCGTCTCGAACGCACCCTGCCGGACGATCATATTTACTTTAAGTAGATAGTGATAAAAAAAATTACCCACACAGGCAGCCGCCATGGTCGCTGCATAATATCGCAGAATAGGTCTATTTTTAAAAAGGTTGAGAAAGGTTGGATAATAAAACACATTTACCAGCAACTCTTTATAATAAAAGTACATCCGGTTCCAGAAGTCGGCAATGCTCTTAGATTTTAAGGGATTATAGACATTGCGCAGAGCATTATACCCAGCCATCCGGCATATGGCGATACCGGCATGGCTGATGGTTGCCAGAATCAATAACTGACCGATAAACCACACTATCAATGCCAACCAGTTCCAGTAAAAAGCAAGTGGAGTACCGGAAACACTTTGAGCAAAAGCATATTTATAGTGGGGTAGGTTCAATAGAAGGGGCCATTTATCAATGACATATATTAGTTTATTCTGGAAGTATATGTTCAGTGGGCCACCATTGGCTTCAAGCAAGAATTTAATTATACCGGAGATATCTTGACCCTTACCGTAAAAGACGGTACCGATTAAGAGGGAAGCCATTGACAGATAGCAAGCCCAGATCAAGAGCTTCAAACCTTTTAGCCTGCAGATCGCCAGTTCTTCCGGGCTCTTTGCAATGATCCGCTGAAAATGGCTGATGCCCCGATAGTAGGGCAAAACTGATACATACCAAAAAGGATAATAAAGACCAAGATGTTGCGGAAATGGCGGCACTTTGGGATCATTGCGATCGAGCAAACTATAACAAAGGAACCAGAAATACTTGCTGAAGACTATAAGGAAAATCCACAACCCAAGTTTAACGTAATCATGGACCGGAAGGTGGGGAATACCGAAGGCCAACAGGAGATAGCCTGCAATTATCGTTAAGATCGGCCGACGAATCCGAAACCCGCTGCGACTCGACTTGGAAAAATGGAAGATCAGAAAAAAACAGAGAAGAACAAACCCGACTATTGATATTGTCGTAAACGGCGAGTCTATCAAAGGTCGGGAAATACCATATGTGTAACCCAGATCGTTAATAAAATTCCATTCCATGTAAGTGCGACCAAGGAAAACCGCACCGAGAGAAGCGACGACCAGAATTACGTGCCGGTATTGGGGCAGAAAGATGCAAAAGAAAAGACAGAGGCCGATATAATGACCCCATAACGGCCAGAAGAAAAAGATCAGCCCGGAAAAGATAGCCAAGACCACCAGTCTGCCGACGATAGTCTGAGCGAACTCAACCAACCAGGGATACCGATCAAGTTGCGGGACCAGGGTAAATTTCCCCTTTTTAGTTAGCAAAACTAATGAACCATATTTTTGATTTGTCTACAGACCTGTTCAATTGAAGTTCCCCGCGGCAGATAGCGAACAACATGAGACTTCGAGCAACGAGGAACCCCCGTATGGGAGGTTACTTTCAGCAAATTCGCTCACAACCCTTACCTTGAAGCAGTTAAGCAACCTTAAGAAGACTCAGCGCTGCAGGGAATGCGTCACATTGCAAGTTAAATAATACGCTCAATCGGCATTATTAATCGGTTTGAACACTCGGCTGTAGAGATGTTCCTTATTTCCTTGCAGTTGCTGCCAGGCGATTATCATCTTGCCATTGCTTGATGAGGACAACCTCAAGCCTCCTCCCAGACTGTTTTCGGCATTCAACATCCGGCCAGGCAGATGCCACTCTCCATGGTCATATTCGGCCATATACACCTCGGGCTTGTCATTACCTTTTTCCATCCAGGCAACCACCGCCTTACCGTCAGCCGCCATAGCGCTTTCTCCCGTCACATTAAAATTAAAGTCAAGAAGCGAGGGGGCAACAAAAGGCTTATCCTCCAGCGGATGGCGCCATTTGCCCTGACGATATTCACTTTTATAAAGGCTCTGCTTTCTCCCTTTGATATCCTTCCACAAAAGGATAGCGTTGTCGTTACCATCCATTTTCAGATCTTGGATCATGGCGGATCTAACCGATGCTGGCGAAATCGCCTCAGCTGTGGAACCGGGATGGCGCCATTTATTCTGACGATACTCACTAACAAAGATCACCCTCTTGTTGTCATGAGCTTGTTCCCAGGCAATCAGGCCATTTCCTTTCTCGTCCAAAGCAACATTGGTCCGGTAAGCGATCCCCAGTCCCTTCTTATTTCTTTTCATATTGATATAATCTTTGAGACCGGACGGATGAATCCACTTATCATCCCTAAATTCGCTTTTATATATATTTTTTTGTCGTTTATCATCAGGCTGTCCCCAGGCAATCAACGCTACCCCTTTATTGTTGATTGCCACCTGGGGTTCCAAAGCATCACTGCCACCGCTGGGGCTGATATGGTCAGCATTATGTTTCGGATGAAGCCACTTACCATTTCGATATTCACTCTTGTATATTCCATACACCTTATTATCTGTTTCCTGGGACCAGACAATAACGGTATCGCCGGTATCATTGATAGCAACCTCTGCTTCCCAGGCCGCCTTCTTGTCACCTATGGATATCCTGTCAGCGGCCGATTTTGGCATCTTCCAGACGCCATTACGGCGTTCTGCCACCATTACATATGAAACTGAACTATTAATCCTGTGTTCCCAGACCACGACAGCATCGCCGTTTCCGGCCTGGGCCACTCTCGGATTTTTAGCATCGCCATCTTGCGGACTCATTATGGTTGGTTTATGCCATTTACCATCCCGGTATTCCCGAATCACTAACCTGGACCATTTTTCCTTATCAAGCTCTGTCCAAACAACCAGACCATTTCCCTTATTATCAATCGATACTGCCGGTTCTCTAATTTTTTTGCCCCTACCTGATGAATTAACCTTCTCCACCAGTGAGACAGCCGCAGACCACCGTCCTGTTTCACGACATTCCGCCTCGACAATGGTCGTAGTATCGGTTTCAAGCCTGCCGACCATTTTTTTCAATTCACAGTGGTGATTAAGCGGCTGTTTTAAGACTTTCACTTTATAATCATCGCCCGCCTCTAACTGCCCTTCAAAGGCAGTGAGACCGTTGCCCTTGATAAGCAACTTGTCCTGATCGTTAAGTATAACGACCAGGTTTTCGGTAAGACCTGTCGTCTTCACAGACAACAATGACACTGGCTGCACCTCAGGGGCCGACGATTCGGCAGCCGTACTTTCATGACCTACAATAATACTTCCCAAAATGCTAATATGTACCGCGAGGAGAAACTTGAATAGACTCTTCATAATTATCTCTATAATCCTTCATTTAATTGCTATCACGCGCATCAGAAAAATATAATAATATTATATCTGATTTATGGCAATTAGCAAAACTACAATATTAAGCCCTATACCATGACTTAAATATGATCATGGATCGACAACCTTATCTGGGCAAAAAAAAAGGGTCTGAATTTCTCCAGACCCTTTTTTCCCCTAGTATTTTACAGCCTAAGTTTACTGCTGATAAGCAGCGGCGCCGCCACCTCCAGAGAGAGTAATAGAGCCACCCTTATCAGAAACCACCCACAACACGCCGACCCCATTACTGTGATAGAGGGAGTAAGGATCATTAACGGTAGCACCTGCGCCATTGAGGAAACCACCACTACCTGTGAGCGCAGGATATGACTTAGCAAGGACCTCAAAGTCTAGCGTCACATTAAGAGGAGTAGGACCGGTAGCAACGGTATGGCCACCATATATCACACTCAAGGTAGCCGCAAGATCATCACTTTGAACATCAACAGTTATAGTTCTGGTAGTAGTCGGAGACCCATCACTTACCGGCCAATTAGCAGACCAGGGGGTTCGCTCGGTCAAGTTATCTACACCAAGGTCAGTCTGAGGGTCGGCATCCCAATGCGGAATAAAGTGCGAGGCATTGCCGTCATGTTGCAGGTTTTCAAGATAACCCCATTGCACCCCGGCCGGGACCTGGAAATAGGTCGGAGCGCCAGCTCCACCCAGTAATGAACTTGACTCATTAGATTTATGGGATGTTTTTTCAGTGGCCATTTTGATCTGTGAATAAAGAGCCCATCCAAAATTGACCACACCTTTACCAATCGGCACGTAGGCCGTGTTCCATTGGCTTGTCGTGCCTGTTGTATAGGCACCGCGGTAAGCTTTACCACCGTCCTTGTGATCAATAGCACCCCACATACCGAAATCCACGTCAGCTGCTAGATCTATATCACCTGAAACAGTACTAACTCTAAAGCCACCACCGCCCATGAGGTTAATGCGGTCTGTGGCATCGTCCAGAATTCCGACATCGGCTGGGGTGTCACCATCAGTCGGGGTCGGCAGGCCGTGCAATGGTAACATTTTCCTCGGGGCCACCCCGTTCTGGCCATGACATCCTAAACAGGCTCCGTAGTTCTGAATCGTATCAGCTGTCGGGGTATTGGGGAAGGCATGGTTCGGCACATCGGCCGGGGTGTTGCCGGATCTATCGCCGATAGCACCGTCTACCGGGTCCTTCAGGGTAAACTTGATCACCTTGATCCCAGTGGCGCCATCAGAAACCACATGACAAAACATACAGGCCAGTTTCTTATAGGCAAGATTATCAATACCTCCATCACTCCTGCGATCGACATGGCAGAAAGTACAATTACCTGATACTACTTGAGCAGAAGAGTGGTGCGTTGCAGCTGCTGCTCCAATGTGACAAACTGTACACTCGGAAGCCCAGATGCCGGCATCTCCCTCGGCTAGAGTTGAATCACCTATTGAGGTACTAACCGAGTTGGTGCCCGCATTCCATTCGCCAGCAGGGAAATGACAGCTATCACAACTGGCATGGATATCCATGACGACATCGCCGGTGCCGCCGTGCAGGGTCGAATTGTGGCAAACGACACAAGGAGCTGAATTACCTGTTTTAGGGAAGTCGGCGCTATGGCCACCATGGGTCGAAGAGGCGCCCGCACTCGATTCTTTCTTCTTATGGCAATCAACACAGGTAGTTGCAGCAGCGGTTGTGGCCCCAACCGTATTATCTACGTCAGTCTGCACCGGCGTGCCAGCATCACCGGTCTGGTTTAAATATTGGGGAAAGAAGTGGCAGGTAACACAACCACCGACAAGATCTTTCGGCGCCTCATTGCTATCGTAGCCACCGGTGTGAATATCATGCTCATACCTGATCTTTTCAAAGGTATTAAAGGCATTGGCACTTGATGTACCGTCTTTGTCATAATGGCAGCTATGACATGGATCATTATTGGTTTCCTGACTAATATCCAGGGTGGCGTTATAGTTTATTACACTAGGACCTCCCCCCAAATCCGTGTGATGATCAGCGGCCGGGCCGTGACAGTTCTCACATGATGCGTTGGTATCCCACTCAAGACTGTCATGGTGGACAGTGCCCGACGGATAGGTGGTGGTATTATGGCAGGTGGTACAGACCGCAGCCCAGGTGCCGGCATCACCATTGGCCAGGAAGGCATTAGCATCAACGCCGTTGGCAGCTGGTCCCGTCGACTCTGTATCCGCTGTATTGGTACCTGGAGGATTGGTATGGCACATACCACAAGTGTCACCATGAACTATCCTGACCACCGCGTCATTCGCATCGGTGGGAGCAGCGGGGTATGAAGGACTATGGCAGATATCACAGTTGCCGTCCCAGCCAAAATGGGCGTCGGTATGGCCGCCATGATCTTCGGAAGCGCCGGCAGTCGGTCCGCCCTGGGCCTTGGCGTCATGGCAGGAACCGCAGGTGACATCCTCGGGAACGTCGGCAATCGCATTAGTCGCGTCGGTGCCGACAACATTGTTACTATTCATGCCGTTAGTGCCGTCATAGTCATGACAGATCACACAGGCCCCAGCACCGTCCTTGACTACCAGGTCATGTTCATAAAGGACACCGTTCCAGGTAGTCATATCCCATAAGGCATTAATTGGTACTGCATCATCATGGCAGTTGCCGCAACCGGAGCCGGCCTGGGTCCAATCCTCATTAACAAGGTTGGTATAGTAACTCGAATCAATCCCGGCATGGCCGGCCGTCCCGGCGATCCTCTGGGTATGGGAGTCAAAATAGGCGCCGTGACAGGTCAGACATTCGGCGCCACCGCCATGAGTAGCGGCAGAATTTATCAGGAGACCCGCGGCATCATGACAGAGGGCGCAGGAATAAGTATCGCCGCTGTCAGGTGCCATGTCATGGACCCCAACACCACTTGGGACGACATCAATTGGATCAAGACCGCCGTGACAAGATGCGCTGGTACAATTCACAGTCGGAGGACTGGTAATTGTGGGGGTGTCAACCAAACCGGCGGTGGTATGGTCGATACCGCCGGTATAATTGGCATGGAGAAACCAGTCATTGGCGATATCAGGCAGACCGCCCGTACTACTATGGCAACTCTCACAGAGTGAGGGTGAGCCACCGACACCGGCGGTGATCACGCCCTGCACTCCTGCCGGTTGGCTTGATGAATGACAGATCAGACAGTCATTGGCGCCATGAAAGGCAAGTATCTTTGTATCGGTATTATTATCATGGCAGGTTACGGTTCCACAGGAGGAGGTGGCAGTAACCTCAGGAGCCAATTGGTTATGCAGCGTAATCAGGGCCAAATTGGCTTCATCCAGACTATGGTTGGTATAATTGGTGCCGCTATGGCAACCCTCACAATTAGCGGTAACCGTTACTTCTTCATTCCAAGCGTTGGTAATAGCGGTATCTGCCGTGATGAAGTCTGTGCCGTTGTTATGACAGATCGTACAACCGACCACCGAATGCAGATCAAGCCGGTCTGTGGAGGCAGCCATACTATGGCATTCGTCGCAATCGGTTTTGGTGCCGCTGAGGTCATTAGCCGATTTACCCAGCTCATCGTGCACTGCCTTGTCCACACCAGTACCGAAGGCCAGACCATGCATCAGGTAGACCGCTGCTCCGGTATGGCAATTGGCACAGTTCTGAGTTGAGCCGCCGGCGCCCTGGCCGTTTGCAATCACGGTAGCAGCGGTACTGGGCGCGGGAAGATGACAACTCAGGCAGTTTGCCGAGTAAACCCTGTCCGGATTAATGGTATTCTTCGGACTGGTATGCAACTCTATTATCTTCAGATTAGTGGTCATATCATGACAATTGGCACAGTTGATATCGGGAACCGCGTTCGAAGAGGCAATCTTATCATGGACCCCGGCCGCATCGGCATCGTTCATTCCGTGCAGCTTATAGGTATAGACGGATGCATCATAATGGCAATCCTCACAGGCCACCGGTTGATCTAAGCCTGCCTTGTTAGTTGTCCCTACCTTGCCGTTATCAATAACGGTTTGCGCCGGGGTGTCGGCTATAGCCGGAAGGATGGACTTGTAGGTACTATAATTATCAGGCATATGGCAAACCTGACAGTCTCTCTGATCTACGTAGCCAGGCATATGGCGGCTCAGGACATCGGCCATGGCCAGAGTTGTCATATGGCAGGCCATGCAGTCATACCCATCCCCAGCCGATGCATCAGAGTACCCCGGGGTTGCGACATCGTCCATCCGGTTATGGCGGTCCGTGGTCGCGGTATCACCGGCCGTGGTCCCGTGGAATACGGGCAGACCGATCGACGGGTAGTTGAGATCATGGGCGGCCTGGTGGCAGTCGATACAATCTACACCACCGGTGTTGCGATACAGGTCAAAGTTGATCGGACTGGTAAGCATTTGCGGCTGACTGGTATGACAGACGTCACAGGTCGGATCGCCATGGAGAGCGGTGATCGGATCCGGTAATCCACTGATGTCAGTGCCGGCCGGATGACAGGTCAGCGTACAACCGGTAACGTCGACAAGAGGCGCGTATGTCCCCACAACCCCTGGCTCCACGCCGGCATAAGGATTAATTTCAAAGTGGTTCACATAGGTGAGGCCATGGACCTTCGGGCTCAGCTTGCCATAATGGCAATCCCTACAGGAGACTTTTTCATTCCAAGGGGTGGCGACTACATCGGAGACGCTGGCGCCTACCCCGTAACGGGTCTCGTCCATACCGCTGCCTCGGTTTGAGTAATGACAGTTATAGCAGGCGCCGCTGCCATCCTTGGTGGTGTTACCGGCAGGGGTGTCAACCCGATCATGCTCGTATTGGATGGCCTGCCAGGTGCTCAAGCCAAGCGCGGATGCATAATCGTCATCGTAATCGTGGTGGCAGAGTTGGCATTCCTGATCTGGAGTGGTATAAGACACGTCGATGGCAATATTATGCTCGACCTGGTTTGTTAAGGCCGGGTCAATGCCGTCGGTTAAACCATTATTATGATGGGTATGGCCCTCGAAATAAGCGCCATGACATGTACGACAGGTACCGCCGCCATCGGTGCCGCCCTCTTGCAAACCGGCGCCGAGGGGCATAGCGGTTACGTAACCATTAGGGCCAGGGGTGGCAACCAATTTGACGAGATTGGTAACCGCCTCGATCTCGTGACAGGTGGTGCAGGCATCATGGATCTTGTTGTCGGTGCCGTTAAGCGGGATATTGTTGCCGTCGGCAGTCGCACCGCTGGTAGCTGAATGACAGTTGTTACAGGGCACTTCCGGATTGGGAGCGGGTAAGCCGATGGTGTCATTCAAAACCATGCCCGGAGCCGTACCCGCCGTATGGTCGGCATTATGGCCGTTGGCGGTATTATGACAATTGGCAGAGGCACAGCTTGTTGACGGAACATAGGTGTTCACAATGCTATTATTTTCATGATGGATAAAGGGTTTGTCCAACGGCGGGGTCACCGTCACATGACAGGTCAGACAGGTAGCACTCTTGTCGACAGCCTCGGTGGCGTCACCGTCATAGGCAACTATTCTGTTGTAGTTATCAGAGCTATCTCCCGGTGTTTCGACATTGTCCGGGTCAAAATGGCACAAGGTGCATTCATCCCGGTGAATATCCAAAACAACTTCCTCGGTCGGAGCACCAGGGGTGGCGCTATGGCAGTCGTCGCAATCACCGCCCCAGGCAAAATGGGTGCCGATATGGCCGCCATGGTCAACGGAGGTCTTCACCGTATGACAGTCGCCGCAATTAATTGTCGCAACGGCAACATTGGTAATCGCGGTATTTACCGCAGCAACCGTCGGGGTGTCCTGGGCATCGGCGTTGGTATAGCTATGGCAGGTTGGGCAACCGGGCACAACCGGAACACTATTGACCGTTTGATGCTCAACGAGAATGCCGTTCCAGTCATTAAGGCTGACTGCGTTGTCGGTGGCATCCCGATGACAGTTAACACAGGGCAGTAGGGCCGTGGTCTGGTCATTACCGGTGGTACCATCGAAGACTACGTGGTTATTGATGGTATGATGCCGGTGCCCATTAAAATAATTGCTATGGCAGTCCGTACATTGCCCACCTTGCCCTAAACCCAGACCGTAATTACCGGAAGCGTCCCCGACATTGATCGCGGCAGCGCCGTAACCGAGAGCATTTACATTACCGTTAACCCTGGCACCGTCAGTCTGGCTGTGGCAGTTCCAGCAGTTGTTGTTATGAACACCCATCGGATCGAGGGCGGCATGACAGGTTACACACAGGGCAGTGTCGGTAACACTTGTTTTGGTGTCATGGGTAACAGCGCCAACGGAAACGTGAGTATGGCCATCAAAATAGGTGGTATGGCAACCGGTACAAGTAGAACCGGCGATTACTCCCGCCTTCAAGACTACCGGTAGAGGCGGCGGTCCGATCGACTCATGGCATAATGCACAATCATCGTTATGGATATTGGTGACGATCTCCGCTTCAGTAGGCACTGCCGCACCGTGACAGGCCGTAGTACAAAAGGGAGTATCCTGCACTTTAAGGTCATGGGCAGGGCCAATGATCAAGGGATCGGGATGCGTGGGGGTATTGGTATAATCTTCACTGTAGGTGGCGTTGTGGCAAGTCACACAGTCGAGAGGCCACTCGGTGGAGTTATTGGAGGCGCCATCGGTATCGGTCCAAAGTGGCTTGGCATTTTGGACTCTGGTAAAAGCTGTTGGGTTTAGGTCTGGATAAGGCTGAGTCGGGCGATCGTGGCAGGCATTGCAGCCCGTGGTCTGATGGCCGCCATCGGGGTCAGCGCTATAGCCGATATGACAGGCGGAACAACCAAGAGCCCCTTCATCAATGATGAGCGAATGATCAACATTAGGCTCACCACCGGTCAAGATATCATGACAATCGGTGCATTCCTGGTCTGTTTCCAAATCGTTATGCGAATCGACTTCAGCAGGGGTGGATTCATCAAAAACCACTGTCGCGGTATGACAAACCTGGCAGAGACCGACGGGTTCGGTCTCTGTAGCGGTCAGGTCGACCGGACCACCATAGGTACCGACACTGCCAGTGTCATATACCTTGTTGGGATTAAAATACTTAACATCTCTAAAAACACCTGGCGCGGTGATGGCATTGGTTCTTATCGATGCTCCGTAGAGAATACCAAAACCACTATTATGGCCAACATCTCCCGCCACTAATTGCCCATTGACCTTGATTGTATAGATGTCGCCACTAACCGGAGTCACTCCAATGATCTCATAGGTCCGGGAATTCACCGGATCATCGCTGTTAACAACCAGAATCAAGCCACGGGTGCCACCAACCTCATCACGATTCTCAAAGCCGGCAGTTTTACCCTTCCTGATCCATTCGGCGACAGGGACATCAACAGTGTCCGTAGTGGTGTTGAGCAGGATGCCACGGGTGGAGACCCCTAGAGGGCCGCCCAAAGGATCAACTCCGCGAGCAATCGAGGCCAACGCTCCTCCGCCATCTTCGAATGCTCCTGTGGCAATGTAAATATCGAGATTATCCCCTGTCAACGTCCCCCAATCCTTTTGCGTTTGAAAATGGGGATCATGGCATTGGATACATTGGGTGGTCCAAAAGCCCTTTTGTGAATTAGTTGTCGCTGAAGAATGGAGTTGTTTGGTCGGGCCGACAAGATCGATACCATCAAGCCTGTCAGGAGCGGCACGAACGTATGACTCTATCGTTCTTATCCCTTCCGGGGCGTGACAGCGATTACAGACCCAGTTGGCGACGGAAAAATCAGGATCACTGCCGGCATACGTGTCAACCCCCCAATAATCTTTGCCAGTCTGAGGATCTGGGCTATGGCAGTGGTAACAGTAAATGCCATTGTCTTCATTGTGAGGCCAATCGAGAACCAGTTCCGCCGCTGAAGCGGTGCCGATGAGCAGCAACGTCGCTAGAAAACCTAATAAAATCGCCCTTGACTTCATGTATAACTCCCCCTTTTCCCGTTAGGCCCCAAACCGCGACAGGCCATGCAAACAAACTCCAATCTATTATTACCAGGACAGGCCGCCCTGATTTTATCCCCTATTAACCTTGAGCTAAAGTACAACAGCCCCCCCAACAACGCCAACAGGAAACTAGTCCCCGCCCCCGGCCTCCCAGACAAAACAAGCGCCAAAGCCAGCCATCTTCATTTTTTTAAAGTTTTAGCAATGACCACATTGTACCACGCCAACAGCAGTCCCTGCAAGTATTTTATCCCTTCCCAGGCAATTTCAGCAGATGTCTTTTTTGAACGATACGATGCCTGCCCGACAACGAATCATCCCCTGGCCAACAAAACAAACACCCGGACGCAGTTAGAGCAAAGCATTGCTGGCAAAATCCAACCAGCGCGGCTATGGTAGCGGCATGGACGGGATCAAAACAGAAATTATACATATTTGGGTCAGGCAATTAAGCAAAGAGCACGAGTTTATCTGCCGCCGCTATGGACTCAAACTGGCCCGGCCTGTTATTGAAATAGTTGATGTTTCGAGCTATTGGGGGAAATGGCTCGCTAAAACTTCCACAATCAGTCTCTCCCTGGCCCTGCTTTATGATCAGCCATGGGATACGGTCCTAAATGTCCTGAAGCACGAAATGGCCCACCAGTTGGTCGCCGAGATCCTGACCGGCAAACCCGGCCATGGCGCGGACTTTAAAAGGGGTTGTGAGATCCTTGGCGTCCCAGCCGAATTTCGCCGGGCGAGCAGCACCATAGCGGGCGCAGTACCCGGCGCACCGGACCACCGGGCCACCGATGCGGAGCGAAGATTAGAGAAAATCCGCAAGCTCCTGGCCCTGACCGATTCCACCAACGAACACGAGGCCCTGCTGGCCATGCAAAAGGCCAGACAATTACTGGACAGATACAACCTTGACGGAGAACTCAACCAGGCCAACGACGGCCCGGCCCATACCAATCTCTTGATAAACCTGAGAAGAAAACGGGTTGAATGTTACCATCGGGCAATCTGCTCCCTGCTGATTGAATACTTCCATGCCGAAATTGTCATAACCCCGCTCTACGACGCCCACGATTTCACAACCTACAAATGCATAGATATCATGGGCAAGCACGGCAATGTTAAAATAGCCGGTTATGTCTACCATTTCCTCATGGGCCGGTTGCCCGCCCTGTGGCGCGAACACCAGGCCGCCAACCCGGGCCCCAAGAACGGCCGGAATTCATACTGGCTTGGAGTATTAAACGGTTTTCGGGAAGGACTGGCCGATGATCGCCAGACAGAAGCAAGGGCAAAGGAGGCTAGCACAGACGCGAAGGCCAACCTGCCGCCGGCAAAAAACAACCTGCTGCCGACCGCGACAAACGACCCGGCCATGGCCCTGTTTGTCGCCAGCCGCTATCCAAAACTAAAAACCGGCCGCAAAGGCGCCACCCGGGTCGACCTGCGCCATTTCGAGGCCGGGCGCAAGGACGGGCGCAGGTTGAAATTCCGCCAAGGACTGGACCGCGGCGGGGACGAGCAAAGGCTGCCGGCAACTACTTACCTGCCGAAGTGATAAACCCGGACCACCTTGTCCTCGTGATAGCAAAAACTCCAATGGCCGATAAAATCACCAGCACGGCAAAAGGCCTAAATTGCGCGGGTAAAATCACAAAATGCGGCATGTCGATCAAATAATGTTATGATTGGAATCAAGACTGATTATATGCGATAATCAGCCACACTCCATAATTCTTATTATTTACTGGATAACCAATGACTAAAAAAAATATCAAAAAAGTTGCGCTGCTCTTGGCAGGCTTGGCCGCCGTGGCCCTGTTCAAATACTTTGATCTCGGTCAATACCTCACCCTCGCCTACCTGAAAGATTCCCAGGCCCATTTCAGCCGACTGTACGATGCCCACCAATTAACGGTCATTACCGCCTACATGGCCATCTATATCGGGGTAACCGCCCTGTCGCTGCCGGGGGCCGCGGTCATGACCCTGGCCGGCGGCGCCCTGTTCGGTTTTGTAATCGGCACTGTAGTGGTGTCATTTGCCAGCACCATCGGCGCCAGCCTCGCCTGCATTGTCTCCCGCTTCCTGCTCAGGGAGTGGGTCCAGACCAAATTCGGCAACCACCTGACCACCATCAATGACGGCATCAAGAAAGAGGGGTCTTTTTACCTGTTTACGGTCCGGCTGATTCCGGTTTTCCCTTTTTTCATGATCAACCTGCTGATGGGGCTGACCAAGATGCGGATTACCACCTTTTTCTGGGTGTCACAGCTTGGCATGCTGGCCGGCACCATGGTCTTCGTCAATGCCGGCAAGGAGTTGGCTAAAATTGACTCCCTGGGCACCATCCTCTCACCCGGCCTGATTGGTTCCTTTGTCATCCTGGGATTATTCCCGATAACCGTCAAAAAACTAATGGCGCTTTACCGTAATAAATCAGCTAGGAGGGTGTCCGAGAATTGAAGCCGTAGCGAAAAGACGGAAAATCGAGACCAGTTTTTCGATCATTTTCGGCAAATAGCAGCGCTATTTAATGTAAATTAGCGGGAAAATGGGCCGATTTATCCGTTTTTGCAGCAGGGTCGCTATTCTCGGACACCCTCCTATAACCAAGGGTAGGTAAATTATGGCAAATCATGATTACGATATCGGCATTATCGGCGGCGGCGCCGCCGGGCTGACCGTGGCCTCCGGGGCAGCCCAACTTGGCGCCAAAACCCTGTTGATTGAAAAAGAAAGTGAACTGGGCGGCGACTGTCTCCATTTCGGCTGCGTGCCCAGTAAAACTCTGATCAAGACGGCCCATGTTTACCACCTGATGCAAAACGGGCCCCGGTTCGGCCTGCCGGCAATGGCCCGACAGCCGGTTGATTTTAAAGTCGTGGCCGACCGGATTCGCTCGGTAGTCGGAAAAATCCAACAGCACGACTCGGTGGAGCGCTTCTGCAAGCTTGGCGCTAAGATAGAATTCGGCGCGCCCCGCTTTACCGACGAACACACCGTTGACCTGGGCGGTAAAAGTATCTCCGCCCAAAAATGGCTGCTGGCCACCGGTTCTTCCCCGGCCATGCCGCCGGTCGAAGGCCTTGAGCAAGTCCCCTATCTGACCAATCGGGAGATCTTCTATCTGGACAAGCTGCCGGAATCGTTGATTATCCTCGGGGCCGGGCCAATAGCCATTGAGATGGCCCAGGCCTTCTGCCGTCTCGGCTCCAGGGTTACGGTGATCCAGCGCAACACCCAGATCCTCAGCAAGGAGGACCAGGACATGGCTGATCTGGTCATGAATGTCCTGCAAGCTGAGGGGGTCACCTTCCACCTGGGCTGCAAGATGCTCCGGGCCAGAGACCTGGGCGACCGCCGGGAAATTACCATTGGAACCAGTGATGGCAAGGAACTGGCCATCAGCGGCGCCGAAATCCTGGTGGCCCTGGGCCGCTCGGTTAATATTGACGGTCTCGGCCTGGCGGAGATCGGGGTCGACTTTGACCGCAAGGGGATCAAGGTTGATAAACGCTTAAGAACCAGCCAGAAACACATCTACGGGGCCGGCGATGTGATCGGCGGCTACCAGTTCACCCACGCCGCCGGCTACGAAGGCGGGATCGTGATCAGCAACGCCATTTTCCATCTGCCCCGCAAAGTTGATTACACCTGGATGCCTTGGTGCACCTACACCGGGCCGGAACTGGCCAGCATCGGCATGAACGAGAAGATGGCCAGGGCCGCAGGTCTCGACTACCAGATATGGACGGAGAACTTCGCCGACAATGATCGGAGTCTGGCCGAAGGAGAGGAGAGCGGCCAGATCAAGCTGTTGCTCGGCAAGAGCAATAAACCCATCGGCGTCCAGATTGTCGGCCTCCACGCCGGAGAGCTGCTGGGGCAATGGGTGGCGGCCTTAAACGGCAAGGTCAAACTTTCCGGGCTGGCCGGGGCCATCCACCCCTACCCAACCCTGACCGAAATCAACAAAAGAGTAGTGGGTTCGACCTTTTCGGGAAAGATCTTTTCCGAAAAGGTCAGGAAGATATTAAAGTTCCTGTTCCGCTTCAGAGGCAGCGCTTGCGGGCCTTAATTGCGAGTGTCCAGCCTGAGCCATGTGCATAGTTAACTTTTTGCGCTGGCCCAAAAGCCTCACCTGGGCCAGCCTAACAACCAATCTAAATTCAGACACTTATGCGCCTGGCCCTGTTGCGGCTACATCTTTTGCGTAATTTCAAACAAAGCCTTTACATCCGGCCCAATTTTTGTTTTTTTTAACCTGAAAGATCACAGCGGTTAACGCATGCCAACCCCGATAGACAACAAAAAAATGAGCAGCCAAATAAATTCGTGCCTCAAAAAGCTTGTTAAACTACGTATTCCTACCGACAAAGGCAAATGGGGAGAAAGCACCCATTTTCGCTCCCCCTGCAAGCCGTTATTGATCCTTTCAGTGATTGACATGACCGCAAACGGCTCCCTGCAGGAAAACTTCATCGAGCCATCCTTCGAGCTTGCGGCAACCTACAATCGCTATTGGCAGACCATCGCCCCGCCGGATCTTGACAGCGAACTTGCCACTACCTTTCTGGACCTTGAAGATGACGGATTCTGGGAAACTACCAGCAAGGAAATAGCCAACAGTCAACCGGTCACCTCCATGAGAAGACTCCAGAAGAACTATATTGGCGCCAAGATGGATACAGACATCTTCCCCCTGCTAAACATCGGCCATTCCAGGAAAAAACTTCGGGAAGCCCTGATCTCAACCTATTTTAGCCCTAAGATCCGCCCGGCTCTTCTGGATGTGGCTTTGATAAATCACGGCGCCGCTATCCACAGCAAGGAGTTATTGAGCGGCGCGCCGGTACCGAGCATCAAAACAGGCCGGGGGGAAGAGATTAATGAGAGAATCTCCTTGCTGGGTTTCAATTCGGCACTCGTAGAGATATACGACCATCGGTGCGCAATCTGCGGCATTAAACTGATGACCCCTGAAGGTCATTCCGCCGTTAATGGGATCCATATCGTCCCCTGGCACATAAGCAAGGACGACCATCCCAGTAACGGCCTGGCTTTATGCAAAATTTGCGGCTGGACCTTCGAGAACGGCCTACTTGGGATCGGCAGGAAAAATGAAGTTATAATCCCGACAGCCATACGACTGAACGGCAATCTGCCGGGACATCTGCTGATATTCAAAGATCGGATCATCGCCAAA
The DNA here is from genome assembly GCA_039714535.1 of Thermodesulfobacteriota bacterium. Classification (GTDB taxonomy): domain Bacteria; phylum Desulfobacterota; class Desulfobulbia; order Desulfobulbales; family JAGXFP01; genus JAGXFP01. Next base: position 2,982 of record JBDLJC010000044.1, on the reverse strand, counting down.
CCCAAACAGGAATCATTTAAACCATCCCAGGAAAATCTCCATTGGCACCGGGAAAAAATCCTCCGGAAGTAAGAAAAGCGAGCTCAACGTCGTAAAGCGCCCGAGGGCATATAACCTGGACACCACCCAGCATCAACTTAAAAGCGGGCCGCAATCAATGCGGCCCGCTTTTTTATGTCATAGCTAGGATTTTGGACAAAAAAAGGGGGCATCCGGTCAATAGTGCCGAATACCCCTTGTCATGCATGGTGCCTAGGGCGAGAATCGAACTCGCACGGGGCGAACCCCGAGGGATTTTAAGTCCCTTGCGTCTACCAGTTCCGCCACCCAGGCAATCTCTTGGTATATCTTGAAAACAGAGGTTTTATATCATCCCTTCTCATAAAAAGCAACTTCCGATTTTCATCGAAAAACATCGAAAATGTCCTATTTTTTCAGGACAGTTTCAGGACAGTACTAATTTTAAATAAGGACGCCGGCGTGAGAGGCCCTTTCTCAGCGCATACCTACCTATATCAACGCTTTGAAAAACAGTTCAACTGTTAATTTAAGCCACCTAGAGCCACTAAGTTGCCGTCTAATCCTATAGTATTTTTCTACCGTAGTTATATTGAACTCCATATAACAAGTTAAACCAGTATCACATTATGGAAAACATACTGGTATTACTTGCCAGAAAAAAATTAAGCTGATAATATCAGTTATCAAGAATTTGCAGTATCTTTTAAGCAAATGTGAGATTCAAATAACTATATATTGATTTTGCGAAGGAGAGTCCTCCCAAAAACATATTAAATACCGACAAATCCACCTACTTATTAATTAATATCAATATATGAAAAGGAGCTAATTATGAATTGCAATCTTAACACCGTATCAGGCCTAATTGCTGCAGCTATAGCTTTTTTAGGTGCCGCAATAGTACTTGCCTACTATTGGCCGAGCGCTTACCCTCTTTTTGGGGCTGCCGCCTTGGTGGGGGTCGTAACTTTTGTTCTGATTCCTTCAATTATGAATGCCCTTAATGAGTATGCAGAATGCAGGGGGCCATCAAGTGTTTGTTCAATATCGCATTCAATTAACACACTAGGTCAAGCTGCAAGTATAATCTCCGTTGTATCATTCACTGTTGCTGCGATTCTTCAAATAACCGCGCTGGCTTTTATATCTAGTTGGTTCCTGGCTTTAATCGGAGTTGCCATGGAAGTAGCTGTTGCAGCATTGGTTTATTCCGGAATGGTAGCATGCGGTGCAACAATATTAATTTTGGCTGGCGTTTTGACTAACGCTTTTTCTTACAAAAGTTGCATGGATAACAATAGCTCGACAGACGTACCAGCAACAGATCCAAAACTCACTTGATATGAACAGACTTTCTTCGCGGTGTTCGTTTACGATGAATAGCATAAGCCTCAAAAAGCTGCTTCCCACTCTCATCGTGGGAGTTCACCGATTGTAGATTCCTTAGAATAAAAGCGGCAGATCAACATCGTTTGACACTTTGCCGTCACGTCAAGCCGGGCGTGGCGGCTTTTAACTTTTAAATATAATCTCAAATTTTGAGCATAAAAAAAGGACAGTTCTATTTTTAGGTAAGGACGCCGGCGTGAGAGGCTCTTTCTCAGCGCATACCTACCAATATTAAAGCGTTTTAAAGCAGTCTAAACTTGATTCTAGACACTAAAAGCCACCAACTCTACCACCCTACCCTGCCACTAATTTGATTGATAGTCAGCGCGCAAGCTGGCCGTCTTTTTCTTTTGGCCACTACCGACTGACCACCTTGATCCCCCTCACGTAGAGGGGATAGGGGTATTAGTAGACGGTCACCCTCAATGAATTTAACTTCAAGTGCATTATTTCCCCAGCAAATAAAGCATCATATTGCAAAGTATAGCACTAGGTGTTATAGCTAACTACGCAAAAGCTAAAGACAAAAGAATTCGAAAAATGGGCGTCAACCCAGCAGATTCCCAAAAAAGAACTTGGCAAAGCTTTGATGGAAGTTGTAGCTGGTAATTTTGATGCTAGTCTTGGCGGTCATATTTATAAAAAGAGGATCAGGTTTAAAGGGAAAGGTAAAAGTGGCAGCGGGAGAACAATTGTTTGCTACAAAAAAGGAAAAATAGCCATTTTTATTCACGGGTTTGCTAAAAACGAAAAATCAAATTTGACTAAAAAAGAGCTTATAGCGTTCAAAACATTTTCTAATATTTTACTTACCATGACACCCGAAAAAATAAAAACAGCAATAAAAGATGGTATATTCATTGAGGTGGAACCATGAGAAAGACTATAGTAAAATCAATTGTAAGCACAGTTGAAGATTTAAACAAAAGTGGGTTAGTCGATGATATTACGATGAAAAACATTTCAAATCTCTGTATTCCAGAAGTTCAAGAATATAGCCCTAAAAAAATTGCATCTATAAGAAAAAAATTCAATTTGAGCCAAGCAGCTTTTGCAAGTGTTTTTAATATTAGCCTATCAACTGTTCAAAAATGGGAACAGGGTAGCAAAAAGCCTGCTGGAGCATCAAGAAAACTACTAGACATAATCGAAAGAAAAGGGCTGAAAGTTTTCATCTAAAAAACTTAATAATACTTTTTGGGGATCCACAAAAAAGCGGCTTGAGAATCAGGGTCTCGGCTCAACAGAAAGAGTTATGATCAAAAGTGGTGTTTGAGAAAAGCGTGAAAAAATAAATGCCGTATCCTGTTGGAATCAATTCGCCAAAACCGAGTTCCAACAAAAAAGGATACGTCAGAAATGGGGTCAAAAATGAAAATGGGTAGAGTAGAGCACTGATTTCAGATAGTTGTTTTCGGCCCTTGCAATAACGCCTCGCCGCTCGCGGCTACTACGTGTTCCGAAATTCTACCGTTCCTCAATGCTCCCTCATCAAACCGTGCATACGGTTTTCCCGTACACGGCTTTCCGATGTCCTTCATCATAAGGCATGCATCTTACGCCATCCTGCAG
>JBDLJC010000043.1:0-31268 GCA_039714535.1 Thermodesulfobacteriota bacterium | reverse complement strand
TTTGGGGGCACCAAATATTACCACGAAATGCCATGAAGCTCAATTATTTCAATGTGTTACAGTGTGATTGTCCTGCTTGTTACTTTTGCAAAAGGCTCTGTTATAAGGGTATTTTTTTGTTGACTGTAGTTCAAACGTTCGTTTAAAATACTTGTATTGTTATTGCGCCAAGCCATCAAAAGGAAAGCTAGATGAGTCAGATTGACACCAAAGAAAAAATACTGGACGTGGCCGAAGAACTGTTCGCCAAAACCGGTTATAGGGGCACCTCCATGCGGGCCATCACCTCCCAGGCCGAGGTTAATCTGGCCGCAGTCAACTATCACTTCGGCGCCAAGCAAGGGCTGATAACCGCGGTCATCGAGCGACGGCTCCTGCCATTAAACAAATTACGTGAACAGGGCCTGAGCGCAGCTAAAGAAAAAGCCGCCAAGGAGGGTAAAAAGCCGGATGTTCCGGCTGTGCTCTTGGCCTTTATCGAGCCAACTCTTCTACTGCCGGACTCAGCGCCGGGCGCCAGAAATTTCATCACCCTCATCGGTCGCGCTCTGGCTGATACGGATAAAACGGCCCGCAATATTTTCATCCTGAACATGAAACCGATAATTAGAATTTTCTATACGTGTCTGGTCGAGGCCCTACCGGATATACCCAAAGATGTGGTCTACTGGCGGCTCAATTTCGTCATCGGTTCCCTGAGCCATACCATGCGCGCCATTGACCGTTGCCCGGTGCCCATGGATGAAGCGGTTGCCCATGATGCCCGCTCGTTGGTCAAACTACTGATGCCTTTTGTGACCGCCGGCATGGAGGCGCCGTTATGATAAACTTCAATAAAGCCATCGTCATGGTGATGATTCTGGGCCTTAGTGGTTGCAGTGTCCACCACGGCAATATCCCCGAATTACCCGGGCCATTGCCGGAGAATTTTATTGGGGCCGAGGCCGATCAGGACTTCAGCGAACCGGGCCGCTTCTGGGAACGGTTCAATGACCCGAAACTAAATGAATTGGTGGGCATAGGCCTGGACGGGAATTTAAGCGCTAAGAAGGCAATTGCCCGCTATAACCAGTTCAGCGCCCTGGAAAGGATCAGTAAATCAAGCTATCTGCCATTCCTGAACCTGAACAGTTCGGCCGGTACTGACCAGCAGCAAAGCACCCTGGGCAGCTTTGATGGAAGCAGTCTTCGGCTCTCGGCTGTAGCAGGCTACGAGATTGATCTCTGGAATAAGCTTGGCAGTGGCCGGAGCACCGCCACCTATAACAGACAAGCCTCGGTTGCTGATATCAAGACGGCCTTCATCACTGTTGCCGCCCAGGTCGCCGATCTCTACTATTTTACCGTCGAACAGCGGGCCCAGTTGGAACTTAATGAGCAAATCATCGCCAGCCAGGCCGACACCCTGGCCAGAATGGAAAGCCGCTATGAGGCGGGCCTGGTCCCGGCCCTGGATGTATATCAGGCCCGGCAGAATATTATCGGGGCCAAGGCCAATAAACCGACCTTCCAGGCCAATCTGGCCAAGGGCAGCCATGCCCTGGCCACTATCCTCGGTCAATTCCCCTCCCAAAACCTGAGTGGCGAACTGACTGAGTTACCCGCAATCCTGCCGGAAGTACCGGTAGGGCTGCCCTCTGAACTAATCAGCCGCCGACCCGATATTGAAGCAGCCTTACTAAGACTTAGGGCCAGGGATCAAGAGGTGGCTGCCGCCGTAGCCGCGCGCTTTCCATCCTTTAATCTGAATGCAACCGTCGGCAACGTCAGCCTCGATTATGCCAGCAAAATTTCCGGAACAGTCTGGAGCCTGGTGCTGGATACGGTTTTGCCTATATTTGATTATGGCCGGCGTCGGGCCGAGGTAGAGCGACGTCGGGCTATTCTTGAGGAAGAACTGGCCCGCTATCACCAGACAGTTCTGGCAGCTTTTCAGGAAGTGGAGGACGCTCTGATCGTCGGGCGAACCGGCGAGGAGCAGATCAAACTTCTCGAAGAACGTTATGAGGCGACAAGCGCCACCCTCCGTCTGGCCGAAGACCAGTATTTTGCGGGGTTAACCGATTATCTCTCGGTCCTTACCGCCCAGAAGAACCATTTTGAACTTCAGGCCCAGTTGCTGACCGCCCGAAGGCGATTGATCAGTGAGCGGATCAGCCTGATGAAGGCATTAGGCGGCGACTGGATGGTGGCAGATATTAACAACCGATTACAGGAAAACGGTGAGAAGAAATGAGCGCCAAGAGTAAATTTATAAAAATAGGCTTGCCAATACTAATTGTTATTGTGGCACTCGGTGCTGCGAAAATAATGACCGCCAGCCGCAAAGCGCCGTTTAAAACTCCCCGGGTTGATCGGGGCGCCCTGGTGGAAATCCTGGTGGCGGCAAAAACCGACCGCGTTATCAATGTTAATTCCACCGGCACCATTCAGCCGCGCCAGGAAGTTACCATTATTCCCCAGGTAAGCGGCCTGGTGACCTCACTTTCGGCCAAGCTTATTGATGGCGGTTTCTTTAAAAAAGGTGAGACGCTTTTCACTATTGAAACCGTGGATTACGAACTGGCCCAGGAGCAAGCCCTGGCAACCTTGGCGAAAAGGGAATATGAACTGAGTTCGGTAGAATCCAGGGCCAAAATAGCCAGACTGGAGTGGGACCGCCTGAAGAAAGGCCAAGATGCGTCTGCTAACTCTCTGGCCCTTTACGGCCCGCAGCTTAAAGACGCCAAAGCTAATCAGGCCTCAGCCCAGGCCTCCCTGCGCCAGGCCAGGATTAATCTTGAAAGGACTACTGTCAAGGCCCCCTTCAACTGCGTGATTCGCTCGGAGAGTCTTGATCGGGGCCAGTATGTCAAGGCCGGTTCGGGGGTGGTAGTTGTCACCGGCACCGATACCGCAGAAGTCGTGGTGCCGATCAACCTTGACGATTTATATTGGCTGGATATTCCCGGCCCCGCTCACGGCGTGACCGGTTCCGCAGCCAGAATTATCCTTAGGGCCGGTAATAACAGCTTCTCCTGGCAAGGTAATATTGATCGCTCCCTGGCTGAAGTCGATCCCCAGGGGCGGATGGCCCGTCTGGTTGTTTATATAAAAGACCCTTACCTTCTAAACAGTAAAGGGGAAGAGGGGCAGCCCGCGCTGGGTATTGGCAGTTTTGTCGATATCTCTTTCACCGGCCGGACCATAGAGGAAATTTTTGCGTTGCCGCGTCAGGCCCTGCGCGATAACAACACAGTCTGGGTAATGACTGACGACAACCTGCTTAAGGTAAAAAGCGTTGAAACTGTCCGTCTGGAAAAAGATGAGGTATTTATCAGCGGAGGCATAGAGACAGGCGATCGGGTCATCCTCACCAACCTGACCGGGGCGGCCAATGGCATGAAACTTCGTCCCGCCAACCGTGGAGAAGGCTTATGAACGGCTGGATCAGCTGGATGGCCCGCAATCATGTGGCCGCTAATCTGCTGATGATGGTTTTCATCGTCGGTGGTTTGATCATTGGCTTCCAGGTTAAACAGGAGGTCTTTCCGGAGATCGAATTGGACTGGATCTCGACCACCGTGGTTTATCCGGGCGCCAGCCCCGATGAGGTGGAAGAAGGCATTATTCTCCAGGTCGAAGAGGCAATCGGTTCCGTCGATGGTATCGACGAGATCAAGGCGGTGGCCGCCGAAGGGGCCGGGACCGTCAATGCCAAGATCCGCTCCGGGGAAGATGTTGACCTGATCCTCCAGGACATTAAAAACGAAGTGGATCGGATCACCACCTTCCCCGTGGAGGCGGAAAAGCCGATTGTCGCCAAACTGGTCAACCGACGGGAAGTCATTTCGGTGGTGGTTTACGGTGATGCCTCGGAAAGATCGTTGCGGGAACAGGCCGAACTGGTCCGCGATGAGCTGCTGGCCATGCCGGAGGTCACCCAGGCCGAGGTGAGCGGGGTACGCCCCTACGAGATCTCCATCGAGATCTCGGAGAGCAATCTGCGCCGCTACAACCTGACCCTGACCAAGGTGGCCCAGCTCATCCGCCAGACCTCTCTCGATCTGCCGGCCGGTTCCCTCAAAACCGCAAGCGGCGAGATCCTGATCCGCACCAAGGAAAAACGTTACACCGAAGCCGGCTACGGCGATATTCCGGTGGTGGTCAAACAGGACGGCACCGAGGTCCTGCTCAAGGATATCGCCGTGATCAGGGACGATTTCGAGGAAACTGATCAGTACGGCCGCTTCAATGATCTGCCGGCCGCCATGGTCAAGGTCTTCCGGGTCGGTGACCAGAAGCCGACCGTCATCTCCGACCTGGTCTACCAGTACGTCCAGGACAAGGCTCCCTCCATGCCGGAATCGGTCAAGATCTCGACCTGGTATGATACCTCGGAGATCTTCCAGAGCAGGATGAACCTCTTGATCAAAAACGCCTTTCTGGGTCTGATTATGGTCTTTCTGGTCTTAAGCCTCTTCCTGCAGATGCGCCTCGCCCTCTGGGTGATGCTCGGTATTCCGATTTCCTTTCTCGGCGCCCTGCTCCTGATGCCGGCCACCGATGTCTCGATCAATATGATTTCGCTGTTCGCCTTTATCATGGCCCTCGGCATCGTGGTCGATGACGCCATCGTCGTTGGCGAAAATGTCTTCGAACATCGCCAGCGGGGCAAGTCCCACCTCAGGGCCGCCATCGACGGCGCCCGGGAAGTGGCGGTGCCGGTGACCTTCTCGATTCTCACCTCGGTGACCGCCTTCGTGCCCCTGATCTTTGTCAGCGGTACCATGGGTAAGTTCATCCGGGTTATTCCGATAGTGGCCATTGCCATCCTGCTGATCTCATTGATTGAGTCCCTGTTCGTGTTGCCGGCCCATCTCTCGCTGGGTGGCGACAAGGGTAAAGGGGAGGCCGCCCCGGAGAAGACCAACCCTCTGTATCGGGTCAGGGCAAAATTCACCGGTTTTCTCGACTGGCTGATCAACATCCATTACCGGGATTTTCTCGATCTCTGCATCCGCTACCGTTACGTGACTTTTGCCGCCGCCATTGGTCTGCTGCTATTGGCCATCGGCACGGTCAAGGGCGGGATTGTCAAGTTCCGCTTTATGCCGCTGGTGGAAGGGGACCGGATCACCGTCAACATCGAGATGCCGCGCGGCACCCTGGTCGAAGATACCGCCAGGGTCCAGAAACACCTGATCGGCAAAGCCAAGGAGACTGTAGCCCATTTCGATGAGATCGACCCGTCCGAAAGATCGGTGATGCGCCATCTCTATTCGGTAGCTGGCGGCACCATCTCCAGGGGGGGGCCTCGAGGCGGCAGTTCTGCATCGGCCCCCCACCTGGCCAGCATCGTCATGCTGCTGACCCCCTCCGAAACAAGAGATGTTACTTCGATCGAAATCAGTCGGCGCTGGCGCAAACTGGCCGGGGAGATACCCGGTGTCGATCTGCTCTCCTTCGCATCCAACCTGGTCCACATGGGGGCAAATATCGACGTCAGTTTCGAGCATGAGGATTACGGTGTCCTCGAAACCGCCGCTACCCGCATGAAACAGGTCCTGGCCGAATACCCGGGGGTGGAAGATATTGCCGACAACTATCCGACCGGCAAAAAGGAACTGAAGCTCACCCTGACCCCGCAGGCCCGGACCCTGGGCATTACCCAGGAGGAACTGGCCCGCCAGGTAAGGGGCGCCTTCTACGGGGCCGAAGCCCTTAGGTTGCAGCGAGGCCGGAATGAGGTCAAGGTCATGGTCCGCTATCCCGAGGAAGACCGGCGCAGTCTCAAGGCTCTTGAAAATATGCGGATCAGGGCCCCAACCGGCGGCGAGATCCCCTTGCGCCAGGCCGCCAATCTGGAGGCGGGCAGAGGCTACAGCGTCATCAACCGCACCGACCGCAAAAGGGTGATAAATGTTTCCGCCAGCGTCGACAACAAGGTGGCCAACGCTGAAGAGATCCTCGCCGACCTGACCACCGGTATCCTGACCGACCTGACTGCCGATTACCCTGGCCTGACCTATGATCTCGAAGGAGAGGAGAAGGAGCGGCGCGACTCAATGCAGTCCATGGGGAGAGGCTTTGTGCTGGCCCTTTTCGTGATGTACGCCCTTTTAGCCATCCCCTTCAAAAGCTACAGCCAGCCGCTGTTGATCATGACAGCTATTCCCTTCGGGGTTGTCGGGGCCATTCTCGGCCATCTGCTGATCGGTTACGACCTCAGTATCTTGAGCCTGTTCGGCATCGTTGCCCTGTCCGGGGTGGTGATCAATGATTCACTGTTGCTGATCGACCGGATCAATCAGGCCAGAAAGAATGGGGAGGAGATGCACGAATCAATTCTCAAGGCCGGCCAGCGCCGTTTTCGGCCGATTCTCCTGACCTCGCTGACCACCTTCTTCGGTCTGGCGCCGATGATCCTCGAAACCAGTACCCAGGCCCAATTCCTGATCCCGATGGCGATCAGCCTGGCCTTCGGCATCCTCTTCGCTACCGGCATCACCCTGCTGTTGATTCCGACCATCTACTATGTTTTGGAGGATATCAGGAACCTGTTCAGGCTGAAACCGGTCCATCATCAGCATCAGGAGTAAATTATCCTCTGCCGATAAGCAGATTGTTCAAGGGGACAGGCGATGCGGCCTGTCCCTTTTTTTGTACTTACTAACGCGTTTGTCTGTTTCAAACTATTATGTGAATCAGTTATGATATATGCCAAATTATTTTATCGCCAGCCTGATTAGCTCTGGCGATATTGTGGTTAGCACATTACTCCTTGGTTGCAATCTCTGTAGTAATAATGAGGAAAGAAAATGCCGGAACTACCGGAAGTTGAAGTAATATGTCGTGGCCTTGCGCCCCACCTTGAAGGACAGCGGCTGGTCAGCGTTTCTTTTGGAAAAAAGAAACTCCGCTTGCCGATGCCGACCAAGAAGGCAAGCGCCTTGCTGAGAGGTGAAACTATCTCCTCGGTTAAAAGGCGGGCCAAGTACATCATTATAACTCTGGGAAATTCAGCAGAGATTGTAATCCATCTTGGCATGACCGGGCGCTTGGGCATATTTCCCCAAGGGACTCCTACGGTCAAACATGATCACGCCTGTTGGCTGCTGGATAATCAGATGGAGTTGCGGTTTAATGATACCCGCCGTTTCGGTTCTGTGCAGATAACCGGCCCTGACGAAAATCATAATGTTTTGTTCTCAAATCTTGGTCCGGATCCATTCTGGGACTCTTTTTCGGGAGATTATCTTAATGAAAAGGCCCGCAAGCGGACCTTGGCGATCAAAAATTTCCTGATGGACAATCGGGTTGTCACCGGCATCGGTAACATCTACGTCAGTGAAATTCTTTTCGCGACCGGGATAAATCCCAGCACCCCGGCGGGATTTATCGAGTTGGAAGAATGGCAAAGGATCGTGAGCAAGAGCAGGGAGATTCTTGCAGATGCCATCAGTCAAGGCGGCACAACTATTTCCGACTATGTCAACAGCAGCGGAGAAAAGGGCTATTTCCAGGTCAGGTTGAAGGTTTACGGTCGCCAAGGGCAACCATGTCATAAATGCGCTGAGCCGATCCAGAAAACCATTATCGGCGGTCGGGCCAGCTTCTTTTGCCCGCACTGCCAACCGCTAAAACCCGGAGTTGATCCGATCGAGATCTAATGATGTGCTTTCAAGCTGATCTTATTACTGAAGATAAACAGACATCTACAGTTTGGAGGATGGTTGATTTCTTATGATGTTGGGGGGAAAGATTGAAATTATCAGGTCAGGCAAACATTTAGGGAGATAGTTTTACTCTTCAAGAGATATCTTTACTTGACGTAAACACGTTTTCCCGGCGATCAATACGATTGAATGAGCCAAGCAAAGACTCGCCCCCTTTTTTACAGCATAACAAAGCCATATAACAATAGCCCCAAAATGAAGAATAATAATTGGAAGCTAAAAATTATCCACGAGAGACTTCCAAATCCGGCAGTCATTGCCCTTAGTCCCAGAAATTTTCCCTGTAAATCTACATTAAAAATATTACATTCTGATTGAGTTATTTTCACTTTTCGAAAATAAAATAAACTTTTGAATAGATCAGAGAATGATTCTAAAATGTTTTTTTCAGCAGGGATGTCATCTGGAAAAACCTTCGTATGTTTGTCATATACCCTTTTGCGAATTAGAGTGATATGACGCGTTAAATTAAAGTCATATAACCTAGCCATAGAGGCTATCAAACCAGAAGCTACAGATAATCCTATACATATGGTTCCTAGTGAAAACAACGTGGCATCCACATCTAGTTGGTTTGAAAAAGGCCAGAAAATTGTTAATTCTCTAAATTCCCTTCTTCCTTCCTTGAAAAAATATCCGAGTGCGGCAATTGAGATTGTTAATAGTAAATTATTTGAGAATGAAAACTGGTTTACGGCTCGTTCACTCCAGAATTGATATCGTTGCTGATATTCAGTAGATTTTGAGTCAGATGGGGTATTCATATTATTTTTTTCTAGGACTAGATTTGGTTTTGGGTTCTTTGTTTGAAAGTTTTTTTAGGTCGGTATGTACGTATTTAAGGTGTCTCATTGCATTATCTAAATCGCACAAAATTCGCTTAGCTTCTTTCACAGGCAACTCTTGTTCGAACAATGACTTTTGCCCTGGTATTTTTTTATGATCATTTTCCCCTGTTGCTAATAATGTTTTTACCCCAGGTATTAGCTCAACCGTTAGACTCCCTGCTCTCTGCGCTTTGTTTGTTGACAAATAACTCTCAGAATCTATCAACATGTCTAGTTCCTCAGCATCTAGATCAACGTTCAGACAATCAAAAACTGATTCTTTCCTGATTAATTCATTAGCCACACTCAAGCCTAAACCTGATTTTGAAAGTAAAACTTTTGTGCGAGGGGTTAAGCCAGCCAAAAAACCATACCACATTGCAACTTCACTTGATAAATGCTTCTCAGAAATTAACAAGGAAAGGTAATTAAGAGTACCTGGTTCTAATTGATAGACAAGGAAGGCTGAGACAAATTGAGCTAGGCACGATCTTGAAAGATTCCCTTCGTTGATCTTGGAATAAATTTCCTCTAGAGCGACCATGCGAGACTCTCTCGATCCTTCCCCTGTTAATTCGAACAAATTACTTGGGATATCAAGAGATTTTGAAACTTTATGTAATAAATTTTTCGAAATTTTCTTGTTGTTCTCTATTTCTTTTGTGAGGCAAACAACACTTGATTCATTGGACCAACTCTTTTTCAGAAATTGATCTTGATTGAGCATCATTGCCAACAAACTCCATGGTGTCTTTCGAGCAATAACATTGTCTGTCAACGCATGAGTGCGGGAACTATTTTTTTGTGCTTTTCGCCATAATTTTTCAACAAGCGATAGATCTTCAAAAGAAGCACGATCTAATAATGCTCTCCCAAAGGAAAAAGAGAAAGTTTCAAGACAATCTCTAAAAGTTACATCTCGTTGAATATTATTCGCAGCATTATTCAATATGGCTTCTGAAACTATTAAACCTACTGTGACACCTAAGTATTTATTAAATGTGTTAGAATTAGTTTTTCTCTCAAAAACACGTACTAGATTTGTATACTCTAGCACCCGACAATCACGAGTTATTGGGCGTAACGGAGGATAATAAGTAGCCAGCCATGCTAAAAAATCACGTTTTGTCCCATCCGCTACCACAATTAGAGGAGGTGATAAATCAGTTCTGGGGGACGTTTTCCAAAGCAAACATAATCCAGCTGTAATATTTATTGAAATTTCTTGCGGAGTTCTAATTTGCTTTGCACCAGTAATTTCTCCTGAAATTGCTAGTTGCAAGGTGTCTAATAATTGCTCTCGCTTAATATAAATTGACCACATAATGCTATTCTCCACCGAAAAGGTCTGATATTTCTGGTAGCTCAGGAACAGGATTTAATGACGCTATAGCACTTTCTAAATACCCCGGAAGTTGATTTGTATGACAAATAAAAAGACTAGTTTTACAGCGCGTTACGGAAGTAAAAGCTAGTTGCCTTTGATTTGGAAAATTTTTCAGGAATTCGCTCCCTAATATATGTACAGCACGGAATTCAAGTCCTTTAGCTCCGTGCATGGTAGTCACAACTACACGAGCTTTATCTGAAAAATCTAAAGGAGCATTTGAGTCCCTACGTACTGAGATACTTGCAAAGGAAGAATCTAATATTTCATCCCAAATGATTGCAAGCTCTCGGTTTCTTGGTGTTATTACACCTATCAACTCATCAGGATACGCTTTTAATTGGATTGTGATTTGTTTTATTGTTTTTGTGATTTCTTCTTGGATATTCACGCACGAGCGAGTTGCAACAGATGAAGGTTTGGACTTTTCGTCATAATTGCATCCAGGCAACATACATTGATAGTCTGGCCATTTTTCCCCAAGACCATCGGCGGTCGAACAAATCTGTTGTCCATTGCGGTAATGACACTCTAAGACAGTGGTTTGATCTACAATATTTGCTAAACCGGCTAAACAATCTTTTCCCTTATATATTTGTTGTTTTTTATCACCAGCGATAATTAAGCGTTTTGTAAGTTTTCTAAATACGGCTATTTCATCAGGAGAATAGTCCTGAGCTTCATCTAGAAGAATTGCATCATAAAGATTTTTGATGTCGTTATCTTTGCAAAGCTGTTCAACGTCAGAAAGCAATTGTTTTCGATTAGAATCGAAGTCATCTTTTCTTGAAAATGATACCCCATGCTGAAATAATAAATCCATAGCCCAGCGTGTACTAGTAACCACCTTTGTGTCAGGGAAACTATAATTTATTCCCCCTAGAGCAATAAAATCTCGCAAATTCCTTGTGAACACAATTATCAAAATATCTTTAAGCCCAGATAGATAGAGATAGTTAGCTCGCAACAATAGTAGATTTGTTTTCCCGCAGCCAGGAGGGCCAATTATTAGAAAACTTGTATCTGGAGAATAGGTGATGATTTCGCTTTGTTTCTCGTCTAACTCACTTTCTCCGACCCACCACGATCCTTTCATTTTACAACTCCTTTAGTTCTATCCATGCATTATCTTCTATCATTTGCGATGTAGAGTAACGCTCTTGAACCTCGTCTAGTGCTGAATGAAAAAGATTGTCAATTTGTTTCTGCAATACGTGTTTTTCCAATACCCCATTATAGGCGACTGAACACTTTTCTGTTTTGAACTGTTTTGCCTCAACAGCTTTTCCTGCAATCACACCACATTTAACAACTAATGATTTTTCTAAATTATTAACAACTGATACTTCAAAACAAATGCTAAATCCTGAAGACAATACATATTGTGTGGAAGCTTCAAATCGAGTGATAAAAATGCCAATTCTATCCTCTGCATTCCGAGAAACGTGGAATTTACTTGGCGGCAAAAACTCGCTTGAGATTGAAACATGACGAATAATACTCTCAATTATTTCAAATATTTCGCTGGTAGCTCTTTGATCCGTTCTTTTTTGTTTTTCTTCGACGACAGAGTCTGTCGTCATTTTTGATTCCGCGGCTACTTGGCGTTGTTTTAGCCTTTGAGTCCTTTTAATAATATTAGTTGTTTCTTCCTGCTTCAGATGAAAGCTGTCCCAAGTAAGTAGCTCTAACCTACACAAAGGATCTTTAGCAAGACAGTTTCTAGCAAGAAAAATTAGATCTGGGTCAACGGCACCATCCTCAACGTGTGGTATTTCTATCTTAACCGCATCTATTAATCGAGGATATGGGTCCGAAAAAGACTTAAACAAAACTTCATTCATGATCACATCATGTAAGACAGCTCCAATTTGATAGAACGACACAGCTCGCCACCCTTCAATCGTGTCTTTCTCCGTCCGATAAAGAAGTTCTGGTGAGCTATATCTCAGAGTACCAATAAAAGATTTGGCATCAAGATCGGTCAAATCACTATCACCAATTGGTCTAATCACTCCTAAGTCTAAAAGTTTTATTTCAGAAAACTCTGGATTAATAATAATATTCGATGGTTTTATGTCGCGATGAGCAATATTCTTCTTCTCTAAATATTCCGCAGCTGTTGCAACATCTCCGATTAATTTCCATATTTTTGCACTAGGTACCTCTGATACTACTTGATCCAATGAAGGCCAATCTAAAAACTCCATCACTAAATACAGAAAATCGGGAGACTCTCCTCCACCTAAAATATTTATTAAATTTGGACAATCATGCCCAATGAGTTCAAGCTCTCTGTTGATTCGCTGCAACTGAATTTCTCGGCCAAAACGTTCAACTAATTCTGGATCAAATATTTTCACTGCACCAGTTAATCCATCCTTATTCCCCTTGAACACTAGAGCAGTTTTTCCAGCATTTATATATTCGACTAACTCCCAACCACCTATTTTTTCCCCGATTAGTTCATTTTTCAAACGTTCAATACGTGTAGCATCCATAATTTCTTAAGTAAAATGTATAAAATTAGATAGATAATGGAATTTCAAAACATGCCTAACACTATCCCTACAATTCTTACAAAATACTTCTCCTTTTTAACGGGAATGATTGGGCTCGTTTTTTCTCACAGGCAAGTTTGGACGCCTTTCATTTTACGACCCGCCAAATTCAGGGGACACCTTGCTTAAATATTATATCCCCACTGTTCGTTCAATTTCGTTAACCGTTAAAGCAAAAAACTATGGATTAACAATGTCTGCCTCTACTCAATTATTTAAAGTCAAGATATTTCCAAAGGAGTTTAACCAAGTTCGTTTAAGATGTCATTCCAACATCATAAATTAACGTAAATTTATGATTCTTACAGATTATCTTCAATTTTGAAACCGTTTTTCTAGACTTGCGTCTGACGGACGACGGGACGTTATATTTAACTAGATTTTCTGGCCGTAGCGGGCTGGAATGACAGCATTACTGTGGTAGGTGTGGGAGAGGATGCAAGCCGCTTTGGAAGTCGTTTAGCTATCAGTGGTAAAAGAAACCGGTACTGACAATTTCTTGCATATTTCCATCAATAATCCGGCTGTCTCTGCCAGATCTTGTCGACTCTGGTGCAATGTTACCGAAAATCGCAACCGGGCCGTGCCCTCCGGGACGGTGGGTGGGCGGACCGCCGTAACAAGCACGTCTTTGTTACGGAATTCTTCGGCAATTTTTACGGCCTGATGGCTGTCGCCAACCATCACCGGTATGATTTGCGAAGGGCCTGGTTCACCAAGCAATCCTGCCTCACAGAGACATTTTTTGAAATAAGCACTGTTTGCCAGAAGCTGTTGATGGAGCTGCGGTTCTTCTTTGATCAGTTCAATTGCCGCCAGGGAGGCTGCCACTGCCGTTGGCGGCAGGCCAGTGGAGTAGATAAAACTCCGAGCCCGGTTTACCAGGTATTTTTTAAGGGTGTCCGAGCCGGCAATATAGGCTCCGTAGCTGCCCAGAGCCTTACCGAAGGTCCCCATGGCTACATCCACCGCACCTTCGAGACCCTCTTCCTGGATGATTCCCCCACCATGTGCCCCGAAAATTCCGGTGGCATGGGCTTCGTCAACCATTAGCAGGCAGCCATAACGGTCTTTGAGCTGGGCGATCCCGGCCAGTGGGCAGCGATCACCATCCATGCTGTACAGAGATTCAACGATGATCAGCGCCCTGCCCTGGCCCCGTTCCTTCTTGAGACACTCTTCGAGATGACCAAGATCATTGTGGTGGAAGCGGACCAGTTTTGCCCGGGACAGGCGGCAGCCGTCGTAAATACTGGCGTGGTTGAGGCGGTCGGAGAAGATTACATCGCCCCGTCCGACCAGGGCCGGGATGACGCCGATATTGGCCATATACCCGTTGCCGAAAAGCAGGGCCGCTTCCCGGTTTTTAAATTTGGCGGTTGCCTCCTCCAACGCGTGATAGAGCTGCAGGTCGCCACTCATCAAGCGGGCCGCACCGGCGCCGGTTCCGTACAGGTTAAGGGCATTGCGGGCAGCCGCGATCAGGGTGGGATGAATGGAGAGGGCCAGGTAATCGTTGGAGGAAAAATCAAGAAAGGCGGTGGGATCGCTGGCGGAGCCGGCCTTTCTTATTTGACCGGTGGCAAAGCGCTCCAGAGGGAACAGGCGGCGGTAATTGCCGGTTTCACACCGCTTTTGTAACCAGCGATTTAAGAAGTCCATATCTGTTGTATTTCTGCGACAAAGCGGGAGTCTTCTTCCGGTGAACGGCCCCGTTGGGTAAGATAACCGCCGATCATCATCCCATCGATACCAGCCATAAAGGCCGTTCCCAAGAGGTCGTTGAGCATTGATTCGCGACCACCGGCCAATCTTATTGGTAGTTGCGGATGGATCAAACGGTATAGGGCAATGGAGCGGAGAACCTCGGCAATCGGGATGGCGGCTAGATTGGCCAGGGGGGTTCCCGGCAGCGGAATCAGGATATTAATGGGCACGGAATCGACCTTTAATTCCCGGAGGGAAAGGGCCATCGATATTCGATCATCTTCACTTTCACCGAGGCCGAAGATGCCGCCGGCACAGACTTCGAGGCCGGCCTCCTGGCAGGCCTTGATCGTATTGATTCTGTCGGCAAAGGTATGGCTGGAAACCACCTGGTGGAAAAACTCTTTGGAGGTTTCCAGATTGTGGTGATAACGGCTTACCCCCGCATCTTTGAGGGTGGTTAGTTCCTTGACCCCGAGAATACCGAGTGAGGCACAGACTTTAATGCCGACCTCCTCTCTGATGGTGGCCACCAGTTCCGCAATTGGCTCAACCTGTTCATGGTTCATGCCTCGACCGCTGGTTACCAGGGAAAAACGGGTGGCGCCGATCTGCTTGGCCTCGGCTGCCGCAGCCAGCACTTCCTGGCGGTTCTTGAGGGGATAGACCGGTGAGTCGGTGTTGTAATGGGCTGATTGGGTGCAGAAGCGGCAATCTTCACTGCATTTACCGGACTTGGCATTGATAATACTACAGAGGGATACCTGCTGGCCGCGGTTGGCCAGTTTTTGTTCCAGGGCCAGAGCCGACAGCTCTTGCAGTGGTAGTTTTTGTAATTTCTTTATTTCAGCTACGGAAATCATCTCTTTCTCAACCCGAATACCCCGCCCTTGCTGCTGGTAAAGGCGGGAGTGCGCCCGCGTTTACCAGAACTTCTTTTGCGCGGGGCAGGTCTCTTTTTGGCCGGGGCTGGTTTTGGCTGGGGCACGGTTTCTTCTGAGACAACAGGGCCGCCGGTGGCCTCCTGGTAGACTCGGAAGAATAGCAGGCCGTTGGCAAAATAACTTTTTCTGGTCAGCCAGGCCGGCCATTTTTCTTGCCCAGCGTATCTAATGAAAACCGGTAAATTAAGCAACAGTCTGGTCAGCGCTTCTTTTTGGGCCTTTTTGACATTGAGATGCTGGAGATTATGATCGATCTTAGCCCGGGTTGCTTTGGCAAAATTGGTCTTCTTGCCACCATCTAAAGAATCGTCCAGCAATGCCAGTTCTTCCCGAGCCCATGGCAACATCAGCAGAGCAAATAGAAACGGTTCGGCTAGTTGCGCTCCGCTTGCCTGGAGGCGGTCGGAAATGGCGAGATTGACGAGCAGCAACTCTCTCGTGGCCGGAGTGAGCTCTTTTTTGTAAAAGGGCAGCAAGGTTTGAAAAACGCCACAATCCAAGGCGAGAGCGGCCCATTTGGCGCTGGCCCCCCCGGTGAGGTCTTTTAATAATTCATCGCGGATCCTCGAATCGGGACACATCTTCAGGTAACCTGGGTTTTCCTTAATAGCGCCCCAGGTCTGTTCTTCAATCTCAAAACCACTGCGGGCCGCATGCCTGATCGCCCGCATCATCCGGACCGGATCGCGTTTGATGCGGCGGGCCGGGTCGCCAACAATCCGGACTATTTTATCCTTCAGGTCCTGCACACCGTTAACGTGATCAATAATCGTAAAATTTTCTATTTCATAGAACAGTGCGTTGATCGTTAAATCCCGGCGCAGGGCATCTTCTGCCACCGTTCCGTAGGTGTTGTTAGAGGCCAGCATCTTGTCCGCCCCGTCGATGTCAAATTCACTGCGGCAGCGCAGAGTCGAAACCTCGATGATCTTGTCGCCATGGAAAAAGACCTGAACCAACCGGAAACGCTTACCGATCACCCGGCTGTTTCTGAACAGTTTACGCAACTGGCCGGGGCGGGCGTTTGTGCTTATATCGAAATCCTTGGGGGTTTTACCAAGGTAGATATCCCTGACGCCACCCCCCACCAGATAGGCGGAGTAGCCGGCATCCCGGAGACGATGCAAGACCTTCAAGGCCTCACGATCAATGTCTTTCCTGGAGATTGGGTGCTGATCCCGGGGGATGATTTTCGCTGGGGGCAAGTCGCCGGTCATATTTTGGTCAACAGTGGCCAAGGGGTTAACGGAGAAAAATGCAGGGTGTTTTAGCGCCAGTCAATAAGTTTATAAGTCTTATCTGCAGATACGCAGCGCACCAGTGGACTAGGTGATGGTCCGGCAAGAGTTTTTTTTAAGACCCTTCCTTATAAACTGATTCGGCCTGGGAGACGAACTGGTCGAAAACTTCCTTTACCGAAAGAATGTCATTGATCTTGTAGACATTTTCACCGGAAAAGAACAGGCCTTCTTCAATGTTTCCGTCCCGTGCTGCTCTGAGCCGCTCGGAGATACAATATACATGGTCACATTTCTTGAGGCATTTATAAGGGCATTTCTTGCACTTCAACTTACTTTCATCTTCGAGTAATTGTTTGACGAAAGGGGTTTTTACGGCCCGGCCGGGCAGTCCGACTGGAGAGCGCATCAAGGTGATATCATCCTTCTTGGCTTCGAGCAGGACCTTCTTGAAATTGTCGTCCACCGAACATTCTTTGGTGAGGACAAACCGGGTTGCTATCTGCACCGCATCGGCCCCGTATTTGTCCATCATCTCTCCCATCTCGTAGCCGTCAGTTATGCCACCGGCGGCGATGAGGGGAACTTTTGTGACAACCTTTCTGATTTCGGGAAAAAGGTCGCGCAGGGAACGGTCGGTGCCGAGATGACCACCGGCCTCCTTGGCTTCTACGATTATAGCGGCAGCGCCAAGTTTTTCGGCAAGTCTGGCAAAGGCCGGTGAAGAAACGATGGAGACAATCGGGGTGTTGGTTTCCTTGCCTATCTTGAAAATATCTCGGGAAAATCCGGCGCCGGTGACGATCATATCAACCCCGGCATCAATGGAAGCCAGAACCGACTCGTAAAAATCCTTCATGGCGAACATGATATTTACCGCGATAATACCCTTGGTGGCCGCTTTGGCCTTGCGGATATCTGCTTTCAACTCTTCCAGGGGAATGGATGAACCGCCAATAGTACCGATGCCGCCGCAATCTGCAACGGGGATCGCCAAAGCGGAGGTGGATACTTCTATAGACATACCACCCTGAACTAGAGGAACGGGAGCCACAAATGGCCCGATCTTTAAAGGAGGAAGATTCATTGTATAAAAAACTCCGAATATTAAGTGGATAGACGTAGGTGTGATTAGAAGGGAGAGGAGTTCGCTTGTTGATTTTCAACGCGTAATTACCCCTCCACAATCCTTAGAGCATCCGATAATATGCCTTTTTTCTGGGAATTTGTCAAGCGTCTCCCTGTAAGCGTAAAAGGCGGTTTTTACCACCCTGGAACAGGCTTACTGTTGACGGTTTCTTGTGTTTAAGGCAAAATGCAGCCAAGTTGAGTTAAGAGAACAGGTCAAAACCCAGAGCGCATGCAGGTATGCATTCAATATGATACAGCCAGAGAGAATCGGTTTTGATTTTGACGGGGTGGTCGCCGACACCATGGAGGCCTTTATCCGTCTTGCCGATGAAGATTATGCGATAAAGGTCTCGCCGCTGGAGATAACCGATTTTATGGTTGAGGAGTGCCTCGACATCGATCAGGAGATCGTGGATGAGATTTTTGCCAGACTTGTGCAGGATCCTTTGGGGGTGAGGCTAAGGCCCATGCCTGGGGCGATAGCAGTCCTTGAAGAGTTGGCTGAAAATGCTCCGCTGACCTTTATCACCGCCCGGCCTGATGGTGAACCGGTTGCTGAGTGGCTGGACTGTTACTTGAGCAACAAGACCTTTGCCGAGCTCAGACTGATAGCCACCGGAGACCACGATGGCAAGGTTGATCATATCAGGGAGATGGGCTTGACCCATTTTGTCGATGATCGGGCGGATACCGGTAATTTGCTGGCCAGAGAAAAGGGCATTACCCCGATTATTTACGATCAGCCATGGAATCTTGGTCAACATGCCCTGGACTCAGTCGATAACTGGCAGGCCATAAAAAGGATGTGTGGGGCGTAATGGATTGAAGCATTAGACAAAAGGTTTTGATATGCAATGCCCCAATTGTGGTGGTGACCTGAAAGAATTTCGTAACCCTGTTCCAACCGTTGATGCTATAATAGACGTAGGTGGAAAGATCGTTCTGGTGAAAAGACGTAATCCGCCCCATGGCTGGGCCTTGCCGGGAGGGTTTGTTGATTACGGGGAAACTCTTGAGGATGCCGTCCGGCGGGAGGCCTTTGAGGAAACCGGCCTACAGATAACCCTTAAGGGACAGTTTCATACATATTCCAAGCCGGAACGTGATCCTCGGTTGCACACGATCACGACTGTTTTTCTGGCTACAGCTGAGGGTTGCCCGACCGGCGGAGATGATGCATTGGAAGCGGCTTTTTTTAGCCAGGAGGATTTGCCCGCATTGGTTTTTGACCACAGGGATATATTAGATGACTATTACAGATCAAAATAATGGGACCGGTTCAGACCGGATATTAGTTGTTGACGACGACCCGGGTATCCTGGATCTTCTGCGGACCTGCGTAGAATCTTTGGGCTTTGCTTGTGTCCAGGCCAGTAACGGTCGCGAGGCTATGGAGGTCCTGGCTAAGCAGTCGTTTTCAATTGTCATCACCGACATGATGATGCCGGAAGTCGGGGGGCTGGATCTTCTGAAGCATATTAAGACCCACTATCCCCGCACCAGTGTTGTCATTGTTACCGGTTATACCGGCACCTTCAGTTATGTGGATGTAATTAAGGCCGGCGCCAGTGATTTTATTGCAAAGCCGTTTAATTTTGATGAATTGGAAGCCAAGATAAACCGCATTTTGCGGGAACAAGAGATGGTCCGTGGCTTGGAGTTTCTCTCCAACTGCGACCCCCTGACCGAACTTTTCAACCGCCGGTACCTGGACAATAAAATTAAGGAAGAAGTCCATCGGGCTGACCGACAAGGCTACTCCGTCTTCCTGACTCTAATCGATGTGGACAATTTCAAGTCATACAACGACAGGTACGGTCATCCGGAAGGCGATAAACTCTTGATCAAGGTCGCTAATATTCTTAAAAAGAGCACCAGAGCCGATGTTGATCTGGTTTTCAGGCACGGTGGTGATGAATTTGCTATTACCACCCCCTACATCAGTCCCGAACAGGTTGGCCAGATCGGGGAAAGAATAATAGCCCTTTACAAAGAACAGTCCTTTGACGACACCGGCTTAAGTCTTGGCGTTGCTGAATTTGTCCGCAGCAATGGTGAGTTGGAATCAGACATTGCTGCCATGTATCGCCGGGCCGATCAAGCTCTCTACCAAGCCAAAAATAAGGGCCACAATCAGCTGGTCTTTAATACTTAACTTTCGCTCTAAGCATTCGCACTTCCCTTTCGGTTCCCAGCCTGTTAAATCAACCGCCTTTTAATGACTTGTCCCAGAAACGAAAGTTTTTTGGGTGGGGGCCGTTTTTTATCAAGAAATTATTGTTTTTGGTCGTGGTCTCTGGTATATAACCGCTTTCGATAAACAGGAACGAGGAGCTAATTTAATGGTAAACAACAAATCACAACCCACAACCCCAACAGAAGCACCCCCTGCAGGATCCTTTGCCCAGCTGTTTGAAGACAGCAATGTAAAGGTCGCAGCTGTTGGCGAAGTCGTAGTCGGTACCGTCATTGGTGTAACCAAGGATCAGGCAATTATCGACATCGGCGACAAATCAGAAAGCTCTATCCATCTATATGAGTTCAAGGTGGACGGAGAGGAAGTAGAAGTAGCAGCCGGTGATACCTTTGACGTATACGTTGAAAAACGAGAAGCGGAAGGTGGGATCAAACTTTCCCGTGAGAAGGCCATCGGCATTAAAGTCTGGGAAGATATTGCCAAGATTCAGGAAGCAGATGGTGTCATTCAGGGCCGGATCGACAACCGGGTTAAGGGAGGCCTGTCCGTAGATATCGGCGTTCCCGCCTTTTTGCCCTACTCTCAGATCGATCTTCGTCCTGTCAAGGACCTTGACAATTTGATCGGTCAGTCTTTCGATTTCAAGGTACTTAAATATAATCGCAAGAGAAATAACGTCGTAATTTCCCGCCGGGTCATCCTTGAGGAAGAGCGCAGTGAATTGCGCGAGAAGATGCGCAGCACCTTGGAAGAAGGCGCTATTGTCAAGGGATCCATCACCAATATTACCGACTATGGTATTTTCATCGATCTGGGTGGCATGGACGGTCTTTGTCATATTACCGATCTGTCTTGGGGACGTGTTTCCCATCCCTCCAAGCTGTTTAAAGTCAATGAAGAGCTGGAAGTCAAAGTCCTCAAGTACGACAAAGAAACCGACAAGGTTTCTCTGGGTGTTAAACAGCTCAAAGAAGATCCCTGGAAAACCGTGCAGGAAAGATATCCGGTTGGCTCCAAGACCACCGGTCACGTGGTCAGCACCACCGACTACGGCGTTTTTGCCGAACTGGAGAAGGGTGTTGAAGGTCTTATCCATATCTCCGAGATGTCCTGGTCCAAGAAGACCAAGCATCCTTCCAAGATTTTCGAGATTGGCGACGAGGTTGAGATTCAAGTTCTCAATATCGATGCGGATGCCAAGCGGATCTCCCTCGGGATGAAGCAGTTGCAGGCCAATCCCTGGGATCTTGTTTCCGAGAATTATCCGGTTGGTTCCATCATTGAAGGCAAAATCAAAAATATTACCGATTTCGGGGTATTTATCGGTATCGAGGAAGGTATTGATGGCCTTATCCATGTCTCCGATCTCTCCTGGACTGAAAGGATCAAGCATCCTTCCGAGAAGTACACCAAGGGTGAGACCATTCAGGCAGTAGTGCTGAAGATCGACCGCGAGAATGAAAGGTTCTCCCTCGGCATCAAACAGTTAGAGCCGGATCCGTGGCTGGCCGCTGTTGAGAAATATCCTTTTGGCAGCTCGGTGACGGGCAAGATCACCAATGTTACCGATTTTGGCGTCTTTGTTGAGCTGGAGGAAGGCATTGAGGGTTTGGTTCATGTTTCAGAGATCAGTAAAGAGAAGGTTCCTACCCCTGTAGGTCTCTACAATGTCGGCGATGACCTTGAGGTCAAGATAATCAATGTTTCCGCCAAGGATCGAAAGATCGGGCTTTCAATTAAGGCCCTTACCGACGGCCCGGAAGAAGGTAATTACAGCGACTATCAGGCCAAGGAAGCCAGCAAAGCGCCGTCAACTATCGGCGATCTCCTGAAAGGGAAAATGGAGACCAAGGCCGTTGATGAAGCACCGGAAGGTGAGCAGGAATAAACCGCTTTGAACCTGACCACGGGAAAGAAAAGACGGCTCCAGTATGAACACCCCGTCATGGTGGCAATTGCTGTTTTGGCGGGGGTGTTCGTTCTATCATGGCTGGGAATGACTTTTATCTTTACCAAGGTCTCTGATTTTCCGGAGCCGGGCATGTTTGGCCCCGGTTCTGGGAAGATCGGGGTTGTTGAGCTCAAGGGGCTTATAACCTCTCCCGAAAAGGCAATCAAAGAACTCACCTCTTTCCGTAAGGATCACCGGATTGCGGCGATAGTTCTGCGCATCGATAGTCCTGGGGGGGCAGTTGGCGCTTCCCAGGAAATATTTGAGGAAGTGAAGCGAACCAGGCAGACGAAACCAGTTGTTGCTTCAATGGGCTCGGTCGCCGCCTCCGGTGGTTATTATGCAGCGCTTGGCGCCGATAAGATCATGGCCAGCCGAGGCACCTTGACCGGCAGTATCGGGGTGATCATCAAGTTTGCCAATCTCTCCGAGATATTTAATAAGATCGGTTATAAATCAGAAGTCGTTAAAAGCGGCGCGATGAAAGACATCGGCGCTACCAACCGAACCATGACACCGCAAGAGCGGCAACTGGTCCAGGGCATCATTGATAATGTCCAGGAGCAGTTTGTCCAGGCTGTAAGCGCGAGCCGCACTCTGCCCGTAGAAAAGGTGCGAAAACTGGCTGATGGTCGGATTTACTCCGGCGAACAGGCTTTAACGGCTGGTCTTATCGACCAATTTGGTAATTTTAATGACGCTGTAATGCTGGCCGCGCAACTTGGCGGTTTAAAAGAGACGCTGCCGGACCTGATTTATCCTGCTGAGAAAAACTTTTCGTTACTTAGATTATTGGTTGGCGAGGGTGGCAACGCAATATTTGAGGGCGCTGCTTTTTCCCCGCCGGTATTATCTTATGAGTGGAGTATCGCTCAGTGATCGGAGTAACCAGGTCGGGATGGGAAGAGCATACATATAAAGGGAAAATGATCGATGCTTAAAAAAGAACTGATTGATGAGGTCACTGCCAGGATGGATGGTTATCTCAAGAAAGATATAGGCCAGGCCGTAGATATTTTGCTTGAGTCGATTGTAGAAGCTTTGATTGAAGAGCGTCGCGTAGAGATCCGGGGGTTCGGCAGCTTTAGCGTGCGCAAGCGCAAGGCCAGAAGTACCAAGAACCCCAAGACCGGTGAACTTATGAACATCCCCGAACGCAAAACGTTGCACTTCACTATGAGTAAATCATTGAAGGAGCCTTTGGCGGGGAAAAAATAACCTGTTAGGGGCGGGGTTTCGTGGGTGTAGGCTCGCGGGGCTTATTCGAACTGGCTGACATCACCTTTACCGTATCGTAATATCTCAATATCATCGTTCAGCAGGGACACAATGCTTGAAGGGGCCGGGTAAACCGGTCCTCCATCAATAAGCGCATCCAACTGGTTGCCGAGTCGGTCTTCTATTTCGAAGGCCTCAGTCATTGGTTCTTCATTATCTCCCACCACCGCACTGGTAGTCAAAATTGGATTACCCAGTTCTTCGATAAGGGCCCGGCAGATGGTATTATCCGGAACCCTGATTCCAACCGTTCTTTGTTTGGAAGTCATAATTTTAGGGACAAGCTTTAAAGTCGGGAGGATAAAGGTGTAAGCGCCGGGCAGGTTCTTTTTCATCAGCCGGTAGGCAGTATTGGAAACCAGACAATATTTGCTGAGATCTTTAAGGTCACCACACATGAAGCTGAATGGCTTACCCTCCGGCCTTTTTTTGATCCGATATATTCTCTTAACCGCTTTCTGATTAAAGATATCGCAACCAATGCCGTAAACAGTGTCGGTAGGGTAGCATATAACACCTCCCTGACGCAGATATTTGACCGCCTGGCTTATCAGACGCGGTTGGGGATTATCTTGATGTATTGAAATAATAGGCATGGCGCTTAATTCATTTATCTCAGCAAAAATAAAGAGATTTTATCCGGTTTCCGGCATTACAGACGTTGCGCTGGCGGTGAAAATTATAACCGGTTGAAATATTTGCACAATTATACCTCCGCCCCATGGAAGAAGCAACGGCAAATAACAAGATGACAGTTGCGGCAATTGATTTGGGCAGCAACACCTTTCGGCTGCTTATTGCCAGAGTTCAAGGTGATGTTCCCGCCGTGCTGCTCAAGAGAAATGGCCCGGTAAGATTGGGCTGTGACCTGGCTGCGGCAAATGGCTTGGCCCCAGGTACTATAACTGGTGCCCTTGCCGTTCTCGCCGAGTTTAAGGCGGATCTGAAGCGTTATAATGTCGATTGCTGCCGTTGTTGCGGAACCGAGGCCTTACGCAAAGCAGTCAACGCCAAAGCCTTCCTTGATCTGGCCGCGGAAGCCATCGGCGCGGAGATCGAAGTCATAAGTGGCCGCGAAGAAGCCCTTTTGAGTTGCCGGGGGGCGCTCACCGCTATGGCTGGCACCGCTATGGCATGGCCATTGTTGCTCATCGATGTCGGTGGCGGCAGCACGGAACTGATTTATATCAGCGCCCCTTCTGCTCCGCCTCTGTCCGTAAGTTTGCCGGCAGGTGCGGCTTTTTTTACGGAACTTGCCAGTACTGGCGGCCTGCAACCGGCAGTTGCTGTTTTCAGCACCAGGCTCCAGGAGTTTATAAAGAAACATTCGTTGGCAACTGAAAAAATAACGGTTATCGGGCTTGGCGGCACGGCGACGTCCCTGGCGGTACTTGATCAGGCCCTTGACCATTATGATGAGCACAAAGTACATGGCCGTAGACTTACGGTCGAGGGTATCGGAAAAATTTCGGCTGATTTAACGAAGATGTCGGCTGCGGCCAGGAATTTTCTGCCTGGACTTGAAAAGGGGCGCGGGAATATTCTCCTGGCAGGGCTTGAAATATATCAAGAGATTCTTGCAACAATTGAAGTTGACGGTATGATAATCAGCGACTCTGGATTATTAGAAGGAATAATGTTGAGCTGTCTGGAACAGGGCTCGCTACTTTCTTTGTAATCCCGGGAACCCAAGGTAATTTCTGACGTGCCGGTGAGCCACCGCCGGACCCGTTAAATAAGAGCGGAGAAAATTTGATGAACCTAGACAAGATCAGACCAGCCTACACCTTTGATGACGTCCTGCTGGCCCCGGCCAAGTCGGAAGTCCTGCCTTCCAGTGTTGATCTGGCAACTCGGCTAACCAAAGAAATCACCCTTAACATCCCCTTGATAAGTGCGGCGATGGACACCGTGACCGGTTATCGGACTGCTATTACCATGGCCCGGGAAGGCGGGATTGGTATAATCCATAAGAACATGACCATCGATGAACAGGCCAAAGAGGTTGAGAAGGTTAAAAAGTCTGAATCGGGCATGATTATTGATCCGATAACCGTCGAAACCGGTCAGACCGTCGGTGACGTCAAGCAGATCATGCGCAGCTACCGAATCTCAGGCGTACCCGTTCTCAGGAACGGCAAACTGGCCGGAATCATCACCAATCGGGATTTGCGTTTTGTCTCCGATCTTGACCTTAAGGTTGACGAGGCCATGACCAGTAAAAATCTGGTCACCGCCAAACCAGGCATCACCATGGAACAGTCCAAAGCCCTGCTTCATGAACATCGGATCGAAAAGCTGCTGGTCGTTGATGATAGCGGCTCTCTCAAGGGACTGATTACGATTAAGGACCTTGAGAAGATCAAAAAATATCCCAATGCGGCCAAAGATGATCGGGGTCGGTTGCTGGTCGGCGCAGCCATCGGTATTGGTGGCAATTATCTGGAACAGGTGGAGTTGCTGATCAAGGCCGGAGTCGATATCGTCGGCCTTGATTCGGCCCACGGCCACTCCCGTAACGTTATGAACACCCTTAAGGAGATCAAAGGCGCCTTCCCGAACCTGCCGGTTATCGCTGGTAATATTGCTACCGGCGAAGCAGCGGAGGATCTGATCAAGGCCGGAGCTGACTGTATCAAGATCGGCGTTGGTCCCGGCTCTATCTGCACCACCAGGATTGTCGCCGGAGTGGGGGTTCCGCAGATGACCGCTGTGCATGATTGCTCCCAGGTTGCTGAAAAACATGGTATCCCAGTAATCGCCGATGGCGGCATCAAGTTTTCCGGGGATTTGACCAAGGCCATCGGCATCGGCGCCAACGTGGTCATGATCGGCTCCCTTTTCGCCGGCACCGATGAAACCCCCGGTGAGACCTTCCTTTACCAGGGCCGGACCTATAAGGGCTATCGCGGCATGGGCTCCCTGGGCGCCATGAAAAAGGGCAGTAGTGACCGTTATTTCCAAGACAATGTCGACAGTTCTTCAAAATTTGTCCCGGAGGGGATTGAAGGCAAGGTCCCTTCCTGTGGTCCATTATCGGACATGCTCTATCAGTTGATCGGCGGCCTGCGCTCCGGTATGGGTTATGTGGGGGCGGCCAACATTGAAGAGCTGCGCAAGAAGGCCCGCTTTGTTAAAATAACGCCGGCGGGTCTCAAAGAGAGCCATGTCCACGATGTTATCATCACCAAGGAAGCGCCTAATTATCGCTTAGGCTAGGTGCTTGATGACGTCGCAGCTAAGAGGAAACTCCGATCTACTGAGTATCGCACACTCCAAGGGCACTCGAAGTCTTCGCTTATCTCCTGAGGGCGTAGTGCATTTTCGTAGTGTTAGTTTAGCGGAGAGTTAAGCAAAAATTTATGAAGGAAAAAGTAATGGATATCCATAGTGAAAGAATACTCATCTTGGATTTTGGCTCCCAGTATACCCAGCTCATTGCCCGCCGAGTCCGGGAGGCTGGGGTCTATTGCGAGCTGTATCCCTGGGACCTGGAGGCGGAAAATATCCGTGATTTTGCCCCCAGCGGCATTATTCTTTCCGGAGGTCCGCAATCGGTCCATGAGGAGGAAACACCCCGGGCTGCCGAGATTGTCTATGAACTCGGGGTGCCGGTCCTGGGCATCTGTTACGGGATGCAGACCATGGCCGCCCAGCTCGGTGGCGAGGTCGAATCAGCCGCCCATCGTGAATATGGCTACGCCCAGATCCGGGCCCGCCATCACTCCAAATTACTCAAGGATATTGAGGACCATACCAGCCCGGAGGGTTACGGCCTGCTTGATGTCTGGATGAGCCATGGTGATCGGGTCAATAAATTGCCGGCCGGCTTTGACGCCATCTGTGAAACCGACAACGCGCCCTTGGCCGGAATGGCTGATGAGAGTCGCAATTTCTACGGCCTCCAGTTTCATCCGGAGGTGACCCATACCAATCAGGGCCAACGCATAATCGAACGTTTTGTTCACCAGATCTGTGGCTGCGGTCGCCTCTGGACACCGGACAATATTATCGAAAACGCCATCAGCCAGATTAGGGCCCAGGTCGGTGATGACGAGGTGCTCCTTGGCCTGTCCGGCGGGGTTGACTCTTCGGTGGTGGCGGCTCTGTTGCACCGGGCAATCGGCGCAAAACTCACCTGTGTTTTTGTCGATAACGGCCTGCTGCGCCTTAATGAAGGCGATGAGGTAATGACCACCTTCGCCAAGCATATGGGCGTGAAGGTTATACGGGTTGACGCCGAGAGTCGTTTCCTGGATAAACTGGCGGGCGTTACCGATCCGGAGCAGAAGCGCAAAATCATCGGCAATACCTTTATCGATGTCTTTGAGGAGGAATCCGAGAAGCTCACCAATGTCAAGTGGCTTGCCCAGGGCACAATCTATCCCGACGTGATCGAATCAGCCGGGGCCAAGACCGGTAAAGCCAAGGTGATCAAGTCCCACCATAATGTCGGCGGTCTGCCTGATTATATGAAGCTGGGTCTGGTTGAGCCGCTGCGGGAACTGTTTAAGGACGAGGTGCGCACGATCGGTCTGGAGCTGGGGCTGCCTGCTGAGATGGTCCAGCGGCATCCGTTTCCCGGCCCTGGCCTCGGGGTGCGGATCCTGGGCGAGGTTAAGAAGGACTTTGCCGATACCCTGCGTCTGGCGGATAATATCTTCATAGAGGAACTTTTCAAGCACGATCTTTACCGCAAAACCTCCCAGGCCTTTACGGTCTTTCTGCCGGTCAAGGCGGTGGGGGTTGTCGGCGATAACCGGCAGTATGACCATGTCGTGGCCTTGCGGGCCGTGGAGACGGTTGATTTTATGACCGCCCGCTGGGCCCATCTGCCGTATGATTTTCTCGATCATGTGACCCGGCGGATCTGCAATGAAGTGCGCGGAGTGTCACGGGTGGTCTACGACATTACCGGCAAACCGCCCGGTACTATCGAATGGGAGTAACCGAAGTTCAGATAACCATATCTCGACAGATATTGATATGATAGGATGGACCGCTACGCGCTCCATCCTATCGGGCCGGGCTGTTCAGGTAACGCCATTGACAGATTCCGCGCTGCGCGCTCCACCTATCAATGGCGTTAGAGCCGACTACGATTCTCAGTGGCTAACGGGTACAAGCACCCGACACCACCTGCGAGTCTCGCGGCTCAACAGCCCGGCCCGATATATGGACAAATACAGAATTCAGAAGAATGGCGAGAAAATTGGTTGTTCTGATTCCTGGTTTCTATCAGAAATAGATAATGAGCTAATAAAGCGACAACGTCCTTCTCCCCACGAGTAGCCGGAAGATATTCGCCGGATTAATTATACAATCAATACTATCGAAGCGGTGCATCGCCAGTTTCTAAAAAGGAAGACTGGATGAGCAATTAACTATTTGATAATATTCAATATCATAGGAACTGCTGACTCAGATTATTGAACACTCCCTAAAAGAACCAGAATAATTGAAATTATACTCCGCATAATTTCCCCCTTTTCTTCTTTCTGAATCAGTTGTGGTCACCTATTGGAGATGCAAAAGCATCCCTTACCAAAATTCTGATATTGTCACCGGTGATCGATTTCAAAAAAGATACAAGGTCTACCTTCTCCCTGTTAGTGAATCCTTTCGGGGTTATGAGTGGATCAAGATAAGGATTTGCGACACCCCCCTTAGCATAAAAATCGACTACCTCCCTAAGGGTGTTGAGCTTACCGTTATGCATATAGGGTGCTGTTAGTTCTACATTACGCAAGGAAGGAGTTTTGTAACTCCAACGATCGGCGGGATCAAGCGTTACTTCATAACGACCGATGTCGCCTGGCTTTGGTTCCTCTACACTCTCAATCACCTTAGCGGGCATTTGGACCACTACCCCGGGCGACAGCTGAACTGGATAGCTAGCTGGTTCCTCCCCAACTGATTCATACCAGCCAATGCCAGTATTGTGAAAATCATCATCGGTAAACAGGGAATAATTATCATTAACCCTATGACACAGGGAGCATTGACCTTTTCCTGTAAAGAGCCGGAACCCTCTCTTTGCTGATTCGTCCAGTGCTTTTTCTTCCCCGCCATAATACCAGCGATCGAAAGTTGAATTTCCTGAGATAAGGGTACGCTCATAACTGGCGATAGCCATGCCTATTGTCTCTACTCCAGGACCTCGCCCATTGAAAGCAGCTTCGAACAGTCCTTCATAATCGGAAAGCTGCTGGATTATTTCAACAACCCATCCGATACTCGGATTTGCCATCTCATTTACAGCCAGCATCGGCAGCCAGACTTGATATTCAAGGCGTTTTTCCCGGCCA
Source organism: Thermodesulfobacteriota bacterium (assembly GCA_039714535.1). Lineage (GTDB taxonomy): Bacteria > Desulfobacterota > Desulfobulbia > Desulfobulbales > JAGXFP01 > JAGXFP01. The sequence goes on along the minus strand of JBDLJC010000043.1, from coordinate 2,021 downwards.
TCATGAAAAATATTAGCGAAATATGCGACGTTATAAAGAGTCGGTGCATTTCGCCGTACAGTCCGGCCTTCGATTCCCACTGCTGTCGCGAGTTCATTGTTGGTGAAGCCCTGCTCCGGAATATGACACATAGCGCAGGACATAGTGCCGTTGAGGGAAAGCCGCCTGTCAAAAAACAACTTGCGTCCAAGCTGAATTTTCTCGAAGGTAATAGGGTTGTCTTTTGGGATGGAAACCGGCGGCAGCCCAAGAGGAGGTGATTTCAGGACCGCTTGCAAATCCGCCGGTTTCCCCGTGCGTTTTATGAGGCTGAAGGATCGCGTTTCATACTCAGACGATTTGTAACCTTCCTTCACATCACCCGGCCCGAACTCAATTCCTGCTCCATACACCCTGACATGTAGTCCGGAGACAAGGAATGGGATCAAAACGAAGATAATGACACGAGCCGGAGTAATCACTTTGTTATATTTTTTGCATATCAGCGCTATTATTTTTCATATAAAGCATGGGCACCAAACTTCATCAAATGGGGACGGCCCAGTTTCAACTTTGTAAAATCAATAGCAAACTTTTCTTCGAGCTCTTTGCCGTTCCATCCATAACCCTTCAGGAACTGCTCGTTATCTTTGCCCTTTTTGTCCCATCTGGACAGAAGTGAGCTGGTAAAATATAGACGTTTGCCGTCCCAACTGGAAGAGACCATGTTTACCTGTGAACCTATCTTCTTTTCATAAACCTGAACGGGTTTGAAGGGATCTGTAATATCAAATGCCCGGACTTTGCCATCCATAAAGGTGTCTACCCAGATCAATTTGTCATCGGATGAAATGGAAAAGGCCACCGGCAGAGGAACTTGAGACGGATCGGCAATATCCGCAACTTCAGCAGCTTCCCATTCGCCCTCCTTGGTGCGATGGATTAGCCATATCTTCGAGGCAAGCGCTGTGGTCGTAAAACAATAATCATGTTCAGGCTGAAGTGCGCAGCGGATTTCGAGCGGTGCGCCGGGAACGTCAAAAATCTTCAAAGGTTTCCTGTCACTCAAACGCCAGGCAATAACCGTATTGCCGAATCTTTTCATTGCTTCTTCGTCTTTCAGCATCTTGCCGAAATCCATCATGTAATTTGACCAACCGGTAAAAGATGAGGTTATCATGGAATCAAGCCGCGGTAGGAAACGAATGTCATAACTATACCCATCAGCATATTTTCCTGTTTTTCGGGCTCCCTGGAGGTTGTCATCCGTCGGCATCCATTTGGTTGTCACATATTCTCCATCGTCGGTGTATTCGACAAGAGCGGAACGGCCTCCGTGATCACGATTGTTTGAGAGACCGGTGATGAGCATCCGGTCACCCAGAGGCATTACCGTATGAGGACCCACCACTCCACCGCTTTTCGAAACAAAATCATCAATGGTTTTTGTCAAACTTGGTTTCGCAGGGTCCGTGTGTATGTCAAAAATAAAAATTTTGCTTGTATCAAGCCCGGCGGCCCAGAGATAATGCCGGTCTTGGGTAAAGCCGGCGTGATGTGCCTCATTGCGGCCTCCGACGGAGATGGAGTTTATCACCTGGCCATATTTTGGGGATTTAGGATTTACTGCGACTGTTACCATTTTATCTTGCTCATCACCCACACCTTCAGCGCCAAGGGTCCAGATATATATATAATCTTCCTGGCCTGTAATCTTGATCATATTTGATGACATATTAGTTTCGTCAGCTTGCGACGAAACAGGTAGAAATAAAAAAAACGTACCAAGAACCAAAGCCAATTTGACCAAAAGTTGCTTACCTATTGTAACCATTTCTTTTCCTCCTTTTATCATTTTGCACGAGGTTGCTTAAAACTTTGCTGAAAAGCCAATTGATGATCGTTTATGAGAAAGTTCGCCTGCCATCTTTGCGGCTTCCATGGGTGAATTCAAATTGCAAGTGCACCACGTGCCTCTTGCCAGAATATTTCACATGGAGTCCGATAGTTGAGACATTTACGAGGTCGATTGTTTAACCTTT
>JBDLJC010000042.1:0-31416 GCA_039714535.1 Thermodesulfobacteriota bacterium | reverse complement strand
AAACAGAGGGTCGCAGTCGCCAAAAGCCTTGACGACATTGGCGACAACAAAGAGCGCGTTATTGTTGCCACAGGCCGTTACATTGGTGAGGGATTTGATGATGCTCGCCTGGACACTCTTTTTCTTGCCCTGCCAATATCATGGCGAGGGACCTTGCAACAGTATGCCGGTCGGCTCCACCGCATATACGACGGGAAAAAAGAAGTACAGATTTTCGATTATGTAGATTCCGGCATACCGATGTTAACCAGAATGTATGAAAAAAGGTTAAGTGGGTACAAATCAATTGGATATAGTGTGCAAAAGGAACTGGGCCAACAACTCAGTTTTTAAATTAACAGGCCCTACTGAGGAGCAGAGCGATTGGCGGGTGAAGTGAGGCGCTGCCTTTGAATTATCATTCATCTAAGAATGTAATTAGTTTGTTTTTGATGTTTTCAATTTCTTTGATCTCACACTCCCAAATCACCATAACTTTCCACCCATTTTCTTCTAAGCTTTTAACATTCTTTTTGTCCCTTATGGCGTTCGACTGAATTTTCCTAATCCAATAATCGCGGTTTACTTTCGGGATTCGATCTCCTCTTTTGCACGTATGGCTATGCCAAAAACAGCCATGTACAAAAACAACCTTCTTTCTGGTAGGGAAAACAATATCTGGTTTCCCAGGGAGATTCTTATAGTGAAGCCTATAACGATAACCTAATGAAAAAATGAGTTTACGAACAATCATTTCAGGGCTGGTATCTTTTGACTTAACAGCCCGCATAATCTTACTACGTTTTTCAGAGCATTTGATCATTATGCCCTTTGTATTGCGGTTAATCCTGATTCGTGCTGAATAGTCCCTCCTCGCTTAACTCTTGTCGTTCTGACAAGATCTGCCCCACGATAATCAACTTTGAAATCAACGTAAGAGACTTCTTCAGATTGACCTTTGAAGCAATCATGAAAGGCTTTCAAAATCTCAACTTCCTTTAAAGATTGGGATGGAGGATGTGGGTTGTTACGAGGACTTGGAATCGTTCCAGGAAATACATAGATGCATGGAGGAGCAAGCTTAAATGGCCCAACTTTGCTTAGTCTTTCCTCCTTATTTTTTATTTTAGGACATGGTCTACCAATTGTGCCGCATACCATATCCCACAAAATCGCTCCGTCCACTTTCTCTTTTCGATAAATAATTTCGGCGCTTAAACGAGTATGAATACCAGACCAAGCGTTACGACGAGGATCTGCCCCAGGATTAGTGCATACGCTCCAAATTACAAATTCATTGGCGTGATCAGGACGTTCAAAAATATTTGTGTTATTTCCATCAAGACATCCCTTTAATTCGATAATAGCTGTTTTCCCGGATTTAAGAATTACAGAGTAATCATGACGGTTTGCTTCTCCGGCAGATTCCCACTCTCCAATGAATCCATTGTCCTGCATATGGTTCAAGATATGTTTGACAAACTCTCTTTTCTCTCGCATTGTTGCGGAGAATTGCCCCCTTATTCGCTCTATTGCGCCACGAAACAAACCACTATTGTAGAATTCATCCTCATCAAGACCATGTGTTCCTAACTTATAAGCCTCTGTTTTTAAAACCTCAGCAAATTCTTGGATTTGCTTACGAAGCTCTTTGTTCTGCTTGCAGGGAATTACGCTCATGCCGCTACCTTTGAAGAAATCTGTTCCTGCTGGTTCAAGATAGGTTCGAAAAGATGCTGGGCTAGATATCGAACAACAGGAACTGCAACTCCATCTCCGGTAAGGTGATATGCCTCGTTATATTTTTTTGGCAACACATACTCTTCCGGCAATCCCATTAACCTAGCCGTTTCTCGACTGGAAATTAACCTTGAACGGACTCTATCTCCTTCTATCATCATTATGAACTGGCGACTGGAGCCACCAGCAGGTGTTCTCAAGCACCCTGCAATATCGTCAAAACGAATCTCAGCCCGTTGCACTTTTCGCCCCGACTCATCCCTGCGTGTTCTTTTATAGATGGCGCCTACTATTTTGCCCCCCATTTTCTTCGCAGCCTCTACCTTTGCGGCATTAACATCGCTCATCATTGCCAGAAGCTTATCGGTTTCTTTTGGGGAATGCCATACAACACTATCAGGCTCTTCCTCGATAATATCGATTAGACCCATGCTGCGTTGGATTGGCTTAGGTAGTTTCAACCAATCTCCCTTTACACCTGCCCCCAATTTTTTGTAAGCATTTCTCAGAGCCTTAGTATGCCAAATTGAAATTGGCTTATCACTGAGCAACTCATCAGGAATTTCCAATCCTTTGCGTACAGCTACTATAAAAAGACGAGGACGAGAATGTGGTACAAACAAAGCTGCATCAATAACCATAGGGCCGAATCGATACTCTTCACAACTCAAAGCGGTACAAATCGCCGCAAAGTCTCTTCCTCCATGTGAAGTTAATGCGCCACAAACATTTTCAAGAACGACAATGGAAGGAGCTCTGTCTTTATTATTCAAATTTTTAATTAGTTCCCAAAAAGGCCAAAAAGTGCCAGATCGTTCTCCCTTCAATCCTGCTCCTCCTCCAGCTAGCGACAAGTCTTGACACGGGAACGAAGCCCAAGCCAGATCAGCTTGCTCTGGCAAGTCATCAACTCCAAGGGTACGCACGTCCGCTGTCTTTAACCCTTCTTCACCCCAATTTATTTTATAAGTTGCGCTTTTTTTCTGGTCAAAATCGTTAGCAAGCAAACACTGCCACATGTCTCCCAATCCAGCGCGGACCATACCCCCCCCGGCAAAGAATTCGTAAAAAGAGAATCGTTTAGAATCCATCAGACTTCCCCTCTTGGAAAGAGTTGAGTTTGCTTTCCACCAGCATTCCTTTCAACGTAATGCTTCATGAATTCTCTTAATACTTGAGAAGCTTTAAGATCCTGCATTTTACAAGTTTCAATAAATTCTTTGTGAAGGGATGGTTCTATTCTGATTCGAAGAGCGGAAGATTTGATCATAAGCACACCTTTTGGATACACAATTGTATATCCATATTATCTTCCTCCTATTTATTTTGTCAAGCCTGCTTTACAGTTTTTGTGTTTCCAAATTATTTAATCAAGGTTCAGATAAATCGGCCTGGTGTAGCGCCTTATATTTTTTTTGATGACCCGAAGATCTGCCCGAAGGAGTTTTTTTTGACTAAAGGATTATCTTCCATTTTCGGCCCGCCATCAGGTAGTCGTACATGGTCCTGAAGCCGTAATCTCTCATTTTCTTGACCAGGAACAAAAAAAGGTAAGCGGTCTGGAGGGAGTCCTGGAGGGCGTTGTGGGCAGTAAAAATCGGCAGGCCGAATTCTTTGCTCAGGGCGTCCAGGGTGTAGGATCCATGGATATTGCTGTGGTCGTAGTAATGGCCGTGTTTTGTTTCATTATAGGCCATGGCCAAGCGCATGGTGTCAAGGTACGGGGTTGTTACCACGTCGCCGAGTAATCTTTTTGAGGCAGCGTTGAAGAATTCGAGATCAAGGCGGAGGTAGTGGCCGATCTGAACAGCGCCGCCGCAGAATTCCAAAAATTTGGGCAGTATATCTTCGAGTTTTTCGGCGCTATTTAATTCCTGGGGGGTAATTCGATGGACCAGGGTACTCGGGGTATGGGACTGCTCCTCTGGCTTGACCAGGGCGTAAAAAGTTTCACTACATTGAATCTGGAGATTGCGGATTTTGACCGCGCCGATGGCGACTATTTCATCTTTCTTTACATTAAGGCCGGTTAGTTCTGTATCGAAAACTACCATCTCGTATTCGTGCAGGGGCAGGTTCCTTTCGAAATTCCGGAAGGCCTGCTTGTGGCGGGAGATCAAGGGGTGGACCTCCGCAGTATCTTTCTTGAAAAAATCGAACAGGTTGGCAATACCCATACTGATCCTTAGGAGTTGACGGGCTAATGGATAAGCTGCTTTGTTTTAATCAATGAAGAGATAAACGTTGCTCACCTTTTTAAAATTTCCCCGATTATTTATCATTGGTCGGTCAAATGAAAATCCTTATGGAGGAATTCTTGCAACCGACCGATCACCAGAAAGGCCTCTTTCAGGGTCTGACGTTCAAGGTCGGAGAGGTCTTTGGGGTTGATGTGGTTATCCGGGTCCTGCTCAGTCTCCAGCATTTGCAGCTGGTGAATAAGTCGCAGATGCATCAGAAACTCGTAAGCCTCGATGATCTCGTTGCAGAGATCATATGGCAGATACTGGTTTTCCCGCAGCAGGTTGAGGCGGGCCAGGGTGTTGGTTTCGCTGATGCCATGTTTAAGGGACATTAATCTGGCAAAATCGACAATGAAGACCAGACCTTTGGTTTTCAGGTCGAAGGTGTTTTTATGTTCGCCGTCTTTTTCGACAATGAAATTTTTAAAGAAAGTCAGCGGCGGTCGTGAGGCCAGACAGCTTTTAGCCAGCCACAGGAGAAATAGGTCGGATTTTTTGGCTGTGGCGGTTATCTCGGACCTTAACTCCTCTGCCAGGCCTGAGGAGCCGAAACCGGTCTTTAAGTCGAAAAAGATCAGAGAGTTCAGGACGCTTTCCGGGGTAGGGGTGCGGCACCATTTTTGGAAATAACCCTTCCATACCGACAGGGGCTGGCGCCATTTGGGGTTGCTGGCCATGATTTCACCCGGGCAAAGAGGGTAGCCGCATTTGACCAGATGCTGGATGGTACTGGCGGCAAACTCCTTGAAATATACCTCTGCCTGCTCTTTCAGGGCCGCGTCGTCGGTGTCGGCATAGATTATGGCATTGTCCTGGTCGGTCTTAAAGGTCTGTTCGCGACGCCCTTCGCTCCCCATCAGCAGCCAGACCCATGGCAATGGGGCTGCACCGAATTTTTCAAGTTGTAGCGAGAGGAGACGATCCAGAACGTGGTCATTTAAAACCGCGATCATTCTGGTAATATTGTTGGCCTTGGCCCCCTCTTCGATCAGGGAGCGCACGACCTGGGGGATCTTTTGGGCCAGGGGGTATAGGCCTTCAATATTGCGCTGGGCCAGAATCTCGCGGAACAGGTAGAGAGGGGAGGTGCCCTGGGTGACCATGATGTCGTGGGTCGTGATCATTCGGATTATCTGGCCGTTTTGCTCAACGGCCAGATGGTGGATTCGGTTTTTAATCATCTTAAGCAGGGCATCGAAACAGACAGCCTGACTTGAAATCGTCTGAACCGGTGAGGCCATGATCTCTGCAACCTTGATATTGAGATCGACGCCCTTGGCCACCACCTTACTGCGGATGTCCTTGTCGGTGACGATCCCGATAATCTCATTGTCGCTATCGGTTAGCAGGAGTGAACCGATTGTCTCTTTGGACATAATGGCCGCCGCCTCCTGCACCGTGGCGTTGCTTGACGCCTGAAAGAGTTTGCCCTTGGCGATATCGCCAACCTGGGCGCTGAAGAGGTAGAGGGCGCCCTCTGTTCTCGGCATCATCTTCTGCTGGCGCACCTGGGAGTAGACCATCCCTGCCATTTTCGCTGACATGGTGCGAAGGTAGTATTGGGAAACAGCGGGGTTCGATTCGAGCAGGTTTAAAAATGCCTGTTTCTCAAAGAGGAAACAGAACGTATCATCAATGGCTTCAACGTTCAGGTTGGCCTTGGTTTCTTGAATGATCGGCAGGGCACCGAAGTATTCTCCCTTGCCCCGATAATCCTTGAGGGAAATTTCGTTGTCAGCGGCGCTTCGGTAGGTTTTAACCCCTCCCTGTTGAATCACGTAAAAGTGTGACACCTCGCTTTCACCCTGACGGAAAATCAAAGTCCCCTTCGGGAAAAAATCGATGGTACATTTTCTGGAGAGCTTGAGCAGATCTGCCCGGTCAAGGTCCTTAAAAGGCAGAATGCCGGCCAGGAAATCAAGGGCCACATTGGCCGGAACGGCGTTAGGGTCAGCGTTAGTCATTTTTGGCCTTTTGGGGCAGCTTGATAAGTTCTTTTTTAGGGAACATCCGCAGATAGAGAAAGCCTGATAAGAACAACATCACCCCCAGCAGTGATACTTCGAGAAATCTGTGGTTCTCCGGTTGAAACACTGAGAGAAATGAAAGGACAAATAGATATTGATAGCCGGTGCGTTGAAAACGGAGGATCTTCTTTAAAACGTAGATGTTGATAATCGGTACAACCAGTGACAGGAAGAAGTACATGTTGGCCTGGCCGATAGAGATCGCCGCAAACAACTTAATCCCGGTCATGATCACCAGTATTGCGGCCAAGGGCATATTCAGCAGTAAAAAAGTTTGCCGATTTTTTAAGGTGGGCAGGTCATTCAGTTGAAAAACAAGTTCTTCATGGTTCTCCGAGCCCTGCAGACTTTGCCATATCCGCTCCTTCCTCTTGCCATCCCGTAATAAACGGTCAATTTTTTCTCTGAGTTTTTTTGCCATAGTCGTCTCTGGTTGCCGGTTGTTTTTTTGCAGTTATTGCGGCGGAGGGGCATCCTGTATCCGGAGGCCGGTTGTCTTCTCTAGCCACACCCAAGTTTTTGCGTATGCAGTAATAATAAATTCACTGACTTTTTCGCGGTTGTTATTAACTTAGGATTGATTGACCGTTTTGCGCTATGAAGTATTTTACTAATAGCCAAGGCGAATCCTATGATCTTCATAGAACCTGAAATTCAGGTTGAGCTCCATTGTTATTTGCAGTTTGGGCATATTTTTGGCTTTTTTATGGATGGTAGCACATCTTTTTAAGGATGGAGCTCCCGGCAAAGTGGTCCGTTAAGCTTTAGTAGACGGTGAATTGTTTTTCAATTAAATTAGACAGCAGGCTACGGGGTGTTTGCCCACGGGGTTTTGTTGGCTATGAGGTCAGGCAACCATGCTTATGTTCTTTACGCATCCTCGTCGTTTGGCCCTATGATTATGTTGGTTTTTCCGGGGAGTAATATCTTGAAAATAAAAGGCCTGATCCCTCTTATTGTTTGGCTGTTCTTCGCCGTTCCCGGCTCCGTCTGTGCTGCCTCCGACTGTTGTGTAACCGGTGATGGTGGTAACCTTGAGATCAGTCGGGATGATCTGGGTGGAGCCGGTCTGGCAGAGGCGATTGGCGCCAGTCTCCGGTTTCTGCAACATCAGCCGGCTGCCCGGGTTTATCGCTTTTGTGATCGAGAGTATGGAGCCAGAGAACTTGCTGATAGTTTGACTGATTTTCTGACGTTCGCCGGGCAAAAGTTTCAGGCCGGTCAGTTTGAGAGGCAGTTTAAGGAGCGGTTTGATATATGCGCGGCGAGCAGCCCGGAAGGAGACGGCAAGGTTCTGGTGACCGGCTATTTTGAACCTTTGCTCGAAGGAAGTCTCCGTAAGGAAGCGCCGTTTATCTATCCCCTCTACGGAAAACCGGATGATCTCCTTGAACTTGATGATCGTATCGGGCGGCGGCAGGACGGGCAGTTTTTGCCTTATTGGACCCGGGCCCAGATAGAAAACGAGGAGGTATTGAGCGGACGGGAGGTGGTCTTTCTGGATGATCCGGTTGAGGCCTTTATTCTTCATGTCCAGGGGTCGGGCCGGATTCGGTTGCGTGATGGTAAGATCCGCAGGATCCAATTCGCCGCCAAGAATGGCTTGCCTTACCGAAGTATTGGCAAGTTGCTGGTTGAACGGGGCAAGATGGAGTTGACGGAGGTCAGTTTGCCCGCCATCGTCAGTTATCTCAAATCCCATCCCGAAGAAAGAAAGGATATCCTGCAGTACAATCAATCATTCATCTTTTTCAGGTGGGGAGATAATGAAGCTCCCGGGCCCCTCGGCAGTTTGGGAGCCCCCTTGACCGCCGGGCGCTCGGTTGCTCTTGACCATAGCTGTTTCCCGTCGGGCGCCCTTGGTTTTCTGCAGACCAGAAAACCGATCTTCAATGAAGCGAACGACATTATCGGTTGGGCGCCTTTACGCAGATTTGTCGTCAATCAGGATAGTGGTTCCGCAATTAAGGGGGAGCGCCGCGTTGATCTCTTTCTGGGGGCTGGGAAACAGGCCAGGGCAACGGCCGGACTGATGAAACATCCCGGCAAACTTTATTTCCTGGTTGCAAAGAAATAGTTGTCAATCTGTCGTCCTATTTTGTAATGTTTCCGTTGGCAGTATGGAGAGTACAATTGCAACCAGGAGAAAGGGTCCGAAAATGAAACAACCAGATATCGATTACTGGATCAGAACCATGCTTAGTTCATACGATCATGTTTCCGACCTCAACATCACGCCGGGTAAACCATTGCAGGTGGAGTCTGCCGGTGAGATGCAGCCGGTTGCAGTTACCCCGCCGGTTCACACTCTGACTCCGTTTCAGGCTGAGGTGGTTGCTCTGAACCTAATTAATAACGACCAGCGACTGTTGGACGCTTTGGTGAAATACGGGTCGTGCGATCTTTCATACCGTTTGGGGCAGGAGGTCCGATTCCGGGTCAATATCTTTTCAGGGAAACGCAATCTCTCGACTGTGCTCAGAAAGCTTGAGACCATGATTCCAACCATTGACGATCTGGCCTTGCCCGAGGTTCTGCACAGAATCTATAAGGAAAAGAATGGCTTGGTTTTGGTGACTGGCGCTACCGGCACCGGTAAATCGACGACCCTGGCGGCAATTCTTGATGAGGCCAATAAGAAAAAACCCGTCCATGTGGTCACTCTGGAGGACCCTATAGAGTATGCCCATGAGCACAAGATGGCTACCTTCAACCAGCGGGAATTGGGCGCTGATTTTGATACATTTTCGAACGGCCTTCGCGCTGCCCTTCGTCAGGCCCCCAAAATTATTCTGGTCGGTGAGATGCGGGATCTGGAAACCTTGGAGATCGGCATGACTGCGGCGGAAACTGGGCATGTGGTTATGAGCACCCTCCATACCGTCGACGCGGGGCAGACCATAAATCGTATTGTCGGCATGTTTGACCTTGAAGATCAGGCCCAAGTGCGGAATCGATTGGCAGATACGCTCAAGTGGATTGTTTGCCAGAGGCTGTTGCCGAAGGTTGGCGGTGGCCGGGTTGCCGCCCTCGAAGTTTTCTGTACCAACTTGCGTTTGAAAGAGCTTATTATTAACGGGGAAAGTGACGAAAAAACCTTCTATGATATTATTGCCGATGGTAACCAAGTTGGCATGATGACGTTTGATCAGCATATCCTCAAGTTGTACGAAAACGGCTTGATTACCGAGGAAACGGCCATGGCTTACAGCTCAAAAAGAAGCGTTGTTGCCCGGGGGCTTGATCAGCTTAAAGCTGCCCGGGGTGAATCGACCACCGCCATTAAGGGGTTGGGTATGGAACCGGAAGCCGCAGATGGACGGTCTGGCTTTTAAATTTAGATACTATCACCTACTAATGGAGCCTAGACTGGCATGATAACCCATTGCCCGAAATGCAACAAAGCGTTGAATTTCAGCGAAAAGCAATTTGCCAAAATTGAGGACGCTCTGGCTGTCGTTAAAACCGGGACCTTAAAGTTGAAGTGCCCGCACTGCAAAATTCCGATGGAATTGTTGGCTGACGGTTCGCTTGCCGATTGGCGCCAGCAGCCAAGAGGTACCGCAACTGGCCAGCAAAGGGTGGAGCCTCCCCCACCACCGGATATAAATTGGCTTACTACCAGTGACTTTGAGGAAGACGATGCTATCAAGGATATTCCCAAGGTCTTGATCCTTATGGATCCTGGTCCGGCCAGGGATAGTGTTTTGAGTGCAATGGTCGAATCCTTTTTTCAACCGGTGACGGTCGATACCAAGGGTGAGGCGCTTGAACAGATGCAATCGGTCCAGTTCGATAGTATTATACTGCACAGCCATTTTGACCGGGAGCCCTTTAAGCAGTCGAAGATACACGATATTTTGAAACGTATGCCCATGAACCGGCGCCGCTACATTTTTTACGTATTGATCGGCCCGGAGTTCAGGACGCTATATTCTTTGGAAGCTCTTAGCTGTAGTGCCAATTTGGTGATCAACGAGAAGGATGTAGCGCATGTGAAAAATATCTACAGAAAGGGGAAGGGTGAGAGCGATGAACTTTTCTTGTCGTATATTAACGCCTTGAAAGAACAAGGCGTCGGTAATTCCTAGGGGATTCTGTTAACGTAAATTTCTTCTCTTTTCCTCCAGAGACAGATCCAGCTTCTTTAATTTTTCGATGATTTTCCTTAACTCTGCATTGGTGTTAGCGAGATCTGTATTAGTTTTGGCGAGAGATTCCTTTTCTGTGGCCAGCTGATAGTTCTTTTTATTCAGCGTCTCGACCTTGGTTTTCAGACCCTGGTACTCTTCTCCTGATTTCAGCGCTGTTGCCCAACTGGCCGCAGCACGGGTATCAAGTTTGTTCGGAGCTAATTCCAGGAATTTCCCCAGTTCATCAACGGCGCTTTGAAAATCGCTGTCAGGATTTCTGGGCATCAGGTAGAGAATGGCTAGACGGCGGTGGGCCTCTGCTTTCTCAAGGTTAGTGGTTTTCGTGTCCTGGGTGATTATGGCCAAGGCCTTGATTTTTTCGGCGAAACTGGCGCTTTTTAAATCTTGGGGCGCAAAATCAAAATTGGCGCGGCTTGTTTTTTGGGGCCAGGTGGGGGGCAGGCATCCGCTCGTGAATATTGCTAAAAATAGAACGGCATGGAAAATTCTTAGAGTTTTCATCATATTATGCTTTGCCTGCGGGATTGATTAGTTTTGTCCCGTTAATTTGGTTGTGCGCTTGGGCCCTTGACGATTGTCTTCCGCTATGGAGCTGCCGGCAGTTGATTTGGCATATTCCTTGAGTTCGGCTGCTATTTCCCCCACTTCAATGTGGTTTTTTATGACTCTGCCTTGATTGTTTACCACTGCGATAGAGATACTTGCCAGTGGGAACTTGACCTCTTCCCCTTGCCGGTTTGCGCCGGCAATATAGCCTCTTTTACGATCACTGTCAGAATAGAATGTTGGCGCTTTTTCGTCAAACTTTTCGATGATTAATTGGCAGATGTTTTTGTACTTGTCCGGCGTGGTGATAATCACGAAATCATCACCGCCGATATGGCCAATGAAGTCTTCGTCAGAGCCATGTTTGGAGGCAAGATCTTCTATGATGGCTGCCGTTTCCTGGATCATTCTGTTGCCTTGAGCGTAGCCATAATGATCATTAAATGATTTAAAGTTGTCAATGTCCAGCAGACAAAAAGCAAAAAGCTTTTTAGTCTCTATTCTCTTTTTTAACATATTCTCAATGGCAACACCACCAGGGAGTCTGGTGAGAGGGCTGGCATCCAGGTACATCTCTTCTAGGTTTTTCAGTCGTTTGGCCATCTTGACAAAGGCCTGGGCCAGATTGCCCAGTTCGTCTTTATTGTTGATGTCGGGCAGATGGTCAAATCTCCCCTGTGATATTTCCTCGGTGGCACGGTGGAGCTTTTTGACCGCATTAACGATATTATTAGTGACGAGGGCGGCTCCGGCGGCTGACAGGGCCGTGCCGATAATACAGAGGGCCAGGGCAAATTTAAAGGCAAGACTACCTATTGAGGCCGAAATGGCTACTTTTTTATCCTGATTAGCTTTGGCGATATTGGTGAATTCTACCAATAACTTGAGCAGTTTTGTCTGTTTTGTCTTTATTTCTGCATCGAAGTCACTGGTGTTATCGGGCTGTTCTGTCAGTCGTTTGATGCCCGCAAGCAGGGCGCTGGCGTAGTTGTTGTAGGCCTTTTCCAGATCCGCCAGAGGGAACTCAAGTTCTTCGGATAGTCCGGATAAGGTTTTTAATGTGGCAACGTGTTTGGAAAATCCAAGGTTGTTGTTGTCGAAAACATTTAGAAAGGCATTGTCCTTAAGAATAATGAAACGCCGCAGGATGGATTCCTGATCGATAGCCATGGTCTTCATCCGCCTGATTGTTTCCTGGGCGGGGATATCGACCATTAGAATAGATTCATTTAAGCTGGTTAGTTGGTTCAGTTTGCCAAGAGCAAAGGTGGAGACAAGAATAAGAAGAACTACCAGGGGTAAGAAGCCAAGATGCATTTTCTGGGAAATATTCAGCCGCAGAAATCGGGCAATTAATTTCGTGAATATTTTTTTTCGTGATTGCTCTGCTTGATTGTTTTTGTCTTTAGACATTGTGTTGGTTGTATATAAATTAAATGCCTACCGAATCAGGTGGGCATGAAAATGGTTTAAACCGATTTGTTGTCGGTTTTGGCTAGGCATGGAGTTGGTTTCGCAGCTGATCCTAGAAAAAAATGTTATTCCATTGTTCAGTATGGCAATTTTACGGCTATTAAGTCAAGCATGAAAACATCTAATATCATTATTAATGTGCTGGGTAAATTATAATCCTGCCTGTGATTTTGATCCTCTGCCAACGGAATTACAAGAGCTACTGGAGAAAAAATGAGCCTGTTCATCATCGATGAGAAAAAATGCCGGAAGGATGGGATCTGCGCGGCCGAGTGTCCGCTGGGCTTGATTATGCTCGGTCGGGATGGAGCCTGTCCCCAGCCTGTTGCCGGCGCAGAAAGGCTGTGTATAAATTGTGGGCACTGCATGGCGGTTTGCCCCTACGGCGCTTTTTCCCTTAAGCGCATGGACTGCGAAGAGTGCCCGCCTTTGCAACGGGATCTGCTGCCATCTGCCGGGCAGGTAAGGCAGATGGTCAGGGCTCGGCGGTCTATCCGGCTTTACCAAGATAAAATTATCGGGCAAGAGGTCTTGGCCGAGCTGATCGACACCGCCCGTTATGCGCCCACCGGCAGAAACAGCCAGCAGTTGGGGTGGCTGGTGATTAATGATCCACTAGAGGTCAACAGGTTGGCCGGGCTGGCCATCGACTGGATGGGGCAGATGATCAAAGATGACAACCCCATGGTCAAGGGTTATGGGATGACCTCTCTGGTCAAGGCTTGGGAGCAGGGCAAAGACCCGATTCTGCGCCACGCTCCGGCCCTGTTGCTGGTCCATGCCCCGAGTGATTACAGAATAGCCAGGATTGATGCGTCAATAGCCTTGGCTTCGCTGGAACTCACCGCCTTTGCCGGTGGTCTTGGCACCTGTTGGGCCGGTTTTTTCGACACGGCCGTCAATAACTGGCCGGCCTTGCAGAGAGATCTTGATTTTGGTGTAGGCCGCAGCCTGTTTGGGGCGATGATGATCGGTTACCCTAAATACTGCTATCATAGGTTGCCCTTGAGAGACGAGCCGCAGGTAACTTGGCGGGGGGCTAGCTAGTGGCTGTCTGGGAATGAGCAATTTTGTTCAAGAACAAGGCATGGGCACAAAATAAATGCAGATATGTATACGATGTTCCGAGGATTATTGTGTTCCCATACCGATGAGACAGGGCTAAAGGGCCATTTATGGGGGCGTTAATCTTCTGCCGACTCGCCCGGCTCAACTTCGGTAAGCCCCAGGATTTTTTCAGCTTCACCGACCGGCAGCTGCTCCACCTCTTTAAGTTTGCGTTCCATGGCGCGGCTCCTGACCCCGGTCTGGTCGATGGTGTTTGAGGCCGTATCCAGTTGTTTCTTGACTCTGTCGAGAATTCCGCCGAATTTGCCGAACTCGGACTTGACTGCTGCCAGGATTTTCCAAACTTCACTTGAGCGTTTCTCAATGGCCAGGGTCCTGAAACCCATGCGCAGGCTGCTCAGGGTTGCCGAAAGAGTGGTTGGGCCGGTGACCACTACCCGGAAATCCTGCTGGAGCTTTTCGATCAGGCCCGGCTGCCTGAGTACCTCGGCATAAAGCCCTTCGGTGGGCAGGAACATAATAGCAAAGTCGGTGGTCTGCGGCGGGTCGAGATATTTGGCCGAGATCTCCTTGGCCGAGTTCTGAATTGAGCGAGCCAGAGCCGCCAGGGCCTTGTCCATCGCGTCGCTATCGGCGGTGTCGGCGGCGCCGACCAGCCGCAGGTAATCCTCTTGGGGGAATTTGGAATCGATCGGCAGCCAGACTGCAGCATCTCCATTGTCCTCGGGGCCCGGTAAGCGGATGGCATACTCGACGTGGTCCTGGGACCCTTCGCGGGTTTTGACGTTTTTGGCGTATTGATCGGGGGTGAGGATCTGCTCGAGAATTGCACCGAGCTGGACTTCTCCCCAGGTCCCGCGGGCCTTGACGTTGGTCAGCACCCTCTTCAGATCGCCGACCCCGGTGGCCAGGGTCTGCATCTCGCCCAAGCCCTTCTGGACCGATTCCAGCCGCTCACTGACCAGCTTGAACGATTCCCCCAGCCTTTTCTCCAGGGTGGTCTGTAATTTTTCGTCAACTGTTTCCCGCATCTGGTCAAGTTTCTTCTCGTTGCTCTGCTGCAGGGATTTGATCTGGCTATCCAGAACATTGCGAAGTTTGTCCAACCGGTCCCGGTTGGAATCGACCAGGTCCTTGATGCGGAGTTCAATAGATTCGAGGCTGTCTTTCTGGGACTTGCGCATCTCGCCGATGGTCTGGATTACCGTTTCGTTGGCGGTCTTCTGGGCCGTGGCAACTTCTTCCCGTAGTTCCCGGGCTGCATGGGCCGCTTCTTCCCGGCTGGATTTGAATTCCTCGCGAGTGGCTTTGGCTGCCTCTTCATGGCTGATCCGGAACTCCTCCCGGATCGATTTTTCAAGGTCATTACTATCGAAAGATAAGAGCTTTTTTAGGAACATGATCAGGATGATCAAAGAAATTGCTGAGATAAGAAGTGGGAGCCAGTCGATTATTGTCATTACAAGTCCTTGCTTTTTGTTGGTTGCTAGCGGCGTTAATCTCGCATGTTGGCTGATTGGCCCTAACTTTATCGGTAAAGATTCCGGCAGTCTACCAAAAAGGGAGAATCTCCGGGGTGGATTGGCGTGGCGGCGGGGGAGGGTTACCATATAGTAAAAGACGTAATATGTCGGTGTTCTTGACCTTGCCTGATATTGTTAGCAATCGTTGCCGCTAAAACCCTGAAAACAGAACAATGGCAAACCCTTTACCGGTTGAAGTCCCACAGATATTTTGGTATTTTTCAGCGAATTTTTCGTAAACTATTCAGCCTAGGACAAACAAGGACTTTTAAGATGAACCTACCCAAAAATCGCTGGTTGGCCTTTGCCTCTCATTTCGGGATTAGTTTATTAATATTTTTAGCGCTATTGCTGATTATCGTGTTCTTTTGGTATCCAGGGGCGTTGTTCGCTGCTGCCGGGGGCTGGCAGGGGATAAGGATCGTTGTCGGCGTGGACTTGGTTCTCGGGCCGTTGCTTACGCTGATAGTCTACGATATAGCCAAGCCCCGGAAGGTTCTTTTTCGCGATCTGCTGGTTATCGTCCTGATTCAGTTTTCATGTCTGGTTGGTGGAGTCTATGTCGTGTTTGATGAGCGCCCTGTCACGGTAACATATGTACACGACAAATTTTATGTTTTGAAAAACAGCGACTTTATTAAATCCGGCACAGATCCCAAGACCCTCGGTCTAAACTTGATGACGCCAAAGATATTTTATACGGAACTTACTCAACTTTCTGATGAGAGCGGGGTTGAGGCAGAGGTGATTGTCGGGCTGTACAACTTCACGGGGAATGATCTTGCCTACCGAACCGATCTTTACGTCCCTTTCCCTAAAACCAGCAAGGAAGCGGCCGTTGTTTTCAGAGGCAACAAGCTGCCTCAATATCAAGAGCACAGCGCTGACTGTGTTACCGTGGAACTGGTATCAGCTTTCGGGGGCGGCATCGTCTGTTTCGGTGTTGAGGCCCAAAGCTTGGAGGACTTTGTCAGTCTAACTGCTCTTCAGGCCCGACAAGATCCCGGAAACTAACGAAGTTTTTAAGCAATGGCTTGTGTGCTGTCGTAAGCCTGCTTCTCCGGTGAGCACTTCGTGGCTCAAGCCCTATCTGTTTCCGGTCAGGAGCGGTCCGGTTTTGTCTGGGGAGCAAATAACTTAGGATCGGTTCCTCTTCTGTGCTTTATCCAATAGCTCTGCAGAGATCAATATCCAGATCCCCCTACAGAACAAATCAAGAATCCCCTATAGAGGGTAAGCTTATTTTGTGAGATACTATTTCTAGTATCGGTATGGACTTCTGTTTACTGGGTTCAGGATTAACAACCAACTCATACATGGTTTTTGGAGGGGCTCATGATTGCAGAGACGGGGACACTGATAGATTCCTATGCAAGTCTACCCGCCAATATTGCCGCAAACGCTCCGTGGGTTACGGAAGGCGGAGCCAATCTTTTCCCCGAAAAGCTTCAGGGTTCCGTTGCTGAATTGCTGGAAGGAAGTGAAGATAATCGTCTAACCATAGTTACTGACGAGGGCAAAGTTTATGAAAAGTATCAGGCCCTGGCAATAACAAAGGGTAAAATAAAGATCGGGAAACCATCCGGGTGGAAAGATTGCCCAAGTTCATTTCACGTCTTTTTCAAAAACAGCAATGATAAATGGAATTTTTTTCTGGCTGGCAAGAGCGTCTGCTCCCCAGCCGAGCTTTTAATTGATCCACCCGAAAAGGTTATGCTCTTGCAAAGAAGGCGTTATAAACGGATAGCTACCCCTACCGGCACCAAAACGATGTTCAAAGGCAGGGACAACCGTGTGGATGATGGGTATATCCAAGACATAAGTGAAGCCGGGATGTTGATCCATATTAACACAGCGAAAGACGAGTACCCCTTGGACTCAAATATTCACGAGATTTTTATAAACCTCCCAACAAAGATAAAAAGGGACCTGGCGAATATTACCTGCATAATTACCCCCCTGGTCAGCAGCGGTAAGGTGGTCCGTAATATTTATGATCAGGAGCACTCCAGATTTATTTATGGCATCTCGTTTTCTTATGACAGTGACTATGCAAAAGATAGCATCAGGCGGTTGGCGATTTATCTGGAAAATCTTGTGCCCCCTAAGGTTTTTTCCCCGCAGTGATCCTCTGTCAAAATGTAGGCAAGCAACCCAGCTATTGTACATTTCCTGGCCATTAAATCGGGGCAGGATCAGTTGCTTGTGAGTGGTGAGAGGGTGGGCGACTGTTTCCTTATTATTTTACCAGTTCGGCAGGAGACAAGACAAATTCAGCTCCTTCCTCGGCGGAGACCTGCTTGAAAAAATCGCAATTAAGGCAGTTGAGTGTTTTTAGAGTAACATCTCCCTGCGGCTCCCCGTCGCACATAGTGCCGGCGATTCGCCAGCAGAACCTGCCGCCGTGGGTGCCGTTGTTGATCCCGTTATACTCGCCCGAGACTGCAGAAGGGCAAACCCCGAATTCATCGGCTTTGGCGCCGTCCGGCTGCCGTCCGCATTTTATCACTTCCCAGCAGTTTTTTTTAGGCGCCATAATCTTTTCTCCTTTAAAAATTGCTTGGGTAAAATGAAAAACAAGGTAGGGGTTATTGATGAGGTGATAAACCAATCGTATATTTTGAATTGTACCACAGTGTGGTGCCTCTGGAAAGGGAGAAAGTCGATTATGCCTGGAGGATTTACCATCTTCCCTTTTAAAAAGGAGCAGTTTGATTCGGGCAAGGCGGCTTAGACCAATTCCTCATGTTTTTTCCAAATATTGCAAAATAACGGCTAAGCCAGCTGAGAGCAGACAAAGAATTGCCGCCAGGGAAAAGGCCGCTCCGTAACTGCCGGTCAGGACCTTGGCGTAATTGCCGGCGGCGATGCCGGCAACCCCGGCAATTCCGTAAGAGGTAAAGACCCAGCCGTAGTTGGCTCCGAGGTTCCTGGCGCCAAATAGATCTGCGGTGGCGGAAGGAAACAGGGCGAAATTGCCGCCAAAATTGAAACCCACCAATGCCGCTGCGATACTGAGCGATACCTCGGTCGTCATTCCGGCCAAGAAGAACATCACGATTGCCTGGAGAACGAACATGATCACAAAAGTGGTGGTACGACCAATCCAGTCAGAGGTGAAACCCCAGACCACTCTGCCGATGGCATTAAAGATGGCAAGCAAACCTACCGCTGCCGCGCCCTTCATCATTATGGCGTTTGTTTCGGAGGCGGTAAGGATCCTGCCGCTCTCTCCGGCCGCGATTAAAAGCTGTTCCCCGGCAAAAACCTTGATGATGCCGATGACCATCAGGCCCGCCATGGCCCCGCTGAAAAACATAAGCCACAAAAGATAGAAGGCCGGGCGTCTGAGGGTTTCCTGCCAGGTGGAATCCGGCAGAATTGCTCCGGCGCCATCTGGATGGGCTGCCGTAGGTGGGTTGCGCAGCAAAAGAGCACCGCCGGTTACCGCCACGATACAGACGATGCCATGCATGATGAAAAACGGAAAAATACCCTGATTGTCAATATAACCCAGAGCGCCCCAGGTTCGACTGAACAGATAGGCCCCTAAGCCGAATCCTGCCACCGCAATGCCGCTGACCAAGCCTTTTTGCTCCGGGAACCATTTAACCAGAGCCGCAATCGGGCAAACATAGGCAAAGCCGATACCTGCTCCGGCCATAAAGCCGATGGTGCCCCAGAGCAATAGCAACTGGTCCATTTCTGCCATCTTGCCCACATATTGATTGCCCAGCATGACTCCGGCGACAATGCAGGTTGTCATGATACCCATGGGGGCATGGCGGGCAATGACCATCTCTTCCTCGAGATGGCCGAAAAAGGCATGAAATAGCATGAGCAGCAGCACTGTAACCACTCCGGCAAAAAGGGCATGGGCCAGGTAGAAGACAATGGCGTTGGTCATCAACCCGGCATAAATAAAGCCGAATCCCATCAACAACCCGCCAATGATCGCCGGGACCCGAGGCCCTTTGATATCCTGGACCCGGCCGGCAATTACCATAACCGCGGCAAAACTTAAGATGCAGATCGAAAAGGCGTATTTGAGAATGCCCTGCTGCTGGACCCGTTTTTTTTGGGCTGCAGCCTCATCTTCTACCACTACATATTTATTCGTTAGCGCTACCTCCCCGGCCATTTCCATTTGGAGCTGTTGAGCGGTAATTACCGGCGGGAAGACATTCGCGGTTAACGGTTCCCAGAAGATGCTGTAACCATAAACTGTACCCAAAATGAGCTGCACGATAATTGCGCCAGTCAGGACCTTGTACTTTGTCCATTGGTCTGGGGCTGTAGCATCTGTCGAGGTTCCTGTGGTCATTTCGATTTCTCCCTGGGAAAGTTTGCTGCTAAGCCATAGCTGAGGCGCCAGGTAATTTATCTCACAACTGAAGAAAAGAATTCAAGAAATATGAGGAGGCGGGTGGTCTGGTGACCCTTGCCCTTATTTTTGCGGCTTATGCTCATCGGCTATGATATCGCCGAAGGGGGCGCTGAATATTGACAAGGTAGAGGCAAACGGATACTTGCTCTTCCCCATGGATTCGTATAGTGTTTGCCAAAACAAATCCATGGAGGAAGCACATGTCAAAGCGCTGGATATTAATAGTCATTCTGCTGATATTCGCCCTGCCTTCTGTTCTGCACGCCCTCACTATGGCGGTGGAAGTTGAACTGCGCACCAGGACCGTCGGCAAGGTCATCTTCAACCATACCAAGCATGCTATTGAATGTAGTGTGTGTCACCCTAAAATCTTCAAAAGGGGGGATAAGCGCCGCCGACCCGTCAGTATGAAACAAATGGAAAAAGGCCGGTCCTGCGGAGCATGCCACAACGGGAAGAAGGCATTCAGCGTTACCGGCGACTGCGTCACCTGCCATACGGGTGCCGTTGATATTGTCTTCAAGGACAAAAATATCGGCAACATCACCTTCCACCATTCCGCCCACCTTGAGATGTATAGCTGCAAAGAATGTCATCCCGTCCTGTTTAAAGCCAGGCGCGGCGCGATGTGGACCATGAAAGAGATGGAGACAGGCAAATCATGCGGGGCCTGCCACGATGGGGATAATGCGTTCAACGTTACCGGCGATTGCGTCACCTGTCATACCGGCGCCAGTGACATTCTCTTCGCGGATGAAGATGCCGGCAACGTTACCTTTCCGCACTCCGCCCACATAGAAATGTTCGGCTGCCGGGAATGCCACCCCAATTTATACAGGGCTAAACGCGGTGCGAAAGAGAACCGGGCGACCATGGAAGAGATGGAGAACGGCAAATCATGCGGGGCCTGTCACAATGGGGAGGAGGCTTTTGCTGTAGCCGACGATTGTGAGTCGTGCCACCAGATGTAATTTCGATAAACTAGTTAGATCATGCCAGGGCGACAGGTTAGTAATCTGTCGCCCTTTTTTTTCTTGCCACAGAAATATTCATTGGCAAGGAACATCACTTTCTGTTCAGGATTGGCGAGGAAACAATAAATCGGGGGTAGCTCAATTTGGCCCGGTTGCTGTTAATGGAATGTGTTGCCCCGGAATTTTTCCCTGACAAGGTGTTCCCTGAAAATTATTTATCGGTTAGATTCTTTAAAGTCTGTTATGGGCTAAGCTGGCAGATGTTGATTGGTGGGAGGTGGGTCGGGTCTCGATTGTGGCAGGCAAAAGCTAAGAGCAGCCTTAAAGGGTGAGCCCTTTTTAAGATCCCGATAAAAATTTCAGATGGTACCCTGGTGTTCTGCAAAGGGATATAGATATGCAATGTAATTCGCGGTATTTTCTTTCTCTGGCTCTGTTTTCGATTGCTGTGCTTCTCGTGCAGGGGTGCGCAACAGGCCATAATCCCCGTCGAGGTCGTCTTAGCAAGGCGATGGCAAAGGCATCCGACAAACACCAGGGATCGCGCAGAATTTCAAAAGGCTACAAAAGTGATAACGGCCATAACCACTCCATCCTTGCCTCCATCCTGATCCAATCTGCAGCTGAAGAATATCCCCCCTCCTACGAAACGGACGATTTTGCCCCACGTCGTTACGGGTCCGCAAACCCGGAAGATAGCGTTGTTGGTCTTTCGGGTGGAGTCGGTTTAATGAAGGGCGATAATTTTTATGAAATGACAAATCTGAATTTCTTTTTCGGCAATTACCTGGATGAAAACACCAGAATGGAATTCAACGTCGGGGGGGCATGGGCTTCAGTTGATCGGACAAATGATTTGGACAATTCAATAGATGATGGCGTATTCCTGATCAGTCTAGGTGTGGATTATAAGCATTTGCTCTTTGGCAGACGCCACAAGAACAGCCCGTATCTTATTTTAGGGGCAGCATACAAACAGATGTGGTGGGAATATGAAAATGAGATCTACACTTCAGATGGCGCCGTAATCTGGAATGATAGCCTGGAAGGCTGTGAACTGCATGCCGGGGTGGGAGTAAATCTTTTCGAGTCAAATGGGACCCAGATGGCCATAGAGGCTCTACCTTCGGTTATTTATTGGCTGTCGCAAACAACCGAGGGGTTTGATAATGACGTGTTCGGACCTTTTTACCTTCTTAATATCAGGGCTGCTCTTACCTTTTGACTTATATCCTGAGTTGCAATAACCTGTTTGAGGTTGGGGGTAATTAAGTAAGGACGGCCCCGGAATTACCAAAGAGTTATTGGTTTTTGTCACGAATAAAGATTTCACCCCATGCTCGATTAATCTTGTTGAATTAATATTATGTCACCAGATTTATGATTGTTTGAATCCCACCACTTGGTGGAGTGTTTGCACGGTAGTAACGCAATCAGATAGTAGACCTGCTTCTGACATCGAGGTAAGCACCCAGTCTAATGTAGGAGAGAAAAGGCGATGTTCACCTCCATGATCTTCGTATGTCCAGTGTAGCCCGCCACCGTGCCAATCGTTGACACGTACAGATGCCCCTGTTTGTTGTGCGAAGTTGGTTGAATTAAAGTTTTTGAGTGTAGTTGGTTCGATGACCTCCAGGTAGAAAGCGCCTCCCTGTGGTAGAATCCTTGCGACATTCTCGATCATCAGTCGGATTTCATCTAGACTACCCAAGTAGCAATAGGCACCCCACATGAGCGTTACCAAGTGTGCTTTTCCCAACATCAGTGGTAGATTTTGGTCACGCACGTCCGCAACAATGAAATCCGCCCTGTTTTGGAGGGATTTGTAGGCGATCGCGAGTTGCTCCATCGAGGCATCAATACCGACATACTTAATATCATCCTGCAGGTCTGGGATACAAAAGTACTGGCCTTGTCCACAGCAAAGATCCAACCATACTCGTTGCCCATTACCTTTTTGCAAGCACCGTATGATTGTTTCGTTGCATCGATACTTGGGAGCCCAGAAGTGGTTGTTGACGTAAAGATCTCGATAATTTGCCACATAGCTGCGGTTATCATAGCCTTTGAACATGTTAGCCCCACATTAGCTTAGTGTTTCTTTTGGAACAAGGTACACATAAATGCGTAATCCCTTTGGTGTATGAGATGCACCCCAAAAGGCAGTTTTAGTGTCTTGAGGTAGGTTGATCGGCCGCCCCATAAACGCGTTTCCCAGGGTTTTCGCCACATTGGAGGCAGATGATTCGGTTGGCGTGACGCAATGAGCACAAAGGTCAAGCTTGATCCCCACGATATCATTCTTCCGCAACTTGATGCACAGGAGCAGTCCATTTGAGCTAACAAAACTGCCTGAGAAAAAAGCGAAAAAACTTGCTAACTCTGTTGGTAACAATGAAAGAACAGATTCGATACTCTGGGGCCGTAAGTACACGGACAGACTTGTCTTGCTAGAAGAAACAGAGATCGGGCCGAGGCGAAAATCCGACAATGAAAAAGGTGCCCGGCAATCAAGCCTGTCCATGAGACAGGACAACTCCTTCTCACGCTGGCGCATAGTGTCTCCTGCCAAAGAAGAGTAGATCTCCGTATCCTGCCGGTCAATGCTCGAGGCAACCCAGAACCGGTTAGCTTTACCTCCAGAAATGCTTCCAAAACTTGCAATATGGTGTAGGAAGTTGCTGTCGGGATCTTGGGGCATTCCTGTCCACGAAGGGAGCCTTTCCAGCACACGTTGTCTTTGCTCCCGGGCAGACAAGTAAGGGAAGGGATCAACGATAACCTTTGTTGCCTGCACCCTGCCGTTACTTGCCCACGCGATCTGAAATGGTGTCCCGTCTGCGTTTATGGAGGACCCATGGCCACAGCCCGAAGGCACCTCAAAGTGCGACATCGCATCGCTAAGCGTGCTGCACGCGCTTAGCCACAGGTCATTGTCCATGTCAAGCTGACGGGTCTTGTTGGATGATAATTTCACCAGGGTCGCCTGCGGCCCCGGGAGCTCCGGGAGCGCCATTGGATCCATTTGAGCCAGAGGCTGCTTGCGCCCCGCCGTCGCCCCTATGGCCTCCAGCTGCGCCTGCACCTCCGAGGCCACCAGCACCACCGCTACCCCCGGCCCCGAATTCGGTCGAGGCTTCAAGGTCACCATCAACCAGATTTCTATAGAGGATGATAACATCACCCCCATCCGCACCTCGGCCACCATTCCCGCCATTGGCGCCATTCCCGGCGTTTCCTCCTTGACCACCAGAGCCTGAATCCTCACATCCATACCCGTCGCCGCCATTCCCGCCGATACCGCCGTCTCCACCATCACCACCACTGCCACCGTTTCCGCCTCGTCCACCGAAAGCAGCTACCTGGATATTTCCTATGATGTCATCGATACGAAAGGTCAGATCGTTCGCTGCCGGTGCGTCCCCTCCGTCACCCCCGCGTACCCCGGAACCTCCTGAAAGCCCTGAAGACCCGTTTGTAGGGGCGGTGTCGCCGTCCCAGTTACACTTACCGTTGGTCCCTGCAGCACCATTGCTACCATTTGATCCATCCGCGCCTGCACTGCCGTTTGCTCCATTAGCAGAATATGATTCAAAGTCAGCCATGATCTCCTCCTATAGTTTGTTGATTCGAGTAACATCTAATGTCATGGACCCATTACATATTACTTTTCCACCTTCTTCAATTTCGATTGAGTAGGCCAGCAATATGCCCGCATTATTTGGAGAGATCGTGATGACCGAACCAGCAGGTACGTAGATTCGCTTGAACCACCATTGCGGAATGCGAAATCTGTCCCAATACGCTTCCATCAAAGGTTTGTATTTTAAGATCGGACGGGAATCGCCATAAAGGTAAGCTTTTGTCAGGTGCATGATTTTCTGGTGTTCGCTCGGTTTCATCTTGTCCACGGTGCGTTTTAGTGCCCTGGATGTATCTTTTTTACTTTTGCCAATTATTCCCGCAGGCAGCCAGTCTGAGATTGTGCGGGACCGACAACATGGTCGTTCATCGAACGTTTTGTCAGGGGTACCGATCCATGATTTTAGTTCGTCGAGATCGTTGGTTTCAAGCATAGTGGGTGAGTATTTGGAGTCTTTGCCCTGGCTGAGTATCAGGCGTTCAGAAGCATCGAGTTTAATGTTGGGTAGGTTTTTTTCTGTGAGTGAGATCCCGTACTTCTTGTTCACCGTTTTGATAAACCTATCAATTGGAACTTTCTTTTCCTTTCCCATACGTGAATCCTCCATATTTCTGCTTATTGTCTATTAGCAGATTCATTTGATGCATCGTTAGAAACAGCTCTTTGAACCCTGGTCAGCTATCGCCAAGGGGGTAAAATATTTACCAGATTTTTCATTTCAGGTTGTTACCTCACCTTCAGGAAGCTAACGTAGACTTGATAATCACTCATTTCGTATCCATCACTATAGTTCACAGATTCATAGCACCACCTCCTTCTTAGATTAATGAATGTTGGTAGCTTTTAATTGAGTTCTCTATGGAGCCCATTTGTAATCCAAAAACATGTTTCGACAAAACAACGTTTACCATGTTTTAATGAGTCCGTATGTCAGGCTTGTTTGATGATTTGCGTAGGGGGATTTTGAAAAATATGTAGATGGAATTCAATTTTTTAAACGAATGTTTACTATATAGAAAAAGGAAAAGATGTAAGGGCGCCCCGGCTAATTCGGGCTTTTCTGTTGCAAATCGCAGCAGCAAAAATAGATCTGTTGTAGCCATTATTCCCATCTAAATAGAGGGGGGATGATGGAATGTGGTGGGTGGGGGACTTTTTTGGCCGCGGTAATTTTCCCTGACAAAGTGTTTCTCGAAAAGTATTTATCGGTTAGTTTGTTTAAGGATCTAGGGTTGGATTTTAATCTGGGAGCTGTTGATTAAGGGAGGCGCGATAGCATGAAGTTACTGAGCTTTGATATAGAGATCTCGGATGTCTTTGAGTTGGGCAAACACGAAGACCTGGAGAAGTACGCACCGTTTCACATTTCGGTGGCGGCAACGGCCATTGACGATGGGGAGGAGCGGCTCTGGTATTCGACGGATGAAGCAGGCCAGCCAGCCATGAATTTAAGCCAACAGCGGACCCATGAACTCCTGGAGTATCTCGACGAGATGCAGCAAAAGGGAGTCATGGTCTGTGCCTGGAACGGCTTGAGCTTCGACTTGAAATGGATCGGCCATCAGGCCGATGACATCCCCCTTGCCGCTCGTATCGCCCTGAAAAGCTACGATCCCATGTTTCAGTTCTTCAACCAGGCCGGTTTCCCCGTCAGCCTGGGCAAGGTGGCCGCAGGAATGGGCATCCCGCAAGAGAAACTCATGGACGGTGCCGATGCGCCAAAGCAGTGGCGGGCCGGAAATCATCAGGAGGTAATGGACTACTGCCTCGGTGATTGCCAGATGACCAATCTCATTGTCTGCGCTATCCAGAAGACCCGGCAGGTTCGCTGGGTGACGGCAAAAGGGACCATCAGTTCAAAGCCAATGCCACGCCTTAAATCCGTTGCAGAAGTCATCCGAGATCCCGAGCCCGACCAGTCTTGGATGGATACACCGATGCCAAAGGTGAATTTTTATAAATGGATTGAGGAAGTTGGAGGGGTGAAAACATGAATGCGTGGAGTAAGCCCGGCGGGGTTGGATCAAGCAAAGACGTGTATCTTTTTCTTTTTTCTGAGAATGTCAAAATGCCAAGCCTGACCAGAATTCGGGGATAATTATGTATTGTGTCCCCCGAAATTTGAATTTAAGAAGTTCTGCCCGCTCTGGTGCCTGACCTTTCCTATGATGGTTTAAGTGTTTCGGATGGGATGATGGCGATGCGAGTTTACCATGATATGTGCAAGACAGACGACCCTGTAATAGTTGCCGAACTGCGCGGAGGCCCTTTGGAATACTGCCGGTTAGATACGTTGGCTATGGTGAAGGTACTTGCTGAATTGTTGAAATTGTAAAGTTTCCTTAGCAAACGTGTTTGGCCACTCAACGGCGCAGGGTATAGATTTTTAAGATAATAAGACAAGGACAATATCATGAACTGGATAAAAGTAATTTTTGATGGAGAGCGCACTGTATATGCGGATGGTAATGGGCTTGGGGAAACCAATAAGGTCCTTTTTCTCGGAGAGTCCGGGACCTATACCTTCAGTTTAGGGAAACCTGAAAATTACCACCCTCTGAAGAAAAAACTCCAAGTCTCAGGAACAACAAGAAAGCATCCTCTTGTCATTGAATTTACCAAGGGATAACAAAATGAAATCTCGAAATATCGTCTTACTTCTGCTGGTTACTTTAATATCCTGCGGTTGTGCTTCATATCCGGTTAATCCCTCGCTAAACAAAATTGATACTGCTAAGGGTTATCGCTTCGAAAACTTGGCAATGAACCAGGGTAACAGTGATGAAACCTTTATTATCCTTGCTCTGTCCGGGGGAGGAACACGGGCCGCCGCTTTCTCATATGGTGCTATAAAGGAATTGAGCACTATAAAACTTCCTGGTGGCGGGGCATCTTTGCTGGACGAGGTGGATATCATATCTTCCGTCTCAGGAGGAAGTTTTGCCTCAGCCTATTACGGGTTACATGGCAAGGAAACCTTTCTGGCAAACTTCCCCAAGGATGTGTTGTCCCGGAAAATTCAGAACGGTATTATCTTGCGGATTCTGGCACCTTGGAACTGGTGGCATCTGGGCTCATGGTATTACGGTCGCAGTGATCTGGCAGATAGTTATTACGGCAAGAAGATTTTCAATAAAGCTACTTTTAAAGATCTGCCGCGACAACGTCCTTTCATTATGATGAATTCGACCGACATAGGGATCGGTGCTCGTTTCTCTTTCATCCAGGACCACTTTGATCGCCTTTGCTCTGATCTGGATCAGATCAGCATCTCTCGCGGGGTGACGGCTTCATCCGCTTTTCCGGTAGCTTTCACTCCCCTGACCTTCAAGAACTATCCTAAAGAGAAATGTGGCTATAAGGCCGGAGATTGGCTGGAAAACGCCAAAAACGATCTGGAATTGAATGCCAGCCGTTATGATCGCGCTCTTGATTGGGAGTCCTATGAAAATTCTAAGCGGCCATATATTCATTTGAGCGACGGAGGCCTATCCGACAATCTCGGTTTGCGTGGCCCTGTGCTAGGGCTGATCTGGAACTCAAGTCCGTTGTCTATTCATAGAAAATTTAATAATGGGAAGATCAAACGGATTGTGGTTATTGCAGTCGACGCTCAACCTAAACAACCCAGCAAGCGGGATCGCAGTTCGCATCCGCCTGGGATATTCAACGTCTTGAACGCGGCGGCCTCTACACCGATGGAGAATTATTCTTCCGACTCAATCGAACAGGTTAGATCCTATATAGAGAATTTTAATAACCAGTTTAAAGATGCCGGAGAGAAACCACCTGTTAAATTTTATTTCTCGCGGGTGACTTTCGAGGCTGAGAAAGACCCCCAAATCCGCCGCAAACTACAAAAGATCAAGACCAAGCTGCAACTACCCAAAAAGAAAGTGGACTTACTAGTTGAGGCAGGGGGACGTTTACTGCGCCAATCATCGAACTTTCAGAGTTTGCTCGATGATCTAGGGATTACGCAATAAATCATGTACGCTACTTTCAAGAAGCGGGATGTTTGTCGCTGGCAGATGCGATATTCTTAATCATTTGAATGAAAAACAAATCCCCCAATTTAATCTCGCAGGGTTAATTCCCCGCCGCTTGCGGCGTACAATGCATTTGTGGATACCCCGTTGCTCTGCGGCGGGGTAGTTCATTCGGTTGGGCAAAAAACTAAACGATAGGAGGACTGACTTGATGAGTGGAGAGATTAAGAAAATTGATTCAATAAAAGGAGTGGCAGTCTTTCAGGATTTCCGTTGGACTTAAATCCGGGGACACAATACCAATAAACCGGGTCAGATTTATCACCTGGATTATTGACACCCATCACCCCGCTAGGTATCGTTGCGAAGGACTAATGCTTGATACGAGTCTGATAGAGACGATCATCACCAATTCATAAAGGGGGATTCATGAAGTTAATCTTGTTCGTTTCCCTGCTGTCCCTGCAGCCCCTGCCGGCAAATGCCGGCCAGATAAAAATCGAAAACAGAATTGACAACTCCACTTGGACTGCATCATCCAACGTCACTGTAACCAATGGGCAAAAGGTACAGTTGCGGGTAAAAAAAATTGATAATGCTGAGATAAAGTGGTTCCAGATAATTCCTGATACAACTACCCGGTACAACAACGCCGAATGGCCGTGGATGCCAAATGCCTATAAGTGGAAAGGTTTTGACAAGATTAAGTACACCAGGAAAGAACTGAAAAATGTAGCTAATAAGTGGCAGATATCTATCTCCAATGAGAACAGGCAATCGGAAGAAACAACCATAGATAGAAGCGGCCCTGTTGCATACTTGACAAGAAAGATTTTTTCCTCTTCTGATTATTCAAAGAGTCAATTCTACAACCACGATTACGGCAGCTTCTGGTATCAGGCGGTAGTCACGAAAGGAGTGAAGACCTTCAAAACTCCCGGAACCAAGGACAAGGACAATAGAGGCTTATCACCGAATGTTTTCAGACTCTCGATTAAGGACGGAGACGACCTGATGGGGAACCTGACATCTTTTTTCAATGTCCCCGCCATCTTCGGCTCAACACCATATCAGGTTAAAAATTATATCGGAGTTGATTGCGCCGACGTATTAATGGCTGCCTACTGCATAACAAACGGAAAGCCGATAAAAAAAGACTACAACGTTGCATCTCTCACCCGAACCCTTCCAGTTATCAAAAAAGCACAGATCACCAACGGAAACCCGGATAAGAAGATCTACTGGGGTAAAGATATCCAAAGAGGGAATTTCATCGCCGTACGTTATAACGGCGGCAGGCAATATCAGCATATCGGCGCATTGTACAAAGACTCAAACGCAAACAATATTCTGGACGCGGAAGACATGATCTTACATGCCGGCCCCGATCCGTTGCACTACACAAGACTCGATGCGGGGGCCTTTGACGGTGAAGTGTTGATCTTAAACGCCAACACCAATTAACCAGGCAATAAACTGTTCAGCAACATAACTTTAGAGTGGAGAATAAGATGAACAAAGAAGATCAAGGCGGGTTGTTTTTCCTGGGAATATTCGTAGCAATAGGTATAGCAGTTGCCGGTTATTTCGTGGGCCAGACTATGTACAACGCCAAAGTCGCCCTCAATACAGCCGAGGCCAAAGGATTGGCTGAAAGAAGGGTTTCGGCAGATCGTGCCAATTGGGTAATTCTCTACAAAGTGAAAGGCGCAAAACGTGATGAGATCCCAATTCTTTATAAACAAGCAGAGAAGCACCAACAGACAATCATCGATTTGCTGAAAGATAACGGATTTGCTGAAAGTGAAATAAAATTGGGGGTGATCGACTATAATTATCTGGAGTTTCGTGACGACAAGAAAGTACTTGTCGACCAGACCCACACTCTGGTCGGAAATATCAGCGTGGAGACTGAAAAAGTCGAATTGGTCGATAAAGTCCGGGCCAGCGTCAACAAACTGATCGCCCAGGGAATTGATATTGAGAACGAAGCTCCGGCCTACCGCTTCACCAAGCTTAATGAGATCAAACCGGACATGCTTCGTGAGGCAACCACAAACGCGCGTATCGCTGCCAATGAATTTGCTGAAAATGCCGGGGTAGAAGTCGGCGGTATCCGTAGTGCACGACAAGGCAGTTTCTATGTCCGCGATGCCGGAGAGGATTATGGAGATACGGAAAAGATAGAAAAGGATGTTCGCGTGGTAACGACTATCACCTTCTACTTAACGGAGTAAACCGGGGCAGGTTTGTTTTTCTACCTGCCGCACTCAGCGCCAAACCAACCATGACGAAATAATAACAATTTACAGGAGATTAACTGATGGATTTACAAGATAGGCTTGTCGAAACGGTAGATGTTGAACGTTGGCCCACAGAAAGACCTTTATTTATTCTGGTCCTGATCTCTGCGATTGTCTTATGGGTTTTGTTCACCATTTCGATTATCGGGATCGTATACGCAGGAATGCTGGGTGTATTCTTTTTCGTTTCGCATGTGGTCTTTATCACCCATCTCCGGGGGAGCGCCGTCCGGCTCGGCCCCGAACAGATGCCGGAGCTTTACGATCGGGTAGAATATCTTTCGCAACGAATTGGTTTGGATAAGACGCCCGCAGTTTATGTCATGCAGGCCGGTGGCGCCCTCAATGCGCTGGCGACGAAACTGTTCTCAGCCAATTTTATTGTCCTCTTCTCTGATCTTCTTGAGGCCTGTGGTGAAAATACTGAGGCGCGTGACATGATTATCGCCCATGAACTTGGCCACCTGAAGGCGGGACACCTGCGAGGATTGTGGTTTCTCTTGCCGGGGTTGATTGTTCCGTTTCTCGGTAGCGCATACTCGCAGGCCCGCGAATACACTTCAGATCGTTACGGCTTTGCGGCATGCAATGATAAAAAAGCGGCTCTGGTCGGCTTGGGGATCCTCGCCGCCGGCGGAAAACAAGGCCCTCTGGTCAACCTACGTTCATTTGCTGACCAGGGGAATGACCTGAATAGCACCTGGATGACGCTGGGCCGCTGGCTATCTTCCCATCCTCCCCTTGTGGATCGGATCGTCGCCGTCGAGCCTACGCTCACTACAAATCGAGAGACCAGATCGCGGGGCGCCATAGGTGCCATCGCACTTATCCTTTGCTTTGCCGTGGTACCTGCCGTGGCTGCTGTCGGGTTTGGGCAGAAAATAATGGCAAATGTCAAGCAAGCTAAAGCGACACCGGAGGTCGCGGCGCAAATAGAGCAAGCCGAACAACGCCGGCTAACGCCGGAAGAGATCGTTGTGGCGTCGCAACAGGCCAGGAAAGACATGGCGGCACTGAGTACTGTCATCGAGGATTACCGGGTGAAGACAGGTGAGTTTCCCATGAACTCTGATGCCTTGCTCACTGCCTGGAAGCTTCTGCACCCGGGAACGAAGCTCCCCATGGATCCATTTGATGGCTATCGTTACGGATACGAAATATATGACGGCAGCTATGTTATATGGAGTGAAGGCCCCTCCGCAGAAAATCATGAGGATGATCTCGTCTTCAGGCCGGGGCAATAACTGAGGAATCCCAAACACCATCCTTGGTGAATTCAAATTGCAAGTGCACCACGTGCCTCTTGCCAGAATATTTCACATGGAGTCCGATAGTTGAGACATTTACGAGGTCGATTGTTTAACCTT
>JBDLJC010000041.1:0-31538 GCA_039714535.1 Thermodesulfobacteriota bacterium | reverse complement strand
AGATCAGGCACGATAAGCAGCTAAGCGGGAATAAACATGTAGATACCTGCAGGGGAGTATTTTCGGACGGGGGTTCAACTCCCCCCACCTCCACCATTTCATAGTCCGGTACAGTCCGGTAAAAGTTAAACCTCGAGACCTGATAAGGGTTTCGGGGTTTTTCTTTGTCCAGTGTAGTCCGGTAAAATCTATTTACATCCCGTTTTTTTGACGGTATCTTTGACGGTACCTGCAAAGTTTGTTTGGATAGATACCGTCAGAAAGACATTTGTTCTTACTCCCGCAAGGGATGAGGTGTTGTTCTGCAAGATGTCTTCTTGTGTAGGCTGTCAAAAAATACCGTCAAGGGGTACCGTCATGCCACTCACAGATACCGCCATTCGTAACGCCAAGCCGAGAGACAAGCAATACAAGATCGCAGATGACAAGGGTCTTTATCTGCTGGTCAAAAAATCTGGTAAGTATTTTCGCCTTGATTATCGCTTTGACGGCAAGCGCAAGACCCTTGCCCTTGGTGTCTACCCTGATGTGAAACTCAAGGATGCACGAGAGAGACGTGATGCGGCCCGGCAACTCTTGCAGAATCAGGTCGATCCCGCCCAGCATAAAAAAGAAGCAAAGCACTTGCGGGTAGAGCAGGCCGCTAATAGTCTCGAGGCCATTGCCCGGGAATGGTTTGCAAAGAATAAACATATATGGACAGAGGGGCATTCGCGAACCATTATGGGCCGATTGGAGAACAATGTTTTTCCGTGGCTTGGTTCACGACCTGTTATGGAGGTTTCGGCCCCTGAGGTTTTGGCGATGCTTCGGCGTATTGAAAGCAGGGGGGCCCTGGAAACGGCTCACCGGGTAAAGCAGATCTGTGGGCAGGTGTTTCGTTATGCTATTGCCACGGGCCGTGCGGAACGTGATCCCTGTGCTGACCTTCGTGGCGCCCTGCCGCCAACAAAGCCAAAACACATGGCCACCATTACCGACCCCAAGGAAATTGCTGGCCTTCTTCGATCAATAGACGACTATCGCGGCAGTATCGTTACCCGTTGCGCCCTGCAATTGGCGCCATTGGTCTTTGTCCGGCCTGGTGAACTCCGCCAAGCCGAATGGGCCGAGATCAATTTTAATATGGCTGAGTGGCGGATACCTGCGGACAAGATGAAGGCGAGCGTTATGCACATCGTCCCGTTATCGCGGCAGGCGTTGGACGTACTGAAAGAAATCCACCCCTTGACCGGGCATAGTCGGTATGTCTTCCCGAGCCCCCGGACCGACGTAAGGCCGATGAGCAGCAACGGAGTTTTGTCCGCGCTGCGTCGCATGGGATATACCAAGGATGAGATGAGCGGCCACGGTTTTAGAAGTATGGCGAGTACGTTGTTGAATGAACAGGGTTGGAATCGGGATGCTATCGAGCGGCAGCTTGCCCATGCTGAAAGAAACAGTGTGCGGGCAGCGTATAACTATGCGGAGTTCATGCCGGAGCGGAAAAAAATGATGCAGGCCTGGGCCGACTACTTGGAGAGGCTCAAGTCCGGCGCCACGATTATTCCGATCCGGGGGGGTAAAAAGTAGCCGCTCGGGATGATCTTGTTGTATTATGACTCGGTCACAGTCTCGCCGCCGAAGTCGTGCTTAACCGAGAAGCGACGGTGGCGGCGATAGGTTGATTTTTTTACCAGATGGAGCACTATGACCCCGCCCTTTTCTGGTACGGATGTAAAGAGGGAAATATGGAAAAAAAAGATGACAACAATACGAGTGCTCCGAAACTTCCCGAGGAAGTGCGGAGCATTATTATCCGCAAGTTGCGGCATCTGCGGGTAGAGCAGAAAGAACGCTGGGTGGATGTGGCGGTGGCAACCTCCTCCAAACTGTCTGAGGAAATATTAGCGGATATCAATGCCCGAAGGTTGGCTAAGGCGGTTAGTAAAGTTTCCGTGTACCAGGAGATTGTCACCAACGCCATGGCCATGACTAAGGAATGGCCGGCAATCGTGTGGGGAGCAATCACATCCATTTTGGAAAAGGCACAGGTAGCGGTGGTCGATGGCCAGGAGCTCAACGACATCGTCGATGAGCATGCATGGGGTATCCGCCAGCACCCCTTCACGCTTGCCTATATTGACGCCCAGCGGTTTCATGATCATGTGCAGAGGACAGTCGGCCGCTATGGCTTGAAAACCCAATCCTCGTTAGATCACGGCTTATTGCTTGCGGCAGCAGCCGGTGAATCCGGTGTCAGGACCAGAGCCAGGCAGGAGCGCGAGAGGATTGGCATTGCCATTGACGAATATGTGATCGCGTCACGCCAAAGCGCATCGTCTGCAGTACCCGGCCGCCACACGTCCAGTTGCATCAAGCGCGAAGCAGGTAAGCTTGCTACTCAGGCTATGTACGAGAAATGGCAAAAGGCCTACCGTGACTTGCTAAAAAAACACCCCGACATGCCCGATGTTTGGTTCTCACGAAAGATTGCCAAGATGGACATTGCCCAGGGCCGTGATTCCGAGACCATCCGTAAAAACATGAAAAAGTAAAAAAAGTTGGGCGAAATTTTTTCGCCCAACATAACCAGTTGTTTGACCGCTATTTTTTCATGCTTGGCTAACCACGTTTTTCTTCTGTGTCCGCCCACCCCCCCCCTCCCAGAAGTCTTATTCCGCTTGATTTCCTAAGCAATGCCCTCGGCAGCACCTTTCCCTTGTCTGGGGTTGTATCGCCCAAATCGCCCAGTAATGCTTCGTCTTAACAATTCCATTACCACTTAAGGAGGCTTGAAGATGAAGCGTACAATACTGAGGATTCCCGCCGTTAAATCAGAATCCGGGCTTTCCCGGTCCACGATCTATCTGCGTATTGCGGAGGGGCTATGGACAAAACCTGTGTCCCTCGGGGCCAGGGCGGTGGGCTGGCCCTCCGATGAAGTAGAGGCGATCAACGCGGCTCGCATTGCCGGCAAGACCGACGAAGAAGTTCGCGCCCTGGTGGTGAAACTGGAGGCGTCTCGCAGATATGCGGCGTGAGGGTGCGATGATGAATACACACGCGACAGTTTGCCCGTCTGGTCTGATGGAAACCGACAAAACCGATGAAACCTATTCCGTTGGCAATGATGAATTTCTGCGGGCAGTCTTCGGAGGTGAGCTTGCCGAGACGCGGCCGGTTCTGGTCAGCTTCAATGGCAACCCTATGAGCATGCCCGGTAAGGCCTGGTTCGGCAGGCCGTGGATGGACAACAGCGATATGGCAACCGAACTGCCGGTCGCTGCTAATAATTATTTCAGTCTGTCGGTATTCAGGCCCGACGAGGCTGGGCAATATCGGCGGGTGAAGGCGCGCTTCCAGGCCCTTCATGCGGTGATGCTGGATGACGTGGGGAGCAAGGTTCCTATGGAGAGGCTGACTTTACAGCCGTCCTGGTTGATAGAAACGTCGCCGGGAAACTGCCAGGCGGGTTATCTGCTAAGCGAACCCCTCATCGATGGCCTTGGTGCCGATCGCTTGATGAATGCCATCGTGGGCGCTGGCCTATGCGACCCTGGCGCCAATGGGCCCAGGGCACGTCTGGCAAGACTGCCGGTGGCTGTGAACGGCAAGCACTCGCCGCCATTTGCGTGCCGTTTGTTGGCGTGGTCGCCCGAGTTGCGCTATTCGGTCAAAGAGCTGGCCAATGGCCTTCAATTGGAGATGGCGAGGAGCGAGCGGCCCAGACGGCAGAGGAAGCGGCCAGCGCAAGAGCGCCCGGTTGACGGCGATCCGGTATGGATTCCGCGTCCCGACCAAAATGCCGTTCTGGTCGCGTTGAGAAACCGTGGTCTTTACAAGGCGCCGCTCGGTGAGGGCAAGCACGACATCACCTGCCCCTGGGTGCAAGAGCACACTGGGGAAGCGGACGGCGGCACCGCCTACTTCGAACCGGACGACCTATGGCCCGTTGGCGGATTCAAGTGCTTGCATGGCCACTGTGTCGACCGGCATGTCCGTGACCTGTTAAGAATGCTCGACATCGAGACCAGTGAGGCACGTATGAAGCCAACCATTCGTGTCGTGGCTGGGGAAATGAATCGTGTGGTAGATGCAGCAGAGCGCGAACTGGCGCATTCACGCCGGCATTACCAGCGCGGTGGGTTGGTCGTGACCGTGGTCACCGACCCCGGCACCTGCGAAACCCGAGTGCAAGACATCAGTCAACCGGGCTTGGTGCGGGCGCTGGCGGGTGCTGCGACGTGGGAGCGATTCGATGGCCGGAGTGAGGATTGGGTGCGCATCGATCCTCCAGCCCGGCATGCCGCAGTGCTGTTCGATTCAACCAGCTATCCCCATTTGCCGGTTTTGAACGGCTTGGTGCGCCAGCCTTATCTGCGCCCCGATGGCAGCTTGATGACGGCAGCGGGGCATGACCCTGACACCGGCATATTCGGTGTGTTCGATGCTCGGGAGTTTTCTATCCCTGACACACCGACCCGCCGACAGGCTGAAGCCTCGCTGGTGGTTCTGAAAGACTTGCTCGTGGAGTTCAGTTTTGTCTCTGAATCCGATCAGGTCGCTGCCTTGGCGGCGATGCTTACTGCCACTATCCGGTCTAGCCTCGCCCATGCACCAATGTTCCATGTGCGGGCGCACATGGTCGGCTCGGGCAAGTCCTACCTATGCGAATTGATCACGGCTTTTGCCACCCCGCAGCGTGGCACGCCGACCACATTTCCCGCTGGCGATGAAGAATGTAGAAAATTGCTGCTCGCAGAGTTGCTGCGGGCGCCGGCTGTGGTCGAGTTCGACAACCTTACCGGAGATCTGGTAGCCCACAAGAGCCTTTGCACGGTACTGGCTTCGGAATACATGAGTGGCCGTATTCTGGGTGTTTCGAAGACAGCCACCGTCAGCACGCGCACCCTATTTCTTTCAAGCGGCAACAACGTAGGACCGGTTCAGGATATGACCCGCCGCTGCATATCAATTCGCCTGGATCCCGGTTGCGAGACGCCGGCGGCCCGTAGTTTCACTCGTCCAGATCTCGTGCGCGATGTGTTGCGTGAACGGGGTCGCTATGTTTCGGCAGCATTGACCATCGTTCGAGCATGGATCGTCGCCGGCCGACCGAAAAACACCTGCAAGTCCCTTGCGGGCTATGGTGAATGGTCTGACCTATGTCGGCAGCCGCTTTTGTGGCTCAACTGCGCCGATCCGACTGTGTCTGTGTTCGAAGCAATGTCTGATGATCCGGATCGGGCGACATTAAGGCGCTTGCAGACGGCCTGGCAAGCGGAATTTGGCAAGAGCCCGGCAATGGTTAGGGACGCTGTAAAGCATTCGGGGGAATTTTCTGATGAGGACATTGAATTGCATGAGGTGCTTTGCGACATTGCCGGCGAACGCGGCGAAATTAACCGCCGGAAATTGGGATGGTGGATAAAACGACATGCCGGTCGTATCGTCGATGGCCGACGTTTTATCCGCGCTAGCGGCAATCGCTCGGCAGAGGCATGGCGGGTGGATGTAGTGGATTAGGTTTCACCGGGTTCATCGGTTTCCACGCCATCGAGCAGAAAAAGTGTCAGCTGTACAATGAGTCAAAGCAAGGTCGATGTTAGCGCCATTTGTGGCATGCAACACCTTGCACGGTTTGGTTAGGCCATGGGAAAACGGCACATCAACCCCGCCGCGACCAAATTCGGCTCATCGAGGTTCCTTGTGGAAATGAGCAATCTATTCTTGAACATAGTAGTTTGAACTTTTGTGCGATTCTCTTGTCGCGTGGGTAAAAGCTTCGCCAATATTTTTAAGCCGATCTGTTGAAGGCTCTGTTAACCTCGAACTTATATTGTAATAGGGATAATAGTCGCCGTTGATTGCAGGATGTAGGTAAGCTGCTATTTTCACGTCGTGTGGTGTTACATATATTCCAGCCCACTCCTCTATCAGATGCTTAAGGCGGTGAAAAATCTTGCTCGGATGTTTGATTTTCTTTTGTGCATCCAACCATTCATATGCTGCCCGGATAGAATCGTCATGCCCATAGTGGGGATCAACAGTCACAGCTTCATTTTTCGCTTTTTCAATCTGTTCTTTTGTTAGCATACTAACCTCAATAATAGATTCGCATATTGCCATCGCAAGATAGTATCTGGTCTGGTTTCTTGATATCTACACCGACTCAAAACATGAGCCAACGAAAAATCTTGCAGTTGGCTGGATTTCTATCCCGATTGCCAACAAGCCTGCTTTTCCCCAACTGTGAGAGTTGGGGTCTGGCGTTTATAGCATGCATACTAATTCGTGAGTGCCTTGTCGGATTTTCCTTCTTTGGTTGAATTAAAGTATTGACCTTTATTTTGAAGTGTTGAGTTAAAGTATTGACTTTTATTGTTCTTATTTTGAAAGTTCGGCGTCCCTAACCGCCCATTTTGCTGTGTTTTGCGATTTTTACGGGGGTGATCGGCCCACCCCTTTCCCTGTGATAGCAAGGGTTTGATGCCAAGTGGGCCGACTGGGCTGGGGGTCTTCTCTTATGGGAACTTTTTGAAAAAAATATATATGTATATGTCTATATAAAAGGGACGGTTGGGCAAAATTTTTCAATAGAAAAGAAAACCCCTGACCGGGCGACCCGCCCGCCAACAAATACATATCAGGCCTGCGATTACCCCACCCGCCCCTGATTGAACCGGGCGGTCCATCCCTGTCCAGGCCAACCAACTCACTCATGCGGGTAATATGAGGCAGCAGGCCCTAAGTTGTCATTTTGCGGCACTTTGTACTTTGCCCACTCACCATTATGCAAACTGATGCAAAAGCATGCCTAGCGTGAGGGAAAACTTTGTTTTTTGCTATATGGTGCGGGCTGGTGATGCAACTGATTGTCTTTTAACTGGCCTGGTAATTAAAAAGGACAAAGAGGGGGGCGGCGATAATTCAAGAAATTATAGTTATATCAGCTTGTTAGCAATTTGATACGGGATTGGCCTGGATTTGCGACGAGAGGGCGATAAGGGTTCCCGAGCGACACGGGTCCTTATCACTTTATTGATCACGCCAGGGCGGCGTAGATTGTTTACCGGCAGACTTTAAACTCTTTGGCCAGCCCGGCCTTGGATTCATCCTTACGCCTACGGATCTCGGCCACCTGATCCTTGGTGAGGCTGGCTCGGCGGCCAAGATGCTTGCCGTCCTTCTTGGCTGCTTCAATCCCTTCCCGTTGCCGTTCCCTGATCAAGGCCCTTTCAAACTGCGCCACAGCACCAATGATCTGGAGCTGCAACACCTGGAAGGGTGAGTCTCCGCCTGAGAAGATCAGGCCCTCCTTATGGAAGCGGATGGTGGCGCCACAGTGCAGGACTTCGGCGAAGATGTCCTCAAGGTCGCGCAGGTTCCTGGCCAGGCGATCGATGGAATGAACGTGGAGCTCGTCACCCTGGTGCAGGTAGGCTAGACTCCTTGAGCTGGGGGCGGTCACGATCCTTGGCACTGACCTTTTCGGTAAAGATGCGATCGGCAGCGAGGTCGGGGAGCTGCGCTCGGTGTTCTGGTCGGTGGTGGGTGCCCTGATGTATGCAACGGTCTGGCCGGCCATGATGATCTCCTGATTAGGTTTTGAGTTGACGGTGTCTATATACCTTTTGAGGTTCTTGGAATCAGTGTCAAACAATAGCGAAAACCACCTTGTTAGACGTGTTAGAGGGCCAGTCTATTAAGGTGTACCTTGATGGACAGGGGGAAGCCCGGATCGTAATGGTCTATCCTTGGTCGCCTGGCTGTTCCTTGCTCTCTTGACCTGGCCCGACTGACTGATCAGAGGGCAGGGCCACTCCATCTCAGGGCATCGCACAAGAACCCGGAGGCTTGGGACTCCCCCCCCCACCTCAATATGCACCCTCTAAAATATTTCAACAAAATCCATCCTGATCTTCAAAATACAGCGGGGTCTGGGGGGTAAGCCATGTCAAGTCTTTGTTTGCATGGTTTGCAAGAGCATCTTGCGGCCAGTTCCTGAGTAAAATCGAGTGGAGATACTCAGGAAGGTTAACCTGCGCGTCGTGCAATCTGGTTAAGATTGTCAATGAGTCATGAACGCGGGATATTCAATTTTAAGCCCAAGAACATGCACTAGAGGACGTAATGACCTGTTTTGGCGGGAGGCAGAGTATGCTACCTTTTGGAGCCTTTTGATGGCATAGTTTAATATCAGTTTTCTGACATTAAGTAGGTTGTTTGGTGGAGAAAATAATATGGCGAACAAGAAGAGGCGAAAAGTAAGACAGCCTAAAAAAGAATTTGAACTCTACATTATTGAAATAGATAGCTGGGAAGCGCCTTACTTCTTCGGTGTCAATTTTAACAAGGACATTATTGATGGACCTTTCTGGGAGCACGCCAGTGTTAAAATTTCTGGTAAATTTATACAGCCGGGAAAAATTGAAGAGAAAGCTGTCTCAATTTCTGTTTATGGAGATCGCGATATCACTCCTTGCTTAACTGATCCAGTGAAGTATGACGAATACAAGCCCAAAGCGGTTGGCACTCTTACTGTCCGTGGCAAGCTAAGAGACGGAAGCGCCTGGTTTCCTATTGATATATTGCCGGTAATCATCTCTATGCTTGGTGCTGAAAGGTATAGATATATAGCAATGCAGGGTCATGCTTTGTACAGGGGCCACGCCAATATACGTTCAGTTTCTTTTCACCAAGAGTATGATGAAGATGATTGGTGATGTGAGAAAACCTCCATTAAGCCGTTATAATGAAATTGTCTCGGTTCACTTGGGATAGCAAGGGCAGCCCCAAAATTCATTGCCCAACTTGCCGAGCACTGTCAGGTCAGAAGCAAGAACATTAAGCGGGATATCGCCAAGTTGAAGGGTGAAAAAAGGTTTTTGCGGTAGGGTAGCCAGAACAGTGGACAGTGGCTAGTGAAGTAAGGGAAAATTCAGTATGGGTGTCCCTGCAATTTTTGTAAAAGTTAGCGAGGTTGGCTTGCGAGAACGCCTTTAGGTCCAAGTAGCCGTTTAAAATTAAGTGGAATTTGCTAGGGGGCTATTTTTTTGGAGCATTTTTCTTCCGAGCACTGCGGCTTCTAAGGGCCAGCCACTTTTAATCCTTCCGTTAATTTTGGCTGGAGATACCCCGGTAAGATCACTGAGTTCTCTCAGGGTCATCCTTTTGCCATGCCAGTTAACATATATTTTGGCATGAATTGGGGGGGGGGGCAGAGCATCTTCCTCTGACCACCCACTATTTAACCTTCTCGCGATCATCTCGCGCCGCAAGCCAGTTTTTCTGCTCCATTGCTGTAACGTGAGAGTGACATTGTTATAGGTAATATAGCGATTGGATCGTTTATTATTAGCTTGCTCTTTAACGTCTGCCCATCTGCAGTTTTGAGGCGTATAGTCTTTATCGTTGTCGATTCTGTTGAGGCTGGCACCTTTTGGGCGGGGCCCCATATCCCCACAAAATTTGCCAAAACTGTTCAACCACCTTTCAGCAACTTTGACTCCACGTCCTCCATAATTTGGATAATCTTGGTCGTTCATATTTGTGCAGCGGTTTATCATTTTCTGCCAGACGATTAAGCTGTCCTTTCGATAGGGGACTGGTCGAGGAGGCATGGATAAAGCTTTTTTAACAGTATATCCCCTCTGAACTCTACTGATAATAAGCCTGTGGTCCAGTCCGGTAATCTCACTCCATTCTTTTATAGTTTTTACTTCCCCATCCAGTTCAAGCTGGTGATTTGTCTTGCGATTGTTGGCCTGTTCCTTGCGTGAAACCCATGAGCAGTTCTCTGGACAATACCCTTTATCGTTATCAATCCGCTCCAGAGTATAGCCCTCCTGCGATGGCTCCCCCATATCCTCATAAAATTTTTTAAAATCAAACCATTGTTTGCAAATGGTTATGCCTCTGCCACCATAGGATTTATAATCTTTGTTGTTTGGGTTTGTGCACCGTTGCTTCATCGCTGCCCAGACATAATAAATTTTTGAGCCAGTCATCCCGTGTTTTGTTCGGATTTCGGCTGCCCAGCACCCGCATGAGGTAGTGTTGCCATTTTTTAAGCTTGTCGGATTAGCAATATGCTCGTTTCCGCATTCGCATTTGCATAGCCAATAGTTAACCTTCCTGTTTTTCGGTCGCCCCAAGAGTTTAACGACTGTCAGTCTGCCAAATTTTTCCCCTGACAGGTCCTCAGGACACCTTTGCCCCTTAAGGCAGCCACATGATCGGGTGTAA
Source organism: Thermodesulfobacteriota bacterium (assembly GCA_039714535.1). GTDB lineage: Bacteria > Desulfobacterota > Desulfobulbia > Desulfobulbales > JAGXFP01 > JAGXFP01. The sequence goes on along the minus strand of JBDLJC010000041.1, from coordinate 21,308 downwards.
TTTTTTTTCCGAAGGTGACATCCACGAATAGCAGTAGTGTTTCCACAGTCGCACTTACAGAGCCAGAGCGCTTTTTTTCCAGATTTTGTCACAATACTTTCAAGTTGCTCAACAACAACCAAGCGGCCAAATCTCCTACCAATGAGGCTTTCGGCATATTTCCCAGCTAGACAGCCACAAGAGTTTGAACAACCTGAAAGCAGGGTTCTTGCGGTAACAATTTTGGTGTTCCCGCAATCACAAAGGCATTCCCATAATGGCCCTCTTTTGTCCCTGCCTGCAAATTGAATAACACGGAGCTTGCCAAATCTTTCTTCTTTTAGATCTTTCATCCCCACCTGACGAACCCCTTATTGAATATGGTTTTGATCAAAAGAAACAATGATTAAGTAAAACCCGGAGGCCTGGGACTCCCCCCCCCTCCCTTTTATGAAAGGTATAAAAAATTTCAGATTTTTTGAGGAGCCACTCAACACCATAGCGTCAAGATGGAGTATACATTATCTGCTTTTGATTTTGGAATTAGTTGGATGGAGATATGTTCAGGAATAATGTTAACTTGCTCTTGGTGCATATGGTTAAGATTGAGGTTCCCCCAATAAAACGGACGATTTAATTACTGGCATCCTTTTTTTCGCTCACTTGAAAAGGTCTTTCAGTAGTTTGTTGATCTCTTTTTCGATGAGCTTGTCCACCTCTTTTTTGATAAGGGCGGAGGTGTCGAGTTTGACGCTCGGTTTGTCGATGTTGCCCTTGATGGTAACGCCGATGGGATTGTTGTTGGCCAGGACATCGAGTTTGGCTTTGACCTGCTTGGTTTTGGAATTGAGGGTTGTCTTTTTGCCGATGATAGACGATTTGTTTGCTCGCAGGTCAAGGTCGGAGGTGATCAGTTCCTGGTTGATCTTGCTGTGCAGGGTGCCGGTGAAGCGCTCTTTGTAAAGGTCGGTTCCGGCCAGCTGCAGGATAAGGTCGAGCATGATATTGCGCGTGAATTTGCCGTCACTGAGATTGGCGACAAAGACCCCCCTTTTCTCTTTAAGATTGTAGTCAAGGGTGCCGTCCAGGGAAGAGACCAAGATCTCCGGGTAGATCAGCATCTTCAAGGCTTCAAGGGACTGGATTTTTTTGATGTCGGCATGGACGTCGTCGTCGCGGACTGTAACATCGAGACGGCCGCCCAAGGTGTCGGCGTGGGCCGTAAGCTCGAGGTGTTTGCCATTTTTCAGCTCCCCTTTAACGGTCATGGCGCCTTTGAGGTGCCGGCCGGTGACAAAAAACATGCGGTCAAGGTCGGGGATGTCGGCCTGGTAATCGCTGGTCAGAAGCTCGTTTTTTAGATCGTAACGCGTCCGCTGCATCTTCAGGGTCAGCAGCGACGAGTTGAGGGTGGTTGCCGTGTCAATGAATGAGCCGGCCAGGGTGGTTTTGGTCTTGGCGGTGAAGGTGGTGGCGGGCAGAGCGCCAAGGGCAAACTCGGCGGCGATCACCTTGCCGTCAAGCACTCCCTTGCTGATCTCGGAGGTGATGCTCCCCTTGAGCTCACCGGCCTTGGCAGCAAGGATGTTGACCTCGGCATTGAGCATCCCGTCGCCATAGTGGGGTTGTGCCAGCATGGCCAGGGCGCGGCCAAGCTGTAGATTATTAATTTTCGCCGTGATCGTGGCAAGCGCAAAATCGTTGAGCCCGGCCTGAAAGGTGGTGGCGCTGCCGGCCAGGTCGCTTGCCCCGGCAATATTCAGTAACTTCCGGTCGCCTTTTGCCGTGCCCTTCAATTTCAGCGGCCCCCGCAGCGCTGTGCCGGTAAACGGCTGCAGCACTTCAAGCTTGGCAATATCAACGTGATAACTCAGGTCCATGGCCATGGTCTTGGGGACAAGGCTGCCCTCGGAACCGATTTTGGCAAGGGGCGAGTCAAGGAGCGTCGTAAAGGTGATGTCCCGGCCTTGGAGTTGCGCCTGTAAACCGTAGCTGAACGCTGCTTGGGGCAGGGCAAGGTCATACTCCTTCTTGAACACGGCACGGACCAGGGCGCCCTGGCTTATTTTGACCTCAGCCCGTCCTTTGAGATTGTCCGGGTCAAGGTCGGTGAGGGTCAGCTCAACATCGAGACGGCCCTTTGCCGCTGCCGGTTGCCCCACCATCGAGAGGAGCTTGTCGAGCTTGCCATTGTTCATCCTGGCCAGGACCTGCTTGGCCTTAAATTCCGCTAGGGTAACGTCGTAATTGGTCTGGCTGGCGGCAAGGTCGGAGGTGCCGGAGATGGTCATTTTCTGGCGATCGCCCTTGACTGTGCCCGAGGTCTTCAAGGGGCCGCGCAGCGGGGAGTTGGTCAGCGGTTTGAGCAGTTCAAGTTTGGCAATATCGACGTTGTAGTTCAGATCCGTCTGCCACGATTCCGGCTCCACCGTGCCCTCCGAGAGGAGGTGGGCAAGGTTGGATTCGAGGCTCACCCTATAGCTGATCTCCCGCCCTTCCAGGTGGCTGGTGGCCTGCATGGCATACGAGGTTTCCGGCAGGGTCAGGTCAAATTCCTTTTTCATCAGCGCCGTATCGATCGTGCCCTTGCTGACGGTGAGAACCACCTCGCCAGCCATGGCCTGCGGCTTGATGCTTTTGAGGTCTATCTCCAACGAGAGGTTGGCGGTGCTGAAAGGTTTTTTGCCGAGCAGTTGCAGCAGTTGTGCGGCCTTGGCATCGGTGATGGACGCCTGGATGGCACCGGGGTTGAAAGAGAGCAGCTGCACCGAATAGGTCGTCTTGCCGGCGGCAATAGCGCTGGAACCGGCAATGAGCAGATCGTTGAAACTCCCGGTGACCGTCCCTGTTGTCTGCAACGTGCCGTACAGCGTGGTCTTGGTCAGTGGTTGCAGGGTAGTCAGGTCAGCTAACAAAACGCTATAGGTCGCGGTCAGTTGCTGACTGAAAAGGCCAAACTCCCCTTCGGCTTCGCAGCTATTGCCCGGACTAAGCACCAGCGTCATTGCAAAGCGGCCGGGCCGCAGCTCAAACCTTTCCAGGCTTGTCTGCAGGGCGGTTGCCCTGTTGATCTTGTTTTCGATGACCGGGGTGATGAGGGCATTGCCAGCCGCCGTAAACAGCAGCCCATAAACCACGGCAAACAGAACGACAAGGATGCCGACGAGGATACCTAACCATTTCATAGCAAGATCCTTTTGTATGCGAAAAACCATGTTCGGGAATAAACCAGCAGCTAATCGAATTATGTCAGGTTAGCCAAGGCCTATTCTACCCTTAGATGTACAATTTTAGCACCCCGCGTCAGTCGCCAGCCTCAATTTTTTCGGTCATGGAACATACCTATTTGATTTCTTATGGGAATGTGGTCAAGTAGCAGGGGGTAAGTTCGGTTAGGGTTGTCGGCTAAAAAGCCCTTTTTTAGAGAGATTGGTGCAGATCGTACGTTGAAATGGTGGAACCTCAGGGCTTAATTTTGCGCTGACCCCTTTTATTTAACCCCTTTTATTTCATGCAGTCGCGGTAGTCAGAATGATTTGTATGAATTAATAGTCAAAAGCGATCGGGTTCTTACTTTTTGATAGTGTAAGGGCGTTTATTTTTTCAAGTTGAGTATTTTGGTTTCACCAATTTTGATTGTTTCAAATTCCTTTGGTGAAATACCCTTCTTTTCCAGGGCTTCTTTCAGTTTTATTGGCGGCTCATTTAAAGGTTCGGCTGAGAGCACAAAGGTCCCCCACTGCACACCAATGGAATATTGCGAGCCGATATCCTGATGGATTTGGACTGCTTCTTCAGGATTTGTATGCATATCCTTCATGAACCAGCGGGGCGCATAGGCACCAATAGATATAAGAGCCAAATCAATGTCCTTGTGCTTGCTGCCTATCTCCTTGAATTGATAGAGGTTATACCCGGTGTCACCGCTGTACCAGACAGTGAAGCCTTCATATTGTATCAGCCAAGAGGACCATAAAGATTCATTCCTGTCCCAAAGGCTTCTTGCAGACCAATGCTGTGCAGGGGTTGACGTTATCGTTAGTTTAGGGAACTGTTTGGCGTCCCACCAGTCAAAGTCGATAATATTCTCTTCTTTAATACCTGCATCCTCTAAAAATATCCTGTTCTCTAGAGGCACCAGCCACATTGTGCTATTACCGATGCCTTTTACCGAAGGCAGGTCCAGATGGTCATAATGGTTATGCGATAGGAGCACAAAGTCTATCGGAGGCAGATCTTTGATTTCAAGGGCAGGCTTATTGAAACGCTTTGGGCCCGCAAAACTCACCGGCGAGGCCCGATCAGAAAAGATTGGATCAGTGAGGATATTTATCCCTTCATATTGAATGAGCATTGTCGCATGCCCAATCCAGGTAATTTGTGGTTTCTCCTGCGGATTATGTATTTGTTTAAGATCGGCAGGCTTTGTCGGAATTTTATCTTTAACGTCATTATTATCGGCAAACTCTTCATCGCTGAAATAGCGCATCTTCAAATATTTGAAAAACCCGCGTTTCTCAGTTTGAAGATGGGGATTACGAAACCCTTGTTCTGCATGATGCCGAGGGGCATCCTTTTCACTGAGAGAGGTCTTGGAATTTGCACATCCTGCAAGGGCAAAAAATACCAACATGCAGGATAAAATTATTATTCTTCTCATCTAGTACCTTTTGCCGTAGCACGGTAAGCCAACCATATTGGGATCAATGGTATAACAGATTAATGCCTCATCTTTATTGAACAAGGCGAGATCTGCAAGAGAAAAGCGAGTAGGAGGGGTAGGGCGAGTAAAAGGAGTCTCATCTTCTGCGGATATCATGAATTCCCCTATTTCTCTCGATGTTATAGTTTCTTGCGTGTTTGGTCAGCAGCGCCAAGTGTGTTTTTTTAACAGGCCTTTTGTGGAAAATTTATTTGTCAGGGCTGAGTAAAAGTGTCATACTTAAGCCATTATTGATACTTAATGGTTTAAATATGAGCCAATTCTCCCCGTCAGACAAAACAGCTGCAATGGTCCTCAAGGTTGGTCGTAACCTGCGTCTGGCCCGCAAGCGCCGCCGGAAAACCATTGCCGAAGCCGCCGCCATGGTCGATGTCTCGGTCTCGACCATCAAAAGGGTGGAGGCTGGCGACCCCTCGGTAAAACTCGGGATTTTTTTGGCGCTGGCAGAGGTTTTCCAACTGGAAGACACCATCCTCTTTGCCGAACCCGAGTCTGATACCATCGGTCTGACCCTGGAAAAACAACGGCTGCCCCAGCGAATCAGGAAGAAAAAGAATGAAAGACTCGACTTCTGAACCGTCCTTGTTCGAGCGGGTTGTTTTTGTCGAGCTGCCTCACATGACAAGCCCGGTCCCGGCCGGTCTGTTCAGCCTTGATATTGATACCGGCGTCGGCCGCTTCGCTTATGGTCGCCGCTACCTGGAGAGACCAGAGGCTATCGCCCTTGATCCGGTCAACCTGCCCCTGTCCGACCAGGAATACCTGACCCGAAAGAATAACGGCATCTTCGGCATTCTTGGCGATCTGCTCCCCGATTCCTGGGGGAAATACCTGCTGGCCAAACGGCTCGATATTCCGTTCGGTGCGCTGGCCCCCCATGAGATGTTCGATTATGTCACCACCAACGCGGTGGGGGCGCTCTCCCTGGGCCCAAGTCCAAAGAGGCCGAACACCAAAGTAGAGCCAGCGGTGCCGTTTAGTGACTTGCCCCAGGTTGCCGATGTTTTTAGCAGGGCCATGACCGATGAAGAGCTGCCCGCCGAGGTCCATTACCTGCTGGAACAAGGCACCTCCCTGGGCGGCGCCCAACCGAAATGTCCGGTAATATATGATAACGGCGAGTGGATCGCCAAATTCGAAAACCGTCAGACGCCGATCAAATTTCCCCGGCTGGAATTTGCCGCCATGGAGATGGCCCGACAGGCCGGCATAACCGTGCCGGAAACCAGGCTTGAAGAGCTGCCTGGTCAGGCGGTTTATCTGATCAAAAGATTCGATCGGCAGGGCAATCAGCGCTTGCCCTTTATGAGCGCCCACGCCCTGGCCGATCTAGACCTGGAAGAGCTGGAAAAAGGCTCATATGTTGAAATCGCCACCAGGATGCGGAAATTCGTCAAAAACATTGACCGCGACCTCCACGAACTCTATAGGCGGATGGTCTTCAATGTCTTCATCCGCAACCAAGACGATCACCTGCGTAACCATGGCTTTATCTGGGACAATGACGGCTGGCGGCTTTCACCCCTCTATGATGTGTTGCCCATCCCGGCCCGCAAATCTGCCACGCCTTTCTCCCTGGCCCTCAACCTCGGCGATGCCGGCACCACCGCCACCCTGGACAATCTTTACAGCCGCCACCTGTCGTTTAATCTGGACCGCAACCAGGCCGAACAGATCATCGCCGAGGTCGCCGAGGCCACTGCAGGCTGGGAACAAACCCTGAATGAATTCCAGATCGCCAAGGCAGATATAGAAGCGATGCGCTGGTCATTTGAAGGATTCCGGACCTTGTCCGGTTATGATGATTAAGTAGGGAGAAGAGGGGGTAGCTCAACTTTACCCCTTTGCCTGGACTGTAAATTGAGTAAGGTGTCCCTAGAATTTTCAGTTAAGGAGAGTCATGTCAGAGAATAAACCGGTGGGTTCGCACGAACAAGGAGTCGAAGTCCCCTACGAGCAGCTCGAACCGGAGACGTTGCAGAATCTGATCCAGGAGTTTGTCACGAGAGATGGCAACGATTGGGGCAATGTCGACGAGGCGCTGGAGAATAAAGTCGGTCAGGTCATGCAGCAACTGCGCAACCGGCAGGCCAAGGTCGTTTTTGACCTGAAGTCGGAAACGGCGAATATTGTTACCCGCTGCTGAATCGCGACGGAGCCATTTTATATCCGTGATCACCGGCAAAGAGGAAACTTTGCCGGTGATAATCGATTAAGTGATTGAATGACATGAATAAATATGAAATCCATGATCCAGATGATATCAGTGACTTCTTGACGTTTAGAATCACCGACCAGAATTATCCTGTAGGGTATGCCCACTTTTCTAATAATAACGGTTTATTAGAGCTAGCGGACATCTATCTTTACGATCATACTGAAGCAAATTCAAAAATTTCCCGTTTGTTCAAAAAACTAACAGGGAAAAAGAATTACAGAGGAAAAGGGATAGGTACTTATTTCCTGAAACATATTATAGAGTTTTGTAGGAATACAGGCGCTAAGCGTATCAATGGAAAAGCAAGCGGGGATATCCCAAGACTAAAAGAATGGTACAAATCTTTAGGCTTTACCATAGATGCTGACAATAATATTGAACTCTCCCTAAACGACTAACCTACAGGTGTTGCAGAAGATATGACCTGCGAAATTCACGCCCGCGAAAAGATTGACCAACTCCTTGCTCAAGCAGGTTGGGTTGTCCAGGATGTCAAGGATACCAACATCTTTGCCGGTAAGGGTGTGGCGATTCGTGAATTTCCCCTCAAAACTGGCCATGGCTTTGCCGATTACCTCCTTTATGTGGATGGCAAGGCCGCAGGCGTCATCGAAGCCAAGAAAACTGGCACCACCCTCACAGGAGTAGAAACCCAGTCCGACAAATACGCCAAGGGCCTGCCCGATGGTCTCCCAGCCTGGTCCACGCCGCTACCATTCTGTTACGAGTCCACCGGTAACGAGACCCGCTTCACCAACAACCTAGATCCGGAGCCCCGCTCCCGCCAGGTCTTTGCCTTCCACAAACCGGATTATATCTTTGAGGAAGCAGAGAAGGATACCAGTCAAACTGGTGAGGCAAATCCCGAATATCTCCACCAGGCACTCACTCTCCGCGGCCGTCTCCGCCATATGCCGGAGCTTATCGAAGAGGGTTTCTGGCCTGCTCAGATTCAGGCGGTCAATAATCTCGAAAAATCCCTAGCCAAGGACTGTCCTCGCTCCCTTATCCAGATGGCCACCGGTAGCGGCAAGACCTTCACCTCCATCAGCATCATCTACCGGCTCATCAAGTTCGCCGGGGCCAGGCGCGTCCTCTTCCTGGTTGATCGCGGCAACCTGGGCAAGCAGACCTTGAAAGAGTTTCAGCAATACGTCTCGCCTTACAACAACTTCAAGTTCAGCGAAGAGTTCATCGTCCAGCGCCTCACCTCAAATACCATCGATACCACGGCCCGGGTCTGCATTTGCACTATCCAGCGCCTCTACTCCATGCTCCGGGGCCAGGAACTGCCCGAAGAGGCAGAAGATCAATCTCCCCAAGGTCTGGACAGTCTGTTCAAGGAAGTGTTGCCTCTTGAATACAATCCCAATATCCCCATCTCCACCTTTGACTTCATCATCACCGATGAATGCCATCGCTCTATCTACAACCTCTGGCGCCAGGTCCTGGAGTATTTTGACGCCCACCTGATCGGCCTCACCGCCACCCCGTCCAAGCAGACCTTCGGCTTCTTCAACCGCAACCTGGTGATGGAATACGATCACGAACGGGCCGTGGCCGATGGCGTTAACGTCAATTACGATGTCTACCGGATCAAGACCGCGATCACCGAACAAGGCTCCAAGGTCGAGTCCGGCTACTATATCGACAAGCGCGACCGCGAGACCCGCACCACCCGCTGGGAAAAGCTGGAAGAGGATTTCGAGTACGATCCCAACAAGCTAGACCGCGATGTGGTCGCTCCCGACCAGATCCGCACTATTATCCAGACCTTTCGCGACAAGGTGCTGACCGAGATCTACCCCGGCCGCGAATATGTGCCCAAGACCCTGATCTTCGCCAAAGACGACAGCCACGCCGAGGATATCGTCAAGATCATCCGCGAGGAGTTCGGAAAGGGCAACGATTTCGCCCAGAAGATCACCTACAAGACCACCGGCGCCACGCCCGAACAGCTGATCGCCTCCTTCCGCAACAGCTTCAATCCCCGCATCGCCGTCACCGTCGATATGATCGCCACCGGCACCGATATCAAGCCGCTGGAAATCGTCATGTTCATGCGGGCCGTGAAATCCCGCTCCTTCTTCGAGCAGATGAAGGGCCGCGGGGTGCGGATCATCAACAGCAACGACCTGCAGTCGGTCACCCCGGATGCCAAGGTCAAGGACCATTTCATCATTGTCGATTGCGTCGGCGTCTGCGAGATGGACAAGACCGATTCCCGGCCCATGGAGAGAAAGCCCACGGTCAGCCTCGAAAAACTCCTGCAGGCGATAAGCCTCGGCAATACCGATCCGGATGTGATCTCATCGCTTGCCGCCCGCATGGCCCGGATCGGCCGGCAGATCACCCCGGAGGATGATCGCCAGGTGATCGATCTTTCCGGCGGTAAGACCATCGAGCAGTTGACCACCGACCTGGTCACCGCCATCAAGCCTGACAATCAGATCGAAAGGGCCAAGCAAGATACCGGCGGGGCCGAGCCCAGCGAAGAACAGACCAAACAGGCCGCCACGAAACTAATTGTAGAGGCAACCCGCCCGCTCCATAATCCCGAGCTGCGAAACTTCCTGGTCGAGGTGAAGAAGAAGAACGAGCAGATTATTGACACCATCAGCGTTGATCAGGTTCTAGAGGCTGGCTTTTCAGCCGAGGCCCTGGAAAAGGTTAAGTCCATGGTCCAATCCTTCGAGCAGTTCCTGGCCGATAACCGCGATGAGATCACTGCCCTACAAATCCTTTACAGCACCCCCTACAAGAGCCGCTTACGCTTTGAGGATATCAAGGAACTGGCCGGGCTGATCGAAAAGCCGCCGCACCATTTCCGGGTTGATAGTCTTTGGGATGGGTATGCGGCTCTTGAGAAAGCCAAGGTCAAGGGGGCCAATGCCCCGCATATTTTAACTGATCTGGTTTCCCTGGTCCGCTTTGCCATGCATCAGGAGAATGAGCTGGTGCCGTTTCCGGAAAAGGTCGAGGCCAACTTCAATGCCTGGCTTTCCCAGCAGGAGTTAGCCGGAAAGAAATTCACCGATGAACAGCGCCAATGGCTGGTGATGATCCGCGACCATATCGCCGCCAATCTTGGCATTGAAACCGATGATTTTGACTATGCGCCATTCTCCCAGCAAGGTGGACTTGGCAAGGTGCACCAGCTCTTTGGTGAGGAGTTGACCGTGATTATTGAAGCATTAAATGAGGCTTTAGCTGCGTAATATGGCATTAACAATACCTGTCTCCGAAATAGTTGAAAAAAGTAATAACCCTCTGCTTGGAAAAGCCGAGTCCTGGGAGCGTGTTTTGCTAGGCGATATTTCGACAATCCAAAATGGTTTCGCATTTAAATCAGCGCAGTTCACAAGAGATGGCGGTATGCCATTAATTAGGATTCGCGATGTTGGGAAGGATGCTTCCGGTACATACTACGATGGAGAATATGATCCATCTTATGTCGTTGAAGCTGGGAACCTGCTCATTGGCATGGACGGTGATTTCAATTGCGCACGATGGCGAGGCCCGAATGGCTTATTGAATCAACGAGTATGCCGAATAACTCTTAACTCGGATATTTATCACCCAAAGCTACTGGATTATGCACTTCCTGGTTATCTCAAGGCAATCAATGAGAAGACTTCGTCTGTCACGGTTAAACATCTTTCTTCCAAAACAATATCTGAAATTCCATTGCCTCTGCCGCCAATGGAACAACAAAAACTCATCGTTGCGGAAATCGAAAAACAATTCTCCCGGCTTGATCAAGCCGTTGCCAACCTCAAGCGTGTCAAGGCCAACCTCAAGCGCTACAAAGCCGCCGTCCTCAAAGCCGCTGTCGAAGGCAAACTGACTGAGAAATGGAGAGAAGAACAAGCCGCAAAACTTGAAGCACAGGGAAGTGGAAATGCCTCGGGAGACAGGACGTCGGGAGCGGCCCTCGAAACAGCTGAAGAGCTGTTAAAACGCATCCTCGCCGAACGCCGTAAGAAATGGGTAGAAGTCGAACTCGCTAAAATGGAAGCCAAAGGCAAAGTTCCGAAGAATGATAAGTGGAAGAAGAAATATAAAGACCCCGCTGGATCTGACACGTCAGATTTGCCTGAATTACCGGAGGGGTGGACTTGGGCAACAATAGAACAAATTGCCGATATCCAGCTTGGAAAAATGCTAGACAGGCAGAAGCACCGTACAGGGCAAGAGTTGCCATATTTAAGGAATGTTAATGTCAGGTGGGGTTCTGTAGATACCTCTGATTTATTGACAATGTACTTTAAAGACTCAGAACTCGAGCGATATGCCCTTCAGGCAGATGACGTTCTTGTCTGTGAGGGTGGAGAGCCTGGCAGGGCTGCTGTTTGGAGCGGCCAAGTAAATGGGCTCATGTATCAGAAAGCACTGCATCGTGTCAGATTCCACACGGGATATGAGCAAAAGTTGTTAGTTTTTTTATTAGAATATCTGGCTAAGAGTGGTCGGTTGGAAAGCTGGTTTACCGGAGTTACTATCAAGCATTTTACAAGAGAGTCTTTTGCAAAACTTCCAATCCCACTGGCACCATATGAAGAACAACGTAAAATTGTTGCCGAAGTAGAAAAGAGTCTCTCTTTGGTGTGTGGTGCCGAAAATCAAGTCGAAGCTAACTTAATACGTGCCGAACGCCTTCGGCAATCGATTTTGTCTAAAGCATTTTCTGGGCAACTATCTCCTGTTATTGCATGAGAATACTCCTCGATACAAATATCATCATCCCTTTGGAAGATTCTTCCTCCGCTCTGGAAGCAAGCTTCGGAGAGTTTGTTCGACTCGCTGGTGAAAATCAACACCAACTTCTTGCTCATCCTGGCTCAATTGAGGATATCAACCGGGATGAAAATTCAACTCGCAGAGAAATCAGTCTTTCTCGATTCAATAAGTATTCATTGCTTGAAGATCCCCCAGTGCTAGAGGATACGTTCGCAACGGAGTATCAATTAACAAAATCAACTGAGAATGACAGAGTTGACAACGAAATACTGTTCGCAATTTTCAAAGATGCTGCAAATATTCTTGTTAGTGAAGATCGCAAACTTCATGCGAAGGCGGCTCGACTAGGTATAAAGGATCGAGTCTTTTATCTGCAGCAGGCAGTTGAATTCCTACGCAAACTTCACCAAAAAGTTCCTGTTGCCTTACCGAACATTCAAGAATTACCCCTATACCAGATTGACCTAGACGATTCCTTTTTCGATTCTCTCAGAGAAGATTATCATGATGAATTTAATGGATGGTTTAAGAAATCAGCACGGGAAGGCAGGAGGGCTTGGGTATATAAAGCGATGTCAGGTCAACTGGGGGCTATATGCATTTTTAACATCGAGAAAAATCCTATAGTTACAAATGACAACAGATCTATACCCGGGAAGGTCTTAAAATTATGCACATTCAAGGTAGGTGAGACAGTCAGGGGGAGGCGGATTGGTGAACTTTTCCTAAAAGCAGCTTTTAGATATGCTACCGATAACGATCTTGAGCATATTTATCTGCATACTAGATCAGGGAAGCAGGATTTTCTCATAGATTTTTGCAAAGATTTTGGTTTCTACCTGTTGGGGACATACAAAGCAGATGATGTTTATGTGAAGGATCACCCTATACATCCTCCAGAAGAGGCTTTAGACGCCTTGTCCTATCTCAAAAAATATTATCCTAACTTTCGCGGAGGCATGGGAGTTGGGAAATATATTGTCCCTATAAGACCTGAATACTATAAAGTGTTATTCCCCGATAATGAGCGACAAATAAGCCTTTTCCAGCTCGAAGGTAATGTCGTTGGGAATGCAATACGACAGGCTTATCTTTGCCATGCTCGGTTAGGAGGTATTAGTCCTGGAGATATTTTATTATTTTATCGTTCGCACGATTGGCAAGCAATTGCAAGTGTTGGAGTCGTAGAGCAAGTTGGTGATTACAAAAATATTGATAAAATTATGCAGCTTGTTGCTAAACGTACCGTTTATTCTCTTGATGAGATCAAGGAAATGGCGAGCAAACAGACAAAGGTTATATTGTTCAGGATTGCACAACACTTGTCTGAGCCAATTACATTCGATTGGTTAAAAAAACATAGGGTCGTTAATGGAAACATCCAGACAATTAGAAATATTTCAAACGAATCATTCAACAAAATTGCAAAAGAAAGGTCAATCGCGCATTGCTTTTATGCCGATTAAGCCGATTTACTGTGAGCGGATTCTCTCCGGAGAAAAAAAGTTTGAGTTCAGAAGGACATCAGTCCGGGCAGATGTTTCTCACCTCATCGTTTATTCATCTTTCCCAGTTAAAAAGATTGTTGCAATAGCCGAGGTAACATCCATAATCACGGCCTCTCCATCTGCGATTTGGGAAAAAACAAAAAAAGCAGCAGGTATTACTCGGAAGTTGTTTAGAGAATATTTTCGTGGCTCCAAGAAGGCTTGTGCGATTGAAATTGGCAATATCGAGCCATTGCATTTGCCGATACATCCTGAAAAGATTTCTCCAGAGTTTAATGTGCCACAATCTTTCTCCTATGTAGATCGGGCTTTTCTCGAGCAGGTTGCTCAGATTGGCTCCGCCGAATGCCAAGCCTCAAATAAAGAGGGAATTCTGGTCTTTGTCGGTGGCATACATGGAGTTGGTAAATCCACTTTGTGTTCTTCTGCCACATGCCAAGAAGTCGGATTCGTACATTTGACAGCAAGTGATCTTATTAGAAAGGCTTCCTCTGGAGCATCACCATGGGTTGATAAAAAAGTATCTGATATCGGAGAAAATCAGGAAGTTCTGGCAAACGTTCTTTCTGAATTACGACATAAAGACAAAAAATATGTATTGGATGGGCACTTTACTCTCCTTGATGGAATGGGGAATTTTCAGGATATTCCCCTCGCAACATTTAAAGCTATTCATCCTGATCGATTGATAGTGATAACAGAACTTCCCAAAATAGTTGCTCAAAGGCTAAAGAATAGGGATGAACAGAATTATGATGAAAAGCTATTGAGCGAGATGCAAAATGCTGAAATTTTACACGCGCAACGGATAGGTAAAGCCTTAAAGATTCCCGTTCAGATAATATCGCATAGTTCCCAAGAGGAATTTATTTCTATTTTAGAAAAAGGTTAATCCTTAATGACAACTGATTCGCAATTAAGAGGAGCATTGCTTGAAGAAGCTATTTTGTACCTCCTTCGTAAATCTGGCTACAACCCTGTATTACGAGCGGCAGGTGATCCGACATTGCAAAATGGATCTTCCGGGCTTGAAGTAAAGGGAAGAGGCTCGTGGCATCAAATTGATGCAATAGCGGATTTTAAGTTAACGCCTCCTTTTAGCAACCCACAAAGGCTATTTATTGAAGCAAAATATTATGCTGACTCAATAGGTTTACCCATAGTAAGAAATTCAGCTGGGGTTTTAAAGGATGTCTCTGAAAACTGGGTCGTTGACACTGGTGGCACGCAGAATATAGCAAAGAAACGTTTCCATTATTTGTCGGCTGTATTTTCGACCAGTAATTTCACAAAACCGGCACAAGATTATGCTTATGCACAGGATATATATCTACTGCCTCTCCGGCATTCGATGTTTTTCCTGCCAGTAATTCGAGCAATCGACCAAGTAAGTCTTGATGGTGTTGAGGTTAAGCCTAAATTAAAAGCCATTCGTCATTTTGTAAGAAGGGAGCTTTTTGATGATTATGAACCAGATTTTGATGCCCAACTTGAAGGCATAGAATTACGAGGACCCCTTTTAAGAATTGTAAATACTTGTCGAGAACAAAGTTTCGGGTTTATCGCAATGTTCGGGGCACAATTCCCAGCGTTTTTAATTGCTTCACCTGAGTTTAATCCAGAGCAACAACATCAATCAATTGTTGTGAGAATTAGATGTCGTGATCGAAATTGGTTTATCGAAGACATAAACGGTCGGCAAATATTTTCATTCGATCTGCCTGAGAATATTTTCGCATTATATGCGGAAAGAGGCCGTTTGGGAGCACATACGATTGCAAGTATCAAAAGTGACATCATGAGGGAATTTTATGCATTTTATAATAACGGGGAAGAGCTGAGGTTGTTGCATTTCAAACTGGATGAAGCATGGTTTGAGGCAATTCAAAGAAACCTGAGAGAACGAAATTAAATGACCTCAGCGAATATCGTACAAAAACTATGGAACTACTGTAACGTCCTGCGGGATGATGGCATGAGTTATGGCGACTACGTCGAGGCCGCTCCTGTGCGCACCCCAAGGGTACTTCTTTCAGGGCGTCCTGCACTTGCGGCATTTGAACCTCCATGTTCATCACAGTTGACGTATTTGCTGTTTCTCAAGATGTCGGATGAGCGGATTTAAAAGGGCGTTTAAATAAGGGGTTGAGTTTTTTTTAATATAAGTCTATTCTTTATTCTGGAATCTAGAATAGGGAATGGCATTATGTTGAAACCACAAGATATATATGTGTTGCTAAAGTTGGTTGTGAATGGTGAGCGGCCATGGTCGTACGCTGATTTGGCAGTTGAATTGGGGATTAGTCCCTCTCAAGTACACGCATCAGTTAAGAGGGCCCTCGAAGCACAGCTTGCAGTCAAGTATTATGACCAGATTGCACCCCAGTATCGTAATCTTGAAGAATTTTTGGTTCATGGTCTCAAATATGTTTTTTGGGCAAAACCTGGTGAAATGACGAGGGGCTTTTTGACCGCCTATGCGGCACCACCGTTAGACAAGATGATTGCCTCAAGGTGGTCTTCTCAGGATCCTCCTATGGTTTGGCCGGACCCGGAAGGAGAAGTCCGAGGTCTGGCCTTAATGCCGCTTTATAAAAAGGCACCAAAGGCTGCTCGGCAAGATCCTGAGTTTTACGAGTTGTTGGCTCTAGTGGATGCTATTCGGGCAGGTCGAGCGAGAGAGCGTGAGATTGCCATTAATGAATTAAGAGACAGACTGGATAAATATGCATCGTATAGTAAATCCCAATATTGAAATACTTGAATTAGCTGCCCATCAGCTTGACGATCTGCTTGGACGATTAGTATTCCTGGGTGGGTGCGCAACCGGTTTGTTGCTTACCGATACGGCTGCACCACCTATTCGCGCTACTATTGATGTCGATGTGATTATTGAAGTAGCAAGTATGGCTGAGTATTATCGATTTGCTGATCAGCTTCGGGAAAGAGGATTTAATGAAGATACGGGAGAAGATGCACCGATCTGTCGCTGGAGATCTGAGAGTGTCATTTTAGATGTGATGCCGACGGATCAGGCGCTTTTAGGATTTGGGAGTCCCTGGTATCAAGAAGCTCTGGATAATTCAACTACTCAGGAGATACCATCGGGCAACCAGATCAGGATGATCACAGCTCCGTATTTCCTGGCGTGCAAACTTGCCGCCTTTGATAATCGAGGGAATGAAGATTACATGATGAGTCACGATATGGAAGATATTGTGGCTGTTGTGGATGGCAGACCAGAGTTGATAGAAGAAATAAGGAATTCACCTGATGCCTTGAAGGCACATTTAGCAGAAAGATTTCAAACACTCATCGACAATCAAAGCTTCCGGGAGGCATTACCCGGCAATATGCCACCTGATGAAGCAAGTCAGGCCAGGGTGCCGATGATCATGGAACGGATGCAAGAAATAGTTGCTTTAGGATAATTATGACCTCAGCGAATATCGTACAAAAATTATGGAACTACTGTAACGTCCTGCGGGATGATGGCATGAGTTATGGTGACTACGTCGAGCAGTTGACGTATCTGCTGTTTTTCAAAATGTCGGATGAGCGGACCAAGGCTCCCTATAACAAGCCGAGTGGTGTGCCTGAAGGGTACGACTGGCCGAGCTTGATCAGTAAGGATGGCGATGAGCTTTTTGACCATTATCGCCATACCTTGGATCAATTAGGTAAGGAAAAAGGCTTGCTGGGGCTGATCTTCAATAAATCCCAGAACAAGTTTCAAGACCCAGCCAAACTGCGCCGGTTGCTGGTTGATCTGATCGGTAAGGAAAACTGGTCGGTGATGAGCGCCGATGTCAAGGGTGATGCCTACGAGGGATTGCTGGAAAAGAACGCCCAGGATACCAAGTCCGGAGCTGGTCAGTATTTCACACCTCGGCCATTGATTCAGGCCATGGTAGATGTGATCCAACCGAAACCGGGCGAGACGATCTGCGATCCGGCCTGCGGTACTGGCGGCTTTCTGCTGGCCGCCCATGACAATATCATTGCCAACAACCCTAATATGGATAGGGAGGAGAAGCATGCCCTCAAGGATTCGACCTTTTCCGGCTGGGAGCTGGTCCAGAGTACAGCCCGTCTTTGTGCTATGAACCTGATGCTGCACGGCATCGGCAATAACGGTGGTAAACTGCCGTTGCAAGTGAGCGATGCCCTTGCTGCCGACCCAGGCAACCGTTTCAATATTGTCCTGACCAATCCGCCTTTTGGCAAGAAGAGCAGCACCACCATCATTGGCGAAGATGGCAAGGTTGCCAAGGAGAAGGATATTGTCGAGCGGGAGGACTTCTGGGCCACCACCTCCAACAAACAGCTTAACTTTCTCCAGCACGTCAAAACCTTGCTCAAACAACAGGGCCGCTGTGCCATTGTGGTGCCGGATAATGTTCTCTTTGAAGGCGGAGCCGGCGAGACCGTACGCCGCAAACTCCTGCACGATTGCGACGTCCACACCCTGCTGCGTTTACCCACCGGCCTCTTCTATGCCCAGGGAGTCAAAGCCAACGTCCTCTTCTTCGACAAGAAACCAGCATCGGAAACCCCGTGGACCAAAAAGCTCTGGATCTACGACCTCCGCACCAACATCCATTTCACTCTCAAGACCAACCCCCTAAAACGGGCCGACCTGGACGAGTTTGTCAAAAATTATAAGCCCTCCAACCACCAGGACCGCAACCCCACTTGGACTGAAGACAACCAAGATGGACGCTGGCGCGCCTACGACTACGACGAGATCATCAACCGTGACAAAGCCAGCCTCGACATCTTCTGGCTCAAAGACGAATCCCTCGAAGATTCCGACAACCTCCCAGAACCCAGCATCATCGCCGCCGAAATCGTCGAAGACCTCCAAGCCGCCTTGGAGCAGTTTCAAGAGATTGCAGATGATTTAGAAGAACCAAAACCAGAGGAAAGAATATGAGCGGGAAAGGTATCACAAAAAAACGAAATGGGTTGATTCTTCATGAACTCTTTAAAGTCTTACTTCAAAATCCAGATGGTGTTCAGGCAAAAGATGCTATTGCGGCAGTTGCTTCTAAATTAGAACTCACAGAACATGAAAAAGGGGATTATGAAAAAGGTGGTAGACGATTTGATAAGATACTTCGTTTTACCACAGTTGATGCTGTAAAAGCTGGTTGGATGCGAAAAAAGAAAGGTATTTGGAATATTACAGAAGAAGGTCAACAGGCAGTAACCGATTTCCCAGACTCCGCCAAATTTTATCAAGAAGCTTCGCGTCTTTATTGGAAATGGAGAAATTCTACTTTAGATGAGGTTGAGTCAGAAGAAGAGGCGACTCAAGAGCTTGAAGCAAAGATTACTTTTGAGGAGGCAGAGGAGCAAGCCTGGGATGAAATAAGCGCATATCTGGAAAGCATAGACCCATATGATCTTCAAAAGCTTGTTGCCGCTTTGCTTGAAGCAATGGAGTACTATGTTTCATGGGTGTCACCACCTGGCAAAGATGGTGGGATTGATATCCTTGCTTGGACTGATCCTTTAGGTACAAAACCTCCTCGCATAAAAGTTCAAGTTAAACGTAGAAAAGACAACATTCCCGTTGATGAACTACGTTCCTTTCTCGCCTTGATAAATGAGGATGATGTGGGAATATTTGTTACCACCGGTGGATTCACGAAAGATGCTCAAGAATTGGCACGGAATCAGGAAAGGCGTAAAATCACCTTGTTGGATAGACAAGATCTTGTGGACTTATGGATTGATTATAGCGACGAACTTGAGAAGGATGATTGGCATCTCCTGCCGCTTAAACCAATATACTTCCTAGCGCCAAATACCTGATTACATGAGGCGGGAGTTTATTAATGAATCATGTGTCAAAAATTGTAGAATAAAAGGGGACAATAAAAGGGGACGGATTTATTTTATCCTGCCTAAAAACAACCAGTTAGATGTTTTTGCCACTCTTCGCCTTTAACGCCGGGAGACTGATTTGAATTCAGTCCCCTGGTCTTTTCCTGTCCCACCTGTTGAGGTGCGAAGAATCATGCTCCGACTCTGTATTACTTCCTGCATCAAATATTTACCCAAAGTTGACGATATTTCATAAAACCTAGCGTTTTAGAGGGGGTTCGGCTGATAAGCGGGAACCCCCTCTTCTTTTTTGGTCAAGTTTTAGGTGTTTTTTGCCTAAAAGCTGATAAGGTTTCGGCCAACTTGATTACAACCAGAACGTATCAACCTCTGCTAGGCGCGCGTTTTAGCTTTGGTTATGCTTACGTGAGAATATTAATTACAGGAGTTCAGTGTGGGGCAAGCAAGAAGAAGAAAGATGTCAGGGGAAATGGATCTTTGGTTTCATGGTACGAATGAGTTTTTTTCTAGTTGGCTCCTGCCGGCCCCTGTATCTGCTGGCAACACTGGATTACTCTCACATTCGTTTATTTCCCTTTCTAAAGATAGAGCCTTAGCTCAGGGAGCTGGGGATATCGCTGGTGGCCTATGTAGTGCCACATTGACAAAAGATGCTCGGGTGCTTGACCTGAGAAAGAAATCGCCAGATTCTATGCAACACTGGGAGTTGGTCAGCAAAACTGAAATGGGCGGGAAGCATCCTCTGGCCGCCAATTACAACACATGGGAAAAGGGCTGTAAGAGCGGTGAAATTTTGATTTTGAGAACTGAAGATCAACAGTATGAAGATGAACTGAAAAAATGCGAAAAAATAGTTAAATCAACTTCAGGCTATACACTGCAAGAAAGGCAAAAAGCCTTTTTAGATGTTCAAAATTTCCCAAGAGAATGGATAGAGAGCGTCATCGCTCCAGGAAAAGAACTAGGCTACGATGCCGTGATTTGCTCAGAAATTGATAGAACTCGAGCTTCTGGGCGCAAGACATGCACAAATCTTTATGTCTTCAACACCAATGTGATCTCAGCCCCCAGCTGGATACAAAAACCGGACATGTTGGCTTATGAAATGGCCATCAGAGAGCTGGAAAAAAGTGACCTTTACTCAACAGGTTCAAACTAACCAAGGCGAGGGAATTCTGGGGCCAGCAAAGTAATTAGGTTTAGAATAGATTAAAATTACAAAGGATTGAATAAAGATGAAAATTATTGGTGTGTCGGCAAGTGCCAGAGAAAAGAAATCCACCCATTTTTTACTGGATCAATGCCTGACAGAAGTTAAACGCACGGCAGATAAATCCGGCAGCGATATTGATGTGGAGCTTATTGACCTGGCCCCCCTGAATATCAATGGCTGTATTTCATGCGGCAAATGTAAAAAAGGGGTCTTGTGTAGCCAGGATGATGATTATCAACCGTTGATCCCTAAACTTGCCGACCCTGAAGTTGCAGGGATCATAGTGGCAACACCGGTGTACATGGGGTGCATGTCTAGCCAGGCCAAAGCCTTCATTGACCGCACGGTACTTTTCAGACGGAACGGTTTCATGTTTAAAAATAAACTTGGTGGCGTACTCACTGTTGGCGGCTCGCGAAACGGCGGGCAGGAACTCACCATTCAGGCAGTTCATGCGGGAATGATGATCCACGACATGGTGATAGTCGGTGACGGCGATCATTTTGGCGGCGCGGCCTGGGCCAATCATCCTGATGGCTACGAGGGAGATACGGTGGGCATTGCTACAGCTAAGAATCTTGGCAGACGGATGAGCGAAGTTGCCTTGAAAATGAATTCGTAATACTGTTTGCCGGGTCTAAATGTTTCTTTAGGGTCAGAGCAAGTTTAAACTTACGTAAACTGCCAGTGGACACCTCTATATTTCTTAAATTCATCCAAAATTGAGGTGTCTACTGTAAGTGTCAGGTTTGCTCACATCATAAAATCTAAATTGTCAGATTGAGTTTGAGCAACTATATCTTATTAGTAAGAGGATGGTGGTGTGTGCCTAGCCGCACTTAAGCAGTCTCTTTTGAGGTGTATGAATTTATGTCTGTAGCAGTAGAATTGTGACGGTATTTCTGACGGTACTTTTCAAAGTATTGGTTTCCTGAACCCTTTATTCCCAAGGGTCACAGCTTGCTATTAAATGGTCCCCACCTCCACCATTTTTTAGTGTTAAAACAGGTGGTTGAGAAAGATTGTTCGCGTTTGAAGGTGGCCCAAAGGTGGCCCAGCTCTTTATCGCGATAA
>JBDLJC010000040.1:0-32886 GCA_039714535.1 Thermodesulfobacteriota bacterium | reverse complement strand
TCGTTCTTCTTTGGTCAATGTCACTCTATATCGTGGTGCCACGATTAACCCTCCTTGTTTTATAGGAGGATTATATCACACAAAACAAACAATGCGAAGATTTAAATTTTACATTGTACTAGTATTGAATAAGTAATTAAGCTTGTATAAATAACCAACATATTCTGGAAGATGACAATAATGATCAAGATTCAAAAAAAACCTTTATTACTGTGCTTGGTAATATCAATTGCAACAATTGGGGGATACTCAAAAGCTGGCCAGAGCCCAGGCCTCGAGACGGGGAAAAAACTCTACGCTGAACATTGTGCTGAATGCCATGGTGAAAATGCTGTCGGACAAGACCCCAAAAGAAGGGCTGACGGTCTGGATGACAACAAGGTCCCGATCTCTCCAGCCCTGAACGGAACAGCTTACACCTGGCATCATTCGCCAAAACTTCTCTCCAGGTACATCGATAAAGGATCGATAATGAGAGGATCACCGATGCCTACTTTCGGAAGTGAATTAAACGAGCAGGAGATTCAATCAATTATTTCATACTTCCAGTCACTGTGGTCAGAGAAGAGACGACAGTGGTATTTTGAGAAATATAAGGAATAATCAAACGGGGAAAAGATATGAAAAAGATCATTCTGTTTCTAACGGTACTTAACACCCTTAGCCTAACGTATTCACCTGCCCAGGCCAAGACCGTTGAATATGACCTAGATATCGCCTGGCAGGAGATAACGATCCACGGCAAGACCGCCAAAGGAATGACCATCAACGGCGAGATACCTGGACCTACCCTTTACTTTACCGAAGGAGACCTGGCCAGGATCAGGGTGCATAATTCAATGGACGTCCCCACCTCCATCCACTGGCACGGCATCCTGGTGCCACCGGGCATGGATGGGGTGCCGATGGTTACCCAGCCGCCTATAGCGCCGGATACTACTTTCACCTACGAATTTCCTATCCGTCAGTCCGGCACCTACTGGTATCATTCCCATTCCGGGCTTCAGGAGCAGAGAGGTCTTTACGGCTCGAT
This sequence comes from Thermodesulfobacteriota bacterium, assembly GCA_039714535.1. Lineage (GTDB taxonomy): Bacteria > Desulfobacterota > Desulfobulbia > Desulfobulbales > JAGXFP01 > JAGXFP01. Next base: position 31,853 of record JBDLJC010000040.1, on the reverse strand, counting down.
CGTTATCGCACCCAGGCAGGAGAAAATAAAGCCCGACCATGACCGTGTGGTGCTGCTCTCTGATTGGACTACCGATAGCCCTGATTATGTTCTCAAAACACTGAAAAGAGGAAGCGAATGGTATGCCCTTGAGAAAGGCTCGGCGCAAAGCATTTTCGGAGCTTTAAAGGCTGGCCGACTGGGGGACTACTTTAAGCGCGAATTACAGAGAATGCCGCCAATGGATATCGCCGATGTAGCTTACGACTACTTCCTGGCCAATGGTAAGCCTGAAGTAAACATCAAGGCCAAAGCCGGTGAAAAGTTAAGACTCAGGATCATCAACGGCTCTGCGACAACCTATTTTCATCTGGAGTTTAGCGGCGGGCCGATGACAATCGTCAGCGCTGACGGCATTGATGTCCAACATGTGGACAAGAAACGCTTCCTGATCGGAGTGGCCGAAACATACGATGTTCTGATCTCTGTACCTGGGCCTGGTACATATGAGCTGAAGGCTACCGCCCATGACGGCTCAGCCCACTCCTCCACCTGGATTGGTTCAGGGCTGAAACACCCTGCCCCGGACATCCCCAAGCCAGATGTTTATCGCTCGATGCACCACGGTTCCATTGCTTCCCTCTTTGCCCTGACCCCGGCCGGGACCATGGGCATGAGCGACCATATGGTGGAAATGGGCATGTTCGACAAACCCGGAATGGCTGGGATGGATCACGGGGAAGGTCATGATATGGGCGACACATCTTCCCATGATATGAAAATGGATGAACCGCACCAGGAAATGTCAGACACACCCATGTCGGATATGCTGAATGAGCATAACGGGATGAAGGGTGAAGCAATGGACATGTCGGGTATGACTGACCAAAAAACTGACATGGGAGATGCCGCTACGCCCATGGAACATCAGATGGGTGACGAGAGCAAAGAAATGGGCGGACAAGAGATGGCAATGCCCTCCGGTAAGATGATGGAGGATAGTGGACCGAAGAATGGCCGCAGTTACGGTACCAGGTTTGGATTGCTGGCTGCAGACGCCGCATCACGGGGCCACCTGGCTACCGATGGTGGTGAGGTCAGACCCTGGGCCCCGTACAAAGATCTTCGCTCTCCGGCCCCGACCGCGTTCCCGGCGGACAAAAAGATCCGGGAGATCAGACTGGCCCTGGACGGTGATATGGGCCGCTATGTCTGGTTGCTTAACAACAAGCCCCTTTCCGAGACCGACCATATTCTTATCAGGGAGGGTGAGGTGGTTCGTTTTATCATGATTAATCGAACCATGATGCATCATCCGATGCACCTGCACGGACATTTCTTTCGTGTACTGAACGGTCAGGGCGACCATGCCCCGTTAAAGCACACAGTAAATGTTGCGCCGATGACAACCACCGTCTTCGAGTTTTATACTGATGAACCCGGGGACTGGTTCTTTCACTGCCACCTGCTTTATCATATGAAATCCGGCATGTCCCGTCTCGTCCACTACCAGGATTTTACCCCTGATGATGAAGTACTGGGTGTCAGGCCTAGGCTCTACAAGGACAGCTGGTATTTTGCCGCCAACGCTGAGGCCCTGAGTAACATGACTGAAGGAATGCTGTCATTTTCAAATACACGTCTCATGTTTGATCTCTCATGGGAAGCCGGTTGGGAGGAGGAAGCTGATGAAGAAGAGTGGGAGGGCATTGCCAGATTAGGTTGGTACCTGAACAGATTCTCAAAAGTTTTTATAGGGGGCAGGAGTGAAGGAGTTCGCTCAGAAGAACATGAAAGCGTTGGCATCCTCGGCCTGACATATCTATTGCCCCTCAATATTGAAACCACTGCCTGGATTGATGATGAGGAAGAGTCGAGAGTGATTTTTGAAAAGGAATTTGAACTGACCCCACGGCTGGCTATTCACGGCGAGGCTGAATACGATAGTTCAGAGCATTGGGAAGGTGCGGTCGGAATGCAATACATGATCAATCGCCATGTCTCACTGGCTGGGAAGTGGCATTCCGAGTTCGGCTGGGGTGGCGGCCTTAATATCAGTTTCTAAGAATACAACTCAAAAGTATAAAAAAGGCCTTTCCATTTCGAAAAGCCTTTCTTCATCAGGTCTATCTACCTGGTTCCTTACCATCCCATATGTTGTGGGAACATGTGGCCACCGGTAGAATATTCGAAGACAAACTTATAGTCTTTTCCCCCAAAGGGGAAAGAAACGATAAGGTCTAACTCTGTAACATTCTCTATCCAGTCGGCCTTATATTCAAATACGCCCGCTTTCCTCTTGCCAAGATTAAAGATAAGAGGATCTCGTCTTGTCCTTTTACTCTTATCCTTTACAGCGGTTAACTTGATTTCCTTCGTTTCACCACCAGGTAAAAATACTTCCCCGTCAATTGTTTTAAAAGTCACTAACCTGACAGCTTTTTCTGAAATATCTGCAAATACCAAGGCCAGCTTGCTTTCATTGTGATCGACAACTAGTCTTAAATGGTATTCATCAGCCAAAACTTTTGTGTATGGATAATGATGGGGATGATCAGTAATGCTTTGCTCTAGAGCAAAAGAATTGGAAGAGGCAAGAAGACCTAACAAAGCAAGAAACGAAAACAAGACACTTAGTTTGAATTTCATAATGTTCTCCTCTGGATATTCAATTTTTATCGCCTAGCATTTATGTTAGGTTAGCACTTATTATGGAAGAAAGTAAAGGCAGGGGGAAAAAAACCGGGAAGACTTCCCAGTTCTTTAGGGGTTTGACCAAAATTTAACGAAGGAGCCTAAATTCTGGTCCAGGCTTTCAACTTTGCCGTAGCAAATGAGACCTTGAGACAATACTCTTTTTCATGTGGCTTTCATTATTAGCGATCTTCTTTTCAGATAACGGGCAATCAGCAGACTGAGGGCCAATGAAAAAGCGGACATTGCCAAAAACCTCATGTCAACCAGAGAACTGCCCAGCAGTGTATAGGTCAGGAGGCCTGGAATAGTTCCGATCAAAGTACCCAGGGCAAAATCCTTCTGGCGGATACAACTCAGGCCAGATGAATAACTCACCAGATCAAAAGGCAGAAAGATCAGGCGAGAGATCATTACCAAGGTTAAACCGTTCTCTTTTTTATAGCAGGATATCTTTGCTGCTATATTGGCCGAAGGTGACAAGTATGAAAGAAGATCAGCTTTGAAATAGCGACTTATAACAAAAGAAAGGTTGGCGCTTATGTTCTCGCCGATCAGGGTAAGCATTAATCCCTGAACAGGTCCGAAAAGGGCACCGGCGCTAATAGAAAGAAGACTTGCAGGGAAAAAACCAGGGAACGGATCGAATAAAAGGCCACGTAGAAAAGTCCACCCCAGACACCCAGATCCTCTATGTATGTTGTAAAGTAGTCAAGGGCGTCTCCAGGTGTAAGCCCCTGGTTATGGCAGTCACCACTATAGTTGCCATAACTACGGCCCATAATATCAATATTATGGTTTTGTATCTTTTTATGTCTGACATTTTATTTATGGACCGTTTAAAGCTTTAGCTATAAAGGCCGGGAAGCGGCAGTTTGCCTATTCCCGGCCTTTTCAGCAATCATATGAAATTGTTTTATATATTGAGCCAGCGACCGCCCTTGTTCCCGTATCGGCGTTCTCCACGATAATTACTCTTGTTAGCACCTCCTTCATAGTAACCATTAGGTCCTAAACAGTAGGCAGGGCCACCGAGGAATACACCTTCATCTTTCGCAAGTTTTTGGATTTCACTGCGAAGATCGAACATTTCACTCCACAACTCTTCTGCTCTGTCTTTGTCGACTGGGTCAGAATTTAATGCTTTGGCGTACTCTTCTTGGAGATCAAATAACTGTTTCCTGGTCTCACGAGTATCCTCATAGAATTTATCTCGAGTAGCAAAATCTTCCTTGCTGAAATTCGCACCACCAAATCCGGGTCCACCGCATCCGTAGCCATACCCACGACTGTAATTCGGGGCGGCGGTAGCAAACTGACTGAAGACAAAGCTGAATGTCAGCACAGCCGCCAGGGTCATAATTAAAGCTTTCATTGAAAATCCTCCTAAAATGTTAAAGTTGAAAGAAAGCATGTGCCCCTTTCGTTTTTCAACATTCGTGCCAACGAACACACATCTGGATTTAACAATGGAACTACAGTCAATTGGAATTGATGTTTGATGTCGGCATGTTTCTTGGGAACCAACCTAGTTTAGAGAATTGTTGAATACGCGGAAATTGTTTGAAGAATATTCTGCATTATTCACTTTTGAACCTAGTATGTAACTTATAATTAATATGCCATTTAACTTGATATAGAATATCAAATCAGAGATTCTGAAAAGTAAAGATTTGTAGGTGTAAGCTTTAGTCAAGACAGCTCTTGAAAAGTTAAACTCTCTCCCTAGTCAGGTTACTCAGAACTTATAAAGTTTGTTGATTGATAGCCAACCTTAAAAAGAAGTGAGAGGCCACTTTGGAGACGGGGTACTGACTTCACCTGTGCACATCATCTCCCAAAGTGAGGAAGAGAAAAAGACCGGCAAGCAAAGAGAGGCTCAGTAGGATAACACCGCCCAGTTTCAGGGCAAACGAAAGGCTGTAACCGGCAGACAGGCTGCCAATAAATGGGCCTATGACCGCGAAGCTGACTCGGATAATCATACTTCGTACAGAGAGAACAGTGGCTCGGGTCTCAGAGGCGGCATATCGATTGACCAAATCTTTTAATAACGGCGTGGCGCAGCCTCGGATGGCATAAAAAATAAACAAAGCAACCAGCGCCGGCAGCAAGGGAATAAAACCAAGAAGAATATACGTGCTCGGGATCCCGACCATAATGATACAGATTGCCATAGGTTGACCAATTTTAGCCACGATTTTATGGGCAAAGGCCGCAACCACTGCCACGGTCAGGTTTAACAGAACCCAGAGTGGTGTGATCGATTTTTCAGTAAGTCCCATAGTGACAAAATAGACTTGCGAGGTCCAGGCCATGCAGAGAGTGCATGTGCCGATCAGTGAAGAAAGCAACAAGGTCGCACTTAGATTTTTCTTGGTAATAAGGCTCTCTTTGCAAACCATCATAATGTGCCTGAAGCCAGGCATACTGATTATCCTGTCGCGGGGCGGCTCCAGCAAAAATAAGGCAGCGGGAATGGCCAGGCCGGCAACCAGGGTCTGGGAAAGATAGACTGCCTGGTAGCTCAGTGAGGCAGCGATAAATCCGCCGCCGAGTGCGGCAATGGTCTCAGCAAAGTGGCCCAGGGAGGTGATCCGGCCTTCAAGGCGAAAGTACAACTCTTTTTTGTCCATGGCAGCCAGACTTTCATAGAGCATGGCCGAGTCTGAGCCAGAAATAAAACTGCCACCTAAACCCAGAATAATTTCAGCAGCCAGGAAGCCGTAAAACCCGGAGGAAAGTGTATAGATACAATAACCCAAGGCGCCTAGGAAGCTGCCAATAACCAGTGACTTTTTTCGACCGATCACATCAGCCATATATCCCGATGGAATCTCTAAAAGAGCCACACTGAGTGAATAGACGGCCTGCAGGACGTAGATATCAAATGTATCCAGGCCTTTATCGGTATAAAACAGGGCAACAATGGGCATGATCAGCATCAACCACTTGGAGAGCTTAATCAGGTAGAGGCTATAAATATTCGTGGTAAATGTTCTGGTCATCAGAAAATGAAAACAGTGTCAGGAGGATGTTGGCAGGGGCTGTATCTTGAGGCAAAAGACGATTTGTACCCGTCCGCTAGCTCGTTGTAAAGCGAAAAAAGGGGTCGCGTCTTTGCTTGACTCATCTTCGGTTCACTCGCCAGTTAACATACCGCCCTACGATGTTGATCCCGACTGAAGATAATCAGTAATTATCATAAGTTTGGTCAGATTTATGATGTCTGAAAGTAATCATAAATTCACAAAAGACAACCTATCCACCAGAAGGTCATGACTTAAAAGGCAAGGTAGGGTTTCCCCCCGTTTTTCAATATTTCTTGATTTTGGTTGCTACAATGCCGAAGCTCTATATAATGGATGCAAGTTCAAGTTAGATCTTAATAATTTCACAATGGAGGTTGTTATGAAAAAGTTATTAATAATCATGTTGGTGAGTGTTTTTTCGTTAGGTATAGCAAGTAACTGTTTCGCAGATTCCTATTTTGCAGGCAACTTGGGTTTTGTATCTGTTGAAGATGCAGGATTGAATAATCCAGCCTTCACAGCTATGGGTATTACTGGAACAGAGATTTCTTTTGATAATGGGATTGGCCTATCTCTTGCTGTTGGGTCAAAAGTAGACAGTCTTCGCTACGAAGGAGAGTTTTCATATCGTACAAATGATATGGATACACTTTCCGCCACTTTTATGGGTACTCCGGATAGCATCCAAGTAAATGGTGATATCACGACCATGACTTTGATGGGCAATATTTATGGGGATATAAGCACCGATTCTGCAGTTACACCATTCATTGGCGTTGGTCTTGGTTTTTCAAAATTGGATGGTGACCTTGAGGGTGACAGTGAAGATGACACTGTATTTGCTTACCAGTTAATCTTGGGAACTGGATTTAAGGTCAATGATACAACGAACATTGATGTGAGTTATCGCTATTTCGCTACAGCTGATGCCGAATTTGATGGAACTGAAATAGAGTACGCCACACATAATATTATGGTAGGTGCAAGGTTTAGCTTCTAAAAAAACCATAACATAATGGAGACTTCATCATCTCCTGTTCTCTTCAAGGTGCCAGCCCACAGATTAAGTAAAAGGGTCGCGTCTTTGCTTGACTCACCTTCGGTTCACTCGCAAAGTCAAGATATCTCCCTATCTGTTTGTCTTGGATGTTTGGAAATATGTTGACCGATGAGCAAGGTGGTCAAAACAACAGGCCGAAACTGGCATTTCAAGACCTGACCCCAAATTTGAAACTGGCATTTCAAGACCTGACCCCAAATTTTAAGCACCGATTCTGCAGTTACACCATTCATTGGCGTTGGCCTTGGTTTTTCAAAATTGGATGGTGACCTTGAGGGTGACAGTGAAGATGACACTGTATTTGCTTACCAGTTAATCTTGGGAACTGGATTTAAGGTCAATGATACAACGAACATTGATGTGAGTTATCGCTATTTCGCTACAGCTGATGCCGAATTTGATGGAACTGAAATAGAGTACGCCACACATAATATTATGGTAGGTGCAAGGTTTAGCTTCTAAAAAAACCATAACATAATGGAGACTTCATCATCTCCTGCTCTCTTCAAGGTGCCAGCCCACAGATTAAGTAAAAGGGTCACGTCTTTGCTTGACTCACCTTCGGTTCACTCGCAAAGTCAAGATATCTCCCCTATCTGTTTGTCTTGGATGTTTGGAAATATGTTGACCGATGAGCAAGGTGGTTAAAACAACAGGCCGAAACTGGCATTTCAAGACCCCAAATTTCAAAGACCAAAGCAATGGATGAATGATATGAAATTTTGGCTTTACAGTAACGGGGGGCTCCTCGAAGGGGCGAGAGAAGAGGTTGCATTACAGGCAATCATCAAGATCAGCAAGCTTTCCGAAGCTGAGGCAAGGCGGGTCTTTCTCTCGGGTAAAAAGCGCAAAATCAAGAGTGCGGCAGATTGTAAATCGCTCGAAAAGTTCGCAGAGTTTTTACGCCGGGCCGGAGTAGATGTGGTTGTCATTCCCGAGACGGAGGGCCGAGCAGAGCCGAAGGGGGCAGGTAAGCAGTCGGTTGATAATGTTGTTGCACAGGAGTCCTCCGGCCCTATCGGGGTAGATCAGAAATCTTCCAATTCCAAGCCAAAATCATCTCCACGGCGCGGCCGTTTAATTGCCATCTCTGTTGTGGTTTTAACCGTATTGATCGGAATAGCTGCCTACGGTTGGTATCGGCTCAATCTGAGCGGGCCGGTGCAGTTGACGGAGTGGCTCGATATGAGTGAGCCCGAGCAGTTGGCAACGGCTGAAAATGCCCTGGCCGATGGTTCCATGGTTGCCATCGGTTACCTGGATATGGCCAAAACAGTAGCTCTGTACGAACATTTTTTCGACAATGCCGATCCCGAGGCACTACCGGTTCCTGATTCCCATAAAGATGTGCTGAAACAGCTTTTCACCGGGAAGGCACAGTTTCGCAAGAATTTGAAACTAGCGACCTTTTCAATCAATGCCAAGGACAAAGCGGTGGCTGTGTCGGCGGGCGTCAATTCGTTGCTGGCCGGAAATTTCAATGCAGAGCATATCTTGTCGGCACTTATGAGCAGTTACGAGATCATCGCCTTGGATCAGGGGCGGTGGAAATTGGTTAAGATCAAGCAAGCCGAGGGCCAAGGAGGGAGTGAACAAACAGTCGTTTGTAAAGACCCCGATTTACAAACGGGATCGGCAGGCAATAGGGCGCAATCCGTCTCTTATCTTTATATCGATCCGCAGTGGCTGTTGATCGGTGACCAAGAAATAATGGCTGATAGCATCTGGCAACGTTTACACGATGGGGCGGAAGCAGCCCAGGGATTAACCACATGGCATGCATATCGTTCCGGCAAGCTCACGGCCCTGATGGTGTTCTCGCCGGACCAGGCAGCCAAGTCCATAAAAGGCATACCCGGAATGATGGCTACCGGTGCGGCCCAAAAGGCTCCGGACGTGAAGGGCGTTGCCGTGGGCGCCACGGTTGGTTTGGATGCGAAACTGAAAGTCAACGGCTCGTTGTTCAGTGAAAACGGCGCCTGGAACAACGAGACCGCTGCTAAAGGGCAAAAGGCGATAGATGAATTGGTGGCGGCTGACACTTCATCGTCCACACCCACCCTGGCAAAGCTATCCTCACGTCTGCAGCTGGCATCGAACAAAACCCGGATTAGTGCGGATATCGACTTGGATAAGGAAATGCTGACGGAGATGGATAATGTGGGGGAAGAGGCGTTGGCTGCGGTCTTCACACCGCAGATCAGTATGGATGACAGCAAGATTGAAGAGGAGCAGATCGCCCAGAACCCCATGGATTACGATCTGTACAAGGGTATCAGCCGCATGCCGGATTACCGCCCGAAAGAGAATGATAGCGCCCCGATCTTTATGGAAGGTCCTTATGGTGTAGCGCTCAAATCGTTCAGTCCGATGGGAAATGGACTGGTCAGTCTGGCCCTTGAGGGAATGATAGCGCTTCCCAAGGGGCGGCCTTTCTCGGCCCCTGACACTGAAAAGATCTCGTTTTATATAGACGATGTTCTGGATTACGAAAATCGTTCCTTGTTGCGCGACGAATCCTGTGTGTCGCGTATGGAAGTGCACGGGGAGCGCAACTATGAACCGGTCACGTATTTCTCGTCTTTTGACGAACGGGCTTCGCTGACAAAGCGCGTGCGGCTGGTCAAGGGCACGGTGCTGAAGGATATCGCCCGCATTAAGGGCAGGCTGTCGTTCAGTGTGCCGACAAAGGTCGGCAGATTCAAACTTCCAGCAGAGACCGGCGCCTCGATCGAACATAACGGTGTCCGTGTTTATCTCAATGGCATTAAAGGCAGCAATGTCAGTTATCAGGTTTCCGGGGAACAAGGGCGTCTCCTGGAGGTGCGGGGATTGAATAACTCGGGGCAAGTACTGCAGGGCAGTTGGTCATCCGGTATTGGCGGAAGAATGACCCGGGGCTATAAAGGTGAAGTCAAGGGGGTAGAGCTTTTTATCGCCGATACGGTTTTGAGTGACGAAAAGGAGTTCGAACTGTCGGATATATTGGTATCGGCCACCCCAGCCGATAAAAAAGACAAGCCCGTTAATCCTTATGAATTTGCGCCTGAATCGATGGACATTGCGCTCTGGGGAAAATACGAGAAGCTCGATTTGTCCGATTTACAACCGTCCGACAATAATCGGTGGAGCGGCATTAGCGGTAATTCGATCTATGAAGGTATTGTCTGGCCGGGCGTGAAAATGTGGCTGTACCATGATCCGGACAACTGGTCTCCTCAACCCAAGGCCAAAGTCTATTTGCCTGTATTGCCGGAGTTGCAAGGCGTTTTGTCCGTATTAAGTAGCCGGGTGGAAATTCCCTCTGCCGAGGAAGACCAACCGGTTTATCAACGCATCCAGTATCCTCACTACATTAAAAGCGGAAAGTTATCGATTGACCGTGAATATCAAGGTCTGAAAATCTTTGGCCAGACCATAGCATTGAATGCGGAAACCAAGCAGGGCCGGAAACTAGATCGTCTGAAAGGTGAGTTGATTGTGCGGTTGCCACTGAAAATATCTAAAACGAAGATTCCGCTAAATGACCTGTGGAAGGGGGTCGAGGTTGACGGGATCAAAGTTGCCATCACCGAAGTAAGTTGGTCTGTTTTCACTGGATACAGGCTTAAAATTGATGGCGCAATCGAACGGTTGGTGAATCTTCACGGTATCATGAAAAACGGTACGCGAATCATTGCCGATTCTGTCAATTTCCAGTCAGGGGGCTATTGGACAGTGACCCTGCCAATGGGGCACGGGATAGAAGAGGTAGAACTGGTTCGAGCCGAGAAACAAAAAATTATCAAATTGCCGTTTGATGTTAAGCCTGAATATTAACTAGTGCATAAATTACTGATTAGCTTGGCGCATTCGGCTGGGGATAAAGTAAAGGGGACGCTGGTACTAAAACAACTTGTGCTATTCCGCGGGAATTCCAGGGACAGTTTACTTAATTATTTTTGAGGGTGGTATCTCAAGTCAACATACCTAGTATTTGACTGACTGTTCCGTTTTACTCCGAATCAATGTCCGAACATTCATCTCGGCGGGCCATAACTACTCAGGGCCAGCCCCAGACGTTTCAATAGGGGGCAATTTTCTCTTCATCAATAATGATAATTCTGATTAAGAGAGGCGCGTTCAAGCTATATGGTGTATAAATTCCCCGAATTACCGGCCAAGCAATACAGCCCGAAATCATAGGGGAATTTATGGCAGAGAAATCAGGATACAGTTTACAACGGACCATGCTGGTCTATTTTCTGCTGATAGGCGTCGCCTCGCTGTTCGTCAGCTTTGAATTTATTGCGGATACCCATAGCCAGGAATTGAAGCAGGGCCTGATCGATAACTTCCAGAAATACTCCCAGGCCGAGATGGTTATTGACGATGTATTTCAACCGATCGAGAAGATCAGAAACAAGGCCATCCTGATGATCGCCATCATCGTCTTCGTGATGGTCATCGTCCTCACCATGTTCACCAAGAATATTACCGAACCCCTCCAGCATATGATCGGAATATCAAAAAAGCTGGCAACGGGCGACCTGCGGCAGACTATTAAGATTCAATCCGGCAACGAACTCGGTGAGCTCGGCAACGTTATTAACGAGCTATCCAGTAACCTCCAGGAAACCACCCTGCTGTCCAAAAACGTCTGCACGATCGGCGCGGGCTCTATCGGCAAAACCATGGAGATCTTGACCAAGGAAGAACTCACCCCCGAAGATCGGGCAAAGATTCGCCGGAAACTGGCCATATTGCAACAAGAGCTTGGCTCCCTCGATGGTCTGGTTAACTGTTTCCACTTCTACTCCAGCGAAAAATGATTACGGAACCATGGCTAACCTTACCGGCCGGCATTATCATTGCCACGGTCGTTTCAGCAATCGGCCTGGGCGGCGGTGTCCTCTGGATGCCCTTCTTCCTGATCCTGATGAAAATGGAGCCGGGAACCGCTGTAGTCACTTCCTTGCTGATCCAGACCGCCGGGATGGGGTCCAGTAGTTACGCCTATGCCAGACAAAAATGTATTGACCCTAAACTGGCCCTTTTCTTTCTGCTCATCGCCCTGCCGGGCCTTGCGCTCGGAGCCAAATTCGCCCACCTTTTAAGCCAGTCGCAGATGAGAATGGTCCTCGGTCTACTGGTGATGGCAACGGCACTATGGTTTGTCTCTTCAAATCAGAAATATGACGATAAGGGCGCGATCAGGATCGAGTTACAGAAGTCCTTTCGCTATGCATGGCTAGTGGCCTTGATGGCCGTTGGCAGCGGCATGCTCAGTATCAGCATGGGCGAATGGCTGGTCCCGATAATGCGGGGCCGACTGGCAATGAGGATGCAGAGCGCCATCGGCACCAGTATCCTGATCATCTTTGGCACCTGTATCTGCGGCTCGGCAGTCCACCTGCTGATGGGCGGCAGGGCCGAACTCGCGGTGGTGATGTGGGCGGTTCCCGGTGTGATGATCGGTGGCCAGATCGGCCCCCGCATTACCAGGAGAATCAACGAGCGGCTCTTAAAGGAAGTCTTTATCTTTCTCTTAACCCTGCTGGGCATTCATCTGATCTACAATGCCTACTAATTAAGCAAGACAAAATTCCAGGTAGAAAAAAATGACCTTTTCATGCAAGAATCACGATTTTGACACCGATATCTGCAAAAAACTTAAGTCCAGATGCATTATGGGCCGTCGCGGCTGCGTCCTTGAAGGCAAGGTCGCTCTCAGTGAAGAAACCGAAAGACTAATTGCGGAACTCGAAAAAGAACTCGCGGAGAAAAGAAAGGAGAGGACTGAAGACGGAAAAGAATAAAAAGCAGATCACGCGCCGGGCCTGCTTTTAAAATTCCCAGCCTGTTCTTTCTCGTGGAGTTTACTCGTAAAAAATATGAGGTTATTTTACTCTGACCATTTGAAGACCTATTTTTTGATAGAAATTAAAATGGCAAATTAACCACTTAACATAGAATCAGCGCATAACGACCTCCGAACTTCTTTGACCAAGGATTGGCATAACCACCTTGGAAACTCGCGGGAATTAAAATCATCCGGTGTTATCAAGTTTCTGATTATCACCCATTTTTTGTATGATATTATAGTTAGAGACAACGTTTTATGGCATAAATCTCAGGATCAACTTCATTGCCTTGGATATCAGGAAACCGGATAACAACTTGTTGGGCGACTGAACTGAACCATCATAAAAAGGGAAAATGATGCAAATTCTAATTTCTGGTGCATCCGGATTGATTGGAAAAGAGATTGCAAATTCTCTGGCCGAGCAAGGACACCAGATTGTTTCTCTCCAAAGAAAATCTGCAGCAACCACACCTTATTGGGATATTGAAAATGAAATAATCGAATTAGGTGCTAATCAGAAAATTGATGTTGTTATCAATTTAGCCGGAGAGAGTATCGCCGACGGTCGTTGGAACCAACAAAAAAAAGCAAAAATTAAAAATAGCAGAGTCAAAGGAACGAAATTACTCGCTGAATATTTTTCAAGAGCAAACTATCAACCTAAAGTCTTTATTTCTGCTTCCGCTATTGGGTTTTACGGTGACCGGGGAGATGAAAAATTATCTGAAGAAAGCAGAAAGGGAACAGGGTTCCTTTCTGATGTTTGCTACCAATGGGAGGGAGCTACGACCAAGGCTGCACAATCAGGTATCAGAGTTGCAAATATCCGGTCTGGCATAGTTTTAAGCTTGAAAGGCGGTGCCTTAAAAAAGATGCTGCCTCCGTTCAAAATGGGGCTTGGCGGTATTATTGGCACCGGAAAACAGTATATCAGCTGGGTAACAATTAACGATGTTGTTGGGATCATAAACCACATAATCAAAAATGAAGCTCTCAAAGGCCCAATAAACCTAGTTTCTCCAAATCCGGTAACAAATCATGATTTCACTAAAACATTGGGGAAGCTACTCAATCGTCCTACTTGTTTCCCTTTACCGGCAGCTATGGCAAAAATATTATTGGGTGAGATGGCTCAAGAGTTATTACTTGCAAGCACAAAAGTCATTCCCGGTAAACTGCAGGAATCAGGCTACATTTTTAAATATGCAACATTACAAGACGCTTTTAAAGCTATTCTAAAACGGTGAAAGTTTTTTTATAGGTCAGTATGCTTGATCAATGCTCTTTGATCCCGAAATGGCCCCAGACCTCATGATAATTTTCCATAAGTTGCTGCTCCAGTTTCAACCGATACTCCTCAAGCCCCTCTGACTTTAAACCGGGAGGAACAAACAGGGGTTTTCCAGCTTTTAAAAACAGCCGGGAAAATGGTTTGGGCAGCACGGTCCGATCCCAGCTTCTGAAGGCAATATAGCGGTCGGCCCCCCAGCCGAAAGGCACGATCGGCGCCCCCGTTTTACTGGCGAGGAGAACAGCGCCGGCCTGGGCAACAAGAGGTGGGCCCTGGGAGCCATCCGCGACAATGGAGACATTCCGCCCCCCTTTTAACACAGCCGAGATCAGGCCCTTAAGGGCAGCAATTCCCCGCTTGTTTCTGGAACCACGGACCGTCTCAAACCCCAGACTTTCGAGAATTCTGGCAATATATTCACCATCGCCACTGGCGCTGACCATCCCTACCCATGGCAGGCTACAGTCCAGAGCCGTGATATAGAAAAGGCCATGATGCCAGAACGCGGCAATAAACGGCTTGCCATCTCGGCCAAACTCCTCGATCTTTTCCATCCCCCTGGACTCAATCCGGCAGGAAGGAAAAAGCAGTTTTGAAATAAGCCTATAGATAACAGGGGCCAGCGCCAAACTAATCCGGTAACTTAATTTTTTCTTTACAGGCATTGCAGCTCCTTTTTCTTCAAGGCATTAACCAGATCACGTAGACGGGCCGCCTCCTCAAATTCCAGTTCTTCAGCGGCCCGATACATCTCCTTTTCAAAAGCGCTTATCTTCCGCCGCAATTCATCCAGATTAACAAAATCAACCTCTGGTTCAGCGGCTTTAAGAACCGGCTCAGCATAATCTTTTTCGTAAACCGTCTCCATTATATCCTTGATGGAGGACTTGATCGTAGCCGGGGTAATACCATGCTCGACATTATAGGCCTTCTGCAGGGCCCGCCGCCGTTCGGTTTCCGCAATGGTCTTGGCAATTGAACCGGTAATCTTATCAGCGTACATAATCACCTTGCCCGCGACATTACGGGCCGCCCGACCGCAGGTCTGGATCAGGGACCGTTCACTGCGCAGGAACCCCTCCTTGTCGGCATCAAGAATCGCCACCAGCGACACCTCGGGAATATCGAGCCCTTCCCGGAGAAGATTAATGCCAACCAGGACATTATACTCAAGCCGCCTCAGGTCCCGGATCAGACTCATCCTCTCCAGGGTTTTGATATCGGAATGCATGTACTTGACCTTCACCCCGAGATTATCGTAGTAATCGGTGAGGTCCTCAGCCATCCGTTTGGTCAGGGTGGTGACCAGCACCGCCTCATCCCGTTCAACCCTCAGACGGATCTCCTCCAGCAGGTCATCCACCTGAGAAGTAGCGGGCCGCACCTCCACCTCGGGATCAAGGAGACCGGTGGGCCGGATAATCTGCTCCACGATCCGACCTTGGGCGCCGGCAAACTCATGCTCGCCGGGAGTGGCCGAGACATAGACCGCCTGCTGAAAGCGCTGATCAAATTCCTCAAACCGCAGAGGCCGGTTATCCAGAGCCGATGGCAAGCGAAAACCAAACTCGACCAAGGTTCTCTTGCGCGAACGATCACCCCGATACATACCCCCGACCTGGGGCACCGCTATATGACTTTCGTCGATGAACAACAGAAAATCGGGCGGGAAATAATCGAGCAGGGTCGGCGGCGGCTCGCCGGGTTTACGGCCGGTCAGGTGCCGGCTGTAGTTTTCGATGCCGTTGCAGTAGCCAAGCTCCGCGATCATCTCCAGGTCGAACTCGGTCCGTTGGTTGAGCCGCTGGGCCTCGACCAGCCGCCGCTCCGATTCAAAAAAGGCCAGCCGGTCCCGGAGCTCTTCTTTGATCGTGCCCAGGGCGATCTGCAAACGCTCCTTGGAGGTAACAAAATGACTGGAGGCAAAGATGGTGGTCTCATCCAGATTCTCCAGGACTTTGCCCCGCAGGGGGTCGATGATCCTGATCGCATCCACCGTATCACCAAATAACTCCACCCGGATCGCCCGATCTTCCTCATAGGCGGGGAAAACTTCCAGGACATCGCCGCGGACCCGAAAAGTTCCCCGGTGGAATGATAGATCATTACGCTCATAAAGCATATAAACCAGACGCCGTTTAATCTCCTCGACCGGATACTCGGCCCCGACCCGCAGGAAGAGATGCATATCCTTATATTCTTCGGGAGAACCTAGACCGTAGATACATGATACCGAGGCGACAATAATAACATCGCGCCGGGTCAACAAAGAACGGGTGGCGGAGTGACGCATCTTATCTATGGCGTCGTTAATTGCCGAATCTTTATCAATAAAGGTGTCTGACTGGGGGATATAGGCTTCGGGCTGATAATAATCGTAATAGCTGACAAAATACTCCACCGCGTTATCGGGGAATAGTTCCTTGAACTCCGAAAAGAGTTGCGCCGCCAGGGTCTTGTTAGGGGCCAACACCAAAGCCGGGCGGTCCAGCTCCGCAATTACCTTGGCGATGGTAAAGGTCTTGCCGGAACCGGTGACCCCCAACAGGATCTGCTCCCGGGCGCCGTCCTTAAGCCCCCGGCAGAGGGTCTCAATGGCAGCCGGTTGATCGCCGGCCGGGCTGAATTGACTGACTAGTTTGAACATTAAAAATTCAATTTTTAGAGTTTCTTTATCATGTGGTAATTACGAGATTATTCTTGCTTCAACGAGATTCAGTCTTTTGAGTTCAGAATACAGGAGCCAGTATTCTGAAGAAAGACAAGAAAATCAGATATTCTGACTCCTGGCTTCTGGATGTCCTACGTCATCCACTTACCAGTTCAATCTCCGGTTTTCGTTTTGTCCCGACTTTAGTCATCTGCAACAAAATGGTCATAACCATGATAAGAGATATCAAGACGCTTGGCGCCATCAATCAGGACCACACCTTTACCGGCAACAATGCGCCCTACCGAGACAAGATCACGACCAAGTTCACGACGGACATCCTCCCGCAATTTTTCACTATGCACAGACGGGACCGTAAAGAGCAATCGATAATCCTCACCGCCACTGAGCGCCCACGACATATGGTCACAACCGAGTGATTCAGCCGCGTCCCGTAAATTGTCTGAGAGGGGAAGTAAACCTCCATCAATTTCCGCCGCCACCCCGCTTTCACAACAGAGATGGGCGAGATCCGTGGCCAGACCGTCCGATAAATCCATCATGCCATTGACCAGACCGCTTGCGGCCAGAACCCGGCCCAAAACGGTTTCGGGCGTGGGATCAAGATGGGCCGCAATCAGTTCCTGCCAACCATCATTCTCACCGCCAAGCCCCCGGCGACAGATCTCCAGACCTGCCGCCGCGTTACCGAGCGGGCCGCTGACCATGATCAGATCACCGGGCCGAGCCGCCGAACGCAACAAAATTTCAGCCTCGGGCGCCTCGCCCATAACGGTAACCGAGATTAGATAGCCACCCTCACTCTTGACCGTATCTCCGCCAATCAGCAGGACCCCATGTTCGCTCAATACGGCCAGGAAACCAGCCATGAATTGATCAAGCCATGATTCGGCAAAACCGACCGGCAAAGCCAGTGACAGCAGGCAATAGCGAGGGCGACCACCCATGGCGGCCACATCACTCAAATTAACGGCCGCAGCTTTGCGCCCCAGCAGTTCGGAAGGATGCCAGACCGAATCAAAGTGGACCTTCTCAACCAGGGTGTCAGTGGTAACCAGTTCCACCAAACCGCCACCCCGCTTAATAACCGCACAGTCATCGCCTATGCCAAGCAGCAATTCCGCAGAGCCGGACGTGCTTTGCTGTCTGATCCGCTCAATTATTCCTTTCTCGGACAAAGCCATCTTCCCTACCACCCTATTTAAGCAGCTGCAGCTTCGGTTTACCTTTCTGCTCTTTAGCAGTGGGAGCATCGTCAGGGACATCAGGCTGAAGCCCCTCCAGATCAACCGCCTGGATGAACCGTTTATCGCCACCCATGGAAAAAATTTCCTGGCCGGTGAACTGCTCCCGGCGTAAGGTCCATTTCACCTCCTGGGGCGGGACGGTCAGCAACTGCAAGGTGATGTGCCACCACTCCTCCCGGCGGCTATCATCCCGCTCAAAGTCTCTAACTCTGGCATACAGCAATGATCTGGGGGTATCGATGGCGATCAGCACAATATCGCCAATCTCAGTGCTATTTTTAAAACTGACTGCCTTCCGCAAATCTTCAACAAGCTTTTCCATAACAAAACCCACTTAGACTTTCATTTATCCGTCCCATCAGATATTTTAAAATAAGACGGCGAATAGATACTATAGCGATCTGAAGATGGTTCTGACAAATGGCGCCTTCCCCATCTAGATGGACCACCATTGGCAACAAAACCGGACCTTTTTTATGACATTGAGCATTACTGTATTTGTGAAAAAGTGCCTATGTATTTTTTAGTTGATTCCCTTGGTTAAACTGACATAGAGTAATCTTGTTTTAGAACATCTGACAATTAATCCTGAAAACCGCTGCTAAGCGGTTGTTAGACTTTATCTTTAAAATCAGTTCTCAATCTTTGCAAAATTCCTTGGCAATGATTAAAATCAAGTATGTCACTTCCATAAAGACAAATCACTCAAGACAGTACATTTAATGCGAATTGACGAAAAAACCCTATAAATTCAGGAGAGTCAATAAAATGGAAAGCTTCACCAACATCTCTGTCAAAAAAATCATCCTGACCCTGGTTCTGGTCGTCACACCAAACCTGGTCGTGGCCGGCAACCTGCCCGGCAACATCGCCGATCTGGTTGAGCAAATGGGACCTTCGGTGGTCAATTTATACTCGACCAAGATCACAAAAACCTCGCGCAACCGGGAAATGCCTCAATTCCATGACAATCAGGATATCCCTGATCTTCTCAAGAGGTTTTTCGACATGCCAATGCCGGAGAACCAACCGGAACGCCCGCAAAAGGCGCAAAGTCTTGGTTCAGGGGTCATCATTTCGGCCGATGGCTATATCGTCACCAATAACCATGTGGTTGAAGGGGCCGAAGAGATCAAGGTCCGTTGCACCAACCATGAAGAGTATGACGCAAAGATCATCGGCCGCGATCCTAAAACAGATGTGGCCCTGATCAAGATCGAACCCCGCAACGGTCTGACCTACATTAAATTCGGTGATTCCGACAAAATCCGGGTAGGAGAATGGGTCGTTGCCATCGGCAACCCTTTCGGTTTTGAAAACACAGTTACCGCCGGCATTGTCAGTGGCAAGGGCAGATCAATCGGCAGCGGCCCCTACGAAAACTTCATTCAGACCGACGCCTCCATCAACTTGGGCAATTCCGGCGGTCCCCTTTTCGATCTAGACGGTGATCTGATCGGAATCAACTCTGTCATTTTCAGTCGCAGCGGCGGCAATATCGGTCTCGGTTTTGCCATCCCGGTAAACATGGTCAAGAATGTTGTCGATCAACTTAAAGAACACGGCACTGTTACCCGGGGCTGGCTCGGAGTTATGATTCAGCACGTTACCGCAGATCTTGCCGATAAATTCGGTCTGGACCTCCCCATTGGCGCCTTGGTCGGTGAAGTAATGGAGGATAGCCCCGCTGAGAAAGCCGGCATAAAACAGGGTGATGTTATCATCGAATTCATGGGCCGGGAAATTACCGCCATGGCCACCCTGCCCTCTTTTGTGGCCCTGACTCCGGTCGACACAGTAGCGGAATTGACGATTATCCGTAAAGGCAAAAAAAAGAAGCTCAAGGTAACAATCGGCAAACTGGATGAAGAACAGGTTTACGCCAGCTCATCAGAAAGCGAAAACATCAACCGTAAGCTGGGCTTGACCGTTCAGGAAATAACCCCGGAATTGGCAAAAACATTGGGGATTAAAGATCAGGAAGGATTGATCATCTCCGATGTTGGCAACGGTTCACCGGCTGCCGCAGCAGGAATCAGACGCGGCGAGATCATTCTTGAAATCAACCAGAAATCGGTTGCAAGCATCAAAGAGTTCAAGGATATTCTCCGGAATATAAAACCGGATAACAACATCCTGTTGCTTACCAAGAGAGACGATCATACCAGATTCGTTGTAATAAAAAACAAGTAGAACCGGCTGAATATCTTTTAACAACAGCTGCGAGGTCAAACTAATGGTTTATATTTATCGGGTAAAAGCAAACACAAAAACAGGGCTCAACCTGTTGATGTTGTTGATCTTAGCCAGTGGTATTGTCTCCTGCTCCTACCGTGACCGGGTGGCGCCGATCAAACTTCCCGAATCTTCAGCAAGCATGGTTGTGGTCAACGGGCTCAAGGTCGCCGCCACCGCCTTCGTCGACAAGGATGAGGCAGCCAGCGCCTACGGGTTCGACATCCGCAAATCCGGCATATTGCCGGTCCAGATCACCTTCCAGAATGACGGAGGGCGGCCGGTGAAGATAAACCCGAGCCAAACTTTCCTGCTCGACCAGGACAATAATGCCTGGCCTATTTTGTCAATTGAGAAAACGTATCAACGAACCAGTAAATACGTCAAGATAGGCGAAACTGCCAAAGGAGCAACAACTCCCGCCATTTTGATGGGTGCCGCCGGGGCGGTGGCGGGTCTGGCCATCGGCATCGTCAGTGGCAATAATCTCGGCGAAAGCATGGGGCAGGGAGCGGTACTGGGAGCTGCCGGTGGCGCTATTGTTGGCGGATCGGAAGCAGCCGCCAAAAGCAGCCGAACGGTCCGGGAGGACTTGGCCGAAAAATCACTGCGCAACAAGCCCATCAAACCGGGGCAGATCGCTTACGGCACCCTGTTTTTCCCAGGAACTCACGGCAGTGAGGCCCAATCGGCCCGGCAACTTCGACTGAGCTTGTCTTTCGGTCAATCCAGCGAAGAAATCGTTACTATCTATTTGGACAACTAAAGAAAACTGTCAGGCGGGAAAATCAGCGCACCGCACCGCCTCGACCAGCGCAGTAATCTTGGCGTGGTCCTTACACCCCGGCGAGGTCTCCACTCCCGAATTAATATCTACCGCAAAGGGGTGAACCGCGTTAATTGCCGCAGCGACATTCTCCGGACCAAGCCCTCCGGCCAAAAAAACCGGCCCCGGAATCCGGAGACCATCAATCAGGTTCCAGTCGAAAGTCTGGCCGGTCCCGCCCGCCATGGCCTTGTGGTAAGTATCCAGCAGATAACCAGCCGCCACCCCGGAATAAACGGCTATTTCAGCACCATCGGTATCGCTGTTAACCGCGAATGACTTCAAGACCCTGACCGGCATAAGTCGGCAGTAATCGATATTTTCCTGACCGTGCAGCTGAACCATGGTCAGCCCGCAATACTTGATAATGTCGGTAACCACATCAGGGTCCTCATTAACAAAGACCCCAACCGCATCGACAAAGGGAGGGACAGACTTGATCAGTTCCCTGGCCTTTTCCGGCTCAACCTGACGGGGACTGTTTTTAGCAAAGATAAAGCCCAGGCCATCAACTCCGGCACTAACAGCGTGAACAAGATCTTCACGGTCAGTAATCCCGCAAACCTTAATCCGCGTTCTCTTGACCATTTAAAACCCTCTTAAGGAAGATTATTAATGCCCCATCTTTAACGGCCGACCAGATCACGTAGCGCCGCAACCCGATCAGCAGCCCGCATCAGGGTCTCGCCGACCAAAACCGCCGCCACCTCGTTATCAGCCAGTTTCCGGACATCATCATAGTTTTTGATCCCGGACTCACTGACCACCGGCACATCAGCGGGAATCATCTCCTTCACCCTGAGGGTGGTGCCAAGGTCCATGGAAAAATCACGCAGATCGCGATTGTTGACCCCAATCAGCCTTGAACCACCATTAAGGGCCGCCTCCCCTTCCCACTCATCATGAACCTCAACCAGACAGTCCATCCCCAGATCTTCAGCCAGGAGGCGATAATCCCGGAGCTGCACCTTGTCCAAAATAGCGACGATCAGCAAAATGGCATCGGCCCCAAAGGCCCGAGCTTGGTGGATCTGCGCTTCATGAATAATGAAATCCTTGCGCAGAACCGGTAGGGAAACTCTGCTGCGCACGGCGGGGATATAGGCAAGCGAGCCTTGAAAAAAGTCCACATCGGTTAGAACCGACAGGGCCTGGGCGCCGCCTTTTTCGTAATCAACACCAATGGCAACCGGATCAAAATCTTCGCAGATAACCCCCTTGGAAGGAGAGGCCTTCTTGGCCTCGGCTATTACCGCTATGCCATCAAAATCGATCAGGCTTTGGATAAATCCCCGGGGCGGATCTACCTGTTCAGGAGGTTCTTCTGTGCCCCGGCTCAGTAAATCGGCCACTTCCTCTTTCTTGCGAGCTACTATTTTATCGAGAATCATGCTTGATATATTATCCAGTCTAGAAGATCAATTTGCCGAGAAACCAACCAGGCCATTCACCTTGGCCAGGGCTGCGCCATTTGCAACAATCTGGCGGGCCAGGTCAACCCCACCCTTAAGATCAGTCGCCTTACCGGCCGCAGTCAGGGCCGCCCCGGCATTAAGCAGAACCATATCGAGACAGGGTCCCGGTTCACCGCTCAGAATCTGCCGTAAATGGTCCGCGGCCGCCCCGGCGTTATCCTTGCCCTTGATATCGTCAATGGTGGCCCGGGCAAGCCCGACATCCTCTGGGTTGACCGTATATTCACTAACCTGACCATCGCGCCACTCTGCAACTTTTGTCTCGCCGGTCACCGTCAACTCATCCATATTGCCGGCGCCACAAACGACCATGGCCCGCAGAGCGCCGAGCTTACCAAGCACCGCTGCCAGCTTGCCGATAAGGGCCGGATCGAAAACCCCCATAACCTGGACATTGGCGCCGGCCGGATTGGTCAAGGGTCCCAGAATATTAAAAACGGTCCTGATCCCGATTTCCCGGCGGGGACCGATGGCATGTTTCATGGCGCCGTGCATAACCGGCGCAAACATGAAGCCGATCCCGACTTCGCGGATACATTTACCGACCTGATCAGGGTTGAGATCAAGATTAACCCCCAAGGCCTCAAGCACATCAGCGCTGCCACATTTACTGGTGATGGAGCGGTTGCCATGCTTGGCCACTGTCACTCCGGCCCCGGCCACCACAAATGCCGCCGTGGTCGAGACATTAAAGGTGCCGGAACTGTCACCACCGGTGCCGCAGGTGTCGACCAGAATACCGTCGCCGGTGCCACCATCGACCCGCGCCGCTTTATCACGCATGACCCGGGCCGCGCCGGTGATCTCAGCGATGGTCTCACCCTTCATCCTGAGGGCGGTAATAAAAGAACCAATCTGAGCCGGAGAACATGCCCCGCTCATAATCTCGTTCATCACGCCGACCATCTCTTCTTCACCCAGGTCAACGCCGATTACCACTTTGGAGATAGCTTCCTTGATCATCACACGCCTCTCTTATCTGCCATACATTTTTGGATAGTCGGGGTCGATAAAGTTCTGCAACAGCCGCACCCCATCAGGTGTCATTATGGATTCGGGATGAAACTGCACCCCTTCAACCAGCAACTCCTTATGCCTGATCCCCATTAACTCATTCTGGTCGGTCCAGGCGGTAATCTCCAGACAATCAGGCAGACTCTCCCGCTCGAGAATCAGGGAATGGTAACGCATGGCCTCGAACGGATCAGGCAGGCCGGTGAATACGCCTTTGCCATCATGGGAAACAGGACTGGTCTTGCCATGCATAAGGCGGGAAGCCCGAACAGTGCGACCGCCGAAGGCCTCACCAACCGACTGGTGACCGAGACAAACCCCGAGAACGGGAATCCGACCGGCAAAATATTTAATCGCCGCAATGGAGGTCCCAGCCTTGGCAGGGGTACACGGCCCCGGCGAGATCAGCAGATGATCGGGCTGCAGTGACTCAATATGGGCCACATCCACCTGATCATTACGGAAAATCTCCATTGTAGCGCCCAAACCACCTAAAGTTTGGACGATATTGTAAGTAAAGGAGTCGTAATTATCTATTATAACGATCATTTCAGCAAGCCCCGATCAGCCATTACCATTTCTCGGCCAGCTCAACTGCCCGGCGCAATCCCATTGACTTGTTAATTGTCTCTTCATATTCAAGCTGCGGATCGGAATCAGCAACAATCCCGGCTCCGGCCTGGATCCACAGGTCCCGACCCTTCTGAATAAAGGTGCGGATGGTTATACAAAAATCCATATTGCCGGAAAAGCCAAAATAACCAACAGCCCCGGCATAGGGCCCCCGCCGCTCCGGTTCAAGTTCCTCAATTATCTCCATGGCCCTGATCTTCGGGGCGCCGCTGACCGTCCCGGCCGGGAAACAGGCGCTTAAGACATCGAATTGATCATGGCCGGAGGCCAGACGGCCATGGACACTGGAAACGATATGCATCACATGACTGTAGCGCTCGATGAGCATCAGATCACGGGTTTCTACCTGACCATGCATAGAAACCCGACCAACATCATTACGGCCCAGATCGACCAGCATCAGATGCTCAGCCCGTTCCTTGGGATCGGCCAAAAGTTCCTGCTCAAGGGCAAGATCTTCTTCCGGGGTTTCGCCCCGCCGCCTGGTGCCGGCAATCGGCCGCAATTCAATATCATCCTGCTCCAAGCGCACCAGAATTTCCGGCGAAGAACCGATATGGACCAGATCGTTCTGTTTTAAATAAAATAAATATGGACTGGGATTAATGTGGCGCAAGGCCCGATAAAGCTGAAAAGGTGAAAGATCGGTCCGGGTATGAAAACGCTGGGACAGGACAACTTGGATAATATCCCCGGAAAGGATGTACTCCTTGGCCTTTGCGACCATCCCCTTAAAAGAGCTGTCACTCATATTTGAGACAAATTGATGATCAACATCGGCTTGTGCCTTGGCGGCCAAATCGGCGGGCACCGGCCCACCAATCCGGGCCACGACATCGTCAATGCGGGATACAGCGGCCTGGTATTGGTCAGCCAGGTCCTGGCCGGGTTCAATCTCAACGCAATTGACCACGGTCAGGGTTTGTTTGAGGTTGTCATAGATGAGAACCATCCGGGGAATCATGAAAGAACTGTCAGGAAAACCGGCCAGCGGTTCCTTTAAACTGGGCAGCTTTTCCATGAAACGAACCATATCGTAACCGAGAAAACCGACTGCTCCTCCGAAAAACCGGGGAAGATATTCAGATTGATTGCTAACCTTAAAAGACTCGACAAGCTCCCGCAGAAGATCCAGAGGGTTGCCCTCCCTAATCTCCTCACGCCCGTTCCGCACCAGAGAAACTCTATCGCCGCAACTTTCGAAGAGGACCAGAGGATCATACCCTATAAAAGAGTACCGACCCCACTTTTCCCCGCCTTCAAGACTCTCGAATAGGAAAGCATGGGACTGGTCTCCGGCGATCTTGGCAAAGACGGTTAAGGGCGTATCAAGATCAGCTATTATCTCCCTATGCACCGGAATCAAACCAGCTTCGGAGGCAAGCTCTTTAAAAACTGTCAGGGATGGTTGGCACATAAAAGAACTCGGAAGTCGTTTCAGAAGTTATTTAGTTTAGACAAAAAAAAGCCAGACAAGGACGATACCCTGCATGGCTTTTTATTCAATACAAATATGGTTCATGATCTAATTCTTCCCGATATACGGCAAGGACAAAATCAAGCAGGCAGAAACCTACAAAATCAAGCAATTACTAGGCACTTGCAGCAGCAAGGGCATTGACACTCTTGGTCAAGCGGGAAACCTTTCTGGCAGCATTACACTTGTGGATCGTGCCCTTACTGGCAGCCCGGTTAATGGTCGGGATTGCTACCTTGAGAGCGGCCTGGGCATCCTCCAGGGAATTCTCCTCAACGGCGACCCGAACTGTCTTAATCGAACTTCTAAGCACAGATTTAATAGCGCGGTTGCGGGTACGACGAACCAGGCTCTGACGATGTCTCTTTAATGCTGATTTATGATTAGCCAAAACGGACTCCTGTTTTCCAAAAAATTTCAAAAAATACAACCATGATAAGGGGGGGACACTTGCTACCTGACATAGGCATAAATTGCATATGGATCCCCTGAAAGGAAGTGAAACTAAATTAAATACCCAAAAATGTCAAGAATCTAAAAGGAACTCCATTGATTTTTTTCATTTACCGGTATCGTCAGCTAAACCCTTCACCCGAAAATCAACCATAGAATACATTTATTTTATAAAATCAGCAATTTATGCTTGCTCTGTAAACTTTATTCTGTTTATAAATTATATGTGATTGTGATATTGTCCGAGACCGGATCAACCTTTTCCACCTAATTATTAAAACCTCCGTCCAACGGAACGGATTAGGTTTGGCCTTAGACAAACCGGATTAGCCCTTTTTTATAGTCAAATCCAATCATTATATACACCGGCCACATCCGACCGGAACTATTTTACAAGAAACCCGGCAACCTTTTTTTGGTAATCAAACCATAAAGAGCTCCCCGGTTAATTTTATATACCTTATAATATAGCGTCCTTTAATGTTCGACATACTCACATCACTACGCTGGCAGGATTTTTTCGACATCCTGATAGTCTGGTTCATCATCTATCGAGTTCTGCTTATTATCAGGGGGACCAGAGCAGCGCAGATGCTGGCCGGTATCGCCATTATCATTTTTGCCTATTTCGGGGCCAAACAGCTCGGCCTCATTACCCTGTATTGGATTTTAAATACCTTCCTGAGTTCCATTTTCCTGATAATCATCATTATTTTCCAACGCGATATCAGGCGCGCCTTGACCCAGGTCGGCCAGACCACGTTCGCCAAAAGCTTTGAGAACACGGCCCATTCCATGGAAGAAGTAGTCAAGGCCGCCCGCTACATGGCTCACAGACGCACAGGCGCCCTAATCATCCTTGCCCGGGAAACAGGGCTTAAAGACTATATTGATGCAGGCCAGAGAGTTGATGCCGAATTAAGTAAAGAATTACTGATCAGCCTTTTCCAGACAACCTCGCCCTTACATGACGGCGGGGTTATCATCCGTTTGGGCAGGATCCTGACAGCCGGCTGTGTTCTGCCACTGACCAAGAATCCCTACATCAGCAAAATGCTTGGTACCAGGCATCGAGCCGCCATCGGCCTGTCTGAAGAATCCGATGCCGTTATTGTTGTTGTCTCCGAAGAAACCGGGCGTATTTCCCTGATCCAGCACGGCGCCATAACGTCTGACCTGGACGCAAATTCCTTGAAAAATCGGCTGGAAGCGATATTCGTCTCCAGAGAAGACCAAAGACACCCATGGAAAAACTGGTTAAGCAGATCATAAAAATACAGCACTTATTAAAAGTGCCGGAGAACCTACCCAAGAACCTGATCCTTAAACTGGTATCACTTTTCTTCGCGGTCTTCCTCTGGTATTTCGTAGTCGGGGAAGACAAGGTTGACACCACGATCTATGTGGGAATGGAGATAACCAATCTGCCACAAGACCTGGTAATTTCCAACCAGTTCCGAAAACAGATAGAGGTAACAATCAACGGCCCCCGGGGGCTGGTGCGCAACATCTCCAGCCAGCATATCACCAGACCGGTGGATCTGGCCAATGCCCAACCCGGCAGTCATGTGATTAAGAACACGCCTGAATCGATAAAAATAACGAAGGGCGTGCAGATCCAGAATATTCGACCTGCCCTTATAACGTTGACCATCGACCGGTTACTTGCCAAAGAACTACCGATCAAACCGGTATTAAAAGGTAAAGCGGCTACCGGTTACGAGGTCGCCGCATTTATTGCCAATCCGCCAACCCTTGGCCTGACTGCGTCGGCAAGCATTTTAGAAAAAGAGGTCTTCCTGCTGACCAAGCCAATCGACATCACCGGTCGAAAAACCGACTTCACCATCCAGATCCCCTTGGACGTCAGGGAGGAAATCACCGAACTCATCGGCGAACCAGAAATCTCCGTGAATGTTCTAATCAGAGAAAAACTGGTGGTTCGTGAATTCAAAGGCATACCGGTAGAATTTAATCACGAAGCGAAACGCACCATCTATCGACTTGACTACCACCAGGTCAATATCAAAACTGAGCTCCCCTACAATCTGGCCGGCAAAGATGCACAGAACTTTCACTTCAAGGCCGTCCTTGATGCCGACAACCTGCCGCCGGGCAGCCACGAATTGCCGGTCAGAATCATTTCCAACCCCCCGGACATTATAGTAAAGGAAATTATCCCGGCCCGGATTAAAATCGGGATAAGTTCACCTCAGGCTGCCATGAAAAACCGCCAATCATCGCCCCCACCTTTTAAGGTTTCACAGGAACAACAAGAGCAATGAGAAAACTTTTCGGAACCGACGGGGTCAGGGGAGTAGCCAACATCTTCCCAATGACCACCGAGATAGCAATGCAGATTGGCCGGGGTATTGCCTTTCTGGTCAAGGATATGAAGCCCGACCACCGGATCGTGATCGGTAAAGACACCCGTCTCTCCGGCTACATGATCGAAAACGCCCTGGCTGCCGGCATCTGTTCAATGGGAGTCGACGTTCTCCTGGTTGGCCCCCTGCCCACCCCGGGCATCGCTTTTATCACCACCAGCATGCGAGCCGATGCCGGAGTGGTTATTTCCGCCTCCCATAATCCTTTTCAGGACAACGGCATCAAGATCTTTTCCCGCGACGGCTATAAACTTCCCGACCAGCAGGAACTTAAGATTGAAGAACTTATTTTTTCCAAGAAAATCGATGACCTGCGGCCAATTGCCGAAGAAGTAGGCAAGGCCTTTCGCATCGATGACGCCCGCGGTCGCTACACAGTCTTTCTCAAAAACACCTTTCCGAAACAATACGCCCTGGACGGTTTCCACATCGTCCTGGATTGCGCCAACGGGGCAACTTACGGGGTCGCGCCCCATGTCTTCGAAGAACTGGGCGCCAAAGTTACCGCCTTGGGGGTGACGCCGGATGGCAGGAACATCAACCATGAATGCGGCGCCCTCTACCCCCAACTTATGGCAGAGAAGGTCAAAGAGGTTGGCGCCGACATCGGTATCGCCCTGGACGGCGACGGCGACCGGCTCATTGTTGTTGATGAGAAGGGCCGGATAATTGACGGCGACCATATCATGGCAATCTGTGCTTCGGAATTGATGGCCCGCCAGCAACTCAAGAAAAAGACTTTAGTGACCACGGTGATGAGTAATCTTGGTCTGGACATCGCCATGCAAAACATGGGCGGTACGATGATCCGCACCCAGGTCGGCGACCGTTATGTTGTCGAAGCGATGCGCAACAGTGGTTATAATTTTGGCGGCGAGCAGTCGGGCCACCTGATTTTTCTGGATCATAATACCACCGGCGACGGCATCCTCGCCGCCCTGCAATTAATGGCCATAATGATCAAACGCGACAAATCAATCTCGGAGCTGGCCACGATCATGGAGTCATTTCCCCAGACCCTGAAGAACGTCCGGACCAAGAGCAAAATAGATCATACCCGGATCAAGGGTTTCAGCGAAAAAATTACCGCCCTTGAGCAGAAATTGGGTAAAACCGGCCGCATCCTGGTCAGACCTTCCGGTACCGAACCGGTCATCAGGGTGATGGTCGAAGGTCAGGACGAAGCACAGATCAACACCATGGCAGATGAACTCTGCGAAATGATCCACCATGCCGATCAATAACCGGCCCAGCCGATGAAATTACGGCTGGACAAGATGTTGCTCGCCCGCAATCTGGTTGAGAGCCGGCAAAAGGCCCAAGCCCTTATTGCAGCAGGTCAGGTCTACGTCGGGGGGCACATGGCCGATAAGGCCGGCAGACAATTCCCGAGCGACTGCCAGATTGAGATCAAGGGTAACGATTGCCCCTATGTAAGCCGGGGCGGTTACAAAATTGAAGCCGGTCTCAATCATTTTAAAATCAACCCATTACAACTAACCTGCGCCGATTTCGGCGCATCCACCGGCGGTTTCACCGACTGCCTCCTCCAGCGCGGAGCCAGCAGGGTTTATGCCATCGATGTCGGTTATGGCCAGTTGGCCTGGAAACTCCGGCAGGACGAGCGGGTCGTGGTCATGGAAAGAACCAATGCCCGCCATCTGGTGGCCAGCGACATTCCGGAACCGATTGATCTAATAGTTATCGACGCCTCTTTCATCTCTCTGGAACTACTGCTCAAACCGGCGCTGATCTTCCTGAAACCGGGCGGCGGGATCCTGGCCCTGATCAAACCTCAATTTGAGGTCGGCAAAGGCCAGGTTGGCAAGGGCGGCGTGGTTAAGGACCCGGAACTACATACCGCCGCTATCGAGAAGATTGAGGAATTCGGCGTCGCCCTTGGTCTCAACTGCCAAGGTTTCAGCCCCTCACCACTCCTCGGCCCCAAGGGCAACCGGGAATTTCTGATCTATTTCACTCGCCCCTTACCCCGGCCACTTTTTTAGCGAAAAATCTTCTCCATAATCCACCGTCAAAAGAGCCCGCTGTAGGTGCAAGGAGAAAACCACTTTGATAGACCTAGTGTGAGACCCAAGGGTTGCCGCCGCAGGAAATACGGCTGTACAGCTTGACTCGCAGGGCCAAAAGTTGGTTCAAGGCGAAAATTGCGCGTTCAACCAAATAGGATATCTGCCAGTAATAACGTCCGTCTTCTCATCTGCGAACATTTTTAGCGGTTGCTTGCTGGTTCTCGGCCCCATTTGACTTTTCCGACTCATTGATGCGACAATGAAGTTGAAGGCCCAATAATATTTACGGCCCTCGCCAAATGATAAAGAAAAGAGCGGCCAGATGAAACTGATCCTGCAAACCCTGGAAAAGACCTTTGCAAACAGGTTCAAACGTTATTCGTTTCTGATCTGCCTGATCCTTTTATCTATTTTCCTGATCACCAATGATATCGACAATGGTTTTCAGGAGGTCGCCACCGAGACAGGCATTGAAGAAAACACCCCGGCCGACGCAACCGAGGCGCCGCTGGAACCGGACTTTCCGCCCCCCTCGACCATTGTCGATATCCCCTTCATCGGCGAGATTGACGCAAAAGATTTCTCACTGCCGGTCCTGGCCATTATCCTCGGTCTGGTAGACGGCCTTAATCCCTGCGCCATGTGGGTCCTGGTTTATCTTATCTCACTGGTCGCCACTCTCAAGGACCGTAGAAAAACATGGCTTATCGTCGGCTCATTCGTCTTTACCTCGGGGGTCCTTTACTTCCTGTTCATGACCGCCTGGCTCAACGCCTACCTCTTCATGGGCTATGTCCGGCAACTGACTCTCCTGGTCGGATTTTTCGCCCTGTGGGCTGGGATGGTCAGCATCTATGAATCGATCAAAAATCGGGGCCAGCCAACCTGCGAGATTGGCAACAACGAGTCAAAGAACAAGACCATGGCCCGAATCAAAAAAGTGGCGCTCTCCCCGTTATCCATCGGCAGCTTCTTTGCGATCATCGCCCTGGCTTTCGTGGTCAATTCAATAGAGTTCCTTTGCTCCGCCGCCATCCCGGCCGTATTCACCCATATATTGTCAATCAGTCCGCTCAACACCATGCAGTACTACATGTACATCCTGCTTTACGATTTCTTCTTCATGTTCGATGACCTGCTGATCTTCGCCACCGCCGCCTTCGCTGTCACCTCGACCCTGGGCGAGAAATACACCATATACACCAAACCGATCGGCGGCGTGATCATGCTCATCATCGGCATTATCCTGATCTTCTTCCCCTCTATACTAAGGTAGGATAGATAAGTTACCTTTCCTTTTGCCCAATGATATAATGAGACAACAATCTGCTATTCAATAAAGAAACTTCACAGAAGTAGATCTTTTCCCCTGCCCCATCATCCCGGCCAAGCAAATTTCTCTCCCTTCCACTCAAAGTCATCATGTTGGCGGGCATCAACTTTATCTTCAACGTATTCCATCACCAAGCCCGATCGAATCATCAGATCACAGATATCTTCATCC
>JBDLJC010000039.1:0-36086 GCA_039714535.1 Thermodesulfobacteriota bacterium | reverse complement strand
CCTGGCCCGCCAGGTTGGTGTTCCGGCCGTGGTTGTATTTATGAATAAATGCGATCAGGTTGACGACGAAGAACTCCTTGAGCTGGTTGACATGGAGCTTCGTGAGCTTCTCGATAAATATGAATTCCCCGGCGATGATACTCCGGTCATTCAGGGCAGTGCTTTGAAGGCCCTGGAAAATCCTGAAGATGAAGCTTCCAATAAATGCATCTTCGAGCTGATGGACGCCTGTGATGCTTTTGTTCCTGAGCCGAAACGTGATGTTGACAAGACCTTCCTGATGCCGGTAGAGGATGTCTTCTCTATCTCCGGTCGTGGCACCGTTGCCACCGGTCGGATCGAACGTGGGGTGATCAAGGTCGGTGAAGATGTCGAGATCGTCGGTATTACCGACACGGTGAAGACCACCGTAACCGGGGTTGAGATGTTCCGTAAGCTTCTGGATGAGGGACTGGCTGGTGATAACGTCGGGATCCTCCTCCGTGGCACCAAGCGTGAAGATATTCAGCGGGGCCAGGTATTGGCGGCGCCGGGTAGCATTACTCCCCATACCAAGTTCAAGGCGGAATGCTATATCTTGAGTAAAGAGGAAGGCGGTCGTCACACTCCGTTCTTTAATGGCTATCGTCCCCAGTTTTATTTTCGGACCACGGATGTGACCGGTGTCGTAACTTTGGAGGATGGTGTTGAGATGGTAATGCCCGGTGACAACGTCACCATCGAGGGTACCCTGATCACTCCGATCGCCATGGAAGAAGGCCTTCGTTTTGCGATTCGTGAGGGTGGCCGGACCGTAGGCGCCGGTGTTATCAATAAGATTATCGAGTAGGGTGGAATAACATGCTGTCGACTCAGAAAATTAGAATAAGGCTCAAGGGTTACGATCATAAGCTTCTTGACAAGTCAACTTTAGAGATAGTTGATACGGCTAGAAGGACAGGGGCCAGCATTGCCGGACCCATTCCTCTGCCGACTTCAGTCAATAAGTATTGTGTTCTTCGTTCTCCCCATGTTGACAAGAAGTCGCGGGAGCAATTCGAAATGAGAACACACCGGCGGCTCCTTGATATACTTGAGCCAACTCAGCAGACTATTGATGCCCTGATGAAATTGCAGTTATCGGCTGGTGTTGACGTAGAGATTAAGCTTTAAAATACAACTATCGGTTACAAAAATGCCTAAAACAATGGGAATATTGGGGAAGAAGGTAGGAATGACCAGAGTTTACTCTGAGAATGGTACTGCCATCCCGGTCACAGCCATCGAGGCTGGGCCGTGTGTTGTTCTCCAAAGAAAATCTGTCGACAATGACGGTTACAATGCAATCCAGGTTGGTTTTGCCAACAAGAGGGATTCCCGTCTTAATAAACCTGAACTTGGCCATGTTAAAGTGGCCGGCAAGGGTGGCTTCTACCATATCATGGAATTTCGGGTCGATGATCTTGACCAGTATGAAGTTGGTCAAGAGATTGTGATTACCGACCTGTTTAAAGTTGGTGATCTGGTGGATGTAAGCGGTTTGAGTAAGGGCCGTGGTTTTCAGGGTGTTATGAAGCGTCATGGCTTTAGTGGTGGTAATAAAACCCACGGCTCCATGTTTCATAGAGCTCCCGGTTCTATCGGTTGTAGTGCTACCCCGAGTAAAGTTGTTAAGGGTAAAAAACTCCCCGGTCGGATGGGTAACGCGCTGGTGACCAAAAAGAATGTCACTATTATTGACGTTCGAGCAGAAGATAATGTGTTGTTGGTTAAAGGCTGTTTACCTGGAGCCAAGCAAGGTCTGCTCCAGATTTTCACCAAATAGGCAGCTGTCTTAATTTAGGAAACCAACTGATTCCTTTGAACAACGCTTGTTGGGGGTAGCCAGAAAATGGCCGTTATGGAAGTAAAGAACATAAAGAATGAAAAAGCCGGCGACGTGGATTTGAACGATGCTATTTTTGGCGTTGAGGTCAAACAGCACCTCATTCATGATATTGTCAGGATGCAGCGTGCCAATCGGCGCAGCGGTAATGCCTGTACCAAAACCAGGGCAGAGGTTAGAGGCGGTGGCGCCAAGCCATGGAGACAGAAGGGAACTGGTCGGGCTCGTGCCGGAACCAATAATTCTCCGATCTGGCGCGGTGGTGGTACTACCTTTGGTCCCAAACCTCGTGACTTCAGTTACAAGTTGCCGCGGAAGGTGAGGAAGCTTGGTCTCTGCATGGCTTTGAGTGCAAGGGTTGCCGAAGATAATCTGGTTGTCCTCGATGCCTTCCAGATGGAGAGCATTAAGACCGGAAACTTTGTGGCGATCATGAATGAGCTGGCAATTGACAATGCCTTGATCGTTACGGCTGGCGACAATGAAAATCTCCTGAAGTCTGCGCGGAATGTCCATGGTTTCACGGTTATGTCCACCGAAGGACTTAATGTTTACGACATCCTTTTACACAGAAAGGTGGTTCTGGTTCAAGATTGCCTTGGAAAACTGGAAGAGAGGTTGCTGTCATGAATAGTGTTTGCGATGTGATTAAGAAAGCGTGTCTGACTGAAAAGGGCATGGCCCTCCAGGAAGAGCACAATCAGATTGTAGTCAAGGTTGATCCTCGGGCTAATAAATTAGAGATCAAAGAAGCTGTTGAGCAGTTATTCAATGTAAAAGTTGATAAGGTTCGGACTGCCAATATGCATGGCAAGATGAAGAGAGTTGGCCAGCACATGGGACGACGGAATGACTGGAAGAAGGCTGTTGTCTCACTGGCCGAAGGTCACAAGGTCGATTTCCTTGAGGATCTGTAGGATTGCCAATCTTTTTTTGATGTTATTCGATTAAACGACGTAATAATTAAATTCGGGGTTTGAAATGCCAACAAAAACCTATAAACCGACATCACCTGGCCGACGACAGCTCGTCTCCATTGTCAAATCGGACCTATCTAAGGAGAGCCCTGAAAAGAGTCTCGTTAGATCCCTCAAGAAGAGTGGCGGACGGAATAACAATGGCCGGATAACTTCTAGGCATATTGGTGGCGGTCATAAGCGGAAGTATCGTGTCATTGATTTTAGACGTAATAAGGTCGATGTCCCGGCTCGGGTTCATTCCATTGAGTACGATCCGAATCGTTCTGCCAATATTGCTTTGCTTTTCTATGTAGATGGCGAGAAGCGTTACATTATCGCTCCTCTCGGCATGAAGGTCGGCGACACGGTAGTATCCGGTGAGCAGGTTGATATTAAGCCTGGTAACTGTATGCCCATGGGCAATATGCCCCTTGGTTCAATCATCCATAATATTGAGATGCGGATCGACAAAGGCGCTCAACTGGTTAGAAGTGCAGGTACTTCGGCCCAGTTGATGGCTAAAGAGGGTGATTATGTTTTAATCAAGTTGCCTTCCGGTGAAGTTCGCAGGTTCAATCGTAAATGTCGGGCCAGTATTGGTCAGATCGGCAATATTGAGCACGAACGTCAGAAGCTGGGCAAGGCTGGTCGGAGTCGCTGGTTGGGACGCAGGCCTAAAGTCAGGGGCGTTGCGATGAATCCCCATGATCATCCAATGGGTGGTGGTGAGGGTAAAAGCTCCGGTGGCCGTCATCCTTGTTCGCCTTGGGGTATGCCGACAAAGGGTTTCAAGACCAGGAAACGTAAACAATCCGACAAAGATATAGTCACCAAAAGATCTTAGGGCAGGGGGTTAAAAAGTGGCACGTTCTGTAAAAAAAGGACCGTTTATTGACGGTCATCTGATGAAGAAAGTTTTGAGCGCTAAAGAATCTGGCTCCCGTAAGGTCATTAAAACCTGGTCTCGTCGTTCGGACATCAGTCCTGACATGGTTGGCCTTACCTTTGCGGTTCATAATGGCAAAAAGTTCATCCCGGTATTTGTTTCCGAGAATATGGTCGGTCATAAACTGGGTGAGTTTTCTCCCACACGGACCTACTACGGACACACGGCCGGACGGAAATAATAAGTTTTCCTGATGTTTTCGGACCCAGTGTCGATGAAAAGGCCTCGTACGGGTTTTAGTAAAAGTCGTTGCATGGAGATAATTAAAAATGGAAGCTAAGGCACTTGCCAGACAAATTAGAATTTCCCCGCAGAAAGCACGCTTGGTTGCGGACCTGATTAGGGGGAAGAGCGTTGATTCTGCGTTGAATACACTGCGCTTTATGCCGAAAAAAGGTGCTCGTATCCTGCGCAAGGTTATTGAGTCGGCGTTGGCTAACGCCAGTCAAAACGAGGCGATTGATGTGGATACTCTTTATGTTAAGACGATCTTTATTGACGGTGGTCCGATGCTGAAGAGAATTATGCCACGCGCCCAGGGAAGGGCCTCGCGGATATTAAAAAGATCGAGCCACATCACTGTGGTTCTTGATGAGCAATAATAATTGTCCAGGAGAATCTCCCCTGCGGTTTCATCGCGGGTATGATTCACTGCCCCAACTATAAAAAACGGAATTTAAGTTCATGGAGGGTTTGTTTTGGGCCAGAAAGTTAATCCTATAGGGTTAAGACTTAACATCGTTAAGACCTGGAATTCAATTTGGTATGCGGACCGTGATTACGCCACTTTCTTGATTGAGGATCAGAAGATCCGAAAATATCTTAAGAAGCGACTTTATCATGCCGGTGTTGCCAAGATTGAGATAGCAAGAACCGGTGAAAAAGTTCGGGTAAAGATTCATACTGCCCGGCCAGGAATTGTTATTGGTAAAAAAGGCGCTGAAATCGAGGCCCTTAAACGTGACCTTGACAAGTTTTCCAACCGCGAGTGTCATGTTGATATTCAAGAAGTACGTCGCCCTGAGGCCGATGCTCAGTTGGTGGCCGAAAATATCGCCATGCAGCTGGAGCGACGAATGGCATTTCGGCGTGTCATGAAAAAGGCCGTTAATGTTGCCTTGAAGTTCGGCGCGAAAGGTATTAAGGTGTCCTGCTCTGGACGTCTCGGTGGCGCTGAAATGTCGAGATGCGAATGGACCCGTGAGGGTCGGGTGCCATTGCATACCCTGCGGGCAGATATCGATTATGGTTTCGCCGAAGCCCATACCACATATGGTTTGATTGGGGTAAAGGTCTGGATATTCAAAGGCGAGATCCTTTCTGAGTCCGAGCTTGCTACAGAGCAATAGGTTTTGTGGCTGGTATCTAAAGAAGAAACAATCCTCTGCATTGACGAGGCGTAGACATGTTAAGTCCTAAGAAAGTAAAATTCAGAAAATGCTTTAAGGGCCGGATGAATGGCAAAGCCATACGGGGTTCAAGTATCTCCTTTGGAGATGTTGCCCTTAAGGCCGTTGAGTGCGGCAAGATGAGTTCCCGCCAGATTGAGGCAGCTCGTATTGCGATTAACCGGAAGATTAAGCGGGGTGGCCAGATGTGGATCAGGGTTTTTCCCGCTGTACCTGTAACCAAAAAACCCGCTGAAACCAGAATGGGTAAGGGTAAGGGTAGCCCGGAAGGTTGGGTTGCTAAAATCAAACCGGGTAAAGTTCTGTACGAGATTGGCGGGATTGAGGAAGAATTGGCAGTCAGGGCTTTACAGCTAGCTGCCGCCAAGCTTCCTTTCGCAACAAAGATAATCACCAGGAGTACAACAATATGAAGGCCAGTGAATTGCGCGAACTTAGCGTTGAGGATCTTGTTGCTAAGGAGAAGGATCTTGCTGAGGAGATTTTCAAATTAAGGTTTCAGCATGGCATTCGCCCATTAGAGAATACGGCTAAATTAAGTCAGTTAAAAAAAGATGTTGCCCGCGTGAAGACTTTGGCCGGAGAGAAACAGAGAGCAGAGGCGAGCAGCTGATTATAATAGTCTCGGTTTAACTGCAGAAAAAAAGATTAGACAGGATTGCTAAGATGGCTGAAGTGGAAACCAATAGAAAGAAAAGGTCGATGTCTGGGGTGGTGGTAAGCACCAAAATGGACAAGAGTGTTGTTGTTCAAACCGAGCAATTAGTGAAGCATAAACTCTACGGTAAATTTATGCGGCGACATGTTAAATTCATGGTCCATGATCCTGAAAATAACTGTAATGTTGGCGATAAAGTAACGATTGAAGAATGTCGGCCGCTCAGTAAAAACAAAAGATGGCGACTCCGTGAAATCGTAGAGCGGGCCCAATAAATACCCTGCAACCCCTCTTCGTTTTGTTTGAGAATGGTGTCTGTTTTGGCTGGCATCAGGTTTAGTAAGACGGGAGACTGCATAATGGCGGTGGAGATATGATACAAACAGAATCAGTATTAAATGTTGCGGATAATAGCGGAGCCAAGAAGGTCCTTTGTATTAAGGTTCTGGGCGGTAGTAAGCGGCGCTATGCTCGTATCGGTGATGTTATTGTTGTTACCGTGAAAGAGGCGATTCCGAACGCAAAAGTTAACAAAGGCGATGTGCTGAAAGCTGTCGTTGTTCGGACCGCTAAGGAATTACGCAGGATGGACGATACCTGGGTTAAGTTTGATGATAACTCTGCGGTTTTGCTGGGCGCTAGCGGTGAGCCGATTGGCACTCGTATTTTCGGTCCGGTTGCGCGGGAGCTTCGTCCCAAGGGATATATGAAGATTGTATCGTTGGCCCCTGAAGTTCTTTGATCAGTCATTATCGATATTTTTATAATTTAGTAAGGCTTCTTGTTTTAAGGCCTTACAGTTTATGGCAACAGACATACAAAAATAGGCTGCAAGATGAAAAAGATTAAGCTAAGTGATCAGGTTGAGATCATTGCCGGCAAGGACAAGGGTATGGTCGGCAAGGTTATCAAGGCCTTCCGTGATACCGATCAGGTCATTGTTGAGAAGGTTAATATGATCAAGCGGCATACCAAGCCGAACATGGCCAATCAGCAGGGCGGTATTGTCGAAAAGGAAGCATCTATTGATGTTTCGAATGTGATGTTGCTTTGCCCCAAGTGTTCCAAGGCAACGAGGGTTGGTTTTAAGGTTCTGGATGATGGTGCGAAGGTCCGGATCTGTAAAAAATGTGGCGAATCAGTTGAAGCCGCGGCCTGATCAAGGTTTAACGGTTTTTGGAGATATAAATGGCTGGGATAAAAGAACATTACGGTGATAACTGCGTACCGCAGCTTATAAAGGAATTCGGTTATAGCAGTTCTATGCAGGTGCCGAATTTGACAAAGATTGTCCTTAATATGGGACTTGGCGAGGCGGTACAAAACCCCAAAATTATTGAGGGTGCCGTTAACGAACTGACCCAGATTGCCGGGCAGAAAGCTGTTGTTACCAAAGCTAAGAAATCTATTGCGACATTTAAGCTTCGGGAGGGGATGCCCATTGGTTGTCGGGTTACCCTGCGTGGCGATAAGATGTGGGATTTCTTGAGTAAGTTGATAAATGTAGCTTTACCTAGGGTTCGTGATTTCCGGGGAATATCATTTAAGGCTTTTG
Organism: Thermodesulfobacteriota bacterium; assembly: GCA_039714535.1. GTDB lineage: Bacteria > Desulfobacterota > Desulfobulbia > Desulfobulbales > JAGXFP01 > JAGXFP01. The sequence goes on along the minus strand of JBDLJC010000039.1, from coordinate 28,695 downwards.
ATGGTAATGGTAATTATGCCATGGGTATTAAAGAGCATATTATCTTCCCGGAAATTGATTACGATAAAATAGATAAGATCAAGGGACTTAACATTTCCATCGGGACCTCTGCCAAGAGTGATGATGAAGGGCGTTTTTTGTTAAAAGCCTTGGGAATGCCTTTCAGAAAATAGATTAGGAGGAAGAGGTTTGGCTAAAAAATCTTTAATCGCGAAGAGTCAGCGTAAACCTAAGTTCTCGGTTCGGGCTTACAATCGTTGTCCGCTTTGTGGCAGGCCACGTGGGTTTATCAGGAAGTTTGGTGTCTGCCGGATTTGTTTCAGATCTCTGGCGAACCATGGCGAGATAACAGGTGTTACCAAGTCTAGCTGGTAACCGATTAATATCTTTTGTAGGAAGTTCTAGCTGAGGAGTAATAGTTATGGCAATGAGTGATCCCCTGGCAGACATGCTTACCAGGGTAAGAAATGCCTGTATGGTTAAGTTTGATAGTGTGGATATGCCTCTTTCAAAACTTAAGGTCAGTGTGGCCAAAATCTTGAAGGAAGAAGGTTATATTAACGACTTTCACATTCAGAAAGATGATGTGCAGGGCGTCCTGAGTATTGACCTCAAGTACGACGAGAGCAATGACAAAGTCATAATCGGTTTGCGCAGGGTTAGTAAGCCAGGTTGTCGTCGGTACGTTAATGCCGATAATATCCCTAAGGTTATGAGTGGACTGGGTATAGGTATAGTGTCTACATCCAAGGGGGTTATGACCGATCGCCAGGCCAGGAAGATGCGGGTTGGCGGTGAACTGCTCTGTGAAGTTTGGTAATTTTTTTAGTTAAGACGTTAATTGAATTTGGAGAATATTCATGTCCAGGATTGGCAGTAAACCTATCCCTGTTCCTAGTGCTGTAAAGGTTGATATCAAGGGGACGCATGTTAAAGTTACCGGACCCAAGGGAACCTTGGAGCGTGATGTCCGGCCTGAGATTGAAGTAGCTGCTGATGGTGAATTCCTGCTTGTCAAATGTAAAGACGACAGCAAGCGTACTGATGCCTTTTCCGGTCTTTTTCGGAGCCTGATTGACAATATGGTTGTTGGAGTTGATAAGGGTTTTCAGAAAAAATTGATTGTTGAAGGGGTTGGGTACAGGGTTTCAGTTTCAGGTAGCACTTTGACTCTTAATGTCGGTTACTCTAATCCGGTTGAATTTGGCTTGCCGAAAGGTGTTTCAGCCTCCGCTGATAAGAGTGATCTGACCCTTGATAGTATCGACAAGGAACTCCTCGGCCAGACTGCAGCCAAAATACGCAGTATCCGTAAACCTGAACCATATAAAGGTAAAGGTATCCGGTATGCTGATGAGCACATAGTTAGAAAAGCTGGTAAGTCTGCTGCGAAATAAGCATCAACACCTGTTGATCTAGATAGATTGTTCTGGCGATAGATGGCGGCCTTGATATTGCCGAGTCGTGCAGAATTTTAAGTTAAATCTAAATTATTTAGGCAAAGTAATGGCGAAGACAAATCCGAAAGTAATTGCCCGTCTTAAGCGAATAAAGCGGATCAGAAAAAAAATAAGTGGCACAAGTGATTGCCCGCGACTGCGAGTTTTTAAGAGTGCAAAGCATATCTACGGACAGTTAATTGATGATGTTGCTGGGCAGACCCTGGTTGCAGCCTCTACCCTTGATAAAAATCTTCAAGGTGCTACTGAAGGTGGTAAAAAGGCTATGGCTCAGAAGGTTGGTTTGGCCTTGGCTGAAAAAGCCAAGCAGCAGGGTATTAAAAAAGCGGTATTTGATCGAGGTGGTTTCCTCTATCATGGTCGGATCAAATCATTGTCAGACGGCGCCCGCGAGGGTGGCTTGAAGTTCTGATAGTAAGTTTCGTAGAAAGCTAATTAAGTTAAGATTGGGGGTGAACCTTGTCAAACTTTAAGAATGATAAAGCTGGTGACCAGCTTATAGAAAAAGTCGTATTTATTAACCGTACCGCCAAGGTCGTAAAAGGTGGTCGTCGCTTCAGCTTTAGTGCTATTTGCGTAGTTGGTGATGGTAAAGGCAAGGTTGGACACGGTCTTGGTAAAGCCAATCAGGTACCTGATGCGATTCGCAAAGGTATCGACAATGCCACCAAGGCTATGGGGAAGGTAGCCATTACTGATACCAGTATCCCTCATGCAATTGATGGTAAGTTCGGGGCTGGTAAGGTAATGCTTAAACCTGCCTCTGCTGGCACCGGGGTGATCGCAGGTGGTGCTGTTCGTGCGGTCCTTGAGGCTGCTGGTGTGAATAACATTTTGACAAAATGTCTTGGGTCTAATAATCCCCATAATCTGGTGAAAGCAACAATTGATGGTCTCCAGAGGTTGAAATCTGCTGAGCAGATTGCGGCCAGACGGGGCAAGACAGTTGAAGAAATTACGTCCTAATCGCCTTTATAAATTAGGTAAGAGCGGAACATTTGATTGATTGTTCTGTAAGTCATAGTTTGACAGGTCGAGATAAGAGATATGAGCGACATAAAGATAACATTGAAAAAAAGTAAGATTGGCAGCAATCAAAAGATACGGGCCACCTTGATTGGTCTCGGGCTGACCAAGACAAATAAAACAGTGATCCGCAAGGATACACCTGAGATCCGGGGCATGCTCAAAAAAGTTGAGCACCTGATCCATGTGGAGGGTTAAAAATGCTTACATTAGGTAATCTTTCGCCAAATCCTGGTTCCAGAAAGAATAAAAAAAGAGTTGGTCGTGGCCAGGGTTCCGGTCGGGGTAAAACAGCTACCAGAGGCCATAAGGGTTATAAAGCCCGTTCCGGTAGTAGTATTAAGCCTGGTTTTGAAGGCGGTCAAATGCCTTTGCAGAGAAGAATCCCCAAGCGTGGCTTTAACAATATCTTTCGTAAGGATTTTGCTATTGTTAATGTTAATGATTTGGATGTTTTTGAAGCTGGAACCAAGATTGATCTTGCCGCCCTCATTGATGCAGGTTTAGTGGCCAAGAAATTTAAGCTGGTCAAGGTTTTGGGCAATGGTGAACTTAGTAAATCGCTGACTGTTGCGGTTGACAAACTGAGCGAATCTGCCCGTAAGAAGATTGAAGCAGCTGGCGGAACAATAGAGGGTTAATAGATGCAGGCTGGATTGCAGAATGCTGCCAATATTCCTGAACTGCGGCGCAGGGTGACTTATACCCTGCTGATGCTGGCTGTATACAGAATCGGGGTTCAGATCCCGACACCTGGGATTAATGGAGAGGCCCTTGCGGCTTTTTTCCAGAAGAACGCTGGCACCCTTTTCGATATGTTCAATATGTTTTCCGGTGGTGCTTTGGAGAACTTTTCAATTTTCGCCCTTGGCATTATGCCATATATCAGTGCCTCCATTATTTTTCAGTTATTGACCGTTGTTGTGCCGCAGCTGGAAGCGTTGTCCAAAGAGGGTGAGAGCGGTCGTCATAAAATCACCCAGTATACCCGTTATGCCACGGTGGTACTGAGCCTGATTCAGGGACTGTTTATTAGTATTGGGCTTGAGAGTATGGCGGCCCCTTCGGGCGGCGCCATGATTGTTACTTCGGCCGGCTGGGGCTTCAGGCTGATGACCATCCTTACCCTGACTTCGGGTACCGCCTTTATCATGTGGCTTGGCGAGCAGATGACGGAGCGGGGCATAGGTAATGGTATTTCATTGATTATTACCGCTGGTATTGTTGCCAGAATGCCAGCTGCAATGGCCAAGACGGCAAAGATGGTCAGTGCCGGTGATATGACCTTTATCTTTATCCCGATCTTATTGGCGATGATGTTCGGCGTAATCGCGATTATTGTCTACTTTGAGACTGCCCAGCGGAGAATTCCTATTCAGTACGCTAAGAGGGTTGTCGGACGTCAGATGTATGGCGGTCAACAGTCGCACCTGCCCTTGAAGATTAATATGTCGGGCGTTATTCCACCGATCTTTGCTTCATCGATAATGATGTTTCCGGCCACCATTGGCGGTTTCGTAAAGGTTGACTGGGTTCAACAGATAACCGCTTATTTACAGTGGGGCAGCCTGTCTTGGACCTTGATGTACGTTGGCTTTATCGTATTTTTCTGTTTTTTCTATACGGCGGTTACGTTCAATCCGGTTGATGTTGCTGAAAACCTGAAGAAGAATGGTGGCTTTATCCCCGGCATCAGACCAGGAAAACGTTCGGCTGAATTTATTGACAAGATTGTCGTTCGTCTCACCGTTATTGGGGCGATTTACGTTAGTCTGGTCTGTGTGTTGCCAACAATATTGATTAACGAGTTGAATGTGCCCTTTTATTTCGGGGGCACGGCCTTGTTGATTATTGTCGGAGTTGCAATAGATACTATTTCCCAGGTTGAGTCGCACACTGTCATGCGGAATTATGATGGTTTGTTGAAAAGCGGCAAGATCAAGGGGCGTCGGTAAAACAGGGCTAGTTACGTATGGGGCGGACAATCAATCTGAAATCCTCCAGCGAGGTTCAGAAAATGCTGGAAGCAAATCAGATTGTCGCTGCGACCCTGGCCATGCTTACTGATAAGATTAGGCCTGGACTTACTACTCTCCAGCTTGATATATGGGCTGAAAAGTTTGCCCGACAGCATGGGGCGGAGCCGGCTTTTAAGGGCTATCGGGGATTTCCCGGGAGTTTATGTGTTTCGATTAATGAAGAAGTAGTCCACGGTATCCCTTCCAAACGCGTGGTTTTGCAGGATGGTGATATCCTCAGTATTGACTTCGGCATTAAGTTAAATGGTTTTTACGGTGACTCGGCGGTAACACTGCCGGTAGGTTCAATTTCTGCCAATAAACAGAAATTGATTGATGTCACCAGACAATCTCTTGAATTGGCTATCGATCAGGTTCGGGTTGGTAATCGGATAAACGATTTATCTCGGGCTGTGCAACAATATGTCGAAGGTCAAGGGTTTTCGGTTGTGCGGCAGTTTGTTGGCCATGGTATCGGCAGCCAACTGCATGAGGCCCCTGAGATTCCCAATTACGAACGAAAAGAGCGAACCCCGCGTCTGGTTGCTGGGATGGCCTTGGCCATTGAACCAATGGTCAATGTTGGGACTTACGATGTTGAGGTTCTGAAGGATGGCTGGACGGTACTTACCGCAGACAGGAAGCCTTCTGCTCATTTTGAGCATACAGTGGTGGTGACAGAAGAAGATCCTTTGGTGCTGAGCCGTTTGTTGAATTGATTTATTTTTAAAGTTGAAAAAAAAGCGGGCAAATTAATATAAATCGTTTATTATCCCCCTTCTCAATTTTAAAGAAAGGCTGTAATTAGTTTTATTTAGGGATTTATTTATGCCGAAAGAAGAGGCCATTGAAGTAGAGGGAACCATTATTGAACCCTTGCCTAACGCCATGTTCCGGGTTGAATTGGACAATGGCCACAAGGTTTTGGCTCATATCTCCGGCAAGATGCGCATGCATTTTATTAAAATTCTTCCTGGAGACCGCGTTACGGTTGAATTGTCCCCATATGATCTGACCCGGGGCAGAGTGACCTTCAGGTCTAAAAATAAACGTTAGGGTACGAATAGTTATGAAAGTTAGAGCATCGGTCAAAAAAATGTGTAGTGACTGCAAAGTATTTAAACGAAGTGGTGTTGTTCGTGTTTCTTGCAAGATTAAGAAGCATAAACAGCGTCAGGGGTGATTCGTCAGTTCTAATCATGAAGAGTGAGAGAGGTTTACCTTGGCACGTATAGCTGGTATTGATTTACCGAAAAAGAAGCACATGGAAGTAGCCTTAACCTATATCCATGGTATTGGCCGGACCACCGCCAGAAAAATTCTGGATCAGGTGAAGATGCCATACACGACTAATAGCGACGATTTGGATGAAAAATCCGTTGCCGATATTCGTAAGGTTATTGACGATAATTATATGGTCGAAGGAGACCGTCGTCGCGAAGTTGCGATGGATATCAAGCGTCTTACCGATTCTGGTTGTTACCGTGGTCTGCGACATCGTAAGGGTCTTCCTTGCCGCGGTCAACGGACCAGTACTAACGCCAGGACCCGTAAAGGTCCTCGTCGTGGTGCAGTTAAAAGGAAATAGGAAAAGGTAGTTTTTTTCTGAAGATTAGGGGTTAAGTATGGCTAAGCCAAAAGCAAAAAAAATGCGTAAGAAGGTTAAAAAGAATGTTCCCGAGGGAATTGTTTCTATTCGATCAACCTTCAATAATACCATAATTACCTTCTCCGATAAGGAAGGTAATGTTATCTCATGGTGCAGTGCCGGTTGTCTGGGGTTCAAGGGCTCCAGAAAGAGCACTCCTTTTGCCGCACAGAACGCGACTGAGGCTGCGGCCCAGAAAGCTGCGGAGCATGGGATGCGCAAAGTTGAAGTGAGGGCAACTGGGCCAGGACCTGGGCGTGATGCCGCCATCAGGGCCTTGCAGACAGCCGGAATGGATGTTTATCAGATTAGTGATGTTACTCCTATTCCCCATAATGGCTGTAAGCCTCCCAAGCGGAGAAGAGTGTGATTCAGCTCTCTCCCCTTTTTTTTTTGAATTACATCTGTCGGGTAATTAGCGACAGGAAACGGAGGTTTTAAATTGGCCAGATATACCGGGGCAAGCTGCCGTCAGTGCAGACGTGAAAGATTGAAGTTGTTCCTTAAGGGGGACAGATGTTATACCGATAAGTGTGCCTTTGAACGGCGAGCTTTCCCGCCGGGACAGCACGGCCAGGCTCGGATGCGTAAGTTTTCTGATTATGCGATCCAGCTGCGCGAGAAGCAGAAGGTTCGGAGAATGTATGGCATTATGGAAGGTCAGTTCCTTAAATATTACAAGGAGGCTGATCGGCTGAAAGGCATTACCGGTGAGAACCTTTTGTCTCTCCTGGAAAAGCGTCTTGATAATGTCGTCTACCGCATCGGTTTTGCTAACTCCAGACGTCAGGCCCGGCAGTTGGTTAAGCATGAGCACATTTTTGTAAATGGCAAGAGAGTTAATATCCCTTCTTTCATCGTTTCCGTTAATGACGTGATCACTGTCCGGGAAAAGAGCCAGAAGGTTGAAGTTATAACAGATAGTTTCGAAGCAGTGGCCAGGCGTGGCGTTCCCAGTTGGCTTGAAGTCGACAAAACAGCCTTTCAGGCCACGGTCAAGACCGAGCCCGTAAGGCAGGAACTTACTATGCCGATTCAGGAGCAGCTGATAGTCGAGCTTTACTCCAAATAATCTGTCTGGAAACCAATATTGCCCGCATTGAGACTCTGATGTTCTCTGTTTGCGGGCAATATTTATAGCATTTCTGAACGTACCCATGGTCGGATCTGCTTCATTAATCAATTGCGGAGCTTTTGATAATGGATAATGAACAACAAGAGAGTACAGAAATCGAGAAGGATCCCCTTTATCGTAATTGGCATGAGCTGATTATGCCGGATCGGGTTGAAGTTGACCGTGATTCTCTTACGGATAGTTATGGGAAGTTTGTCTGCCAGCCTTTGGAGCGTGGTTATGCCACGACTACGGGTAATTCACTGCGGCGGATATTGCTCTCATCTATACAGGGAGCAGCGATCACCTCGGTTAAGATAGAGGGCGCCTTGCATGAACTTTCCTCACTGCCAGGAATTGTCGAAGATGTTACTGAAATAATCCTTAATCTCAAGGTTGTACGTCTTAAACTCAATTCAGCAGAGTCACAGACGGTTAGGGTTGAGAAAAAAGGCAAGGGTGTGGTCACGGCGGCGGATCTGATTTCCGATGGCACCGTTGAGGTGATGAACCCTGAGCAGCATATCTGTACGATTTCAGGTAGTGAAGGTAAATTCATCGCTGAGTTTGAGGTCATGTGGGGTAAAGGTTATATCCCGGCCGAGATGAACAAGAGTGAAGATCAGGTAATCGGGGTGATCCCGATTGACGCAATCTTTACTCCGATTCGCAAGGTTAGAATGCATGTTAGTCAGGCCAGGGTCGGTCAGCAGACTGATTACGATAAGTTGACCCTGCAGATTGATACCGATGGCAGCGTTAAGCCTGAGGATGCGTTGGCTTACGCCGCTAAAATTCTCAAAGAACAGATGAACGTGTTCATCAACTTTGATGAAAGCCTGGTTGAGCCTGAGATTGTCGCTGAAGAGGAATCGGTTGATAGTGAAATTAACCCTTATCTCTCGCGACCGGTCGATGATTTGGAACTTTCTGTTCGCTCCGCCAATTGTTTGAGAAACGCAAATATCAGGTTCATTGGTGAGTTGGTCCAAAGAACCGAAAACGAGATGCTGAAAACTAAGAACTTTGGCCGGAAGTCATTAAATGAAATCAAGCAATTGCTTTCAGAAATGGGACTGGGCCTTGGTTTTAAGATTGAAGGATGGGAAAAACCTGATTCGACCGTTGAAACGGAAGAAGAGGATAATTAAGGAGAGGTTGTTGAGATGAGGCACAGAAAAGCAGGAAGAAGACTTGGCCGTACCACTCCGCACCGGCTTGCCATGGTCAGGAATATGGTCACATCAGTGCTGGAGCATGAGCGTATTGTGACAACCACTCCGAAGGCAAAAGAGGTTAGACGGGTAGTTGAAAAAATGATCACCTTGGGCAAGCGTGGAGATTTACATGCCCGACGTCAGGCCTTGTCCTTTATTCGTGATAAAAAAGTTGTTGCTAAACTTTTCAGCGTCTTGCGCGATGAGTATATGGAACGCAATGGCGGTTATACCAGGATCATCCGGACCGGTAACAGGATCGGTGATGCTGCGGAAATGGCTATCCTTGAATTGGTTAATTACAGTGAAGACCAGGAAGCCCCGGCAGAATCAGAGAATTGATCTGCTAGTATTTAAATTCGTAAGATTTTTCAAGGCCGGCATGCTAGTTATGTCGGCCTTTTTTTATAGTAATTGTCTTTGCTTGGGATAAAAGGTCATAACTATTCAGCCCCACTCCCCAACAGGGATTTAAGCTTACCCCTGCCCCCTTGGGCCGCGTGGAGAGGCGCTCCCGAACCCTGACATTTGGTAGTTTGCCGCCTTTTGTTAACCCGGCTGAAATAGTTGCAAAAAATCTACCCTCGGTAGTTATTTCCGGTTATGTTAACCTCTTTATTTGTCGGTCTGGTCTTGCTGGGCTTTAAGCCCCAAAACCAGGCGACATAAAAGGTATAGAGATTAACTGATGTTGCTGGTAAACGAGATTACTTATAAATTTCGGGATGGTCTCAGGGTTAGTGATGTTGCAGCCGAGGTCAAGCCCGGAGCAGACTTGTTTATAGTCAACGGTCATCCTGTCTCATCTGCGGTTATTCTTGAGGATGGTGATAGTTGCTGGTTGATTCGGAAGGGAGAAAAACCAAACGCTGATGAACTGGAGCGCTTGCTGTATGCCAGGCATAGTCCCGGGGTGCACGATAAGGTTAAAAAGGCCTCGGTTGGGATTATGGGTCTCGGTGGTCTCGGCTCCCTGGTAGCGGTGGCTTTGGCCAGGGTTGGCGTTGGTCATCTGTTGTTGGCTGATTTTGATGTGGTTGAGCCCAGTAACCTTAATCGCCAGCAGTACTTCATCGATCAGATCGGTGAGCAGAAAACTGAAGCGTTAAAGCATAATATTGCCCGGATTAATCCCTATTTGCGGATTGAGACGATTGACACCGTGTTGACCGAAGATTCGATACCCTCTCTGTTCAGAGGGGTTGATGTCCTGGCCGAGTGCTTCGATGGTGCTGAGATGAAGGCTACCGCTTTACGTTGTGCCTTGGGTCCCCTTAGGGGGTATGGTTTTGTAGGAGCTTCCGGGATGGCCGGTTTCGAAGATAGTAATATGATCCATACCAGGAAGATTCGTGACCGGGTTTATCTGGTCGGAGATGGTGAAACCGAGGCCAGACCGGGTCAGGGGCTGATGGCGCCTCGGGTTGGTGTCGCTGCCCATCATCAGGCTAATCAAATATTACGTTTGCTGCTTGAAGTAGCTTAAAAGATTGTAACTGCCCAGCAGCACTTCATCTGCGTACGATCAGGCTAACTCACATAGCTTACTATAGTTCGCCAGCCTGCTTGTCCACATTTGAAGCACTGCTGGGCAGTTACAGTTTGGAGGTTCTAGCTGTGTTCTGGCTTTGGCCTGAGTAGTGATAAAAGAATATAATTTAAGTGGACCCATGAAGATTATTTGTAATGGCAAAGAGATGGCAGTTAGGGACAGCCTCACCATTGAGGAACTTGTTTTGGAGTTGGACCTGAACCCAGCCACTGTAGTGGTTGAGTGCAACGGCAGTATAGTTCTCCCCGACAAATATGCCGATAATAAACTGTCTGAGGGGTCGGTTCTTGAGTTGATCCGGTTTGTAGGGGGCGGTTGATGCTTACTATTGGTGGCCATAATTTTAAATCCCGGCTGTTGGTTGGGACCGGTAAATTTTCCTCTGCGCAGCTGATGAAGGATGCCCTTGAGGCCTCCGGTAGCGAAATGGTGACCGTGGCTCTGCGCCGGGTAGACCTTGATGATCCCGGTGATGACATCATGAGTGTGCTTGATCGGGAACGTTATGTGTTCCTGCCCAATACCTCTGGGGCCAGGGACAGTGATGAGGCGGTGCGGCTGGCCAGGATGGCCAAGGCTTCCGGCGCTGGTGAGTGGTTGAAGCTTGAGGTTACTCCCGATCCCCGGACTTTGCTGCCTGATCCGGTTGAAACTCTGAAGGCGACCGAGATTTTGGCTCGGGAGGGTTTCAAGGTTCTGCCCTATATGAATGCCGACCCCATACTTGCCCTTAAGCTGCAGGATGCCGGGGCGGTGGCGGTTATGCCCCTTGGCTCTCCTATCGGCACTAATCAGGGGCTTCTGACCCGGTTCCAGGTTGAAATCATTATTGATCAGGCTCGGGTACCGGTAATCGTCGATGCCGGTCTTGGTGCTCCGTCCCACGCCGCAGAGGCCATGGAGCTCGGTGCTGACGCGGTTCTGGTCAATACGGCCATGGCCGTGGCGGGAGACCCGGTCCGGATGGCTAAGGCCTTCGCTATGGCGGTTGAAGCCGGACGAGCTGCTTATGAATCTGGACTGGGCCGGATGCAACCCCAGGCTACAGCTTCTTCACCGGCAGTTGGCCTTGACTTTTTGAACTGATAAAATCCCGCCAGTTGTCTTGGCACTTAGCGATTAATCATTATAATGACAGATCTTGAGCGACACAGACCGGCAGATTTCAAGGTGCCGGATTTTCGGGAACTTGCCGAGCTGGTTTACCAGCGCAGTGCGGCTGATGTGGAAAATGCTCTCTCGAAAGAGCGGTTGTCTGTCCAGGATCTTGGCGCTCTTTTATCACCGGCCGCGGCCGAACGGTTGCCGGCTCTGGCGGCTAGGGCTTCGGCCCTGACTGCTGCCAGATTTGGCCGGACCATCCAGATATACTCGCCGTTGTACCTCTCCAGTTTCTGTTGCAATAATTGCCGGTATTGCGGTTTTTCAACGGAAAACAAAATAGAGAGACGGGTTCTCAGCCTGGACGAAGCCGAGCAGGAATCTCTGCTGCTGGCTGAGCGTGGTTTTAGCCACATACTATTGGTTGCCGGCGAGGCGCCTGCTAAAATGGGGGTCGATTATCTTGTCGAACTTGCCGGGCACTTGCGCAACCGGTTTGCTTCGATCTCCATCGAGATTCAGCCCTTGACCGAGGCTGAGTATCATCGTCTCTTTAAGGCCGGGATCACCAGTGTTGCTGTCTATCAGGAAACCTATGACAGGAATGTCTATCGTGAGGTCCATCCGGCCGGGCCTAAGGCCGATCTGGAGAACCGTCTCGCTACCCCGGCCCGGGTGGCTGCGGCCGGAATGCGTGAGGTTGGGATCGGTGCTCTGTTAGGCCTGTCTGACTGGCGGCTTGAGGGAGTTTCGCTGGGCATGCATCTTGCTTGGCTGCGCCACCATTACTGGCAGACGGCCCTGACGGTGTCGTTCCCCAGACTGCGACCGGCTACCGGTGATTTTGAGCCCAAGGTTGTGGTAAGTGAGAGCGACTTGGCCCAGTTGCTGTTCGCCCTGCGCATCTTTGATCATGATGTGGGCCTGCTCCTTTCCACCCGGGAGGAGGCCCGTTTTCGGGATGGCATGCTTGGTCTCGCTCCTACTCGCTATTCGGCGGGGTCCTGTACCGCGCCTGGCGGTTATTCAAATCCCTACCAGGATGGCGAACAGTTTTCGATTGACGATCAGCGTGGTATTGATGAGGTCTGTCGGGATATTAAGGCCCGAGGCTTTGATCCGGTGCGCAAGGACTGGGATGCGGTTTTCCAGCAGTCGGTTGCCTAGGGGGATTCGGAAGCCAACTTTTTTAAAAATTTAAATAGAGCAAATTGCTCCGCCGATAAATATTAAATGGAGGCTACTCTTATGAGTGATATTAAAAAAATGTATTCGACCATTCTTGGTGATCATTTCCCGATGGATATGAAGATATCATTTGGTGATCAGACCTTGGTCTACCGGAAAAGGACCTGGGCTATCCCCATGGAAGATGGCAGTGTCGACGAGAGAGGGATTCGCTATGGTGAAAACCCTGATCAGGAGGCGGCCCTTTACGAGCTGGTTAATGGCAATCTGGCTCTGGGCGACTGCAAGTTCATTGAGCCGGGTCATGGTCTGGTCAGCGGCATTAGTGTCGAAGACATGCTGCAGGTCGGTAAGCATCCCGGCAAGATCAACCTGACCGATATTGATAATGGCCTGAATATCATTAAATATATGGTCGACCGGCCGGCGGCGGTTATTCTCAAACATAATAACCCGTGCGGCGCTGCGGTTGCCGATTCTCTGGCCGATGCCTATGATCGGGCCAATCGCTGTGACCGGATCGCCGCCTTTGGCGGGGCTGTTATCATGAGTAAGCCCTGTGACAAGGCCACCGCCGAATTGATGAGTAAGAATTACCTTGAAGTTGTCTGTGCTCCAGAATTTGAAGATGGCACTTTGGAAATTCTAGCGGCTCGGAAGAACCTGCGGGTGATCAAGATTGACCGGATCGATAAACTGGCGGATTTCGAAAGCTACCGTTTCGTTGATTTCAAGAGCCTGATTGACGGCGGCATCATTGCTCAGCAGTCGGCGGTAAACTCCATTCGTTCTGTTAACGATCTCATGCCTGCAGTTACCACTTCCAAGGGCAAAGAGTACAAGTGTGAGCGGGAGCCGACCCAAAGGGAGATCGATGATATGCTCTTTGGCTGGGCGGTTGAGCATGGAGTTACTTCAAATTCCGTTATATATATCAAAGATGGTTGCACGGTGGGCATCGGTACCGGTGAGCAGGACCGGGTTGGGGTCGCCGAGATTGCTGTCCATAAGGCTTATATCAAATATGCCGACATCCTTTGCTTCGATACCCACGGGATTCCCTATGCGGATATGGCCCTTGAGATTGAACAGGGCAAGAGGGATAAGGCCGATCAGGAAGCGATTGATGCCCAAACTATGAAAGATCGGGCTGGCCTACCGGGTTCGGTAATGATCTCCGATGCCTTTTTCCCTTACCGGGATGGGGCGGATGTTGGAATCAGCCAGGGGGTTTCTGCTATTCTCCAGGCCGGTGGTTCAATGCGTGATTTCGAGACCATTGAGGCCTGCAATGGGGCTGAGCCCCAGGTAGCTATGAAATTTACCGGGCAGCGTTCTTTTAAGCATTAAGAGCAGATTTGTAGGTGCTGATAAAAAAACCGCGTAATTGGTAGGTACCAATTACGCGGTTTTTTATGTGTGGCAGAGATGTTTGCTGGTGGATCTGTTATTGCGTTTTATCGTCTCTCTTGATTTCGCTGTTAAAACTTGTTTGAAAAGTTATTCAGCTGAAATAATAAAGATAGAATCCCGGCTATAGCTGGGATGACAAGATACAAAAAAACTGGAAGATCTAGTAGAACCTTAACAGTTGAAATGGCGCTAAGCCTGATTACAGGGAAGCATGAGACTTGGATTGTTATAGAAGGTTCTAGATCATTCGTCATTGCCTGACAATATTTGCATTCCCAGCAAAGCTTGAATCTTGACTTTTGCGTTACTAGATATTGCGGCGTATACAATTCAGGATCAATTCTGTTTTTCATTTTATGCGAGTATTTTGCTAATTGGTGACCAAATTCTTTAGCAATCTTTCCAAAAATATTTTGCTGTGAAACTCTGCAACTGTGTATAAATTGAAGCAGCAGATAAATCCATAAAAGCCAGAGCATGCTAATTGCTATTGGTTCACTCGAAAATGGCACACCAAACGCTTTTTTTGTGATTTCGGCGATGGGAATTGCTTCTATGTTTAATAGAATTAATGCGCAGGAGATCATTAGAAAGCGAATGCTTTTTTGGACATCTATTTCAGTTTTGTGAACTTTTTTCATAAGTTAGTGAGTTCTAATAATTTGTTCTAATAAAACTGGCAAAAAAACCCACTGCGTAAATAGTAGTGGCCGGGTTGCTTATCTGACCTGAAACAAGCGACTTTAACGGGCCACCACAAAAGCACCCGGAAATTCCGTTTCGTTCAATTGTTGCTCGAATCGCTCGGCGTCAGCCAAATTTGTGCCGACCCATACCTGGACCCTGAAGAATATCTGATCACCCCGATCAAATTTTTGAATAACGCTCTTGTGCCCTGCCGCTATCATCTTGCCCTTAAGGCGCTTGGCATTGTTTTCATCGATAAACGAGCCGATCTGGACGTAAAATTTGCCGCTTTGAAAATCAGGATGGTCCTTGAATCTCTTGGTTTCTCGCCCCCCCCGGCGATAGGTAGTAGCTTCACCCATAGCGGTTATCCTGACCTTGGCCGTGCCTTGGCCGATGAAGCCCAGTTTGGTGGCGCCGGTTTGGGTCAGATCAATGATCCTGCCCCTGTGAAACGGACCCCTGTCGTTAACTCTGACGGTCATCTCCCGGCCATTTTCCAGGTTTTTGACGAGCAGGAAGGTGTTCATCGGCAGGGTTTTGTGGGCTGCGGTTGTCCCGTGCATGTTGTAAGTCTCACCGTTAGAGGTTTTGCGACCGTGAAAATTAGGGCCATACCAGGAGGCGATACCTGTTTCCTGAAAGCCCTGGGCGGAAGGTATGGGGTAATAGCTTTTCCCCATTATCTTATAGGGTCTCTGGGTCGGCGGAACTCGATTGCTTTTTGGGATATCCTGGGGACGGGTATTGGTGCTGACCAGTACCGGGGCCGGGGCCTTGATATCAGCGCAGCCGGAGAGCATCACCGCCCAGGACATTAGAAGGACCATTATTACTGGGGTTATAGATTTCATTATTGCAAGTTTTCCTTGTTTAGTTTTGCTGGCAGGAGTTTTGAAAGCCGCTGGCGGTAGAAGGCTCCAGCCTTACCAATGGTGTGGGGGGTATATGGTCTTAGTTGCTTGCTTTTGCCGCTGATGGAATCAAAAATGGTTTCGCCCTCCTCGTCAACCCAGGAGAGTTTTAAGGCAAGAATCGGTCGCATGACCTGCAAGCGTCCCTGCTGGTCAAAAGCAATGATCGGTGCAGCCCATCGCCTGATTTTAAAGCCCTTTAACCACAGGCCTGGTTTGTTCTGGCCGGTTATCTTATCGGTCATGGCCGGGCTCCATATCTCCTCACCATATATGCTGTTTAACAACAGCACCTCAACCTCCGAGCTGTCCTGGACGAACAGCTCATCCCACTCATCGTAGTCATCATGGTCGATTCTGAGCAGATGGGTGTCCTGGTCGTTGTAGCTCCACTGGGCGTGGCAGACGGTACAGGCCACCTCATTTTGGTATTGGTTGTGGGCCGGGTGTGATGCGGGAGGCACCATGATTTTGCGGCCGGTCTGCCTGGTTGTGATAACCAGTTGCCCTGATTCAGTTGCGAGATGGGCGGCCGGGGGTGGTTGCTCAGTTTGGTGGAGATGACAGGCCGCGCAACTGATGGTCTTCATGGTGTTACCGCCATGCATGTCGATATGGCAGTCACTGCAGGTCATACCCGCCTGCTGGTGGATGTCGGGGCTGAGATTGTGTTGTTCGACCGCGTATGGTCGTGGCGCGTATGAGCCGTCCGGCTGGTAGGGGGTGCGATACTCGTGTTTGAAGTCGTGGTCAAAGCGGCCATAATAATCGCTGCCGACCCGGTTACCGTAATGACAGCTCAGGCAGCGACTGTCGCTGGGCAAGGAGAGAAATTTATGGGACACCAGCTTGCCGTCCTGGTATTCCAGATGACAGGCAGCGCAGCCGGTACCGTGGCGCACCTGGGAATATTCATCGCCCTCATAATAAACATGGCAGCGCAGGCAGCGACGCCGCAGAAGGTCGTCGGCCAATTGCAGAGGTGAGGTGAGGGGCTCGGTAACCGGGATGTCTTGCAAGGTTTGTAGATCTTGCTCGGCCCCGAAATGGCGGCGGACCAGATTGATTTCATTATTAAGGGTGAAGTGGTTGCTGGTAATGGCGCTGGTGGTCTGCTGGTGACAGTCGCCGCATTTAGCCTGCATCCTGGAGGGATGGGCGGGACGAGCGGTCAGACCAACATGGGCGGCGTCAAAGTCTGCGGTTTGGTTATCTCCGTCATGGCATGAGGTGCAAGACATGGTGGCGTGGGTCCCGGCCAAAGTATAAGGATGACAGGATTGGCAGCCAGGCTCGACCGGAGTCGGCAAGGTGGCTTTGGGCAGCGCTTCAGGGGCTGTTGCTTTTTCGGCTTGATCCTTGCCGCAACCGGGCAGGGATAATATTAGAAAAATCGATATGGTGGCAATGAGTTTGTATTGTGACATGTCAGGGATATTTATAAACAATTCTCCAAAAAAAATATCTATAAAAAATAGCTGATGACTGTCAGCAAACAGAAGCCAATAAAATTGACGAGTAAGAGTGATTCCCGGCCAATTTTCACTTGGAGAATTCAAGTCGTATTGCTATAGTGCATTCCATGAAAAAAATCAGCCAAACTCAAAAAACAAAGTTTATATTTATCACCGGCGGTGTTCTTTCCTCTTTAGGAAAAGGACTGGCGGCAGCAGCCATTGGCGCTCTTTTGGAATGTCGCGGATTGAGTATTACCTTTCAAAAGCTTGATCCCTACATAAACGTCGATCCGGGCACCATGAATCCCTTCCAGCATGGCGAGGTTTATGTCACTGACGACGGGGCCGAGACAGATCTCGATCTTGGTCATTATGAGCGTTACACTTCGGCGGTACTGGGCCAGAGGAATAATTATACCACCGGCCGCATCTATAACTCGGTAATCACCAAGGAGCGGCGTGGCGATTATCTGGGCGGGACCGTCCAGGTTATTCCCCATATCACCGACGAGATTAAAAACGCTATTCATCAGCTCGACGGTGAGACGGACATCGCTATCATTGAGATTGGCGGTACCATTGGCGATATTGAGAGTTTACCCTTTATCGAGGCGATCAGGCAGTTTCGGCTCGATGTCGGCAAGGAAAATTCGATCTTCATTCACGTGACCTGGGTCCCGTATATCAAGACCGCCTGCGAGTTCAAAACCAAACCTACTCAACATTCCGTCAAGGAGTTGCTGGCGATCGGCATCCAGCCCGATATCCTGTTGTGCCGGACCGAGTTGCCGTTGAGCCGGGATCTTAAAGAAAAGATATCCCTGTTCTGTAACGTCCCCACCGATGCCGTTATTACCGCCCAGGATGTCGAGAGTATTTATGAGGTCCCCCTCTGCCTTAACCGGGAGGGACTGGACGACAAGATTCTTTCGTTATTGCAGATCTGGACCGGCGCCCCGAAACTTGAGACCTGGCAAGAACTGGTGCGGAAGGTCCAGCACCCGACCAATCGGGTGATTATTGCCATTATCGGTAAATACGTTGATCTGACCGAATCATACAAGAGTCTGCACGAGTCGCTGGTGCATGGCGGTATTGCCAATGATGCCCATATTGAACTGCGTTATGTCAGTGCCGAGGATCTTGAAAATCAGGATCCGGATGCCCTGCTGGCCGGGTGTCATGGTATTCTGGTTCCCGGCGGTTTCGGTAAGCGGGGGGTGGAAGGCAAGGTCAAGGCCATCACCTATGCCCGGGAGAAGAAGATACCCTTCTTCGGCATCTGTCTCGGCATGCAACTGGCCGTGGTAGAATTTGCCCGAAACGTGGTGGGCTGGGAGGATGCCGATAGTAATGAATTCGATCTCGACACCTCTTATCCTGTTATCTATCTGATGAAGGAGTGGTTCGATTACCGGACCAACCAGGTCCAGGCCCGGGACGAGTCGTCCGAGATGGGCGGCACCCTGCGGCTGGGCGCTTACCCCTGCCAGGTTAATAAGAAAACTTTTGCCGCTGCTGCCTATGGCAATAAAGAGATATTTGAACGGCACCGTCATCGCTATGAATTCAACCCCAAATTCCGCGAAGAATTGGAAGCCAAAGGGTTGGTGATCAGCGGTGTTTCACCGGATAACACCTTGGTTGAGATTGTTGAACTTAAAGACCATCCCTGGTTTCTGGGGTGTCAGTTTCATCCGGAATTCAAATCGCAGCCCTTAAACCCTCATCCCCTGTTCCGTGAGTTCATCAAGGCCTCACTAAAGCACTCAGGGGAATAACGCAGCTTGCCGGACTATGACCGGCATTTTCTGCCAACTTCTGTTTACAGACAGGAGGACAAGATGGATATAGTTAATGTTAAAGATTATTTCGAGGTCGGCCCAGGTCGACCTTTTTTATTGATTGCCGGACCGTGTGTGCTGGAGTCCGAGGAGATGGCAATGGAAGTTGCCGGTACCCTCAAGGAGATTTGCGCCAGACTGGGGATGTCCTATGTGTTCAAAACATCTTTTGACAAGGCCAACCGCACCTCGCTGGATTCCTACCGGGGTCCGGGAATTGACAAGGGCTTGGAGATTATGGCCCGGGTCCGTGAGGCCATCGGGGTGCCGATTATCTCTGATATCCATGAAGTAGATCAGGTGGAACAGGCGGCGGCAGTTCTGGATATTTTACAGATTCCCGCTTTTCTGTGCCGGCAGACCGACCTGCTGGTAGCAGCCGGTAAGTCCGGCAAGCCGATCAGTCTTAAAAAAGGTCAATTTCTTTCCCCTTGGGACATGAAGCATGCGGTCAGCAAGATCAAGTGGAGTGGTAACCGCAATCTGCTGCTGACCGAGCGTGGCGCCATGCTCGGCTATAACAATCTAGTGGTCGATATGCGTGCTTTCCCGGTGATGCGCTCCATGGGTTGCCCGGTGATCTACGATGCTACCCATAGTGTCCAATTACCAGGTGGCGCCGGGAGCAGTTCCGGTGGCCAACGGGAGTTTATTCCCTTTCTGGCCAGGGCGGCGGTAGCAGCCGGGATCGACGGGCTCTTTATGGAAGTTCATCCCGATCCGGCTAATTCCCTCTGTGATGGGCCTAATTCCTGGCCCCTGGATGAGATCGAGCCGTTGCTGGAGAGTATTTTGGCGATTCACCAGGCTGCCGCGCCTTATGTTTATGTTGAGGAGAACTAAGATGGGAGCCGGCAGTTGCGGCCCGGGTGGCGCTGGTTATCCGTCCGACTGTGAAGTGACCCAAGGCTTGCGGGAACAGGCCGCAGCACGTCAGAGTTTCGAGCAACGGAGCTATGCCTGGCGGGCTAATCTCGAAAGGGCTGGCAGAATAAGGCTTTTGTTGCTGGATGTGGATGGGGTTCTGACCGACAGTTCAATCATCTATCTCCCGGGTGGCGTCGAGACCAAGGCCTTCAGTACCAAAGACGGACTGGGTATCAGGTTGCTCCAGAAGGCCGGGGTGGAGGTCGGAATTATTACCGCCCGCAGTTCTGAAGTTGTGCAACGGCGGGCTGAAAATCTCGGCATCACTCTGCTGTACCAGGGTGCCGGCGCCAAGCGTGAGGTCTACGAAAAGATTATCGCTGATCTCAATTTGGCCCCGGAGCAGGTCGCCTATATGGGTGATGATTGGCTTGATCTGCCGGTCATGATCAGGGTGGGGATGGCAGCAGCGGTGGCCGATGCGGCGGTGGAGGTCTGCGAGATCGCCCATTATGTGACCAGTAACCCCGGTGGTCGGGGTGCGGTTCGGGAAGTCTGCGACCTGATCATTGAAGCCCAAGGCAAACGGGATGAGCTTCTCGCCCAATATCTCGACAATGATTAAATGTATCGCAGCACCCCATCCGGGTCTTACGCTTACCTGCACACGAGCAGGCGGAATCACATGGCAAATTATTGCTCGTCAGCTTGGCTTATGCACATCTGAAGCAGCAGTGTGAAACGGCGCTGCTGTTCATTTACATTCCTAGGTTATTGGTAGCTTTTCTCCTGCACCTGAATATTTACGACAATGAACGTTAAAAGAAATTCTGTCTGGTTACTACCTCTGCTGGTCATTTTAAGCGGCCCCCTCTGGTGGCCGACCGTTGCTGACCTGCTCAAGCCGCGAGGAAGTTTCGACACCCCTGCGCCCCCCTCAAGCAGTCAACTGAAGACCTTTGTTTTGGACGAGGTGCTTCTGATCCAGAATCGAGATGGCCATGACGAGTTTGTTCTCAAAGCCGCCAAGATTAATAATGGCATCCATGATGATCTTCTGGAGTTGGAAGAAATTGAGGTCCAGCTGCTTGATGGTGACGGGCGGCCAACCGTTTTAACCGGCGGGGAAGCCTTTTATCATACCGATCAGCAGATAATTACCATCATCGACAATGTTCGGCTGCGAACCCCTGATGGTCAGGAAATGCGGACTGAGGCCTTGCGTTACCTGACCAAATACCGGAAGATCAAAACCGCCGAAGATATCTGGCTGGCTGATGAGAAGGCGCGGGTTGCCGGCGGCAACATGTTCTATGATCTGGTCGATGGAAATTTTCGAGTTGGTGGTGGCGTGCGGGTTGATTTGTACTAACTAAAAGGCTCGGTTGTAGGGTGGGGGTCAAATTACTGAGGTTTTATTTTTATGGAAGCCAGGAGCCATAATTCAGAAGTCAGATAACCGCTTTCCCTTCTATTCCTCTGGATTCGGCTTCCTTCTATTTTGCTTTGCAACTGCATCGTACCCAGCACCTGCTTCCTGTATCTTTAGCATTGATAACGCGATTGAAAAATAGAGAAGATATATCCCGTAAGGAGAAATGTAATGGCAGCCAAAGATATAGAACTGCGTGACCGGATAATATTGGCCCTGGACGTGGAAAATCATGAGATGGCCAAAGAGCTTGTCAAAAAGACCGAGTCTCATCTTGGTTTTTATAAAGTTGGTTTGCAGCTTTTCATGTCCGGTTGGTTTGAGACGGTTGACTGGCTGGTTGATCGCGGTCATAAGGTGATGCTTGATCTCAAGTTTTTTGATATCCCCGAAACCGTTAAACTGGCAGTGGCCCAGATCCGGGAGCGGGGGGTGTCGTTGGCCACCATCCACGGCAATGATGCCATCATCAGAGGCGCTCTGGAGGCGAAAGGTGATCTCAAACTCCTGGCGGTTACCGTCCTGACCAGTTTCGGCGAGGATGATCTGCGGGCGATGGGGATGACCCAGTCCATCGAGGATCTGGTCCTTTATCGGGCCAGACGTGCCCTGGAACTGGGGTGTGACGGCGTGGTCTCATCCGGCCTTGAGGCAGAGAGGCTCCGCCATGAGCTGGGTGATAAATTGTTACTGGTGACACCCGGGATCAGGCCGGGGGCCAATATTATGGATGATAGCGACGATCAGACCCGGGTCATGACCGCCGGCCGGGCTTTGGCCAACGGCGCGGATCACGTTGTGGTCGGTCGCCCGATCAGCAAGGCTGCCGATCCGATTGCTGTCATTGAGGCCATGCAGGCTGATATTGCCAAATCTGTGGGCTAGTGTTTCTCCCGCCCATAACCAACCCGATAGGAGTCAAGAATAGCAAGCAGCCAGGAAATGATTAAAACGGCTGTAGCAATATTTAATAGTTGGGCTTCAGCGCCGGTTGTTTGCCTTGAAAGTAATTCGGTAATTTCTGCTATATCCAGTTGGATTTGCCCGTTCCGGATCTTTTCGGCCAGCATTAGGGTTTTCTCTATCACCTTTGTAAGCAAAAAGAAAAGTCCCGCCCCTGAAGTGGTTGCTAAAACTACCCCTGAAACATATTTCTTCAAGAAAAAATGGCCGGCCCCGGGAAATAGCAGAGCCGATAAGAGGGCTGCTTTCATTGCGTTATTCATTCAATATATCCCCGTAGTTCGAAGACACTTAGATGTCCGCCATTCTGAGCTTAAAACTGAGGCCTCAGCCGGTAGGCGGTGGAGTATTCACCTTGAGAGCTTTATAGCCGCAGCAGCGGCAACTCCCCAAATCCAGTTAAAGAACAAGACAAAAAGAGGGGCCAGTAATCCCAGTTCCAAGCCGGCCATCCCCTTATGGGCTTTAAGGGGAAAGATTACAAATAGTTGGATAGCCGTTGGGGCGAGACTGAGCAGAGCCCCTTTGGTATAGATATTCGTTTTCCAGAGCGGCAGAAGGAACAGTAAGCCCCAGAGGCCGCCCCAGACTATTCTTGGATATAGCCAGGTTGGGGTCAGGGCCGGAGCGATTGAGACCCCCGCTGACCCGGTAATCCCGGTTGTGCCGAAGAACCAGACAGCCAGACTGTTGGCCAATGCTCCCAGACAACCAGCCGCAAAATAGATCATTATTTTTTTCATCTTTCAGTCCTCATCCGGGTTTTTTTCTTCGACCTTCATTTTAGCGCTCAGGTCAATCTCCTTATCTTGGCCGGTTGTCTTCTTGCTGAAGCCCAGACCCTTTATCTCTTTGGTGGTTGGATGCCAGAGGACCGGTTCGGAGAAGGCCTGCCAGCCATAGCGCAGGATCCTGATCAGGGTGAAGCTTAGCCACAACGCCCAGGCCAGCATTGCCAGCCGGTACCAGAACATCGGGATTGAGAGCAACCAAGCCTGGGGCAGGGTGGTCATGCTGTAATCCTGATACCAGCGCAGCAGATTGCGGCTGGAACCATTACCGACAATGTTCATATCGGGATGGCCCAGCAGCCCCTGGCTGATGGCGAAGATCAGCGAGAGCAGGGCCAGGACGGTCAGGCCCCCCAAAGCGATCTGGATCAGATTGAAGGTCCCCTTGTCCATGTCAGGACTGACCTTTTTCCGGTAATCGAGGGCGATCAGCCAGCCTACCACCAGCAAAACTCCGATCAGATTACTCTGGCTCATGCCGATGCCAAGCAGCAGTAACTGGTAAAATTTCAACTGGGTCAGCCGGCTTTTGGCCAGACCGAAGGCCACCAGGATGATGACCAGCACCACCGACCAGTAGAGAATGGCCGGGCCGATGACCGGTCCGCAGAGCAGCAGGGGCCAACGGTTCCGGGGCAGATGCAGATCGATATTGGTGTTGACACTGGTTACGCCGAGGTCAATCTGCGGAGTTTTATAGTTGGCGGTAATGGTGCTGGCGCCCCGCCATTTTAACGTTATGTCCTGCTTGCCGGGGGTGATGGGCAGGGGCACCTGGCGGCCTTCCTGGCGGATCGGTTGGACCCGGCCGTTGATCAGCACTTCCTGTAGTTGACTGTCAGCTGGCAGGGTTATGGTGTGTTGCCCCCCCTGACTGCTGCGCAAGGAAAGCTCAAGTTTGGCGTCGGTTGCCCTCCGTCCGGGCCGGACTTCAAGGAGGCTTTTATCGATGGTGATGGTCTGGCCGGCCACCCCTTCGGGACGGCTGATCTTTAATTGGACTTGCTCGCCCGGCCAGGGCTGCCATTTCGGGAGCCAGCGGTTGCCGCTCTGGTGGAGGATAACCGGGATACCGTCGTACTCCAGATGAAAGATCGGCGAGGCGTCAACCTGCCAGATTTCGGTCCAGTTGTTGGTTTTGGCGTGGTTGAGGGTGATCGCATTGTTTTTCTCCAGGATCGATTCGAATTTCAGATAAGTGCTTTGTGGGTCGAGATTGATCCGGGCCTTGCCCTTCTTGACCTTGAAGCCACCGGTCACCACTGCTTCGCCGGGTAGCAGGGGATATTCGAGAATGATTGCCGAACCGGTCGGACTGATCCGGCTGATCGTGGTCTCAATCCGCCAGTCCAAGCCCA
This sequence comes from Thermodesulfobacteriota bacterium, assembly GCA_039714535.1. Taxonomy (GTDB): domain Bacteria; phylum Desulfobacterota; class Desulfobulbia; order Desulfobulbales; family JAGXFP01; genus JAGXFP01. Next base: position 4,645 of record JBDLJC010000039.1, on the reverse strand, counting down.
ATTGCAGGGATCGTTCCACCAGCACAAAGGGGGGCAAAATGCCGGTTTCAAGGACCTGGCTCCGTTCTCTCTCGTCCTTGACGATTCTTTTGAAATGGAGCTGGTTGTCGATGGTGCCGTCCCGATGGGTCCCTTCCGTCGTCCAGCCGGTCTGACTGATCTGTAACTGGTGGGGTTTTAGGGGTAGGGTCAATTGCAGGGTGTTGTTTGGCGGGATTTTGCCCCGGAGGCTGACAGCGTGACGGCCTGGGGGGATTATCAGCCAGAATCCCTGGTTGGTTCGGTACATTGCTGTGGCGGGTCGAGTATCGAGCTTTACCTTGCCGGCCAACCAATGTTTGGGATTGCCGGGCAGTGGGATTGCCACCTGTACCTGGGCTGCGACGCTGAATTCAATCGCCAGCTCATCCCGGCTGATATCGACTGACATGGACGGGATATCGGCGCAGTTTGGGAAACAATCGTCTTTTTCAAGCAGGCGCTGGCGCAGTTCCTCGAATAGGGCCGGGGATGGGATTTCGGCGGCTTGGCTCCCGCTTGGCGCTAGCAAGGGCAAGAGTAGTAGAGGGATGATCAGGAGTGTCTTCGGATCGGGGAATTGCCAGCCCTTGTCTCTGCCATACTTTATCCCTAGGATGCCCAAAGCCAGCAGGATCATCAGGCCGACTCGGGCAAAGGCGAGGGTCAGGTTGGTTCTGGGCCCAATCAGGGTCAGGCCGATCTGTTGGTCGCGTTTGACCGGACCGGACCAGCTCATATTGATTGTATTCCACTGCCAGGCCGGGATACCGGGGCCGGTTTGGTTGATCATCGAAGGGTCGTACTGGGCCACCTGCTTCCTTTGATAATAACCACTGCTTGAACCGATTGAGGCGGTCTTCCTCTTCATTAGCGAAACGGCCCGGTCTTCCAGGCCGGCAATTTTTTCGGCGGACTCCATAACGATATCTGCTTCCGGTTCCATTGCTTTTTGCTCTGATTTCATTGGCGCGGCAAATCGGGCCGGTTGGTATTTGCCCATGGCCTGCCAGGGCTTCTCAAGTTGGGGATAGAAACCGACCCGCAGTTGTTCGATCGAGAAGGGAATGGCGATAATGATCAGCAGTAGAAAGGCCAGCAGCTGGTAGATCTTGACCGATTTGCGGAATTTACCGTTGGGAATGGTGCGGAGCAGGGCGACTCCGACCAGGATGGCCAGCCAGATCCATTTTGGCGCGCCGGGTTCGTGGTAAAGCAGGGCCAGGGTAATAAAACCGATGGCGGCCATAGGTCTGGAGTACAGCTTGGCCAAGGTGATGGTGAAGATCAACAGGACAAAGATATCCAGCAGGGTCCAACGGTTCAGCCAGGTGGCGGGGATATTGTCGATGCCGGTGGCGTGGAGGAGGCGATAACCGGGCGGCAGGAAGAGGCGGGCGCTGACCTTTTGAAAGTCATGGTCCCAGCCGGTCGCCGCTATTTTGCTGATCCCGCCCTGGTATTCGCTGTCGGCTGATAGGTTGATCAGGCCGTTGCGCAGCTCGATCCCGGCGTTTGCGGAGCCTGCCATTCTGGTGATGAATTGTTCAGCGCCGTCAATTGCCACCCGGCCAAGTTTGATGGGCGGGACCATTTCCAGTCGCCAGCTGGAGGTCTTTTTGCCGGAGATCTGGTCTTGGATCGTATAGCCGCTGCCGTCGAAACGGAGCCAGAGATTGCGCTGCAGAGTTAACTGGTCGGGAGCCGGTTGGGGATCGCCCCGCTTGATCAGCTTGAACTGCATCTCATCACCGGCCAGGAGTCGGTAGGCCGGGAAATTCCGCCACTGCGGCGGCAGGGCGGTTTGCTGTGGGTCTATCGAGGTAACGCCTTCAATCTCGACAATCCGGGTATTCTGCTTGACGAAGACCCAGACTTCCTGTTCGGGCCAGAAGTTATCGTCCGGTTTAGTGAAATTTAACGAAGCCAGGGGGCCGATATGCCGAGCGGTCAGGCTGATCTGCCACTGGCCGGGCCGGATCTGCAGTCTGAGCCGGCCATCTTTTTCCAAGCGGGCGGGCAGGGAACTGTTTAGCGAAACCGGAATGAAGTCCTTTGAAGAGAAGGGTGCGCCCAGCACAACCTCACGGGCGGAGCCGGCCACATCAAGATTGAGTTGCAGGACAACCCGGGCGGGGATCCGGTCATCGATCATCCTGAAGGCCTGAATCTGGAGACTGTCCTCGATAGTTTTCTCCGCCCGCTTCCTGGCATGGAGCCAGACCCGACCCGAATCGTCCAGACTGGGAAAAGCGATGTTCTTGCCGTTGACCTTGAGGGATAACAGGCCGGTTTGAGAGTTGATCTGGAGGAACTCCGGCATTGATTGCCAGCTGAAGAAACCGTTGATTTTGTAATTGCCGGGTTGCAGTTTGACCTGGGGAGCCCCGCGTCGTTTGAGGATGAGGGCTGGTTTACCATTGATGGAGACACGCTCCGGCCAGATCCGTTCATTGCCGGGCAGTTGGATCCAGCTTTCATGCTCAAGCGCCCAATTCTGGCTGAATGAGCCGCTTCCGGTCTTGATATCCAGGTCGAGGGAAGCTGGCCAGTTACACCGGAAGCTGTTGGAGTTGTTGTAATTCGGGGTGCAAAGCAGTTCTTCCTCTTGGTCGTGGAGAACCCAGTCTACCCAAGGCTTAAGTGGTTCCGGGACTTTGACCTCTACAGCTGCCAGAGCCGGTGTAACTACCAGAATGGCATAGACTAGAAACAGGAATAAACATTTCCGATGCATGGCGCTCCCTCAAATTTATGATGCTAAAAGGTTTGGATTCCTTCTATCTTGATTGTCTTGGCCAATACTCTGTGAAATCTCCATCTATAAGTGAATACCATTATGACATACTGTTCACAATGTGCTGAGAATTTTTTTTTGGGTTTTCTTCACCTCAAGGTGGTGGGCTAAAGTAAGAAATAATCTGGATTTGCCTAGAATACACTTGCCTGGAATAAATGTGTGGGTTAGGTTGCGAAAAGTGACACCAGATTAATGAGAGGCAAAAGGAGTAATTGTTATATTCGTGTGTATTATAAAAGATAAAAGATTTTAAAAAATGAGAATGGTCGTTAAACAAAAGGAGATAATGTTATGAGTTTTATTGACTGTCATTGCCATGCTTTCAATTTTGTAGACATCCCGATGTACCTGACTCTTTCCGATAAAATCAGTATGAGTACAGCTGGCAGGCTTAAGGTGGCCTCCGGCGCCCTCCTATACCTACCCAAACTTATTACGAGTAAGAATGCCCTAAAGAGCCAGCTGGAAAACTACAAAGAGTTTGTCCTCTTCTTTGAAAGAAGTGTGAAACGAAACTGTGAAGAGATACTTCTGGAGATAAGGGAAAACATCAAAACAAATCTAGCTGATCTCGACGACAACTCGGAAATCCTTATAACCCCGCTGGTTATGGACTTCGACAAACTACTTGAACAGGAGATGCCGGCCCAAGTCGGCAAAGAACCATCGGTAAGAGAACAGTATAAACGGCTCGAGGAGGCGATAGCATCACCAGAAGTTGCAAGTATCCCGAACACTAAAGTCTGCCCTTTTGTTGGATTTGACCTGAGGAAACTCCGTGATGCAGACAAGGACAGACTTGAGGGTTTCAAAAACTTCTGGTCAGCAAACAACACCCTGGGGAAGACATCAATAAGTGACCTCGAATCAGGAAAACTTTTAGGGATCAAATTATATCCGCCCATCGGGTTTAATCCGTGTCCCCCAAATATTCATGAGAATTATAAAAAGTTTTACAAATGGTGCTGCCAGAATGACATTCCTTTAACTACCCATTGCCAGAAGGGATCTTATTCTGCCGGTGAAGAGAAAAAGAATCTGGACCGACACACCACACCAGAGAATTGGAAGCGATTGCTTAATAAACCTGAGTTTAAAAATCTCCGGATCAATTTTGCGCATCTGGGCGGCGAAACCGGGCTTGATGATATGTTCGAACCTTTCCGCACCGACAAAGATAGCTGGACATATATTCTGATCCAACTGCTCAAGAATTATCCCAACACTTACGCCGACATTGCCGCATACAATTATGCCAAAAAGGAACACCGCAATAATCTTGCCAAGATTTTCGAAAAAGATGCCGCAGGAAAGTTTGGCAAAGGTCAATACAACCTTACCGACAAACTGCTCTGGGGTTCAGATGTACCGATGGTCATCTCAGACAAGACCTATCGAGAAGGATTTAAATCCAAAGGGAAGGCCGGGTACAGCCATTACTTCAAGGGGTTCATTGAGTCACTCGAGGCTTCAAGCCTAGAGGCGGAACAAGTAAAGGATATCATTAAAAAAATGACAAATGATAATCCTAAAAAATTTCTCAGACTTGCGTAAAGACATGACCCGAAGTGGAAAATACTTCTGCCCCTTTTTCAGGTTCAATTAAGTGATGAGTATGAAGTATTTCACGTTTTTTCTGCTACTGGCTTTGAAGCTGTGAAACAAGGGTCAAGCTTGACACATGGGTGTTATGTTTTGATGACCAGATGCCCATTTGTCAAGCCTGACCGTATGCCGTAAAACGGCTGTTTTTCTAGCTGGTTAGAGTCCAGCAGGGGGAGTTGTCCGTACACCTCCTTAGCACCGGGAAGCAGCGTCTGGGTAATC
>JBDLJC010000038.1:0-36322 GCA_039714535.1 Thermodesulfobacteriota bacterium | reverse complement strand
TCCTGTCCACTTGATAGCGCCTATCTACTGGCTGCAGTTCGCTATGTAGAAAGAAATCCTGTGCGAGCAAATATGGTAAAACATGCTTGGAATTATCAACTGAAAAATGGGGATCGGGGTCGGGCCATGCTAACTAGCTTAAATCATTCGAGATGATTGTCTGTAGCAGGTCTTTTTTGGGCCTATATTCATGTTTTTGATGCCAAAAACGGCAAAATAGCGTTTGTTTCCTACCCCGGTCGACCGAGGATCTTGCCACAAAAAAAAGCCCTTATCGTTCATAAGATAAGAGCTTTTGGAAAAACAGATTCGGACAGAGGTGTTTACTCGGCGGCCTCCTCTGCAGGAGCCTCCTCGGCTGCTACTTCTTCAGCAGGCTCTTCTTTCTTCTTGGGCAGTTCAACCTTGATCTTGCCTTCCTTGACCAGTAATAGTAATAGTAATAGGGGTCAGGCTTGCGTAATTGCATTGTTGCGTAAATTCGGGGGGGCACCATACTTTATTGTTAAGGTCCGTAAACGGGGACAGACCCCAAAGCCCCTTTCATTAGAAAATCTGGAAATCTGAGGACATAATACCAATTTACCCCCATTGCCTACACTCAACAAGATTGTTATGATAGGTGGATGGCTCGTTTCGCAAGGGTAGTCCTACCTGGATATCCTCACCATATAACACAACGGGGTGTTCGCTCTTTGCCGGTGTTCTTCTCTAATGAAGATCGGTCAGAATATCTTCGTTTGCAAAGAGAGCAAGGAGATCGTTTTGGGGTCAAATTCATTTCATATTGTTTAATGACCAATCACGTCCATCTTGTTGCTATACCTGAGGATGAATCAGGCTTATCCAGGTCCATAGGCGAAGCACACCGGTTATATACCCGCAGGATCAATTTTAGAGAGAAAGTCAGGGGATATTTGTTTCAGGGCAGATTTTTCTCCTGTCCACTTGATAGCGCCTATCTACTGGCTGCAGTTCGCTATGTAGAAAGAAATCCTGTGCGAGCAAATATGGTAAAACATGCTTGGAATTATCAATGGTCAAGAGCTGCTTATCATGCTGGTTTGAAAGAGAGAGATGAATTGATTACCGACACTGATATATTGGAAGAAGTAGATGATTGGAAGATGTACTTATCAGACAGAGACATGGATCTTGATGAGTTGGGACAGAAGACTCGGACTGGTCGACCAATAGGAGGTGAAGGCTTTATCCAAAAAGCTGAAGAGATAGCTGGGAGGTGTTTACGACCTGGCAAAGCAGGTCGGCCCAGAAAGAATTAGTATTGTGTCCCCAGATTTTCTGTCCCCAGATTTTCGTGCAGACTGAAACTTCCATATGAGTGTTGAACATCGTTAATTATTGCCCCCCAAAACAGCCTCCTAGTTACCCCCCCTGAGGGGAAAACAGCTTTCTTTTTGAAGTCCTTAAACGCCAACCTGATGTGTTTCAGAGAGAAAAAGATATTCTGCATCAATCGTGAAAAAGGTAATGTTTCAACGCTGAGAGAGATTAATGTTGGATGCTGATTGACAAACAATGAAACAGAAACTTCCTGATAGACATCTCTTGACAATGAAAGAACCTATGGGGTCTATTACTGCCAGACGCTAAAAGTAGTTTTGTGGGCGAAATGCTTCTAACATGTAGGGTTCGTAGTGGGTTTTTAAGAGAAAATCAGAAACAACTGGTGTTTGACAAGAATTTAGAAAATACCTAGCACACTTTCCTTAATTTTCCTGAAGGAGAAATGGAAATACCATGCAAAATAATATTGAAGCTTTGAAACTAGAACTTGTTCGGTTGAGACAAGATTTCCAAAAGCGTACTGAGATTTTAGGAAATAGAATTACCCTTCTTGAAAAAGAGTCATCTAAACTTGAACATCTTCCAGAACTTGTTCCTGCCTTTCAAGAAGATACCCCGTTAGCTCACAGTGTTACAGAAGCACCTAAAGTTAATGAGGAAAAACACAGCGACTTGTTCTCTCAGGAAAAACCTCCGCTTGAAAAACAGGCAACAGAAAAATGTAGTGAAGCCCCTGAGGCTGTGCTTAAAGAGCAACTTCTTCACTCAATAATGCCTATGGCTATGCCTGGAATTTTCAAAACAGTTCTACCTATATATGATGATTATAAAGGAAAAGGAAAGTTACCTGTTTTTTTTATGACCCTTGCCGGGCTGGTTACTCTGACATTTGGTTTTGGCTATCTTCTCCAATATTCATTTAACCATTGGTTTGGCCCAGCCACCAAAATGGCCTTATGTTTTACCGGATCATGTGCCATTCTCTTTACCGGAACACGCCTTTACCGTCGGGAACTATTTCGTAGTTATGCCTCAAGTATCATCGGCATCAGTATTGTTCTCAATTATCTATGTGTTTATTTTCTCACTATTTATTATCAACTCGTCGGGATAAATACCGGCTATACTCTGTTGTTGTTAAACACCATATTCGCCTTTTTTCTTGCCTCAACCTATACCACCCGGATAGTTGCCGTAATAACATTTATCGGCGGAGCTTTTACCCCCTTCTTTCTTGATATTGAGAGCATACAACCTGTTTTCTACCTCGCTTACCTGCTACTCATCGCCATGAGTGCCTTAAAACTTGCGAGACATCTTGACTGGCCTCCTCTTGCCCATGGTTCATTTCTAATCCTGGCGGGAATCATTGAGTTTTTGGTTTTTGAGGTGAGATTACCTCCAAACATTCTCACTATTTTATTATTGCAGATTTTTTTCTATATCTATTGTTATCACTGCCTTTTTTGGGATCGCAGGCCCCTTGAGAAGCTCGACAAAACACGATTACTGATATTGGCCGCCAATATCAGTCTTCTCTTAGTTAATCTCAAAGGATTAATCTCATCTGGGGGTCTCAGCCTGGGCGTGTTGTATATCTTGAATGCTGTCCCGTTCATGGGGGTATTGGGGTGGAAGTGGAAAAACCTCTCCGATACACAACGCACATTTTTGATCTCAATTACAGCATCTTTTCTTGGATTTTCCATCCCCGCAATTTTCGGGTCAAATCTGATGGCTCTGTTTTGGGCCCAGGAAGGACTGCTTCTTATTTTTCTTGGTTTTCTGTTTTCTGGCTACTTCGTCCGCAAAGAAGGTTATGCCCTGCTAACCATATCTCTTCTGCAGATAATTATACTAATACCCGAAATGCTCGGGGGGTGGCCTGATATCTTTACCCTTTCTGGTTATTGGAACGTGGTAGCGGTAGGTATTTTCTTGTGGCTGACAATAATAATTTCCACCAAAAATTTAGACAAGCTGGAGTCCTTTGAGCAAGAACTTTTGCGCATCTTGCAAGAATCATATTCATTCTGGGTTGTAATTATATTTTTTATCACAACAGCGGCCCTGTTTTCTTCATACTGTTATACATTGGCCGTTTTGCCCATGTTTTACATTTTATACAGAGGAGACCGGCTCAATCTTCAGGTCAGCCAATGTCTGGGTGTAATATTATACGCTGCATTAATAATTGGAATTTTAGTTTCAATGGCGACGGTGGAGTCCTATCACTTCAGAGATCAAACAATAGCTGGAAAAATTTCGATCATTGAAGCAATCATTGTATTGCGACTCTTTTTTACTTTTCTACAACGAGTAGCCCCAGCCAACACATTAATGCCGCTTGCCTGTAATGCCCGGATATTATTCTATATGCTGTTACCAGTATTATGGCTGCCGTCTTTAAGGCATCATCTGCCAGATTTTTTACCGCTTGGCTTATGGGGGGCTGTGGTTATTTGCTTTGTTTTACAGGAAAAGAAGAAAATCCATTCTATTATGCAGCAGGAATTATACATCCTGTCTATTTGCGCTGCTCTGTTTTCAAGCTTCAGCTGTTTTTACTCTTTCGGCAAAGGGATAATAAACCCCGCCTCCATCTCGTTAGTTACCGGTATCGTGCTCTGCCTTGGACTTTACTTGAAGGAGAATGGGATGCTTCAAAAAGGGTACTATAAGAGCGATTATAAATTTTTACTCACAGGCTCCTGGCTTTATGGATGTATCGCTCTATTTCTGATTACCTATGGTGTGTCTAACAATTTAGCCTTAACCTTACTACTTACTGGTGCTGTTTTGTCCTTTGTAACCACGAAAAGGCCTGTCATCCATGCCTTAAGGCCCTGTTGGCGGCTAGTCTATTATAGTGGTAAATGGTCGATTGTTTTAGCCGTGTTATACTCTGCTGCAAATATCACACGGTCCTCATCCAATACATGGATGTATTGGGGGGTTGGGTTGGCCGGTCTTGCATGCCTGACCATTGATATTTATTATAATCCAAAGTTTTACCGGATCATTAGTGGATTGCGAAGAACTGTTTCTGACTGGAAACACAAAACGGATTTATGGCTGCTGCATTTCCTGTTTTTATTATTCTATATACGAACTATATATCTTTTCTCAGATGTGGTTGTCAGTCCAATTGTATCGGTCGCCTTGTTGATACATGGTTTAACGCTCTTTTTTCATACCGGTAAAAAAGAGTATAAGACTCTGTTAAAATTGGCCATGCTCCTGCTTGCCGCGGTCTTTGCCAAAGTTCTTTTTTATGACATGGTAAATTTCAGTCTTTTACAAAAGGTAATGGCTTTTATGTTAATGGCCGCTTTGTTGTTAGGCTCGGCATATGGTCTTCAACGCCGTCAAAATCAGGCGATCATATTAGAGGGAAGAGAGAAATAAGATTGAAATAGTATCTAAAAGAACAAATAGTAGCAAATCAGCATTGCATTAGTCGGAGGTTTTTTTGCATAAGAAATCACCTGAGAAAATAATGGCTAAAATTGATATAATTGCCAATATTGACATGGTCAATGCTTCCGGGGCTTCACCCATAGAACCTGCGTAGGAAAACCGCTCAGCCTAGCATCAACTTGTTGAAAAATGGTTCTGCTCAAAAAAAGTCTGAAAAAACACCACATCGTTGATTATTGGCACTTCCCTCTAGCGTGCATAATGCTCCCAGCCACGCAGGTAATAACTTAGCAAGATAGGCCTATCTAGCATATTGATTTGTATGTTTTCTTCGGTTATGTCTTTGTCAAAACTAAATAGGTTGGCAAAATTTTGCTGATCAAGAAACTTTGTTTCAATCGTAACCAGAGGACGACCAATATCCAGTTCTCTCTTACTTGCTACAACAAACCCCCAATCACCAAAAGACGGGACCAAGGCATGATATGGATAGGTGTATGGGAAGCCGCCAGCGGCAACCGTCTTAGCAATACTCCAGAAAGCCTTTGAGGCAAAGTATGGGCTTGTGGCCTGGGTAACAAGGAGGCCGCCAGGGAACAGGTTTTTGCCTGCTAGTTTATAAAACTGTTTACTATATAAACGTGCCAACGCATTGTTGTTAGGATCTGGCAGGTCACAAATGATTAAATCAAAGGGCTCGGTGTTATCTGCCAAAAATGAAAATGCATCGCTTATGACGATGTTTACCTTATCTGAAAAAAGGCTTCTCTGGTTGAGGCTCGTTATATAGTGGTTGTTTTTGGCCAACTCGATAATTTTTCGATCTAAATCAACCAGGGTAACTTCTTTAACTTCATCATGCTTAAGCAGTTCCCTGATGGCCAAACCGTCACCTGCCCCTAACAGCAAGACCTTTCTCATTGGTACCGATGAAATTGCAAAAGGCACATGGACCAATGCCTCATGATAACGATGTTCGTCCGTAGATGAAAATTGCAAATTACCATCTAGAAACAATCTTATGTCATCACGCCCCTTGGTGAGAATAATTCGTTGATATTTTGAATGTTCACTGTAGACGATACGGTCTTCATAGAGATTTTGATCCCAATGATCGAGGAAATAGTCTGAAAAAGTAATAAATAAGGCTAAGCCAACGGTAAAGATCGAGGTGATTGTTTTGAGTTTACTGTTTTGATCTCCCACCTTCTCTCCAAAAACTATCAGCACGACAAAACCAATGGACATATTGATTAAGCCAAAGATGAGGGAGGACTGATACACGCCAAAGAAAGGTAAAAGAACAAAAGGAAAACAAATAGTTGCAAGCAGGGCACCAAGATAATCAAAGGAAAGGATATTGGCGATATTGACCTTAAGCTGGTTATGCTGCTCCATCAGACGGGTCAGAAAAGGGATTTCTAGGCCGATGAGAAAGCCTATGGCAACGGTAAAGAAAAAGAAAAACGGCAGAAAAGACTTGGTGTAGGCATATGCAAAATATAAGGCCGGAATACTAAGCCCACCCAGTAATCCTAATGCCAGCTCAGCCTTTATAAATTTAACTAAGATATCCCTATCAATAAATTTTGAAACATAGGACCCCATCCCCATGGCAGCCATATAAATACCGATGGTTATAGAAAAATATTTTACGCTATCACCAAGAAAATATGAGGCCGTTGTAGCAATCAGAAGTTCATATATGATCGAACAGAGACCGGCAATAAATGCCGAATAAGTTAAAGTTATGACCTGTTTCTTGGAAGGAGACATTCGTTTTGTTTGGGAGGGCCCTATACTATAAGTGGCCGTTATTTGCCACTGCCTGGGCCGCCGCCGCGATGACTGGGACCGCTGACACTGCCGCTGCGGTTACTCTTTTCATAATACGTGCTTGGACCACCGAAATACCAGAAAGAAGGACCACGGTGATATCCATAATACCCCATATAACCGTAGCCAAAGGTCGCTAGCCGGAATAAAGCAAAATAGGCCACTAAAAGTACTATTGATGTTATTACTATAGTTTTATTCATCGGATAGCATCTCTTGAATTCAGGTATCTAAAATTTTCAATATTGTTTTATTTTTGATTTCATTCAGGATGAGCCCTATAACCAGAGCAACAAGGCCAAACCAGAAATGGGGCAGTGCACTACCTCTCTTTTTGACAATTTTGACCTTAAGATCATTTGGGATGGTATTGCCTGCTGATTTAAAATTGAAGAAATACTCTCCCGGCTCCGGAAAGGTGACTTTTATCTTATAATCGATTTTTTTCTCACTCCAGCGGCCTTCAGAGTCTCGACCGGTCTCAGACCAGAGTTCTTTGCCGAAGGCAAACAGATACTCTTTGTTTTGGTTTAGTACTTCACCTTCAACAAAAGCCCAGGTCTGCACGGGTATCGAAGCATTTATCCCGACACTGAACACTTCATTTCTCTTACGGGCCTTAATGGGACCAATAATCCCGGTTTCAGCAGAGTTCGTCTGATCTTTGCCTGAATTTCCAGCAACCGGGAGGGGACGAAAAGACTGGTGCAAAATCTTTTCTGTTTCCATTGAAAAAACCCAGGCCGTTAGCAGACTAAGAATAGCGCAGGCGATAAAAACTAATCCTAATTGGCCAAAATCGACATTTTCTTCTTTTTTACCAAGTTGGTTCTTTTGATGCCCAAGGGGCATGGAATTATTCTGCATTTGTGCCCCTTGCCCTAGATAAGTTGAGTCAAAACTATGGCAAAACATATTGCCACGGTGGCCTCTAGCAGGCCAGCTCCGACATTTTGGTCCTCTTTTATTTCTCGGCTGAGATCATCTCCTGGAATAACAAGCTTATCCATGAAGACCCGTACCAACGGCAAGAAAATAAATGCCAAGATATTCGCCAAGCCGAATAAGGTTAAATCATTCCGCCAATTGACAAAATCACCGACAACCCCATTGAGAATAATTATCCCAATTGCGATTAAGGTGCCGCCAAAAGCCACCCCTGCCGCAGTATTCTTTTTATCCAGCTCTTCATGGATACAATAAGGCATCAAAAGATCGTAGATATAACTGAACACAAATAATGAGATCTGACCCAGGACAAAAAAGACTAAAAATGAAACAATACCGCCGCCTTCTCCGGACACTGCCCCCCCGGCAATAAGACCGGTGGCCAGGTAGGTGCCGAACTGCACAGCTCCTACGCCAATATTATGGTCCTTACTCAATTGCTCTATGTTGCAGAATTTTCTGAGAATTATTTTATCGTTGAACCATCGGGAGAGATTTAAGACAACCAAGCCAAGTAAGGAGTAACCCCCGACAGCCAGTAAATCTTCGCTAAAGCCCTTGCTTGGCCCGAATAAAGCGCCAAAAAATATTACGGCGGTAGCCAGGTAGTAACCGCTCATGGTTAATGCAACGGCAAGATTATCTGTTTGGGTAAGTTCTTTATTGATCTTGTATGGCGTGAAAAGATCCTTAAGCCATTTTGCTAAAAGGAATAAAACGGCATACATGACAATAAATGCAAACGCTTTACTGAAATTGTCAAAAACTAGAATTTTCAGATCCATAGTGACCTCTATCCTGGCGACTTTTTATCTTATCAATCGACTTTTTGGTTTATCAATCTATGATGCGATACCCATCATGTCCAGCACAATTTTGCGTTATCCGCGCGAGTAACTCATTTTCATTTAGCCATGAGTTCAATCAACTCTTCAATTATTTTTCTCTTTATCGCCAATGTATCAGATGGGGTAATTTTATATTTTTCTCCTAATTTCTCGTAATCCATTGGAGTCAAGGAAGCGGTTAGCCTTGGTCTTTTCGGGGCTGAGAATGTCAGGCCTATCAATTTACGTATCTGGTCAGAAGGAGTTAGGCCTTCTTCTGCTGCCAGTAAACGAATGCGCCGGGCTATTTGTTGTTCTACCTCAAAGGCGATTTGGGTAGCCTTGAAAGTTTGTTTCTGTTTATCCCAGGTACTACTCTGCTTCTTGGTCATTACCTTACTCCCGTGCAAATCTTCATGATAGCAAAGTTCCAAGAAACCCCTTCTATCACAAAACGGAAACCTGCTTACTATTCAATAGTGCTGGGCCACATTTCATCAATAGCAGCAAAATCATGATAAACAGTAACGCTGAGCTCGATTTCGTTCGTGCTGTATACTTCTATCTCTAATGCATATTCCTCCGAACCATCCAGTAGGGTGCAGGAGGTAAACCCCTCCTTACCAGCAAATTCACCCGAGGCCAACGTACGCGCATCGCCCTTAACATAAGCTCCCTGCACGTTGTGGCTCGTGGCAGTATACGAGTCTGCCAACCAGGATTCCAGTCCTGCCAGCTTAGGCTGAACTATTGTTACAGTACGACCAGCACCTTTTTTCAATACGGTATCAAACTCGTCCTGGACGATAACCTTAGAAAACTGGCCCCTGGACACCTTCTTACTGACAGCCAGATACTCTTCACCGTCTTCGTCTTCCACCGTTAAAAAAACGATATTATTTGAGCGGTCCTTTAGAATCAATTCCGGATAACTGGCGCCATCATAGACATAGGAGTTGAGTTGAGTGACTTCAAACTCCTTGCCGCTGAGGTCGGCCTGGGGAAGAAATGAAAACTTGATGATATCTCCAACTCCCAGGTCCTTAGGAGATGCAAGGATACGGGTGTTTTTCTTCTCTTTTCCTACCCCAAATAGGGTTTTAAGCAGTCCCATTTCACTTCTTCTTTGCTTTGAGGTTCGCTAGAATTTCACTTGCCTTATTGCTACTTTCTCCAATTCCGGCCTCTTTCAGTTTCTCTTCCAGACCTTTATCTTCAAAATCATCATTCAGCGCTTCGCCAGCCTTCAACCGGTCATCCAGGTCCTGTTGCTTCTGTTTAATACGATCCAAGGACTCCTTTGCCGACAACAGCTTGGAAGAACCGGAAGCATAACTCTGAGTAATAGCGGTGGTAGCCTTCTGAACGCTTTCAGTGGTTTTAACCATGCCGAGCTGACGTTGCATATCAGTCAATGCCTTGGTTGTTTTTTTGATCATTGCCTTCAGGCGGTCAATATGCGCAACATAATTTTTCTGAACTTCCTCCTGTTCCACGAGCTCCTCTTGCAGGCTGGCGATTTTCTCCGCGACCTCCATGGCGAGCGGTTCATTGCCTTTTTCCAGCGCTTGAGTGGCAAATCCCTCGTTTTTTGTTATTTCAGAGCCGAGACTGTCCATTTTTCTGCTGGTCTGCATCTCCTTTGCCATTACTGAAGTCAGGTCTCTTTTTGCCTTTTCAAGCTCTTGTTTGGCTTCAGCAATTTCCTGCTCGAATATCCTGATTCCATTCCGATCAACATAGGCCTCGCCTGCCTCGCGTGCACTGCCACGAAGAGATGTGAAAATTTTATTTAATAATTGCATCGCAACCTCCTAGTTTAAAAATTCACTTATTGCCTCGATGGCTTCAGTCGTATTACCACTCAACACTTCTATCTCATGGACAATATCTTCCAGACTGGAGTTTACCGATAATGCCCCATAAATTACATATTGACTGTCAAGCTTGGCAAAGGAGGAAAGTGGCATCGAGATATTGGAAAGCAACATGGAGTTATTCACTTCGGCCAACATTCCATCTTCTATTTCATCTTCCTTAAAAAGATAGGCAATACAGAGAATCTGTTCTTCAGTCGCTGAAATAAAAATCGGCAGTTCTTCTCTATCTTCAATAATAATCTGTAAAACTTCCTGTTCTCCCGGAATTGGTTGAACTTCGAACGGGAAACCGCGAGCTGCATCATTTCCGATATCGACTAACTGGAGTGCCACCTTATTTATATCAACCATGCCTATCCTCCTTTCTATTTTATACTACAAATACATACCACGACATATTATGTCAAGACATATTATGTCGTGCCTATTTGCTTTCTTCGGTCTCTGCCCAGAGGCCACGCTGTATTTTTTTAATCGTAACCTTTTCGGGGTGGAATATTTCTCTCAATGGTTCTATAGCTTCATCAGCATCACAACTCCCGCACATAAAGATATCCAACGCCATATAATCAGCTTCAGGCCACGTATGAATACTGATATGCGATTCTGCCAACAATGCCACGCCAGTGATACCGCTGTTTTCTCCAAACGCATGTAGCTTCACCGCTAAGACAGTTGCCCCACAGGCTTCTGCGGCTTTTTTAAGAGCTGCTTCAATAAAAAGCTGATCTGTAGGGCCTTTTGCCCCCCAAAAATCTAACAATACATGTTTGCCCGGAGCATATTGATTTTGAGCGTTCATAACCAAATGTTTCTATATTTTTTAAATATGTAATGTATCAGATAACAGTAACTACCTAATCTGTAATAACCATAAGCCAATTAAAACCAAATCAGATTATAGCTGTCTCATTAAATTATCTAATTCCCACTAAAGTTCAGTCATTTTCTTAGGCAAGAATATCCCCTCTGTTTATTCAATCATCTTTAAAACCTGTATGCCCCTCAAAACACCCATATCTGGATGTACTGCATTTTTAGAGTTCCAGCCCATGAAGTTGGCAAACTTGATGAATTTTAAGTGGCTTTACTCCTCCATTTCTCTGGCCTTGGAAAGTGCATCCGCCACCATTCCGGCTGGGACAGAGACGACACCTAAACCAATAACCAAAATGAAAAATGTAAACAGCTTACCGCCAACGGTTATAGGATAAATATCACCATAACCAACCGTTGTTAATGTAGCGACTGCCCACCATAAACTGTGGAATATGGAGCAAAAAGCATCAGGTTGTGCAGGATTTTCAAAGTAATATATGCCGACACCAGCTAAGTAAAGAATGATAAGCGCTGCGAATAAAAACAGCGCAAGTTCCTCTTTAGCAATGAGAAATGCCTGATGAAATCTTTTGGCCGCAGCACTGTATCTGGCTAGTTTTAGTACACGAATTAAACGAAGGAGCCTAAATGATCTTAGTGACCTTAAATCCAGACCTGTGGCTAAATAGAATGGAAGTATTGCCAATAAATCAACAATTCCAAAGAATGAAAAAATAAAACCTTGCTTATTCGTGGCGACGATGACTCTAGTTATATACTCAAAGGTGAAAATTATTACGGTGAAAACTTCAATTCTTCGCAGGATTACTTTAGTCCCATCAGACAATTCTGGTAGCGTTTCAATAGAAAAACTGATGAGTGACAATACAATCATGGTCTGTATCAAAAGGTCAAAAGCCTTTCCCGATTTTGTATCTGTTTCCTCTACGATCTGTTTAATGTATGACATGGAACCTAACATAAGTATGGGAATAAGAATGGCGTAAAATTTCGAGGAAACCTGACATAATTTTTGTCATCCAGATTATTAACAACTTTAACTTTCTAATATACACAATCTAACCGATAAACACCCTTTAAGAAACACTCAGTCAGGGAAAATTAAGAAAATAATGATCAGGAACAATAAAGTTCCTAGCACAAACAATAAAAAAGAATGAAAAGGTGATCCTGCCTTGAATTTGTTGCACACCTTGTTTGCCGGTCAAGATACCGGAACAAGGAGAGCGACGTGATAAGAAAAAGCTATACCGAAGAGTTTAAAATCAGATTTAGTTCAGTAATAGGGCTTATAGATTATTAGAAATAAATATCATCATCTTGAAAATGGTGAATATATTTTTCTGACACCATAAGAACGGAAGGTCAACATATTTCTTGAAAAGTAAAACTATCTCCCTAAAACTTTAACTGTAAAGTGAGAATGTATAGGATCAATTTAAGCTGATTATAGGTGGGTTTTTTCGGAATGTTTTTCGGAAAATAAAGAAAAAAGGACCTACGGTTTCCCGTAAGTCCTTGATTTTACTGGTGGGCCGTCGGGGAGTCGAACCCCGGACCTGCTGATTAAGAGTCAGATGCTCTACCAATTGAGCTAACGGCCCTTATCTGGAGGTGATTTCTTCGTCATCAGGTGGTAAACCGCATATTGACATATAGCGTTTTGCCTTCTTCCTCGAACTAACCACCAGCTAAGCTTACTAATTTACTGTCTGCAAATGTACAGCGAAACTATCATATGCGGGAAAGACCGTCAAGCTCTTTGCTTGGTGGTTTTCCCGGTACTAAAACAATTAGAACGGCTGTAAAACCCAGATACCGCATGGGCAAGTATCGGCACAAAATCCGCAAGCAATACACTTATCATCATCTGAAACATAACGGTAAGAATCATCCGGCAGTTTCTCTCTGGTGATTGCCTGGGTCGGACAAATCGTCTCACAAAGATGACAGTCCCGACAGGTTCCGCAACTCAGGCAGCGATCTGCTTCCTGTTCAGGGGAGCTTGCCATCGGTAATGGTTCGTAATGGGCCGAGGTTAGGTCGCATTGCGAAATAACATCCTTTGCAAAGGGAACGTACTCTTCGCCTTTGAAGCTTGCGACCAGGGCCTCGGCGGTGTTCTTACCGGCACCGAGGGCATTCGTAGCCAGACCAGGTCGCTCTACATCACCTACCGCTGAGATCTTGTCGTCGGAAGTACGGCCATTGGCATCACATTTAACCCAACCGGCTCCGCCTACTGTCACAACTTCAACGGTATCTGGCAGGAACTTCAGGGCCGGAACATCGCCGATGGAGATGATTACAGTCTGGGCCGGAATTACGTGGCCAGCAGCATCGACCAAGCCTTCTTTGGTGACTTCTTTGGTCTGAACCGGCCATTTGAATGTGGCTCCCAGTGCTTCGGCAGCTTCCTTCTCTTTACCGAAGGCGAGTGGTTTCTGGATATCGACCAGGACCACCTCTTCGGCACCAATCCGATAAGCCTCGCAGGCCACATCGCAACCAACGTTACCGGCGCCAATGATCACCACCTGCTTGCCGATCTTGGGCGGTTTGTCGCTCTTGGCTTCTTTCAGGAAGTCGAGGGCGGGGATAACCTTTTCATGACCGGGGAAGGGGATGGTTCGCGGCTGATGGGTACCGACTGCCACGATTACGTGATCGTACTCTTTTTTCAGCTCGGCAAACTTCTTCTTGGTCATGGTGACGCCGAAGTTGACCTTGATGTTGTCAACCGACATGAAGCGTTCAATTTCGGTATCCCAAATTGCCTTGGGTAGTCTGTCCCAAGGGATAACCTGGGCCAGTTTACCACCGAGTTGGTCGCCTTTTTCGAAGATATGCGCTTCAACACCACCTTTGGCAAGTTGCCAGGCGGCATTCATGCCACCGGGACCACCACCGATGACTGCTACTTTCTTACCAAGTGATTTGGCAGATTCAGGAGCTTTCGCCTCGCGGGCGGCGCGGCCGAGCATCTGCACATCGATCTTTTCGTCAACCACCTGGCGCGAACAATTTTCCATACATAGATTGGGACAAACCGCACCGCAGACCGAGGCCGGCAGTGGAGTGTATTCCATTAACATGTCGTAGGCCTCGGTCTCCTTGCCTTCCCGAAGGAGCTTCAAACGATCAATGGTCGGGATGTGGACCGGGCAGTAATAGGCGCACGGTGCTGCTTTGTCGCGATTGGCCCAGAAGGGTTTCTTGCGGCGCAGATCACCGGATTCGACCAGACCGATGACGCTGCGGTCGAGGCCTGGAGCCAGATCGCGGATCGGGTCGCCGCCGGCGAAGCCGGGGTTCCAGATTTTCTGTTTGAACTCGGCCATTGGCATTGGCCCGGAGAACATTAAAGCGCGCTCCTGGGGTGGAAGGGCAACCAGCATGCTCCACTCATCGCGAACCGATAATTCGTTAAGCAGTTCGGGACGATCGATCTCGGCCAGATAATTTTTCATCCGGTCCATCAGCCAGCCCCACTGCTCGTCGTCGGGCAGAACGGCCTTGACGTTGGTCTTGGAGTAACTCTCGTCGATCTTGCCGCGATAGTAAATCGAGCCGCCAACGGTACCGACGCCGGGGCGATAACCCAGGATATTGTCGGGGTTTTTAGCTTCGATGCCACAGACCACGGCGATACCGCCGCAGTTGAACTCGGCAAATGAATCACCGGCTGAACCAAGGACCCAGAGTTCGGGACGCTGGTGTTCGGGATTCCATTTGGTCATGGTCAGGCAACGGGCGCCGACGGAACCGCCGATATAGACCTTACCTTCGGCCATCGCATTGCAGACGCCGTTGGTGGCATCGCCCTTGACGGTGATTACGGCGCCGATATTCAGGTAGCCGACATCGTCCGAGGCAGAGCTGTTGCAGACAATCTTGGTGCCGGGCATGCCCATGGAGCCGAGCCGCTGACCGCAGGGGCCGTCAATCTCGATGTTTACCGGTTCGCCATCGCTTTTGAGGCGACCGGCAACATTATGCTGACCATATGTTTCAAGCTTCAGATTCTTTGATTTGCTAAAGGCCTGTTGAACCAACTCTTCGTAGTCTTTGGAGCTGATACGCTGGCCGTTTTCATCAAGCCCTTTTACTATTAATGCTTTACTCATACCATGCTCCTCTTAACAAACGTATCTGATGTTCAATCGGTCAGCCGCATCCTTGTCGCCGATACCAAGGGCGTCAGACATGCCGATTGGCAGGCTCTGTGAGCGGCCAAGGGGAGCCATGACTTTCTTCATTTCGGTCTGGATGGACATGAAAGTCTCTGCCACGCGTTCGGCGACCCGATCCGGATCAAGACGGCGGTAGATTTTCGGATTCTGGCTGGTGATACCCTTCGGGCAGAGGCCGATATTACAGACGTTACAACGATTCTGTTCGCTGCCCAGACAACCGGCCGCAGACTGCATGATGAACTTGCCCATGTGGACGCCACTGGCGCCAAGCATGATCAGGGCCAGACCGTTCTGGGTGACGTTGCCGTTTTTGCCAACACCGCCGGCTGCGAACAGCGGAATTTCGTTCTGTTTGCCCTGGGCGCAAAGGTCCAGATAACACTCGCGCAGGTTGGAGGCAATCGGGTGACCGGTAGCATCCATGCTGACGTTATAGGCTGCACCGGTACCGCCGTCGATTCCGTCGATCATCAAGGCCGAGGCGTAAGGGTTACGAACCAGGTTGTTGAGAACCGATTTGGCCGAGTTGGAGCCGGAGATTTTCGGGTAGACCGGTACCTTGAAGTTAAAGGCCATTGACATGGTCTGGATCATCTTCATGACCGACTCTTCAATGGAATACAAGGTCTGATGAACCGGCGGTGAAGGAAGGTCAACGCCTTCCGGCACACCGCGTAGGCGGGCGATCAGTTTACTGACCTTGTACCACATCAACAGTCCACCGTCGCCGGGCTTGGCACCCTGGCCATATTTGATCTCGATGGCAGCGGGGTCGCACTGCATATCCGGGATGGCGCGGATGATTTCATCCCAGCCAAAATAACCGGACGCAATCTGTAAAATTATATATTTAAGGAAGGGGCTTTTTAAAACCCAGGGTGGGCAGCCGCCCTCACCGGTGGCCATAACCACCGGAATCCCGAGAACTTCATTACAATAGGCAACACCCTGGAGGAGACCCAGCCACATATTGGGTGACAAGGCGCCGAAGGACATGGAACCGATGATGAACGGGAAGATCTCGCGGACTGGCGGGATCCATTCACCGGTGGTCTGGCGGCGGATAAATTCTTCCGGCGGCAGGACCCGACCGAGAAGGGTGTTCATCGTAAACTCGTGGCGCCCGGCATCAAGAGCCGGATCGGTCAACATCGAGATCCGGTTGAAGGAGATCTTGTCCAGGAGGCTTGGCCCCGGCTCGTTCCGGCGACCACCGCGTTTGGGGGCTTCGCCGCCCTTGGTGTTCTGGAACCGGTAGCGATCAGTCTTGTTGTGGGTCGGATGGATCGCCTCGTTGGGGCAGACCGAGGCACAGGTTCCGCAACCAATACAGCGGCGGCCGACATCGGTATTTTGACGAATGCCGACAAAGGTCTTGTATGAACTGCCCCGCTCGCTTGACGAGAGGACAATCTTCGGCATGCGCTTACGCATGTAGGTAAGTTTTAAGGTGTTTACCGGACAGACAGCGGCGCATTTACCACAAAGGGTGCAGCGGTCTTCACGGTGTTCAATGATCCAGGGCAGATCGTTGGGGCTCAGGCTGCCTGGGTCTGAGGAAATTGATCGAATTGAGACCATATCTCTATCTCCTGTCTGTCTGGAGGAATAATAATTGTGTGTTCCCGCATGGGCTGAAAGTCTTTGGAGCGATCCCGGTCGGGGATCATGGCATCGACTCCGCACATCTCGGAGGCGAGGGCCCATTCACCGGGTTTGCCGCCAACCGTAGCCGGACGAAGCTTTTTGGCATCCATTGCCAGGATGGTGGTTTCGTCGGCCAGAGTGCCGATCACCGCGTTGGGGCCGTCGATAATCAGGCGGCGGCAGACATCACGTAAGCCCCTGAGAAACTCACCCTGGGGATGAGTGGCCAACTCGTTGTTTTTGAGTGGGGTAATTACGTGTTTGTAAGCCTGCAACGGTAATTTAAGCTGCTTGGTTACATAATGGAGGATATGGGCAAAGACCTCGGAATCGGATTGATAGCCGATATAGCCGGGGAAACCTTTGGCGGACAGCCAGTCCTTGATCGGAATAAAGGCGGTGTTCTCACCGTTGGTCATGGTAGCGACGCCTTCGATAAAGAAGGGATGACAGGCGTAAAGGTTGATGCCCCAGTTGGTGTTTTGACGGCCCTGGGCCATGCAGATCCTGGATTTGATCCGGCCGCTTTCAAGACCCAACGCTTCGCCGACACCTAAGGGCCAACCGACTTCCTTGATCATTGCCACATCTGGCCAGAGGGAGAAGGCGGTAAGATCACCACCATGGGCCTCGCCATCGGCTCGCATGGCCAGACGGGTCATCATATATTCCCGTTCGATCTCTTCCTGACTAAGGGAAGACCAATCCTTGGGTTGCTTGTAAACCCGCAACATATATTTAAACCTGTCTTTGGCTTCAACCTTACTCATATCCACATCAAACTCGTGGTCATACTTAAGGGCGAAACCGCGCTCGGTCATCATGCTATCGACCCGAGCCAGGGCTTCTTCTGTGTGAGCGATCCCGGACAGGATCGGATCAGCCGCGTTGTACTTGTAGTCCGTAAACTCCAAGCCGCGCAACAACAGGCCGAGACCGCTGCCATCATACCCTTCCTGCATTGCTTCCATTGCTGTCAGCACAGTGAAGGGAGAGAAAGGCTTATTCGCGGTTTTCATAGCTAACCGGCACATGCTTTACTCCTTTATATAAGTGATCTATATCCGAAATCTTGCGCAGAAGGAGGTATCGACGCAATAACTCGGTGTTGTCCATGGCGGAAAACCTTTTCCGCCAAGCTGGTAAATAACAGGGTCGGACAATTTACATCTGTGTAAAAAATATGTCAAGAAAGAACCACCTGCTCCAGATAACCCCAAAGGTTAATAAAACGATGTAGTAATGGGGCTATATGCAATCTGTGATTTACTTGGTTCCCTGCGTCTTTCATTGTCTTCCGTCAGGGGGCAAAAAGCCCCGCCGATTCCGGATAAGAAAGGGCGGGGCAATGTATAACAATGCTATCTTGAGGCAGTTGCCCTAGTAAAGGTCAAGATAGTTTTCGATTTCCCAATCGGTTACAGCAATTCTGAACTTGTCCCACTCAATTGCTCTGTTGGCCAGATATTTTTCAAAGATGTGATCGCCAAGGGTCTCTTTGGCCAGTTTGTTCTTCTTTAGTTCATCCATGGCCTCAAGCAGCGAAGCGGGCATACTATGGATCTTAGCCCGGCGCATCTGGTTGGGAGTCATGTCGTAGATGTTAACATCGGTTGAAGAAGGCGGTGTCATCTTGTTTTTGACACCGTCAAGACCTGAGTTAAGCATCATGGCAAAGGCCAGATAGGGGTTACAGGTAGGATCCGGGCAGCGAACCTCTACCCTGGTACCGAGACCGCGGGAAGCCGGAATTCTTATGAGAGCGCTGCGGTTTGATGCAGACCAGGCAACGTAGACCGGAGCTTCGTAGCCTGGAACCAATCGCTTGTAGGAGTTAACCAGCGGATTGGTAACGGCGGAAAAACCGCGGGCATTTTTTGCCATGCCGGCAATGTACTGGTAGGCAGTTTCGCTGAGCTGCATCGGATCTTTCTCGTTAAAAAAGACGTTGTTGCCCTTAAGGTCAAACAGAGACTGGTTGCAGTGCATACCGGAGCCGTTGATGCCGAAAACCGGTTTGGGCATGAAAGTGGCGTGCAGGCCGTGTTTCTTGGCGATGGATTTAACAACCCATTTAAAGGTAACGGTGTTATCGGCACAGGTCAGGGCATCGGCATACTTGAAGTTTACCTCATGCTGGCCTTCAGCAACCTCATGGTGCGAGGCCTCAATCTCGAAGCCCATGGTCTCGAGGGTCTCGATAATTTCACGACGGCAGTTCAGGCCAGTGTCTTCCGGGTCGAGGCTGAAGTAACCAGCGTTATCGTTGGTATCCAGGGTGGAGGTTCCATCCGGGGCCAGGTCGAAGAGGAAAAATTCGGCCTCGGTACCGACGTTCATGGTGTAGCCCATTTTCTTGGCATCATCCAAAACGCGTTTCAGATTACCACGGGGGCAACCTTCAAAGGGGGTGCCGTCAGACTTGTGGACGTCACAGATAATTCTGGCTGCGGCAACACCTTCTTGATTTCTCCAAGGCAATATCACAAAAGTGTTATAATCAGGGACAAGGTACATGTCGGATTCTTCAATGCGGGCGAAGCCGTCAATGGAGGAGCCATCAAACATGATTTTGCCGTCCAGGGC
This sequence comes from Thermodesulfobacteriota bacterium, assembly GCA_039714535.1. GTDB lineage: Bacteria > Desulfobacterota > Desulfobulbia > Desulfobulbales > JAGXFP01 > JAGXFP01. The sequence continues at coordinate 16,834 of JBDLJC010000038.1, read as the reverse complement.
TTTTTCGATCTGGCTACGGGGAATGGCTACGTTCTTCATAAAGCCGTTGATATCAACGAATTGAATCCTGAAGAAGTTAATGTTTTCTTCCTCAATAATCTTGAGGATGTCTTTTTTGGTCATGATTTGCTCCTTGAATAAAATTAAAAAATAACTGTCCTGACAGGTTTTTCTGTCAAAAAACTAAAATTTCATGTTTGAACGAGCAATATGTGTGCCAAAATCTGCCATTGTGACAAAAAAACAAATGAAAAACGGTTTTGGCCAGGATTCTAAAATGCTTTCTTCCAGAATGCCCCAGAGCGAAAGCAAAAGTGAAGCTTATTACAATGAAGGCCGGTTGCCGCAACTAATCTTTATTGATATATTGGCAACAGCTTGCCAATATATCAGCCCACCGACGTTTTTCAACGATTATTTTCCCAAAACTTGGGGGGATAGGGTTGCCTGAGCTCGACTCGGATGGCAGTAGTGGCAGTTTTGCCGCATTCCGATCTTGGGTGCGACTGCGAGTTGTGTTGCCTATTGAACCTTTCAAGAGGGGTCTGGCGTAGATTGTCTTTGTATCAGCAACGACTATTTAGTTTGGTGTTGTTCAGATAACGGGGTTATGCGGCAATTTTGCCGTTAATATTTACTGCGTGTTTTTTGTCGACTTGCTTTATGAACGAAAAAACAGAAAAAAAAGAACTCGCTATTCTTAGACTGCTGGGAAAAGCGGATGGACCAGTTACCAGTTCCAGGCTTATGGGTAACCTTCAAGCTATGGGTTATGAAGTAAGTGAGCGGACTATCCGCCATTATTTCAAGGAACTTGATAGCCGTGGGCTTACTGACAATTTCGGAAAACGAGGCCGCTGCATCACTGAAAAGGGGCTTTGCGAGCTCCGTGATGCAAGGGTTTTTGATAAGGTTGGTTTTCTTTCGGCAAAAATCGATCAGTTGACCTATCAAATGAATTTTGATTTAGCTCGCAAAACCGGCACGGTTATTGCGAACATAAGTATTGTAGATGGTCGACTGTTGCGCGACTTGCTTCCACTGATAAGTCAAATCTATGAAAGTGGATATGGCATGGGGAGTCTAATGGCTCTCTTTGGGCCTGGTGAGAAGGCCGGTGAATTGGTGGTGCCGGATGGGATGGTCGGAATGGGTACTGTCTGCTCTATTACATTAAACGGTGTTCTTCTGGCACGGGGTATTCCGACTCACTCCAGTTTCGGCGGTCTGCTCGAGATTTGTGACGGTAAACCTTCCAGGTTTGTGGAGATCATTAAGTACGAAGGTACCAGCCTAGATCCGCTCGAAATTTTCATTAAAGGCGGAATGACTAGTGCTTTGGCGGCTGTTGAGACAGGCAATGGCCGGATCGGGGTTGGTTTTCGGGAACTGCCTGCCGATAGCCGCGATACTGTCCTGAAATTAAATAAAAAGCTCGAAAGGGCCGGTTTGGGCAGCTTTATGATGGTTGGTTGGCCGGGGCAGCCCCTACTTGAAGTGCCGGTTAACGAAGGAAGGATCGGGGCTATAGTGATAGGCGGGCTTAATCCTGCCGCTGCTCTTGAAGAAACAGGGGTGCGGGTAGGTTCCCGGGCACTTGCAGGTATGATAGAATACGAAAAACTGTTTCACTTTGCTGAAATGAAAGAAAGGCTCAATGCTTTATAGGCGTTTGGCGGATAGATTATGGCTAAAAAACAAACCGAAAAAGAGCTGGCGACACTAACCTGCTTTTATGAGATCACCAAGGTCCTGGCTTCAACGAGGGATTTGCGGGAATGTTTGAAAAAAGCGATGGCAATTCTTTCTGCCAGTTTCGATTTTAAAAACGGCACGGTTACCATTGTCAATACAAGATCAGGTCAGTCTGAAATCGAGGTGGCCCCAGGAATGACGGCCCAGGCCAGAAAGAGAGGGGTTTACAAGTTCGGGGAGGGGATAACCGGCCGCGTGATTGCCGCCGGGGAACCGATCATCGTGCCCCGGATAAGTGAAGAGCCGCTGTTTATCAACCGAACAAAGGCTCGTGGCGGGGTAAGTGACCGAAATCTTTCGTTTTTGTGTGTGCCTATCAAGCATGGCAAGACTACTATTGGCTCTCTCAGCGTTGATCTGGAATATCGCGAGGGTGCTAATTTCGAGGAAGAGCTCCAGTTTCTGACTGTGATCAGTGGGCTATTAGCCCAGGCTGTTAACCGGATACAGGCAGTCAATAAGGAGAAGGAGGAGTTGCTGTATGAAAATACCAAGTTGAGGCAGCAGCTTTCAGATAAATACCGGATTGATTCGGTGGTATCTAGCTCCAGTCGCATGCAGGATGTCTTGGAGATGATTGGTCGGGTTGCCGGGGCAAATGCAACAGTGCTGTTGCGTGGCGAGTCCGGTACCGGGAAAACTTTGATCGCCAAAGCCATCCATCACAACAGTCAGCGGGCTGACAAGCCTTTTGTTGTGGTCAATTGTTCGGCTCTGCCAGAGACCTTGCTGGAGAATGAGTTGTTTGGCCATGAAAAGGGTGCTTTTACCGGGGCCAATGAGATGAAAAAAGGCCGCTTTGAGGTGGCAGAGGGCGGCACCCTGTTCCTTGATGAAATCGGCGAGTTACCAGGACATATTCAGGCCAAGCTCCTAAGCGTAATCCAGGATCGGGAGTTCCAGAGGCTGGGCAGTACCAGGACCAGAAAATGTGATGTGCGATTGATAACCGCCACCAATAAGGACCTGGAAAAGGCGGTTGAGCAGGGCACTTTCAGGGAGGATTTTTATTACCGTCTGAATGTCTTTCCCATCTATATTCCACCCTTGCGTGACCGGCGAACTGACGTGTTACTGCTGGCCGAGTATTTTCTCCATAAATATAATGAAGAGAACAAGCGGAAGGTGCAGCGAATCTCCACCTCGGCAATTGATCTTTTGATCCAGTATCATTGGCCCGGCAATGTACGGGAATTACAGAACTGTATGGAGCGGGCTTTGTTGATCTGTGATGGGGATGCGATCAAGAGTTATCATCTGCCGCCTACTTTGCAGACGTCGGAATTGTCTGGTCGAAAAAGGAAACCACTTTCTTTAGTGGCTACGGTGGAAAATTTTGAGAAAGAACTGGTTGTCGATGCTCTTAAGCGCTTTGAAGGGAACCAGACCAGGGCCGCAGCCCATCTTGGCGCCAGTCTTCGGGTTTTTAACTACAAGGTCCATAAACATAAAATTGATCCGAATAAATTTAAAATACCCAAGAAGTAGAAAAAACTAATTCCTCTGCTTTTCTCTTTCTCCATCAAAATGGTCATTTATCACAATATCGTGATAAATGACCATTTTTTATAACGATATTGTGATGTGTTGCGGCATGGGTGGGGTCGTGTCTTTTTGTCGGCGCGGCAATACAGGTAGATAGGTGATTCTGTCAAGCATGGCACGGTTATCGCAAACTCTTCGCTTAGTTCTATTGAATATAGGGTTCCTGATAGTAAACAAGCTTAGCAATCATCTTTGCGGAGGGATGGCGATAAATGATCAACACGGGAGATACTGCTTTTATTCTGGCAGCAGCTGGTCTGGTCCTGCTTATGACACCGGGACTGGCCTTGTTTTATGCAGGGATGGTACGCAGCAAGAATGTTCTTGGCACCATTTTGCAGAGTTTTATTATGATTGCCTTGATCAGTATGGAGTGGGTTTATCTCGGCTATTCAATGTCGTTTGGGCCGGATGTCGGTGGGGTTATTGGGGATCTCTCTTGGTTTGCCCTGAACGGAGTAACAACTGAACCAAGCCCTGATTATGCGACGACCATTCCTCATACGGTATTTATGATCTACCAATGTATGTTTGCGGTAATCACTCCTGCCTTGATCACCGGCGCCTTTGCGGAGAGGGTTCGCTTTGGTCCTTTCGTCCTGTTTAGTCTGGCATGGGCGGTCCTGGTCTATAATCCGGTTTGTCACTGGATCTGGGGGGCCGGTGGTTGGCTTGGGTCTCGAGGGGTTCTAGATTTTGCCGGCGGCCTGGTGGTGCACCTGACCTGCGGCGCCGGCGCTCTGGCAGCGGTCATGGTCGTTGGGCCGCGGAAGAATTTCGGTCGGGCAAATTTTATGCCCCATAATTTGCCGATGACCTTGCTCGGCACCGGCCTGCTCTGGTTTGGTTGGTTCGGATTTAATGGCGGTAGCGCCTTGGCCGCCAATGAGATTGCGGCGGTTGCCTTTGTCTCGACCCATCTTGGCGGCATGGCCGGTATGGCTATGTGGACCCTGATGGAGTGGCTCCGCGATGACAAACCAACCACCCTGGGCGCCGCTTCCGGCGCCATTGCCGGACTGGCGACGATTACCCCGGCGGCTGGTTTTGTCGGACCCAATTCGGCGATTATCATCGGTCTGCTGGCTGGTCTCTGTTGCTACTTTGCCGTTTCCTTCAAAAACAGACTCGGTTTTGACGATAGTCTGGATGTGGTTGGCATCCATGGCCTTGGGGGTGTGATCGGTACCGTCTGTTTAGGGGTCTTTGCCTCTAAGGCGGTCAATCCCGGCGGTGCTGATGGTCTGTTGGCCGGTAACCCGGATTTTCTTGTTACTCAGTTATTTGGGATCATGGTGGTTGGACTTTATGCTTTCATAGTCAGCTGGATTTTATGTAAGGTAATAGATATGGCAATTGGGATGCGTTTGGATACAGATTCGGAGATGGTCGGTCTCGATCAGGCCGAGCATAGTGAAACAGCCTATAACACCTGAAAATTCAACGGACAGTCGAGTTGATTAGCATAATTTAAGCTAAGGAGATTCTAATGAAAAAAATTGAAGCTATTATCAAACCGTTCAAACTTGATGACGTAAAAGAAGCCCTTAACGGCATCGGCATTAAAGGGATGACGGTTTCTGATGTCAAAGGGTACGGGCGTCAGAAGGGCCATAAGGAAATTTATCGTGGCGCTGAGTACGAAGTTGACTTCATTCCCAAGACCAAGTTGGAGATTATTGTTGATGCCGCCCAGGTTGATCAGGTTGTTGATACCATCAGGGAAGCCGCCAATACCGATAAGATTGGTGATGGCAAGATCTTCGTCCTGCCGATTGAGGAAGTGATTCGGGTCCGGACCGGCGAGAAAGGTCGCGAGGCGATCTGATCAGCCAGGTGAAGCATGGACTGCGCGCCAGTCGCGAGACCCTCCAGAGGTTGTGGGAAGATGGGTTAAGCGGTTGGCAGTTGCTTGATAAGCATTCTGAGGCGATTGATGTTTTTCTGCAAGATCGCTTTGCCGAATTAACCGAAGGCTCCGGGGAAATGGCTCTGGTCGCTCTCGGTGGTTATGGCCGCAGAGAACTTTTCCCTTTCTCCGATATCGACCTGATGCTCCTGCATTCCCGCTTGGTCAAAAAAAAAGTCCTCGTGGAAACGGCGGAGACAATCTTGTATCCCCTCTGGGACGCCGGCCTGGAAGTTGGCCATAGTGTCAGAAGTGTCTCCCAGTGCCTTACCGACTGCAAGAATGATTTTCATCTCCAGATCGCCATGCTCGATGCCCGTCTGATTACCGGCTCTGAGCCGCTTTTCGACAAACTAGCAACGTCGTATAAGAAGAAATTCATCGAGGGGTGCCGCCGCGATTTTTTAACGAAAATGGCGGTCGAGCGGGAAAACCGTAAGCGTCTTTATGGCGGCCACAGTTTCCAGCTTGAGCCCAATATTAAAGAGGGTCGCGGCGGCTTCCGTGATATTCAGTCGATGTTGTGGTCGGCCCGGGGCGTCTTTGGCTTAAAGGGGCTTTCGGCCATCGAAGAAGCAGGGGTGTTCCGGCGTGAGGAAAGAGCTGCGCTGGAGGATAGTTTCGATAATCTGGTCATGATTCGCAATCGCCTCCATTATCTGAGTGGCCGCAAGAACGATCAGCTTTTTTTCGAGCATCAGGAGGGGATTGCCAAGGCCTTGGGCTATAAAGATACCCGAGGGATGTTGGGTGTCGAGATCTTTCTGCAGGAAGTCTATGGCTATCTCGATACCATTGCCGTAGCCACCGATCTTTTTTTTGAGCACATCGACGAAACCTTCGGGGCGACGCGGCAGGTTAAGGGCGATGTGGTTCTTGATAAGGGTTTGGCGGCGGTTAACGGCTGGATCCAGTTGACCGATCCGGAGTTGTTGGCCCGGAAACCGATTCTGCTCTTTAAAATTTTCAGCCAAGCCGCTCGGACCGGTCTGCCGATCCACTTCAGAACCCGCCAGCTTATCTCCGGCAGCCTCGGCCTCATTGATGATGATTTCAGGAATTCCCGACGGGTGGCGGCTGAATTTTTTGCTATTCTGGGCGCGGCCACCCCTTTAGCTCTTTTGAGCACCATGTTGGAAACAGGGCTTCTCTCCGCCTATCTGCCGGAATTTGCCTCCCTCGAATCGCTGGCCCAGCATGATGTCTTTCACGTTAATACCGTGGATCGGCATCTCTTGCAGACCGTGGGCGAGTTGCAGCGATTGACCGATGAGCAGGCGCGGATCTTCTCGGAGATTACAACGCCCCATGTCCTGAATCTTGCCGGGCTGCTCCATGATATCGGCAAGGGGCGGGGCGGTAATCATGGCGAGGTCGGGGCGGAAATAGCCGGTCGGATCGGTAAGCGATTGGGGCTGAATGGCAATGATCTGGATGAGTTGCAGTTTCTGGTGCACCGCCACCTCTATCTGTCTGACATCGCCCAGAGTCGGGATTTGGAGGATGAAGAGGTAATCTTTCAGTGCGCCCAACTGATTAAAGATCCCAATCGCTTGCGCATGTTATATATGTTGTCAATTGGTGATGCCCGGGCCACGGGGCCCAAGGTCTGGAGTGAATGGAAGGGCGCCTTGCTCCAGGACCTTTATCTGCGTATTGCTCATGCCCTGGATCAGTCTGAATGGGTTGATCCCGACCGGCAGCAGGCCAGCCAGTGGATGCGTGATCATGTTGCCGACGCCTTGCCAGAGGGCTCTGGCGATTGGCTGGAAAATCTACCCGACGACTATCTGCTTAATTATAGTGTGGATGAGGTGGTTGAACACATCGGTCTGAAAGAAAAACTCTTGGAGCGGAGCGCCTTGCTGGTTCCGACCGATCATGGCGACCACTGGTCGGTCCTGGTCGTCAGCCGGGACCGGACCGGGTTGCTTTCCCGGATCTGCGGGATCCTGGCCCTTAACAATCTCAGCGTCCTATCGGCCAAGATTCATACCTGGCAGGACGGTACGGTTGTCGATCTTATTGAGGTCAAACCGGTGTTCAGCAATAACTTTCATGAGCAGGATTGGCCGGCCCTGACCAAGGATCTTAACCAGGTTTTGGCGAGTCGACTGGGATTGACCCATCGTTTGGCTGCCAAAAAAACAGCCAAACGCTCCGGGCCGGCGCTCGAACATCAACGCTATGCCACCACTGTTAAGATCGATAACAAGTCTTCCCGCTTCTTTACCATTATAGAGGTCTTCTCCGAAGATCAGCCGTCGCTGCTCTACGATATAACCAGGACCATGGCGGATTTTGAGATAAATATTGCCAAGGCCCTGATCTCGACCCGCCAGGGCCAGCTTATCGATGTTTTTTATGTTCTGGATAGTAACGGAGCAAAGGTGACGGATTCAAGAAGTCTTGAAGAAATTAAGCAGGCTCTGGTTTTTGCCGCCGCGCACAGCGGTTTCTGATTTGTCTCCCGCCTAAATACATCTAAAAATAGCCCTGAAAAAATACCTTTGTTCAGAATCTCGCTGGTTCAGCCTTATTCTTGGCCCTACTGACAAAGAGCGGGTCATCCTCAAAATGGTCTCCAGATAAACCTCTAAACCAGTTACAAGCTTGTCAAACCATTAACGCATCATCGCACAGAAAATTTTCATGAAATTTTATTAATTATGCTTTTAGAAATCCGCCGCTTTCTTGGTTTTGCTTCCTTTGCTCTTAAATAAAATCTCTTCAAATATATCCTGATTATACAGGAAAGAGAGAAGTTGGCTTGCCGCGAATGGTCGAATTCTCTCTCCTTACCCCAGAGGGGCTGCCTGATACACCTTTCTTATTTGCGGTATATTTTTCATAAAAAGGTCAACGAGGTTTGGATCAAAATAAATCTTTCGCAGACGCCACACCTCTTCCACTGCATCCTCAAAACGCCAAGCTTTTTTGTATGGCCGCTCCGAGGTAAGCGCATCGAAAACATCACAAATTGAGGTGATCCGGCTGGCTAAAGGAATTTGCTGGTTCGCTAACCCTTGCGGATAGCCAGAACCATCCCACTTTTCATGATGGTTAAGAGCGATGGACTGTGCCACTTGCAACAGAGTGGATTTGCCTTCGCTCAATAAATCTGAACCCACCTGACAGTGTGTTTTTATAATATCAAATTCTTCATGTGAAAGCGGTCCAGGTTTTTGCAGAATTGAATCAGCTATCCCTAGCTTTCCGACATCATGCATGGGTACCGCATGGAATAACACATTGCTGGCGTTTTTATTCAGTCCGAATGAATTGCCGAGGACAGCACAATATTGGCTTAATCTTCTTATGTGGGTACCGGTACCGCCATCACGGCAAGCGGTTGCCTGTGTAAGACGGGCAAGAACATCCAGATGGGCTTTTTTGAGTTCCCTTGAGCGTTCTTCCACTAAAGACTCCAGGTTTCCCTTATGGAATTCCAGCTCAGACTGGACCTCAACAAGGGTTTCTTCCAGCTGCATCTCCTTGGTGACGTCAATCAGTGTCCCGTAGGAAAGTACGACCCGATCTCGATCGTGTATCTCGATTCTGGCCAAATCCTTAAGCCACAACGGGTGTCCATTAACATCAAATTTGTATACCGCATCAACCCCTCCACCTCGCTCTGCCATGCGCCTCATCGGCTCACGCAATCGCTCGATTTGTGCCTTGTCAAGGATGAGTTTATCGATCGTGGGAGGTTCTTCCCGTACCCGGTACAGGCAACGGGTGATGATATTGTCCCGAAGAGCCCCTGCCGCTTCTGTGGAGTGAAATCCGAGTAATTCCTGCAACTTTGCTCCGGCATATTCATACCAGATATGCCCACCCTCCGGTAACCAGGCGGCAATATAGGGGGTTATCGGAGATCCTGTCCCCTCCAAGGCCTTAAAGTGGGCAATGGAAGAAACGAGATTTTTCTTCAACTCGGCGCTGTACGGTCCGGCAAGGATTCTTCCCGCATACTTGTCCCGTTTGCCGAAGGAGGGGGGAATATTTTCAGTCATGTCCGCACCATTGAGATAAGAATGTCACCTTCAAGCGCGTTTAAGCGCTTTGTATCCGGTAGAAATAGTGCTACAGAACAAATGCCGAGTAACCATTTTCCCAGCAGAAACATCTATTGTCATATACCAGTAGTGCATTGCAAGAGGCTGTTCAATACATACTTATCAAAAATTAACTGGGCCGACTCCTGTTTTTCCAAACCAATATCTCGGTTCAAACGGGGTCGCGGACTAAGCCGACTGAGTGATAATGCGTTTGTTCTATTTGGAATACAATTGTATTTTGGCTTTAAAGCATAGAGTACCATTTTTGATGTTAAAAAAGCTACTTTAAGGGAAAGTGGTGGGCCGGGACCAGGTCTTGATATCACCTTTTGAGCTGCGCTCAGCCATTTTATGGTGCTACTTGGCAAATTGATAGGGTCTGTTGATTTTGTCCTATTGCCGTAACAAGACATGGGCCGTAGTTTCAGTTTGCCGGTTTACTGACAAAACCAATTAATTTTTCAGATATTTTATTGGCCTATAAGGTCAAGTGTGGTAGCCTGTCTGGCCAAGAATTGTTCTTGCCGGTTTGGCGTAGCGAAGAGAATATTGTCTTTGCTGGTGGGCCGGGGAAATAAATTGATTTAATTGTCTGAAATTTAGACTTGAGCCGGATTTTCGATAAACGATATGGCATCTTTACTGACATTTCCTAAAGGCGGTATTCATCCGCCGGAAGCAAAAGACCTGACAGCCGACCTTGCGGTTGAGGAGATGATTGTTCCCGCTGAACTTGAGATTGTCCTCGGCCAGCATATCGGTGCGCCCTGTACACCAACAGTCGTCAAGAAGGATGCGGTTGGTGAAGGGGACATGATTGGCGAAGTAGTCAAAGGCCTTGGCGTGCCGCTGCATGCTCCGGTGGCCGGGACCATCAAGACCTTCGGGATGTCGGCCCATCCGATGCGGGTCAGCGTGCCGTCGATCACCATCAAAACCGATCCCGAAGCTCCTGCCCGCAAATACCAGAAAAATGATTGGCAGAAGGTCAGCGAGGAAGATCTGCTGAAAAAGGTCCATGGTGCCGGGGTCATCGGCGTTGGCGGGGCCGGTTTCCCAACCCATGTCAAACTGAACCCGCCGCCCAATAATCCGGTTGACACCCTTATCCTGAACGGGGCCGAGTGCGAGCCCTATATCACAGCCGATTACCGGCAGATGCTTGAATCTAGTGCGGAGATTGTCGAGGGCGCCAAAATTATCCTGAAGATTCTCGGCATCAATAAATGTATTATCGGAATCGAGAATAATAAGCCCGAAGCTATCAAGCTCATGACCGAGGCGGCGGCAGCCGGTTCCACGGTTGAATACCAGGTCTCAGTCCAGTCCCTCCAGGTTAAATATCCGCAAGGTTCCGAAAAGCAGCTTATTCAGACCCTGACCGGGCGCAAGGTTCCGGCCTTTGCCCTGCCTTCTGCGGTCGGAGTGGTTGTCCATAACGTCAGTACCACCAAGGCCATTTATGACGCGGCCGTTCTTGACAAACCCCTGTACGAAAAGATTGTGACCATCTCCGGCAAGGGGATCAGGAGGCCGGCCAACCTCCGGGTCAAGGTCGGCACCAAGCTCAGTGATATCGTCGAATACCTCGGTGGGGTCACCCCCGAACTATCCAAGATCATCATGGGCGGGCCGATGATGGGATTTGCCGTCTCGTCCCTGGATATTCCGGTTACCAAGACCACCTCGGCGGTGCTTTTTCTGGCCGAGGATGAAATCGATAGCAACCCCCACTCCCAGTGCATTCGCTGCGGCTGGTGTCTTGAGGCCTGTCCGATGGGACTTGAGCCCAAGGAGATTGGCATTCATGTCGAAGCCGGTCGCCCTGAGGATACCGGCAGGTTCGGTGTTTTTGAGTGTTTTGAATGTGGCTGCTGCGCCTACGTCTGTCCGGCCAAGAGACCGCTGGTCCAGTTCATTCGACTGGCCAAGATGAAGGCGAAGAACGAATAGTATTGCCAAGGAGAAGAATCATCAAACAGCAAGAAACAGATAGCCGGCCCCAGAGCGGTGCGCAGGGAACATGGAAGGTTTCTGTCTCACCCCATGTGCGGAGCAGCGAGTCGGTTGAGAAGATCATGTGGACCGTGGCGGCCTGTCTGCTGCCGCCCCTGGTCCTGTCGGTGTTTATTTTCGGAATCCAGGTTTTGATCATTACCGCGGTGAGTGTGGTCAGCTGTGTTGGTGTTGAGTATCTCAGCCAGAAGAGTCTCGGCCGTAAGGTGACGATCAAGGACGGCAGCGCGGTTATTACCGGAATGCTGATTGCCTTTGTGATCCCGCCGGGAGTAAATTACCTGCTGCCGGTGCTTGGGGCGGTGATGGCCATATATATAGGTAAGCATCTGCTGGGTGGGATTGGTTACAATATCTTTAATCCGGCCCTGCTGGCCCGGGCCTTTTTGCTGGCAACTTTTCCGGTCGCCATGACCTCCTCCTGGCTGCCCCCACTTAATGATATGGCGATATTTTCTTATCTGGGGACCTCCATCGACGCGATTTCAACCGCCACCCCGCTGGCCGTACTTAAGGAGGGGGGGATGGTTGCCTTTACCGCCCAGTTTGGCGAGGTATCCAATGTTTATACCACCTTCTTCCTGGGCTGGCGGCCCGGTACCATTGGCGAGACCTCGGGGCTGTTGATAGTCCTGGGCGGCCTCTACCTGCTTTACCGCGGTTATATCACCTGGCATATCCCGGTTTCGGTCATCACCAGTGTGGCCCTGCTTTCCTGGCTATTCGGCGGCGAGACCCTCTTCGGCGGCGATCCTTTGCTGGCCGTTCTTACCGGCGGCATCCTGCTGGGCGCCTTTTTTATGGCCAATGACTATGTTACCTGCCCCACCAATAAAACCGCCCAGTTGGTCTATGGGGTCGGGATAGGCGCTCTGACCGTACTTATCCGGTTGAAGGGCGGCTACCCCGAAGGGGTCTGCTATGCTATTTTGCTGATGAACCCGTTGAGCAGCGTGTTTGATAACTGGTTCAAACCGCAACGCTTTGCGCCGCCGTTGGCCCCCCAGGGGGGTGCGAAATGAAAGAGATCTTGACCATTATTTTCCGCTTGACCGTCTCCTGCCTGCTGGCCGGTCTGGTTATGGGCGGTGGTTATATCATGACCACCAAGGCCAAACAGCATAATGAGCACGTTAACGAGCAGAAGGTGATGCTGAGCCTGCTGGGTTACTCCAAGGACAATCCGGCCCCGTCTGATGTGGAGCTTCACGAGATATATCGCTATGTCGTTACCGAGGACGAAGAGCTGTCGGTCGCCTATCTGATTCCGATACCGGGAGGGTGCACCTTTGTCAATATCGGCCTTGACGGCAACTTCATTGGTCAAGTTCCGGTTGAAATCTCCGCCGAGAAGGTGATCAAGGCTGGTGACCGCGATAAAGCGATCATGGCGGCTCTGGGGGAGGGTAAGGCCATCCGCTTTGCGGACCAGACCATTGTCGTCACCGAAGAAGGCTTCAGAATGGCCTATCTCCTGCCCGGCGAATTTCCCGGTTTCAAGACCTTTATCAAGGTGATTCTGGCCGTGGATCCGGCCTTTACTCTGCTCGGTCTGGAGATTATGGAACATGAGGAAGATCCAGGTCTCGGCGGTGAGATTGTCCAGGACTATTTCAAGGGACAGTTCAAGGGCAAACCCTTTGCGACCATTAAGACCCTTGATGTGGCCAAACTACCGATCCCCGATGAGTATCTACAGGCCCTCGAGAGCCGGAAGGGCGGGATCAGCGCCAGCGAGGTTGAGCGCATCCAGCAGCTTTACAGTGACAAGGATATCTATGCCCTTACCGGGGCGACGATCTCAAGCAGGTCGGTGACCAGCGGCGTGCAGGCGATAGTCAAGAAATTCGCTTACCGGGTTTCTATCCTTGACCGGGTCCTCGCCGAGCAGGGGATCGAGGTCTCTTTTTAACGGCACGGCACGGAAAGTAACTTCCGGAGGAATATTGTGGCAACCGATAAATCAAATTTTCAACTCGTAGTCAACGGCATCCTGAACGAGAATCCGATCTTCCGTCTGGTCCTCTCCATGTGCCCGGCGGTCGGGATCAGTACCACCGTGATGAACGGCTTCCTGCTCGGTATTGCCGTTCTTTTTGTCCAGGTTTTTTCCAGTGTTACCATCGCCATCTTCAAGAACATGATCCACCCGCGCATCAGGATTCCTACCTATACCCTGACCATTGCCACCTGGGTGACGATCATCGATATGGTTCTGGCCGCTTACCTGCCGGAGGCGTATGCCCGGATGGGCATCTTCGTCAAGCTGATCGTCGCCTTTGCCATCATCACCATGCGCCTTGAGATGTTCGCCTGCAAAGAGTCGGTTACTTCCTCTTTCTGGGATGGGGTTGGTATGGGCCTGGGTTTCATGGCCGGGATGATGGCCTTGGGTTTTGTCCGGGAGTTGCTCGGCCTGGGCACAGTTCTGGGCTACGATGTCCTCGGTTTTAAACCGCTGCTCTTTTTCGTCCTGCCCTTTGCCGGCTTCTTCTGCGTCGGGCTGATGATGGCATTTTTTAATTATATCGAGATCGTTTACAAACGAGCCAAGGCAATCCAGGGCTGATTATGAGAACGAATGTGATGATAAAACGCATACTGCTGGCGCTGCTCCTTTTTTGCAGTCTGCCGGCCCTGGCCCAGGCGGAACTGATCACCGGTAAATCCTTCGGTGAGGAAGGCAATGAGATCATTGTCAATTTCGCCAAGGCGGTTGACCGCACCGTGGCCAGTAGCCTTGACAACTACATAGTCTATGAGGAGCCTGATCCAGATATCCGCCTGAGCTTACATCAGATTGAGATTGCCGAAGATGGCCGCTCGGCGGTGCTCAAATTTACCGAACCGCTCAACACGACCCAGACCCATGTGGTCTCAGTCAAGAATATAACCCCCTCGATTCTGGAAACGTTCAAAGTCAGCAAATCCTATCTGGGCTACCTGTTGTCGATCCTGATCGGGGCGATGCTGATCAATAACTTTGTCTTTACCAAATACCTAGGGTTATGTGTCTTTTTCGGCACTTCGAAGCGGATGGACACGGCCAAGGGCATGGGTATTACCTTTACCATCGTTATCGTGGTGAGCGCGATCATGAGCTGGTTCTTCTACCAGTTCTTCCTGAAGCCTTTCGACCTCAATTTTCTGCAGATTGTGGTTTTTATCGGCTTGGTTTCCCTTACCGTCCAAGCCGTCGATACCGTCCTCCGCAAGGTCAACCCGATCCTGTTCAATGCCTTCGGGGTTTATCTGGTCCTGGTTATCGCCAACTGTATTATCATTGCGGTGCCGTTGATTCTGGCTGATAACGAATATAATTTTTATGAATCGTTTATGTTGTCTTTCGGGGCCGGCACCGGTTTTCTGCTGGCCCTTTATCTGATGAGTGCGGTTCGGGAGAGAATGGAGCTCGCCAATATTCCTCCGACCTTTAAAGGCATCCCGATTGCTTTTGTGGTGGCCGGACAGTTTGCTCTGTCATTTTTGGGTTTTTCCGGGCTTTCCCTGTTCTAGGACAGTAAGCCTTTTATGTTCAGGTGATATATGGATCCAGCATTAGTACAAATAGCTTTAGGTGGTGTTGCCCTGCTGGTCTGCATCGGTCTTTTCTTTGGGATCGGTCTGGCCCTGGCGGCGCATAAATTCGCCGTAGAAATCAATCCGGTGGTCGAGGAGGTTCTCGAGTCTCTGGCCGGCGCCCAGTGCGGCGGTTGCGGTTATCCCGGTTGTGAGGGTTATGCCATTGCGGTGGTCAATGATCCGGATGTGCCTCCCAATCTCTGTTATCCGGGCAAGGAGCAGGTTGCCGAACGGGTGGCTGATCTGACCGGCAAGAAGATGGCGGCCATGGACGACATGATCGCGGTGGTACGCTGTTCCCGGATAGAGGGCCGGGTCAGTCACAAGCATGAGTACATTGGCTTTGCCTCTTGTACTGCCGCTAATCTCGGCTTCGGCGGGCCGTCGGCCTGTCAATATTCATGTATCGGTCTTGGTGAGTGCGCCGAGGCGTGCCCCTTTGACGCCATCAGCATGGTCGAGAGCTTTCCGGTGGTTGACCCCGATAAATGCGTCAGCTGCGGGACCTGCGTCAAGGCCTGCCCCAAACAGGTTATCGAGTTGATGACCCTGAAGGCCCGGGTTTTTGAGCCGTGCAGCACCAAGGACCTTGGCAAGAATGTCATGAAGGTCTGCGAAGTTGGCTGTATCTCCTGTCAGAAATGCGTTAAGGTTTGTCCGGCCGAGGCGGTTAGCTATGAGGGCGGTTTGATCAAGATCGATCAGCCCAAATGCCTCGACTATGGTCCGGAATGCAAGGAAGTATGTGTTGAGAAATGTCCCCGCAAGATTTTCAGATATTATGAAGGCCGGCAGATTATCGCCAGGGAACCAACGCCATTGAAGATGGCCTCGTGATTAAGGTCCCATTTTATTCCCAGAAGAGGAAGATGATGAAAATTTCCACTGATGCCCAAGCCAAATTTGATTCGAGAAGAAGATCATTCCTGAAACTTTCCGGCCTGCTCGGGCTTGGGGTGGCTACTGCCTCCCTGCTCCCGGTTGAGCAAGCCGAAGCCGTATTGTTCGGCAGCAAGGAATATAAAGTTTCCCGGACCAGACTGGCTATGGGAACCTATGTCTCGATTACCGCAATCCATTCTTCCCGGGATGAGGCTGAAAATGCTATTGGTCTGGCCTTCGAGGAGATGGATCGTTTGAGCGCGGTCCTCAGCCGTTACGACAGCAGCTCTCCGGTCAGTGCGCTTAACACCAGTGGCATCCTGCAAGATGCTCCCCGGGAAGTTGTGGAAATGGTTGCCCGTTCGATTTATTACAATCGTCAGACCAACGGCGCTTTCGACATAACAGTCAAGCCCCTGGTCGATCTTTACAAAAGCAGTTTTAAGGGTGGTGGTAAGCCGACTGACTCAGAGGTAGAGGCCGTTTTGCAGCGGGTAGGCGCCGAGCATCTTCGGCTGGAGGGTGGCAACATCCGCTTTATGCAGGAGGGGATGGGCATAACCCTCGACGGTATCGCCAAGGGTTATATTGTCGATCGGGCTGCCGAGTTGCTGGCCGCTAAGGGTATCGACAACCACCTGATTAATGCTGGCGGTGATATCAGGACCAGCGGCGCGGCTGCTAAGGGCAAACCGTGGACCGTCGCCATCCAGGATCCAGCCAAGCAGAAACAGTATCCAGACGTGATTAGAATGACCAGCGGCGCCATCGCCACCTCTGGCAATTACGAAATCTTCTATGATCGGGAGATGGTTTTCCATCATATCGTTGATGGTCGTACCGGCCTCTCCCCGGAGATTGCCGCCAGTGTTACGATCAAGGCCGATACCGTGATGGATGCCGATGCCCTGTCGACCAGCGTCTTTGTGATGCAGCCGACTGCCGGTATAAGGTTCATCAATGGTCAGCCCGGCTGTGAGTGTCTGGTGGTTGGTAATAATGGTCTGGTTGCTAGATCTAACGGTTGGCAAGCTTAAACTTAGAAGAATCGATATTAAGATTTTTAAGGGGGAGGCCGTTTGGT
>JBDLJC010000037.1:0-37637 GCA_039714535.1 Thermodesulfobacteriota bacterium | reverse complement strand
TTTCAACCAGCACAAAACTCTCTATATCCCGACCCACTTCAACCATGCCAACGAAATTACCGACCTGTCAGAGGAAGCTGTGAGACGTATCCGTAGCGCCGGCATTACCGTCAACAATCAAACCGTATTTCTTAAGGGCATAAACGATACCGTAAAAAATCTTGAAGATTTAATGAACGGATTGGTCCGCATCGGCGTGAACCCTTACTACCTGTATCAGTGCATGCCCGTTTCGCGGGTGCGCCATCATTTCCAGGTACCCCTGAAGCGCGGTGTGGATATTGTGTCAGAAGCCAAGCGCGGCCTGGATGGCTATGCCAAGCGTTTCAAGTTCATCATGGGGCATGACATCGGAAAAATCGAAATTTGCGGACGCAAAGACGATATTTTGGTGATGAGCCAAATTCATTCCCGGCCGGAACATCCCGAAGAAGCTTCGCGTATTCTCATGGGCCATCTGACTGAAAAAGCCGGTTGGCTCGAAGACTTGGAATTGATGTAATAACAGCTAAATTTGTTGTACTATAATAGGCGTAGAAAAAACGAAGCGGTTGCCATCTTTTCGATAGGCCATTTTTAAGCTTTCATGGCAACATCATAAGAAAACAACTATCCTCAAAACTTAAAATTTCTACAGTACATCATAATAGAGACAAGATTTGAATTACCGGAGTGAGATATAGCTGGAGGTGGTGGCGATACTTTGCTATGCCAACCACCTGTATCTGCGACAGAATCGTCTAAATCGTCTCACCAGCAGGGTGAGATGTTTTGAAAAACAATCCCTTGATTGCTTATGGTTCAAACCATGTAACTACTTGCAAAAAAAAGGAGGAGAGGAAAGGAAAAAGTCGCAAAGCCGAAAGCTTCCACTAAATCATCCCGATTAAAAGATAACGGCCAGATATGCGGTAAGGATTAAAACAATCAGCAAATTAATCACAATGAAGTTCTTTAGCCGGACCACACCCTCAAAGTCTTCCAGGCACATGCGCCAGAGGATATAAACGCCAGCAATGGCCCCGTTCAGCAAGAAAAAAGCAGAAAGGATCTGAACCGGAAAATCCGGGATCCGGAAAAACATCTCCTTCAACCCCTGGACCCCAAATTGGCGACCTATTGTCGGGATAAAATCACCTATCCCGGCCGCAAAATATGACATTCTGTAAACCAACTCACCGGTAAAAGCCATTGGAATCAAGATCGGCACCAGCGGTGAAAACTTGCCAAACATGGGATCTTCATTGATCCCGAAAAGATGTGAACCGAACTTGATCAGGGCAAGAACAGTTGCGAAAGCCGCCACCAGCAACAGACTGAAAGCCATGGTGTCGGGCAGGTTCAGCCATGACTCGAATAAGCCATAATACTCGGAGTGGCGGAAAAATCTGGCCAACTGCGAGCCGATCAGGAACGGAACTATATAAGAGCAGGTGATATAACGGCCCTTGTTACGGATCAATTCGGAGTAGGGATTCCGCAGCAACAACTGGGGAGAATCCAAGTCGCAAAGGGGCAGACAGTGGCCGCAGATCAAACAGTGGAGATTGTTCTGGACGCTGTAGGCGCCCAAATAAACCGGGCAACCTCTTTTCCCTTCTAGCCCTTTCTTACAGGCAAAAGTCTTGCAGACCCGGCATTTCTCATGATCTGGCCTGAATTCGGTGACGGACAAGGTCGCTGCTGCACCACTGATCCGACCCAACGGGCAGAGGTGACGGCACCAGGACTGACCGGGGAAAAGAACCGCGAAGAAAGCGGCGCCGGCGGTAATAGACAGAACAAAATAAGAGGTGCCGACCGGGGAGCGGTCAAGCCCCGCCACTACCTCGATCCAGATAATCAGGGCCAGAAGAAAGACCGAGGTGTAAACCCCGTACTTCTGGAGAAATTTCGGGACCGGCAGGTTAAGGCTAAGTCCCCGCCGCTGTAAAAAAACGCCCAGACCCGGAAAGGGGCAGATACCGCACCACATCCGGCCGACGAAAAACCAGCTTAAGACAATGGCAGGCCAAAGCAGGCCCCAGGACAGAAAAACCGCAATGTTACTATCGGGATCCCGGGGACCGAAAAGACCGGAAATCACCACCAGGACAAAGAGAACATCGCCGCCGGTCCGTAAATAGGCATAGTGATGACGCGCTGCCAGAAATCTTCTGGTTCCGGGAAAAATTCTGAAGAGATCAAGCCGCTCACCCTCATCCGATGAAATCAGGCTTCTTATGGCTTTGGTCCACCAGAGCACTTAGGAAACCTCCTCAAGGTCAATTTTGATTTCCAATGGCTGTTCATCTCTGATAATAATCAAATTCACCGTATCGCCAACCTTGTACCGATCAAGTTCGTTACGCAGATCATCATAATCTTCAACCTTGTTGCCGGCAACTGCGATGATGATATCGCCGAGAACGATGCCGCCCAGAAGTTGGGTTGTACCGAGAATCCCGGCCTTTTCTGCATTACTGCCGGGCTGGACATTAATAATCAATGCCCCCTTGATGCCAAGTTTCTCGGCAATAGTGCGACTGGCCAAGGTAACCCCAATCCCCGGTTTAATTACCTTGCCATATTTGATGATCTGCGGCACCACCCGGTTAACCGTTGCCACCGGTACGGCAAAACCAATCCCGGCGCTACTGCCGGTGGGGCTGTATATTGCGGTATTAACCCCGATCAATCGTCCGGAACTATCCAGGAGCGGCCCCCCTGAATTACCGGGATTAATCGCCGCATCTGTTTGAATTACATCCTGAATAGTCCGACCGGTCACCGCCTTGATCTCGCGGCCCAAAGCGCTGACAATTCCGGCGGTCAGGGTATGATCCAGCCCGAATGGATTACCGATGGCAAAGACCTTTTGGCCAACCAACAGGGACCCTGATTCACCTACGGGGATAGGCTGCATCCGACTGGACGGCGCTGAAATTTGCAGAACGGCAAGATCCTTATCCGGCGCCACTCCGACCAGAATAGCTTTCCAGGTGGTGTTATCACTAAGAGTAACCTCTACCCTGCTGGCATCCTCGATAACATGAAAATTGGTAACAATTCGGCCCTCACCATCCCAGATAAATCCGGAACCGGTGCCCCTGGGCATCTCATAGACATTCAGACTGAATAAGCCCCGTCGAACTTCAATACTGTTAATAAAAACAACCGATGGCGATGTAGCTTTAAACAGATCAATGGTTTTCCGTTCATCGGTGGCCAGGTCCCCACGGGGAACCACCACCCGGGGCTGGGCATCAGGATCGTGGACAGGCCGCTTCACCTGATCGTAATAAACGAAGAGGAAAACCACCGCGAGCAGGGTGATAACTATGAATGGGGAAAAACGCCGCCCAGGCGGCAAATCTTGATTATGCATAACGCCTTATAGATTCAGAAGTAACTTGGCGATCATGAAATAACCCGAGACCCCGAGGATATCGATGGCGGTGGTCACAAAAGGGCCGGTGGCAATGGCGGCGTCCACATCGAGTTTTCTGAGTAATAGCGGCACAAAAGTACCGACTGTGGAGGCAAGGGTCATGGCAAAAAAGACAGCGAGACCGATCACCAGACCAAAGTTGGCGTGTTCGAGGTAACCAAAATGGGCCAAAACACCCAAACACAGTCCGTAAAAACAGCCGAGCAGCAGACCAACCCGCATCTCCTTGAAGATAACCTTGGATATCTCCTTCATGTTGATCCGGCCGGTGGCGATACCTCGAACCACAATGGTACTGGACTGGGTGGCAATATTCCCGCCCATCCCCATGACAATGGGGATAAAGGCCGCCAGGGCCAAAACCTTGCCCAGCTCTTCCTCAAAGAAGCTGATAACCATAACGGCCATAATACCGCCCAGCCAACTTGCGAACAGCCAGGGCGCCCTAGTCAGGGCGTTATCAACGGTGGACTTCAGGAGGATCTCCCGGTCCTTACCGGCGCCGGCCATCTGCAAGAAATCTTCAGTGGCCTCCTCGCGGATTACATCGATTACGTCATCGACGGTGACAATACCGACCAGATTATGGGCCGAATCGACAACGGGAATAGCCAAGAGATTATACTGGGCGACGATATGGGCAACCTCGCCCTGATCTGTATCAGCGGTAACCGCCAGCACATTCGGGTTCATGATACTCTTGAGCAAACGATATGGCGGATGCATCAGTAATTCCCGCAATGAGACCACCCCGCACAACTGCCCTTCATCTCCATGGGTGATATAGAGATAAAAGGACATCTCCATCTCTTCACTGCGTTCCTGCACCTTCTTAATGGCGTCCCCACCACTAAGCGCTTCGTCAAGGGCCATAAAGTCCGGCGACATGAGACCACCGGCGGTGTCCGGCAGGTACTGAAGAAGTTCATCAACTTCTTCACGATCTTCCTGGCCCATCAACTGGCGGATCTCGTTGGCAAAATCTTCCGGCAGGTCCTCAAGGATGTCAGCCGCATCGTCGGAGGGCATCTCCTCGATGATATTGGCCATGAACCTGGGGGTCAGGTCACTGACCAATTCCAGCATAATAGCCTGATCGAGCTCACTCAGGAACTCACCAAAAAACTCGGTCTGGGCAATAATATTGAAGACGAATTTACGTTCATCGGGATTGAAATGACGAAAGACCCAGGCAATATCGGCTGGATGGGTCTTAACAACCAATTTCAGCAGATTGTCGACCGCGTTACGGCGGATCAAGCGCCGGGCAGTATCGAGGATTACCATCCCCTCATTGCCGATCAATTCTCTTTTGACATTGCCTTTCATACAATTATTCCGCGAATGATTTTCTGATGACGCAAGAACCTCTGACAATAAAGGGAAAACATCAAAAAGGTCAAGATTAAAAGGTCTTAAAGATGCTTCCTTAACAATAAAATGCAAATCTGGCAGATCATGCCTGCTCTGGTCTTAAGAGTTGCTCTGCTCCAGATTAATCACCCCATCTTTTTCAACCAGACGAAATCCATAGGGAGCCAACACCAGAAAAAGCGGCCGACCAAACAGGAAAAGTTCTTCCTCTCGACGATTTGGGAAATTACGCAAAAAATCATCACGGATCGTCAAATCCTTGCGGACAAGATCAAGCAACCGTTCTTTAATATCAGCCCGACCATTTTCAGCTTCAGACAACAGATCATTAACCAGCCGGTAAGAGCATTCTGTCTCCTGCCGTTCAAGCAGGGGTAAAACCGGGTCATTTCCAGGGAGCAGTTTCTGCCGATTCAGCAGATCACGTCCCATGATTTCAGCCAATGGCTCGGTATCCCGACAAAAAAGCAGACGACATTCCAGGGGCCGGGTCCGATAAATAAGGCAACCGTTATTGACCTGATCAAAAAACAAACAACTCCAGGAGTTACCCTGACCCTTAATTTTGATGAATTCAGAACTACTTGGTAAGACCTTGTTCTGGAGGGGATTGTGGGCCGGCTCATCACGTCTGATTGTAACCAATTGCGTCAACGACAGAGGGCCTTTGTTTACAAGCTGGAGATCCTCACGATGCAAGGCCGGACCACCCTGCCGGCAACAGGTTCCGCACCGCAAGCACTCCACCGGAGCAGCCAGTTCATCTTTATCTTCACCGATCATGTTGTTTTGCCCCAGATGAGATAGTTAGTCTTGAAATTAAGGAGCTCATAAACAGAGAGCCAGCTCAACCTCAGCCCGGTTACAAATGAGAGTAGCGACTATAATAAAATCCCTATCAATCTGTAAAGAAGGTCTTTTAAATACGCTTCCGATGCAATGGCAAATCTTTACTCAACTGGCGTTTATTTTGTTGTTGCCGGAACCAGAATAGAGTATAGAGGAATCCCGCTTAAACACTAAAAAGTTGGGAACAACCACGATTTAGCATTTACCCGAAGCTATCTTTTGTCATCCAACTAACCGGCTTATTCAACCATCTGATTATAACAGGCAGCAAATGAGTAGCAAATTAAAGAAAGAAATCCAGCGACGCCGCACCTTCGGCATAATCAGTCATCCCGATGCAGGTAAAACAACCCTAACCGAAAAATTATTACTCTTCGGAGGCGCTATCCAGATGGCAGGGGCTGTCAAGTCGCGGAAAAACGCCAATCATGCTGTAAGTGACTGGATGTCAATCGAACAGGAACGCGGGATTTCCGTGACCTCCTCGGTAATGAAATTCAACTACCATGATTTCGAGATAAACCTGCTCGACACCCCCGGCCATCAAGATTTCTCCGAAGATACCTACCGGGTTCTCACTGCCGTTGACAGCGCTCTGATGGTTATTGACAACGCCAAAGGTGTCGAAAAACAAACTGAGAAGTTGATGGAAGTCTGCCGGATGCGCAATACTCCGGTAATTACCTTTATCAATAAGTTGGATCGAGAAGGCAAGGACCCTCTCGACATCCTGGCCGAAATCGAGGAAAAACTCCAGATCGAATGCACCCCGCTTTCCTGGCCCATCGGCATGGGCAAAAGTTTCAAGGGGGTTTACAATATTCATCGCCAGGAACTGCACCTCTTCACGCCCAGCCAGGACACCAGACCCCAGGATACCGTGGTGGTCAAAGGGTTAGACGATCCGCAACTGGATAAACTGCTTGGCGACCAGGCCGAGCAACTGCGGGAAGACATCGAATTACTGGAAGGGGCCGCCAACCCCTTTGAACATAGTGAGTACCTCAAGGCCAGCCAGACCCCGGTCTTTTTTGGCAGCGCTATTAACAACTTCGGGGTCAAAGAGATGCTTGATTCCTTTGTCGAGCTGGCCCCTGCTCCCGGTCCCCGAATGGCGGCCGAGCGCCTCGTTGATCCCGAAGAAACCGCCTTTTCCGGTTTCACCTTTAAAATTCAGGCCAACATGAACCCGGCCCACCGCGACCGGATCGCCTTCTTCCGGATTTGTTCCGGTAAATTTACCCGGGGCATGAAGGTCAGGCACCATCGGCTCGGCAAGGATGTCGCCCTGGCCAATGCCACTATCTTTATGGCCCAGGATCGGAGCAATGTCGAAGAGGCCTTTCCCGGCGACATCATCGGCATTCACAACCACGGCACCATCAAGATCGGCGACACCTTCACTGACAAGGAACTGCTGAAATTTACCGGTATCCCGAACTTCGCGCCTGAGCATTTTCGGCGGGTCATCCTCAAGGATCCCCTGAAAACCAAACAGTTAAATAAAGGGCTGATCCAATTAGCCGAAGAGGGTGCGGTCCAGGTTTTCCGACCTATTCTGGGCAGCGACTATATCCTCGGCGCCGTTGGCGTTCTGCAGTTCGATGTGACCATGGCCCGCCTCAAAGCGGAATACGGGGTCAATGCGATTTACGAGGCAATCAACTACAGCACCGCGCGGTGGATTACCTGCGATAACCGGCAGAAACTGGACGAGTTGAAAGCAAAACAACAGGCCAATCTGGCGATGGATGCCGAAGGCCATCTCACCTACCTGGCCGACAGCAACTGGCGGTTAACACGAACCATGGAATTATTTCCTGATATCACCTTCCTCAAGACCAGGGAGCACAGCTGATCCAGGCTTGCTGGCACCCCCCTATCTCGCCATGCCTCTCGGAGAGTTTAGAGATAAGAGCAGCAAGTTAGATCTATTACCCATTCAGAAAGCGTTTTATCATTCGTCCCGCCCAAAAGGAATACTCAGGATGGTGACGTGTCTTATCTTTCGGGTAGGCTGTAAGGGCAAAACCACTTAATGGAATAGAACGATTCGCAACAGTAGGGTGACAAATTTTCTCCTTAAATTAGAGGAAGATCCCGTTGAGTAGCGGCCAAGACCTTATCCTTCGCCATCCGACCGGCAGCTGCTGCCTGCCTCGCAGAGCCGATGCCCGTCTTTTGCAGGCGAGGACCGTGGCCTGGTGCGGAACAAATCGTCTCCTGACCGATAATTCACGGGCAGAAGAAACCCAGGCTGGCCTTAATCCTGGCCTGTTTTCTGTATTGGTTTACCCCCAGGCCGACGAAGATGCCGCACAGCTCCTTTCTGATTTTATGGCGTGGTGGTTCCTGCTCGATGACGGCCTTGAATCAATGGCTGATCTTCCCCCGGCAACCGCCGGCAACAGTCGCCAATTCGAGATTTATTCGACAGCCCTGGCCGATCAGCAGCCAAGTGGCACGACTAATGTCTCCATTAGCGTCGCTAGCGAGATAGGTCACCGTTTGCAACTATTATCGCTGGACAGCTGGCACCGGCGGTTCTGCGCCGCCATGTCGGACTGGTTGTTCAAAGGGATCACCGAAGAGTTGGTCTGCAGACAAAATGAACAGCATAAGGCTGGAATTGGTATCGATCAATATCTGAATATTCGCCATTTTTCTTCCGGGGCCATCCCGACTCTATATCTCGGTGAGCTGGCCAAGACCGGAAGACCTTGCCTCCGCCCCGCTTCCACTCTGGTCGAAGCTTTCCTGGAACAGGCCGCCCGGATTATTTTCCTGGCCAACGATACCTTCTCCTTTACCAAGGAACAGAATGAGCCGGCTCCATTTAACCTTATCCTGATTATCCAGCAGAGATTGGGGGGAGATCTCGGCCGAGCTTTGGCCGAATGTGCCGACCATTATAACCGCTATAACCGCGCAGTTGAATGCTATCTGCAAATAAGAGATGAATTGTAGGTTGATGAAGCCAGCCGGGAATGGCTGGTCAGGATGGATGAGGTCCTCTCTGGTCTGATCAGCTGGCAGACCCTGGCCGGACGCTATGACTGCGGCGGTGGCTGGCGACCGGCATTTATCTGAGCCCGGCAGGTAGGATATCGCTGAGCTTAGCGGTCAAGATGCTCTCTCCCCCAGCAAGGTTGCATAACTCTGGGAAAGGACAAGATCTTCATGCCGTAGCAGAACCACTTTCAACTGAACACAATAAATTCCCCAAAAAAGCCGGGGATATTGTGTCAACTAAACAATATACCCGGCTTCAAAGAACAAATATCGTCTTAAAAAGTTACTCAATAGTTGCAAGCATCTCTTTTACCGTTTGCCCATTGGGCGCGAGCGCGACAGGGTTGATCGTCAGCAATTCTTCCCAGGCCTTTCTGGCAGCCGCTTTATCATTCAGATCATAAAGCAAGACGATGCCTTTATTAAATCTTGACTGCTCATGGGTCGGCGACAGGCTGGTTGCTCGCTCAAAGGCGTTGATAGCTTCATTAAACTGTTTGTTACGTCGGTACATTACACCAAGGTCAGTCCAGACATCAGCATTATTAGGGTCAAGTTCCAGCGATTTATTATAGGCAATAATCGCTTTGGTGAAACGCTGCGTATCAAAGTAGACATGGCCAAGACTGGTCCAAGCCTGGAGGTTCTGGGGATTTGCCGCAACTTCATTCTCGAGAGAGAGGATCTGACTGGCTTGGGCTGGTGAGACACCTGCGCCCTGCTGTCCTGGCGGTAATGATTGCTGTTGTTGGGCAACCTGGGGGGTTACCTTGACGGACTGCATGCTGCTGAAGACCACCCCAACCAGAAAGCCTACCACCAAAGCTGCCAAAGCTACCATTAGCATAAGATCCTGTTTAACCATTTTGTCGCTCATAATTCCTGTCTCCCTGGTAGTTATCGACCGATCATTCCGGCCATTGTCTTTGTTAAATTAATTAAACGTCAGTGATAATACCTTTGATAATTAATCAAGGCAACCAGCAAGATTGATCAATGTTTTTTTGACAGCACCATGGATAAATCCTACTATCTAACATAATGCAATGTTTTTTGGGAGCACCCTTAAGATGAACAGTAAGAAAAACATATTGGCTGTCGATATCGGCGCCTCAAAAACCAATCTGGGTATCTTCTCCACCAAAGATTCTCCCCGTTTACCGACCAAAGAAGCTTCGCTGGTTAGCAAGGATTTCGCCAGTGCCGCCGAGCTGCTGCAATACTTTCTCGACAGATGTGACTGTGATGTCGATTCGGCCTGTATAGGGGTACCCGGCCCGGTTCTGGATAACCAGTCCACCACCACTAACCTGCCGTGGCTAATTGATGGACCGAAACTTGCCCAAGATCTCGCCATCAAAAAGATTGAGCTGGTCAACGATCTTGAGGCAGCTGCGGCCTCGGTGCCTTTATTACAAGAAAGCGATCTATACCAGTTGAATAAAGGGCTTCGCCGGGAAAATGGCAACAAGGCCGTTATTTCGCCTGGGACCGGATTGGGCGAGGCTTTCCTCTGTAAAAATGATGGTAATGGTTTCACCTCCTATCCTTCAGAAGGCGGTCATTGTGATTTTGCCCCTTCAAACTCTTTGGAATTGGAGTTGCTCGCCTATCTGCAAGATAAAATCGGTCATGTCAGCTCTGAACAGGTCTGCTCTGGATTGGGAATCGTTAACATCTACAGATTTTTGAAAGAATCCACACCTGACCGGGAACCGGAATGGCTGCTGGAGAGGTTTGCCAAGACAGGGGATTGGAGCAGGGTAATAATCGATGTCGCCATGGCTATGGATGGGGGACAGGCCTGCCCGCTTTGCCGCAAAACTCTGGAATTATTTGCCTCTATCCTTGGCGCTGAGGCAGGCAATATGGCCCTCAAGGTTATGGCCCATGGCGGAGTTTATCTCGGCGGCGGCATCCCGCCGAGAATCACCGGGATTCTTGATTCAAGTAATTTTCTTAAAGCATTTCTGAACAAAGGCCGTATGTCGAGTCTGCTAGCCGATATACCCGTACATATAATTACCAACCTGAAAGCGCCAATGCTCGGCGCGGCCGCTATCGGTATCACATTGTAGAAAGCAGAATTCAGGAGTCTGTATTCGGGAGAAAGGCAAGGGAATCGCTTATTCTGACTTCTAACGCCTGGCTTCTGAATACTAATAAATTATCAGATCAAGCCAGGTAACCCCGAATAGAGTAAGACTTATCAGGCCGTTCATCGAAAAAAATGACATCTTGATCCGGCTTAGATCTTTTGGATTGACGATCAGATGCTGATAAAAGAGAGCGCCTGCCGTTATTAGCAACCCCAGGTAGTAGATAAGGTGCAGGTCCATCTGGCTGCCGGTCAGCGTGAATAAGATAAAGGCGATGACATGGAGCAGGACTGCCAGTTTAAAGGCCCCTTCCCGGCCGAACCTGGCCGGCAGTGAGAACAACCCGGCACCACGGTCGAAATCAGCGTCGAGACAGGCATAAACCGTGTCAAAGCCAGCCACCCAGAACAAAACCCCAAGCGACAGGGCATAAGGGAAACCGGTCAATGAACCGTTTACTGCAACCCAGCCCCCCAACGGCGAAAAAGCCAGCGCCGCCCCGAGAACCACGTGGCAGAGCCAGGTAAATCTTTTGGTTAATGAATATAAGAAGGTCAGTCCCAGAGCGAAGGGAGAGATAACCAAGGTCAACCAGTTCAGGTTATAACAGGCGAAGAAAAACAGGCCGGCGGCCAGAATCACCATGGCCCACGCTTCCCATACCTTTACAGCCCCGGCCGGAATGGCCCGTTCAGCGGTTCTGGGGTTCTGGTGATCGAAACGACGGTCTACTATTCGGTTAAAGCCCATCGCACTGGTCCTGGCTCCGACCATGGCCAGGATTATCCAGCAGAATGTCACCCCATCCGGGACAGTGCGCCCGGCCAGAAAGGCCCCCATTAAGGCGAACGGCAGGGCAAAAACAGTATGTTTGAACTTGATCATCTCAAGCAGAACAACGATCTTCTTGAACATGTTTTGTTATCTCCTCACTTTTAAAATCTACTGCCCCCACCGTGGTTGATCTTCGATTTCAATGTCTAACAAATCGGCAAGTCTGCCAGCGAAAACCCTGGCCATCTCCTGGAATGACCCAAGTTTATGGTAAAAGGCCGGCATCGGCGGACAGATCGTTGCCCCGGCATCATGGAGATTCAACATGTTTTGCAGGTGGGTCCGGTTGAACGGAGTCTCGCGAACCGCTACAAGCAGGGGGCGTCGCTCTTTCAAAGTAACATCAGCGGCCCGATGGATAAGATTGCCGGAGAAGCCGTTAGCGATCGCCGCCAAAGTCCCCATGCTGCAAGGCAAAACAACCATTGCCGCAAAGCGCGCGGAGCCGCTGGCCATGGGGGCGGTAAAATCATGAACATCATGCCAGGTAGTGGCAAGATCCTTGATGTCGCCCCAGGTTTTCTCCTCTTCCAATTCCAGGACCTTACGGCCGGCATCAGAGATCATGGCATGAACCTCGATCTCGTTTGCATCCATGAGCTTTAAAAACTCAATGGCTAACAGGGAACCGCTGGCCCCGGTAATGGCAAGGATCACTTTTTTAGCACTCATTTTTCACCCACATAGATGGTAACGATGCCAAAAGTCAGAGGCCGGCGCCATGCTTCTTTGAAACCCGCATCTTTCATCATGCCCAAGAGTTCCGAGGGCTCATAAAATTTGGCGATTGAGCTGGCAAGATACTCGTAAGCCTCCTTGTCGCCGGAGACCAGACCGGCCAGTTTTGGTAAAACTTTATTCAGATAGAAATTGTAAAGTGGTTTCATGATGGGATTCTGGGGTCGGGAAAATTCCAGAATCAGCAGTTTGCCCTCTTTTTTCAGAACCCGATACATTTCGTTAAGGCCGTCCTGGGTATTTGCCAGATTTCTAACGCCGAAGGCCACGGTAATTCCCCAGCAGCTATCACTCTGGGCGGGAATCTTTTCGCCATCACCGCAAACCGGCA
Source organism: Thermodesulfobacteriota bacterium (assembly GCA_039714535.1). Lineage (GTDB taxonomy): Bacteria > Desulfobacterota > Desulfobulbia > Desulfobulbales > JAGXFP01 > JAGXFP01. The sequence continues at coordinate 24,970 of JBDLJC010000037.1, read as the reverse complement.
TGATCCGCGCCCTTCTTTCATCAGTCGGCATCGTTTTGAGACCGGCCAGCAGCATATCCTCGCAGAAATCTACCGCCAAGACCCGGCGTTGCGGGGCCTGCCGGGTCAACTCCAGAGACAAGGGCAAGGTCCCGGCACAGAGATCGAGGACGGTGCCTTCCTGATACTCGCTGAGCATCCTGGTGGTGATCCAGCGCCAGTAACAGTCAACATTGAAGCTGAGCAGTGAATTAAGAAAATCGTAGTCGCCACTTATCGAAGAGAATTTTTCTCTGACAAATTTCTTTTTATCGTCCGGGGTGTTCATAGAGTTCTTTATTTTCCTTTATATAAATTTCTGATAGTAGTCAGACTAACTAATTTAAAGCATTTTCTCCGGAGTCTCGCAGACAAGCGAAGATTTTGGGCGCTTACCTGAATACTGACTCCTTTATTCTCATTTCATGAGTTAATTATCTAACAAAAAGCCAGATGGGCGCGGTTAATCACAGATCTTCAACGGTAAGGAGTTACCACTTCCCTCGCCTCTTTTGGCCAGATATTTACAGAAAAGGCTTAAGCCCTGTTTTTTCTCGTTACCAAGATCATACTCGATGCATTTTAAATAATTAAAGCATTCCTGGGCGGGCATCGGGATCCGCGGAGCAACCAGCGAGCTTATCGAGCGTAGATCATTACGACCTTCGATTACGCAACGCAATAACTCCTGGTGAATTTCGGCAACAACAGCAGGTGCTTTATTGTAATAATCCTCCCTGACAGCCCATACCGCAAAGACAAAGGGGAAACCGGTTCGCTCATGCCAGACCCGGCTGAGGTCGAGTTTGATCGGAAATTCCTCACTAACATTGATCCGCAGGGCTTCGTCGCCAATGGCCAGCATCCCGGCGAAATCATCAAGATCAGCGCCATGATCACTTATCAAACCATCTACATAAACTGGTTTGACCCCGTAAAATTCTTCGAGAATGATCCTGACCAGATAAACCGAGGTCTGAGATTGGGTTGAGAGAAGGATTTTAGCGCCATCAAGTTTTTGCGGTTCCTGCCTGCTGAACAGAAAAACGCTGCCTACTGCGCCGGTCGCAGAGATGGAAAGATCCCTAAGGATCCGGTACTTCTCCGGATGGAGGGCGTACTCATGGGATGAGATGAAGCCCAGATCCAGCCTCCCCTCATTGAGCAGGTTATTAAGAACCGAGGGCACCGCTTCGGTGATCTGCCATTCGGGCTTCTGGACCGTTCGCTGCCACACTTCGTACAAGGGGGCGGTGTTGATGAAATTAACCATGCCGATCCGGGCGGCAACAGGGGAATTAGTCATATGCTATTCGACCCACTCGGTGGTAATTTTCAGCCCCGCCGACACCAACCACTTAAGGATCTTACTACCGCTACCATTTTCGGGCAAATCGCCGCTAACGGCCAGGAAGCTGGCCGAACAACCGGGTGTGAGAGAGCCAAGCTCTTTGGCAAGCCCCATGAACTCAGCCCCGTTTCTGGTGACCATCCTGATTATATCAAGCGGCTTAAGACCGGGATGATCCTGCGAGAGCACCCGCATCTCCTCCCAGAGACTCAGGTGGGGATTACTGGTTAAACTGTCGGTGCCAAGGACCAGGTCGATGCCACTCTCAAGCAGTTGCGGGACCGGAGCGGTACCTACGCCAAGAAAACGATTAGAGCCGGGGCAGATACAGGCTCTGACCTGCCGTTCGGCCATAATGGCAATATCATCCGCATCACAATGAACGCAGTGGACACATAGGGTCCGTTCATCAAGGACGCCAAGGCTGTCCAGATAGGCGATAGGGCTCTGCCCCGGAGTCTGAAAAGAATCGTCCAGGGCTCCCCTTTCTTCAAGAAAAGCTCTAAAACGTCCCTGATCGGTAGCCAGAAACTCCATTTCATCGGTTGATTCGGCAACGTGGATTGGAAATAGATGACCATGCCGGTTGGCCCGGGCTTTTAACTGCTTAAGCAACTCTGGTGCGGTTGAGTATGGCGCATGGGCGGTATAGAATAATTCGGGATCATCTTTAACCGAGTCAATTAAGGCCAAACCCGCTTCAATACCGGGACTGGTTAAACCAAGGATCTCCTGAAAAAATCGGCTGTTGACCTTGAACCTTTTAGCGATATCCCGGCTTGCGGGCAGATTTCCGATATCCAACAAGCCCCGGCAACCACCGGCATAGAGACGGGCCAAAGCCTGCCAGGCGGCCATCTCGACTTCCTGGGGATCATGCTCCTTTTCCCTTTCAGTAAGCAGTGTTTTGATCCAGCCGGTTATATCTCCTGCTTGATTATTGGCCCCCTGCCCCAGTCGGGCAAGATAAGACAGCTCCAGATGACTGTGGCAATTGACCAGGGCCGGCATCAGCACGGCTGTCCCGTGATCAACCTCAAGTGCGTCAGCTCCGCGCAGTTTCGCGTAAGAACCAACCGCCGTAATCCGGCCGTTTTCGGTGAGGACCGCACCGTTCGTAATCACAGTCGGCAGATTCGAGTCAGATGACACCGGGATCAGATAAGACGCTTTATGCAGATAACCGCCAGAATCATTCATCCTGCTTGTTCTACCAAAGTGTAGTCCATGGTGCGTTGGTGAGGGGTAAAGCCGGCCCCTTCGACCAGCTGGCGAATTTCCTGTTCGGAAAGGCGAAAGCCAACCCCTGCCGCCGCGACCACGTTTTCCTCGATCATGGTGCTGCCGAAGTCATTGGCCCCGAAAAAGAGTGATACCTGGGCGATCTTGGGCCCCTGGGTCACCCAGGAGGCCTGAATATTGGCGAAATTATCAAGAAAGATTCGCGACAGGGCCAGCATTTTCAGATATTCAACGGCGGTTGCCGTTGGCAGGCAGTCGAGCACCGTGTTGGCCGGCTGGAAGGGCCAGGGAATAAAGGCGGTAAAACCACCGGTCTGGTCCTGCAGCTGGCGGAGACGGTCGAGATGCTCAAACCGTTCGGCCATGGTCTCGATATGACCGAACATCATGGTGGCAGTGGTGCGCATCCCCAGCTGATGGGCCTCTTCCATAACCCCAAGCCATTGATCGGCGTTACATTTACGGGGGGCACTCTCACTTCGGACCCTGTCGTTGAGAATCTCGGCGCCACCGCCGGGAATTGAATCAAGTCCGGCCTTCTGTAGTCTGACAATAACGTCATGAACCGATAGCCCGGAGATCTCGGAAAAATGGCAGACTTCCGGGGGAGAAAAGCCATGGATATGGATATCGTGACCCTTGATGAAGCGTAACATCTCTTCGTAGAATTCGAGGGGTTTATCGGGGTGTAATCCTCCCTGAAGAAGAATCTGGGTCCCCCCCAAGGCCTTGGTCTCCTCAATCTTCCGGCCCAGCTCTTCATTAGTCAGGACATAACCGGTCTCATCTTCCGGGGCCTTGAAAAAGGCACAGAACTTACAGGCCGAGATACAGATATCCGTATAATTGATATTGCGGTCAACCACGTAGGTAATGAACGATTCCGGGTGGAGCCTGCGCTTAACCGCATCGGCCAGAAAACCGAGTTGGTGCAGATCTGCTTCCTGGGCAAGCTGCAACCCCTCTGCCACCGTAATTCGCTGACCGGCCAGAATCTTATCGTTGATCTGTTCCATCGTCATCTTAGTAGGCCTTGATTGTCTTATAGAGGGTGTCCCGTTCGATGGGCTGACGGCCAGCCTCGCGGATCAGCCTGATTAGTTGGGTGTCACTCAGGGCCTGCTCTGATTCTCCGCCGGCCATCTTGGTAATACGCTCCTCCTTGACCGTCCCGTCAACATCGTCGGCGCCGAAGGACAGGGCCACCTGGGCCATCTTCGGGCCAATCATCACCCAGTAGGCCTTGATATGGGGGAAGTTATCGAGAAAACAGCGGGCCACGGCGATATTCTTCAGGTCCTCAATGCCGGTGGTCTTGGCAAGATCGGCCAGCTCGGTATTTTTCGGATGGAAGGCCAGCGGAATAAAGGTCAGAAAGCCGCCGGTCTCATCCTGGGCCTTACGGAGCATATCCAGATGTTCGATGCGCTCCTCCAGACTTTCAATATGGCCGTAGAGCATAGTGGCATTGCTATTAAGCCCCACCTTATGGGCGGTCTGGGCTACCTCGATCCAGCCCTCGCCGGATAGTTTCTTCTCACAGGTCAACTGACGGATTCTGGGGCTGAAGACTTCGGCGCCGCCGCCGGGAATTGAGCCCAGACCGGCCTTCATCAGATCCTTGAGGGTATCTGCCACCGACTGGTCGGCTAATTCGGCCAGATGGGCGATCTCAACACAGGTAAAGGCCTGGATATGGATCTCCGGCCTGACCTCTTTGATGCCCTCAAGCATCTCTAGGTAATACGAGTAGGGCAGATCCGGGTGAATGCCACCAACCAGATGAATTTCGTTAATCGGTTCATCAAGCCGCTCCCGAACCTTGTTCTTCACATCTTCGACCGTCATCTCATAGGCCTGGTCGTGATCCTTGTCCTTGCCAAAGGCGCAGAATTTACAGAGATTGGTGCAGATATTCGAATAATTGATATGCTGGTTATAGATAAAATAGGCCTTATCACCATTCAATCGTTCCCGGACAATATTGGCCAGATAACCAACCGCCAAGAGATTAGGTGATTTATAGAGCCGCAATCCATCATCAGTACTAAGGCGCTCCCCTGCTCGGATCTTGCCAAGGATATCGCCCAGTCCTGCCTCTGCAACCATCTTATCCATCTTCTCTGCTCCACTATCTAAAATTTATATAAAACGAAAATGTAACTATTAGTTTGTCGGCACAGCCATACCACCTGCAAGCAATCTGATGATCTGCTCGATGACGATCTCTGGCTTGCCGGGCTCAACCGGACAAATACTTTCCCTGCTCTGCCCACTGGAAGTTGCCAGCAAAAATCGATCAAGAACCGCATCGATCATGAACACAATCAGCTCAACTGCAACATCGGTCCGGATCGCCCCCTCATCCTGCCCTTTCCTGATCAGGGGCTCGAAATATTCAATCGGAAAAAATCTAACCTGGGCCAGCAGCTCCGAGCGATAAGGACTCCCCTCTTCACTGAGTAGTCGGGTGTAAAGGCGGAAATATTCAGGGTGGGTCTTGATAAACTGCAACCCGGCATCGATCACAAAACGGATCCGGCTAAATACCTCACCATCGTCGGTCGTTTCGTTTTCTTTAACGGTCTGCTTGACCAGCTCGATAAAGTCAGTGAAGACATGGAGATACAGCGCTTCCTTCCCGGCAAAATACTGATACAGGGAGCCCTTGGCTATCCCGGTCTCTTTGACAATCCGGTTTACACTGGCCTGCTTGAAACCATATTCGGCAAACTCGTGCACCGCAGCCGCCGTTATCCGGCGCTGCTTCTCTTTCGGTAAATTGCGAAAGGTATTTTTGGGTGACACAAGTGATTTCATGATATGACCAGGTGGTCACACTATAGTTTTAATAGAGAATTTGCAAGGGATAAGTGGTGTGGCTATCTGGAACTACTACTCTGGCGATACATACCGTACACCACCTCATACTCATACTCAAAGGGGCCAATAGTTAGACATGATGTCACCGGAATTTTTTACAATCGTTTCCTAGATGCCTTTTTCATATTGGCTGTTAGTTGTGGGGTGGATACACTGTTTGAGTTCCTTGGTTGCGCTGAAATTACCAGCCAGATGATTTTCAAAAAGTTTAACTATCTCTGCTTTATCCAACTCTACTCTGGTCTCGGTTTTTATATCCCTTAGATCAATGAAAAAACTGGCAAAGAGATCCGGCGCATCTTTCACAATATCTATATTTAAAAAATTAGTCTCATTATAGATACTGTGATAGTTCCTCTTTGTTTTTTTAATAAAGAGTGAGCCATTTTTTAAATTTGTAATTGCTGAAGATTTTTCACACTGCTCAATGCAGGTATCATCAATCCTGTTTTTTTCGCAGCCGGTAACTTGATGAAACAGACATTGTCTGCTTGTTAAGAGGACAATCGGGTGATAGATCCGATAGTACAGTTTGAAATCCTCCGGCCTTTTAATCCCCTTTATCTGAAATTTCTTAAGCTCATTTGAAATAAATGCGCCATAACAGTTAAAATTTTCCTTCAAACATAACAGACTGAAAGAATTGACAATATTCAGGTATGGTCCTGCTATCCAGGGGATCCCGCGTTGCCAGGCCTCATATGCTATACCGGTATTATTGGTGACAATTAGTTTTGGTTGCAGCTGTTGCAGAAATTCCAGCGCCGCCCGGTAGTCTTCCCCGATCAACACAGCGGGAAACCAAGGAATTAATCTGTTATTTTTTCTAAAAAGATCTATGAGCTCTAGCCCCTCATTTTTAAAACCATTCGGCAATTGAAAATAGATATCTGCTTTTGTCTCCTGGCACAGGTATAAATCCTTTGGCGACGAGATTAACAGAGAAAGAGCGGGTTTGATTCTGGCGTTACGCACCTTTTTTACGCGAGGAACAGCAATCGTCGTGTGACCAAGTAACACCACTGGGGAAATCGTCTCTTTTGCACCATTTAAGCTGAATAAGATTCTCTTCTTTATGGCAGTGATCTCTTTAAAAGGTAGAAAAAGACCCGAATGCAGCTTTTCTGTTTCCAGCTGCTTAATGAAATATTCCGTATCATTCAGGGCCTTGAGTCGGATTAATAACATCTCGGAATCGAGGCACTCAACACCGGATTTCTTGTTTGTGGAGGCAAGACTGTCACTCGCTGTTGATGTCGTGGCATTTACAAGATTAAGGTCTGAAAGGACTACAAATAAAGTTTCAGGCGTTTTTACAGATACCTTTAAAGGTCTGCCTGATTCCCCTGAAACAGTTATAGTCAAGGGTGCTTTGTCGATACTTAATTGGGCAATTCTGCTTCTAACAGTATTTATCATCTCTGTCTTCAGATCATAGAGTTCTCTTTTAGCTTTTTCTATATTTTCAGCAGTGGAACCGCCATTTATTTCAGCATGATGGTTGGCAGAATTATCCCGAGGATTATCAACAAACATGCTTTTATTAATATCTCCCTGCAAAAAGGAGTTTGAAAAACCCCGATTAAATACCTTGTGCAGATCACTATCGTCGTTATGTAGCTTATCGTGACGATAAAGACTCTGGAGTTGTTTATGCCATGAATCCACCACCGTATAGACGTAATGGAATTTCTTTATTCTTCCTTCAATCTTTATTGAGTCAACCCCGGCCTCGGATAGTTCCCTAAGATTAAAAAAGGCCGAATTATCCTTAAGATTAAGGGGGAAATCCTTCCCTTCCGCAGTAGTTAAATATTGATCTCGACATGGCTGGCTGCATCTGCCACGATTTCCCGAGTTACCGCCATGAACAGAACTCAGATAACAGATGCCCGAGAAAGAGATACAGTAAGAACCATGAACAAACACTTCAGTTAAGACGTTGTTTTCATGGCCGGTTAAAGTTAAGGCTTTTATCTCATCAAGACTCAACTCTCTGGAGAGATTAACTCTGGTGACGCCAAGTCTGCTTAAGAACTTTATCTGACCTTCATTATGGGTGGTAAGCTGGGTAGATGCATGAATTTTAAGGCTTGGGAAATATTTGGCTAGCAGATAAAACATCCCTAAATCCTGAACAATCACGCCATCGATCTTGGTATTAACCAATTTGTTTAGCAGGCCGATCAGGGCGGGGATTTCACTCTCGACTATAATAATATTCAGGGTTAGAAAAACTTCACAATCATTGCTATGGGCGAGTCTTATAATCCCATTTAAATCGGCAAAGGTTATATTCTCGGCCCGGTTTCTGGCATTAAAACGATCCAGACCACAGTATATAGCATTCGCCCCAGCTATAATTGCCGCCTTGATAGAATCAATATCACCACCCGGCGCCAGTAATTCAATTTTTCTTTGCATAATATTGGATGGGGGAGTGTTTGAGGACGTCAGTTAGGGGGCAAACATTTCGTTGGCTGAGACAATAATAGTGGATATCTGGCTATGCAGTTTTCATGGTGCCGCACCATATTAGAGATTGCACGGGAGATCAAGATTTTAGAAGGGAAACTGGTCTGACTGAACCCTTGTTGGGCCGGATTCTGTTGGCTTAAGCGCTAATTATCGATGGTGATCCCGGAATTCTCTTCTCACTTCTAGATGGTGCCGACTGAGTAGATAATCCCCATTTCGATCCTGATCCCGTCGCCGTTCGCGAGATCACTGATCTCGGCCAGATGTTCCTTTCTGAACCTGGCCAGGTCCTCTTCATCCAGTTGCGCGACCAGTCCCCGGAAACCGCCGTTCCAAACGATCTGCCACCATTCTTCCGGACTGTTCAGTGCATAACCGGAATCAACCCTGTCAACTGCAACGTTTTTCAGCCCGGCCTCCTCAAAGAGTGAGGTGCATTTTTTAGTGGTCGCCACCCGCTTCCAGGTCATGTTGGGAGGTTCGATGCCATAGCGCTCCAGGCAGGAGAAAAATACATCGACTGGCGGCGAGAAGGAAGTTTTATAAAAAGAGGTAATGATTACCTTGCCGCCCTCTCTGACCTTTGAGGCGATGTGGCGGAGTTGTTCCTGCATATCCTCGATGAAGAAAAGGGCGAAACAGCAGGATGCCGCATCGAAATGACGGTCAGGGAATGCTATGTTTTGCATATCCATTTCATGCAGTTCCACATTAACCAACCCCTGCTCGGTGATCTTTCGGCCGGCCCGGCTCAGCATCTTTTCAGAGAAATCGATCCCAGTCACCCGGCCATAAGGCAGGGAGGCGGCAAGGGCCATGACCCCCGCCCCGGTGCCGGTGGCGATATCCAGAACATGCTCATCCCCCTGCAGACCGAGATAAGCGGGTAGCCTGACCGCACTTTCCTGGAAAAACCGTAGCGCGGGGCTGTCGTACCCATCAGCAACGGTATTAAAGGTGTTTTTGAAGAATTCCTTGATCTCTTGTTCGTTCATGGCAGTTTTGTGCAATAATAGGTCCCAATCACACCCTCTTCGATTTCCTTGCTGTTGATCTCGAAGCCGGTGCGGGTCAATAGCCCGTCCATGACCCAGTCATAGGTGGAGAACTCTTCCCGGAAATGGTCTTCCGCATCCTCCCGCATAAAGTTACCGCCCGCCGCCGCCAGTTTTTCGATCAGGGCGGCAATATTCTCAATGGCGTTATCTTCCTCGATGATCGCGTCGTGGATAAAAAGCCGGCCTCCGGGTTTAAGCATCAGGGCCATGCGTTTTAAGGCTATTCCTTTCCAGAAGTCGGGCAGGTGATGGAAGGCGAATGTGGTGGTGATTAAATCAACCGGAGGCCCATAATATTTAAAATTTAAAAATCCGCTGTGATAAAACTTGATGTTTACGACCCCACTCTTTTCGGCCTTGGTCCTGGCGTAGTCGAGCATGGCCTGTGAAACGTCGACAGCATAGACCTGGGAGCAGCGCCGCGCCGCCTGGATGGCAAAGATCCCGGTACCCGAGCCGAAGTCAATCAGGATATCTTCTTCACCCGCCCCGAGGGTATCAAGGACAGCGTTGCTTTCCCCCTCAATATCCCGGAAGTCCGAATGCCTTGAATCATACTCCTCGACTTCATCCGAATTACTGTAGTCCTTCCCTACCTGGGTAAATTCATTATATTGCCAGCCTATTTCATCACTCATATTCATCTCATTGTCCTGAGGATCGAGCAACATGCCCCTAATCAGCAAAAAAACCCGCGCGATCCTGCTCATTTGATAATTGCTCTGTGCCGCTTTAATTAACTATTGGGGGCCGATCCCGTTTCAGAGCCGTCAATAAGGGCTTTGGCCGACAATATTTCCGGGCGAGGCGTAATTGCAGACCCAGATCTGTGAATTGTCCGGGCATAGCGCCTTGCCGCAGCCCACCTCTGTTGTTCCGCCCCAGACCAGCTGGGTGTAATGACCGCAGCTTTTGCCGGCCGGGGCGTTACAGCTATTGCTTTCGTACGAGTACCACTCTATTTCACTTCCCCAACTATCGACAACCTGCTGCTCGCGGATCTCTTTCATCCGGCTCTGCCACTGCCAGTCGCCATCGCCCTCCTTGGTCGCGGTCTTATAGGCGGAGGCCCAAAAGAGGTTCTCCCCCGACCCGCTGTGCTTCATCCGGCAGTCGTTGTTTTCCTTTAACTCGTTCGCCCAAGCAATCGCCTTGTTCTCAAGAACAGGAGACCACTTGAGTCCGGCCACCCCGACCTTCTTCCGCCAGTTGTTATGGGCGGAAACTAAGCGTTGTGGATTAACCAGGTTGTCTTGGCTGCGGTTATTCTCGCCCTGACCGGCAATGCAACTGGCAGGAAAAACAATCATCCCCGATGCTAGTAGAATAAGTGGGCTTATCAAAGACGCGCTGCTAAACATTCCCCTCTCCTTTTAAAATACTTTTTTCACCATCAAAAAAAGTGCTCTAAGGCTGGAAACAAACAGTTTTTTGGGCTAATTAATCGGTTTATCAAGCAATTGACTTGGTCCGGCCCAAGCCTGCCGGCTTGAATCAGCCCTCAGCTCTTCTAACCCACAGAGCATAAATCCTAAAATTGGCGCACATCCAGAAGCGCAGGAGGAATAAAAATGGCCATGTTGCTTGGTTTTTGACCTGTTTTCCCGGCCAAAATAAAATTCTGCCATGCCAATGGGGAGAAGTTCATGTTGCAGAGCGTGCTGAATGAGCTTCGGCGCACAACAATCTCCTGCCCCGGTTGGCATACCCTTTTTTGCATGGAAAAAACTGGCCATGGGCCGTTGTTCTCCCCTGAAATTGTGGAGAATATACAAACGATGGAGGTTTTTCATAAGGATCCGGCAACGTGCCCTGCGTGCAATTTTGAGAGCTAGCTGTTCATCTTTGCAGTCAGTGTTGTTGATTTGCTTACTGAGTGCCTTGACTCGTTTCTCCTCCGGGGTGTTTATACCATTAAAATGGTTGACGTCAAACAGTGGCGGAACCCAGCCTGGAATGAGCCACTCACCATTGAGTTGCCCTGAAAAGGCCTTAATGATTTGCTGCTCGCCAGATATGTTTTGAGTCAGCATGACACCAAACATTTTCCCTCTGGCTTTGCCAAAGAGAGTCTCAGTCGCAAATGGCGCCGGCAGGCTGTTATCCTCTAATTCTGCCATGAGGCTGGTCGCGGCCGTCATTGCCGGTTGCACCGGTAGAGCATGCAGGCTACCGCATTCCTGACAATAACCACCATATTGGAATTCTCGATGGGCACACATGTTGCGACCATACAGGAGTTTTTGTTTTCGTGCAAAAGGAGAAAGGGTAATCCCCTCCCCCACAATTTAGAATCCGCTCAATTTTGCCACATGCAAGACCTGCCTCAGCCATGTTCAATAACAATTAAGAGAGAAAAATATTATGCGCTGTGCTGACTGCAAACAGAAGCCCTGGAATTGTTGCCAACACGAAGGATTCGATTATACCGGGGGCAAACTGGACTTGAGTGATTACCAGCTTGAGAAGAATCGCATCTCCAGGACATTAGCGATATTCTGCGTCGCATCCATTGCCCCGGTAACGGTTCTGGTGGTCAAGGATCGGCTCCTGGCCAACAACCCCATGGGCGTAGTTTACGGCAGCTACTGGCGGAGTAGGTTTAAGATCTGACTATCAATAATTAAGTATGGATTATCAATCACTTGACTTGATCCAACCCCAGCTTCCCAGCTCCCCCAACCTCCCCTCCTTGTTATAAGGTTCATCTCAAGATAGAAGTTTATCTCTTGACAAGGGCCTTGTTATTGATGAACCCTTTAGAACAAAAAAGGATCTCTTTATGAAATGGCTAGGTATGGTCACCGGCATCATTCTCGTTCTGTGTGCAGCGGGTTATTCCCTGCTTTTCACTTCACCAGGCAATGCCCTCATCGCTCCGATCATCGAAAAAAAGATCAACCGGGCAACCGCTTTGCCGGCAACCCTGCAGAAGTTTGAACTGCGGCCCGGCCGCTTTGCGGTGACGCTGTTTCTCAGCCAGGACAACCGCCTCGAAGGAGAAGGAGACTTTGGTCTTCTCAGCCGGAGTCTGACGGCGACCTACCGCGTGCTGTTCAATGACCTGCCTGCCCTGCAATCACTGACCAAGACCACTCTATACGGCAAATTTCAAACTGCAGGAACGGTCACGGGTAGTCTCGATGATCTGCTCATCACCGGTTCCAGCGATATCGCCGCCAGCCAGACGAGTTACGATGTAACCCTTGAGAATCTGCAGCCCCGTCAGGTGCTGGCCAAGATGAATAATGCAGAGCTTGCCAAGCTCCTCCATATGGTGGGCCAGCCGTCATCGGCGACGGGCCAACTCGATGTCGATCTGACCCTTACCGATCTTGACCCCGACAATCTCAAAGGCCAGGCCGAGGTCAAAATCAACCAGGGCGAGCTGGACAGTACCGTGTTCAAGAAAGAGTACGACATTACTCTGCCGCAGACACCGTTTACCTACGCTTTAAATGTCACGCTTAAAGGCAAAGAGCTCGGCTACCGGACGCAGTTTGCCTCGACCCTTGCCACAATCGCCTCCAAGGGCAGCTTGGTCCCCAAGACCATGGGCATGGACCTGAGTTATCACGTCGATTTTGCCAAGCTAGAATTGCTGCAGCCTTTTACCGGAACACCGCTGCGCGGGGCGCTGAAACTCAGTGGTACGGCGAAAGGCGACCGGAAATGGCTGCATGTAGAAGGGGCGAGCGACCTGGCCGGCAGCAAGAGTACCTTTCAGGCCGGACTCAGCGATTTTGCGCCCGCCAGTATAACTGCGAAAATTAAAAATCTGCAGCTTGCCCGCGCCCTTTTTATGGTCTCAAAACCGCATTACGGAGACGGAGTGCTGAATGTCGATATCAACATCGCCGATGCAAAGGCTGGCGAGCTCAAAGGGAGTATCACCTCCGAACTCAGCAAGGGGCTGCTTGACGGCAAGGTGATCGCCGCTGAGTTTACTCTCGGCGATATGCCGGATACAACCTTCAACATCAAGACGCGAACCACGCTGGCCGGAAAGTTCATTGACACCACAACCATCCTCAACTCGTCGCTGGTGACTCTCAAGATGAACCGCACGCGTTACGATCTTAACGAATCGCTCCTGACCAGCGATTACCAGGCCGATATCCCCAACCTGGACAGGTTCTTTTTTGTGACCGGCCGTCACCTCAAAGGCGCCATGACCGTCAAGGGGGACCTGAAAAAAGGCGAACACCTCGATCTTACGGCCCACGCCGACACCCTCGGCGGCCGTCTCGATGCCATTGTCCATGACGACGACGTCCATGTCGACATCAAAAAAATTCAGACCCTTGAGGCCTTGAAGATGCTGATCTACCCGGAGATATTGGCTTCTTCACTGGACGGCTCCCTTGCCTATAATCTTAAACAGAAAAAGGGGACCTTTGCCGCCAATCTCAGTGACGGCAAATTCACTCGCAATATCATGCTCGACCTTCTCCTGAATCTGGCCCAAACCGACCTCTATAAAGAGCGGTTTACCGGCACCCTGCACAGCAAGATCAATAAGGAGCTGATCACCTCCGACCTAGACCTGCGGTCAAACAACAGTTCGTCGATCATCGGCAAAAAGGCGACTCTAAATTCCAAAACGAAGCAGGTCGATGCCAACCTCGATGTCCTAGCCAACAACAATCCCATCACCGTTAGCATCAGGGGCAAGGTCGACAAACCTGACGTCAAACTCGATACCTCCGCGCTTATCAAAAAAGAGGCGACCAAGGTTCTCGAAAAAGAGGTCAACAAACTGTTGCAGAACCTTTTTAAATGATCGGGTAAATTTGGCACACTCTTAACATTACAAGTTTCTTGTGCCTTTATCTGCCGGCATCAGGCAGATAAGCAGTTGAGCGAGTCATACAATTGGCATTTGAATTAGTTAACTTATAACCTATAAGAACGGCCCAACTCTGAATCGCATCTCTTCTCTTCCACAAAAACCAAGAGCGGATTTGCCCCTTGTTTAGTTCAATCAAAGAATAAAAAACATGAAAATCATTGAACCATATAGCGGTTTTGAACAAGGACCGATTAGGCCCCCCAGTGAGGCGGAAAGCTTGCTGGTAAGAATTACCCGCAACTGCCCGTGGAATCGCTGCACCTTTTGTCCCATATATAAGGACGCCAAGTTCAGCCTGCGCCCTGTAGATCACGTGTTAAGGGACATTGATACGGTTCGTTTTTATGTTGAGGCTATTGTTGCGGCCGGAAAATCCGGCAGTCCCATTTCCCGAAGAGAGCTCGCGAGGCTCGCATCGAATGGCGGCAAAGCTGATCTTGGAGCGCTCCATGCCGCGTTAAATTTCGTCGCCAACGGGATGAAATCAATCTTCATCCAGGATGGCAACAGCCTGATCGTTAAACCGGACGATATCATCCGGATATTGCTTCATTTTAAAGGGGCCTTCCCCAAGGTTACGAGGATAACCTCATACGCCCGTTCCCATACCATCGCCAGGATAAGCTCTGAATACTTAAGTCGGATGGCCAGAGCCGGTCTTAACCGGATCCATATCGGCATGGAATCCGGCTCGGATAAGGTCCTCAAGATGGTAAACAAGGGGGTAGACAAGGCAACCCAGATTGTGGCTGGCCAAAAAGTTAAACAGGCCGGTATCGAATTATCGGAATACTTTATGCCGGGGCTTGGTGGCCAAGCATTATCGCGGGAGCACGCCCTTGAATCTGCCGATGCTCTGAATCAGATCAATCCTGATTTTATCCGCTTGCGCTCCCTGGCTCTTCCTGCCGGAGCACCACTCACCGAGCAGTTTGAGGAAGGCACTTTTGATAAAATGGGCGAGGTCGATACAGCCAGAGAATTACTTCTTTTCCTGGAAGAGCTGGCTGGCATCAACAGTGAGGTACGAAGTGATCATGTCCTGAACCTCTTTCCTGAAATTGACGGAGTGCTGCCTGATGATAAAGAGAGAATGATGCAACCTCTCCGGGAGTTCCTGCAGCTTGATCCCGAGGAGCAGATGATTTTCTGTATAGGCCGGAGAACCCATAGATTGGCCAGATTCAGTGATTTGGCCAATCCGACCCAACGTGGTTACGCCCTGGAAATGTGTACAGAGTTGGGGGCAACTCCAAAAAACTTTGATGATATCATTGATGCTCTAATGCAGCAGTTTATTTAAAGGAAAACATATGTCTGATGAGCTTTATCTGGCAATTGATCAAGGCGGGCACGCCAGCCGGGTCATGGTTTTTGATCACCAGGGTCGCGTGGTAACAGAAGGCAGCACGAACATTGGCACCAGACGTAATGAGGAAGATCATATTGAACATGATCCTGATGAGATTATTGCCTCGCTATGGTCTGCCCTGGCCTTGGCGCTGGAGAATCTGGGAGATAAAATAGAGCAGATAAAAAATGGTGGACTTGCCACGCAAAGATCCAGCATTGTCTGTTGGGATCGGCAGACAGGTGAACCCTTATCACCCATTATCAGTTGGCAGGACACCCGTACCGCCAAGTGGATGAAGAAATTTGCTCAATACCGGGAAATGATCCACCAGAAGACCGGCCTGTTTCCCACCGCCCATTACGGGGCCAGTAAGCTGCGCTGGTGTCTGGACAACCTGCCCCGGGTTGCCCAATCTTACGAATCAGGTCGTCTGGCCTTTGGCCCGCTGGCCAGCTTCCTGCTTTTTCATTTATTGGAAGAGCAGCCTATCTTGGTAGACCCGGCCAATGGTTCGCGCACCCTGTTATGGAATTGTCAGCAACTGGATTGGGATAATGATCTGTTGCAATTATTTGAGGTGCCGCGTGAGGCCTTGCCGGTCTGTGTGCCCACCCATCATCAATATGGCCATCTCAATTGTAATGGCCACCGGATTCCACTGACCATTGTTAATGGTGATCAATCAGCGGCCCTGTTTGCCTTTGCTGAACCGGAACCGGACACCGCCTATGTGAACATAGGCACCGGGGCCTTTGTCCAACAGGTGTTGGCTGAGCCTAGAGATGATGTTGAAAATTTACTGACCAGTGTGGTGTGGGCGGACGACCGGCACACCAGGTATGTGCTGGAGGGCACGGTGAACGGGGCCGGAAGCGCCCTGGATGAGATCGGCAGATCACTGGGCATAAAAGCCCGTGCAGTCGAGGCCCATCTTGAAGAGTGGCTGCTTAAAGCGCAAGCACCGCCCCTCTTTCTCAACGGCGTCTCGGGGCTGGGTGCGCCTTATTGGGTTGCAGATTTTACCTCACGATTTGTTGATGAAGGTGAGGGCTGGGAAAAAATCGTTGCGGTCATCGAGTCCATCCTGTTCCTGCTCAATGAGAACCTGCATGAATTGGAAAAATATCTCAGCCCTACCCGACAGCTTGTGATTACAGGAGGCTTATCAGCCCTGGACGGCTTATGTCAGCGCCTGGCAGATCTCACCCAAAGACCGGTGTACCGCCCCGGGCAGTGCGAAGCGACAGCCAGAGGCACCGCCTATCTCCTGGCACAGCCCCGGGAGTGGCCGGAACCATCACCCGGGACATGGTTTTATCCCTCTGCAAACCATAACCTGGAAGATCGGTATCATCGTTGGCAGATTGCCCTTAATGATGCCCTCTCTATAGATAAATAAGGAAACGAACGTCATGGGCGGAACACGATTGATAGTGGCGGGAAGGTTTATCGACGGCAGCGGCGCCGCAGTGCGCAGGAATATCTTTCTGGCAGTGAAGAACGGTATTATTACCGCCATTGGCTCTGCGGCAGATCTCCCCCGTAATGCCGGGGCGGCAATCGATGACTTCTCACACTGTACCATTTTGCCGGCCCTGATTGACTGTAGCATTTCGCTTACGCGATCGCCCGCCGTGGACAGGAGTGTGCGGTTATCCTCTGAAGAGTCTACCCCGGCGAAAAAGGCGGCCATGTTGGAGCAGCATATCCGTTACTGCCATGCCCACGGGGTGCAGGGAGTGGCCGATAGCGATGATATAACCGAACTGATGGAACGCTATCAAGGGGGGCCGGCCTCAGGGAGCATGATTGACATTCGCACAGCCGGCAACTCACCTGGCACCGATTTTCTTAAACTCGGTTATTCCTCCAATATCGAAGACGAGGAAGCCCCAGATCCTCAACTAATGCATGAAGAGCTATGCCGGATTCTGCAGCACAGAGGTGAAAAAAAGGCAGTGGTGGTGGCCAATGGCCGGCAACAGGTAGAGGAGGCGCTTGAGGCAGGGTGTGATGCCATCGAACAGGGATATGGTATGGGCGAGGAAAACTTAAGAAAAATGGCGAAGAATGATGTGCTGTGGATCCCCAGCATCCTGCGAGCCAAGAATGGTTTGGACGGTGCGAGCTCAGGCGGGAGTGTGTGTTGCCGTTTCTCCACACGCTATGTGGCGCCGGGAAAGCCGGACCCCGGCGCGAAGGCTTTTTGGCAAAAGATGCTCGCCGAACAACTAGCCCAACTTGGTTTTGCCAGAAAATTGGGCGTGACAACGGCCGTAGGAACCGGTGCCGGCAGTATTGGCATACTCCATGGCGAGTCGATGGCCGAGGAGATGAAATTGTTCATCAAGGGTGGCTATTCACTGGAGGAGACCATCCGCTGCGCCTCGGAAAATGGCGCCAGATTTTTCGGCATGGAGAATCTGGGGGCGCTTACTGTTGGCCGGAAAGCAACATTCCTAATTACCAGGGGCACGGTGCAACAGCTGCCAAGAAAACTCTCCTATCTGGAAGGCATCTATGTTGACGGCGTACCCAGCACCACATATCGCAAAAATCCGGTCAGGGTGGCATGAGAGGAACGGTTAATCCTATATCAAAGACGCTATGACAGGCGGGGCAGATACTGAAACTCTCCATCCATCGGCACCTTATTGACTTCATAATCCATCGGAACCCTCATTTCCGCCGGGTCTCGTCACCGGGATCAGAACCACCACCAGTGATGTTATCAAAATTTACTGCTGCCCCCCCCTTCCTCATTTTCAACTAAAGCCCAAAATAGGCTTGCCCCCTTTTTCTGCAGGAAAGAGCGTCTCAGACTAGTCAGTGATTTGTATGATGCGATGACCAATACACCAATCAGACAACGGCCAGGGCGAAGTGAGCCGCGATGCCTTAAGCGACGGGGAAGAAAAATTTCCAGCTGATGACCTCGCCGAGGCATGAAAAGAGAGTGATTCCGAACCGAAGCAAATATCAGGCTGGAAATGATTAAACTAGTGCCATTTGGGTCTGTCCCCGAACTTTTTTCAGAAAAAATTCACCATGCCACTTATCTGAAATCCCCCGGCTGCACCAGAGATAGCCCGCTAATCCGGGAGATTTCCCTGACTGTTTCAGGGGTTTCCCCCATTACCAAAATCCAATACATATGTTAGACAAAGTGTTCTGGTAAATATTTGCTAGGCGTAATTCCTGTCTGAAATAGCAAAATATCTTCATTACATGCTATTTAAAATCTAATAAACTTTCGTTAATTTAAGCTTAAAAGGGGGCTTATTTCAATGAAGAGACTCTTTTCCATCGCCATCGCCCAAATTCTGTTCTTTTTACTTTTTACAGGGTCATCTTTTGCTGTTGATGTGACAATGTTCGGCCCCCAGCAATTTGAACGGCATAAAGGAAAACCTACAGTATCAACCGACACCTTTTGGGCGCTACCCAAAGAAGCACAGATCATTATTGAAAACGGGGAGTTGATTGGGAACAAGCGGGTCAACAGCACCGTAAGTAGCGCTACTATAACCTTAAATGGTACAGAACTCTTTGGGCCAAATGACTTTAATAAAAATGTTCATTTCCTAGAAAAAACCATTCTCCTTACCGAAGACAATACTCTATCAGTTGAGCTGAACAGCAGCCCAAACAGCTATTTAACAATCAAGGTAGTCCAGGATGTCCCTCCGCCAACAGCTTCCATCTCAGCAAATCCAGATGAAGTCCATTATGGAGAGAACTCCAATTTAAGCTGGGAAACAACTATAGCCGATAACTGTGTGATTAAGCCCAGCATCGGCAATGTCCCCTGTAATGGTGCGACTCCTGTTTCTGTTTCCCCTTCGGAGACAACAACCTATACCTTAACGGCCACTGGCCTCGGAGGCACCACCTCAGCCACAATCACAGTAAAGTACATCAATACTGCTCCAGTGGCTATCTCCCAATCTTTGTCAACCAATGAAGACACTCCTGCATTAATCGTACTTACCGGTTCAGATATTGATGGCGACCCCCTTACCTACACAACTCTGACATCTCCAACTAATGGGGTTATAAGCGGCATCGCACCCAACCTGTCATACACTCCAAATCTTAATTTTAATGGCACTGATTCATTTACGTTTTCAGTAAATGACAAAACTGTCGATTCCCAGCTAGCCACCGTGAGTATCACTGTCAATGCAGTAAACGATACCCCTGAGGCAGATAGCCAGACCTTAACAACCGATGAGGATGTGCCTGTTGCAATCACTTTAACTGGCACAGACGTTGATGGTGATGTCCTCAGCTATCAGGTTAAAAATGGTCCGGCTAATGGAACCCTCTCTGGTTCTGTTCCAGAGCTTATTTATTCACCTAATCCCGACTTTAATGGTTCAGATTCTTTTACATTCACCACCAATGACGGCCTGGTTGGCTCGTCCCCCGCTACGGTAACCATAAATATAAATCCCATTAATGATTATCCCATTGCCAATGGGGGGCCAGATCAAACAGTATTCAGAAAGGATACTGTTTCGTTAGACGCTGGTGATTCCACTGATGTAGACGGCGATCTTTTATTTTATCAATGGTCCTTCATTTCTTCCCCCAACGGCAGTTCATCAACATTCTCTGGTAACTCAAGCGACAAGCCCTCTTTCATACCAGATTTAGTCGGCACATATGAAGTACAGCTTATCGTCAGTGACGGGACTCTGACCAGCACCGATAGCATGACAATTACTGTCAAACATGCAACTGTAATTATTCCCACCCTTACAGGTTTGTCACAAGATGGAGCTATTACACTCATTCAGAGTTCTGGCCTTGTATTAGGTTCTTTAAGTAATAGCTACAGTGATGTGGTTCCGGCTAATTACGTGATGAGCCAAAGTCTTGTTGCCGGGGATGTTGTAGACGAAAACACTCTCATAAATTTAATCATCTCATTAGGTCCACAATACTCAGAGCCAACTGTTCAATTAACGACAACTCCTGCCATTATTACTGCAGGCGAAGCTTCAGTTTTGAGTTGGACTTCCACAGACGCGGATTCGGTCACGATCACGCCGAAAGTGGGTAGTGTTGCCGCTACTGGCACTACCATCGTATCTCCATTCGAGACGACTACCTTCACAATTACTGCTGTGGGACCTGGGGGGACATCCACAGCCACAGCCACAGCCACTGTGACGGTCAACAATCCTTACCCGCCTCCTACTGTCAGCTTTTTTATTTGGCCGACAACCCCCATCTATGTAGGGCAACCAGCTTACCTGATATGGAATACAACTAACGCCTCCTCTTTGGCCATAGATAATGGTATCGGAACTATTTACTGGCCAAAGCAATCTAGAAAAACATTCCCCACACAAACAACCATTTACACTATGACTGCGATAGGTTTGGGAGGGACGGTCACAGAAAGTGTAACTATTCAGGTCAACACCGGCTATCCGCCTCCTACCGTCAGTTTTAGTGCTGTGCCGGATAGCATTCAACCAGGAGAGTCAGCAGTTCTACAATGGACGTCAGACTATGCCGATACGGTGATCATTGACCAGGGTATCGGTGCCGTTCCAGATGACGGCACGACTAACATATCGCCCACAGAAACAACCACCTACACCATTATCGCGACTGGCTTAGGTGGCACAGCTACATCCAGCACGACTGTTACCGTAATCTATCCTGAACCGACTGTTCAATTAACAGCAGCCCCTAATATTATTACTGCTGGAGAATCAACGATCCTGAGCTGGAGTAGCACCAATGCAGATTCATTCAGTATCACACCGGAAGTAGGCAATGTATCCGCTAACGGTACTGTTGCTGTCACTCCAGTTGAACCAACAACTTACACCATTACCGCTACTGGGCCAGACGGGACAACAGCTACAGCCCAAACTAAAGTTAAAGTTCTGATTGGACCTCTGCCCGCCGTGAATTTCAGTGCAGATCCTGAAATAATTCAGATTGGCGAATCATCCACCTTGAGCTGGAGTACAACAAATACCGATTCTGTGTTCATTGATCAGGATATAGGTGATGTTACTGCCAGCGGCAGCATGATCGTATCGCCGAACGAGACAACCACCTACCCCCTTACCGCAACCGGCCCAGGTGGAACATTTAGCACCTTTTTAATAATTTCAGTGGAGGGGACTCCGCCTCCTCCTGTAGTAAAAATTCTAGAGCCATTTGATCAGGAATATACGAGCCAATCTTCTGTTCTGGTGCATGGGACAGTCGATACTTATGCCGATCACATCTCGGTTTCTGTAAACGGGCAGCGGGCCGACGTAAATGGTCATGAGTTTTTCATAGATTCTCTGTCATTGGAGCCGGGAGCTAACTTAGTCGATGTCCAGGTGGTTGACTCCTTTCGCAATCAGGACCAGGCCACAATAACTGTTAACTATGAACAATGGGCAGACACAGAGTGGATAGAATTATTACCTGATCATCCTGCTGTCTTCCTGCCTATGGAAATTAAACTAAAGGTAGTTCCTCATCTACTAAATGATGTGAATCCGAACTCCGCCGTACTCACTTATACCGGCCCGGGAGCCGGAGCGGTTTCCTTAATCAGCCCAGAGGAATACAGTTTACGCTTCGACACTCCGGGAATTTACACCATAAATTATAGCATCAGTGATATTCAGGGAAACGTATATGACGGCAGTACAATGCTCTCGGTGATGGAACCTTTTACTGAAGACGACTGGCAGGGTATGCATGATGCCATCGAAGAATTGGATGATATCTTCCTTGCCCGGCTCGGGAGTATGGATATCACCGTACTACGGCAGCAAATCCTGGAATCGGCCCAGACCAATCAGGATTTTTCAAGTGTGGCCTTGTCTGCGGGAGCATTATGCCTAGTGTACAAAGGATTTATTCCCATAATTCTTGATTTGCCAGATCCAGAAGGCTCGGTAACAGATGGATCAAGTGCTGGAAGCAAAAGTGCGGTTGCTCCACCATCCGGCAAATCCTTTAACCAAGACCACCTAGAGCGATTATTAAAAACTAAAATGTGTAAAAAATGTAACCTAGAAGGAGCCAATCTTGCCGGAGTTGACCTTAGTGGAGGCAATCTTGAGGGGGCCAACCTCAAGGGTGCCAATCTGCAAAAAGCAGATCTGAAGAGGATTAGCGCACGAGGAGCTGATTTTGAATCTGCTGACCTACAAAATGCTAATTTATATGATGCAATTTTCGCCGACTCAAATTTCAAAAACGCCAATCTCAAGAAAGCCGACATGAGACAAGCTATTTTTAAGAGAGCTAGCTTGGAATCTGCGGATATGCAAGGGGCAAAGCTAGATCATTGTGGACTTCAAAATGCCAATTTACAGAAGGCAGATTTGCAAAATGCCGAAATGGTTGCAGCCTCTTTGGGTGGGGCCAATCTGCAACAGACTAATCTGTATAAGACTGACTTGCGAAATGCTGATCTACAAAAGGCCAATCTTAAAAATGCAGACCTAAGAGAGGCTGATCTCCGTTTGGCCAAACTAGAGGGCGCTGATCTGCGGGGGGTGGGAGTAAAGCTGCTAGGAGCCAAGCTGAAAGGCGCTTTTCTTGAAGGGGCCTTATTGGATGATGCAGTACGGGAATATGCGGAAAAGAAGGGGGGGCAGTTTACTCGTGATACTCGAATTGATAGTGATGATCCGGCAATAGATGGATCAAGTGGTGGGACCAAAAGTACGACTGCGCCATCACCCGACAAGTCATTTAACCAAGAACATCTTGATAGATTATTAAAAACCAAGATATGCAAAAAATGTAATTTGGAAGGAGCTAATCTTGCTGGAGTTGACCTAAGCAGGGGGAATATTGATGGAGCCAACTTAAAAGGTGCTGATTTGCATGACTCTAACCTAAGAGGGTTGCGAGCATGGAAGACTGATTTTGAATCTGCAAATTTACATGGCGCAAATTTACAAGACGCCGATATGGGTAATGCAAATTTGCATAAGGCAAATCTTAAAAAAGCACGCTTGCAAAAAGTCTATCTATTTGGAGCAAATCTCCAAGAAGCAAATCTTCAAGAAGCAAATTTATATTTAGCATCTATGCAAGAGGCTAACCTACAAAAAGTAAATCTCTTTAAGACCAAATTGCGTTTAGTGAGCCTATCAAATGCAAACCTTCAGGGAGCAAATTTAGAAAAAGCTGATTTACGAAAAGCTATTTTGCACGGGGCCAATTTACGAAGAGCCAATTTGCACAAGGCAGATCTCCGGGAGGCCCAGTTTGAAAAGTGTGACCTCCGTGGTGCAAAACTACAAAGAGCAAGAATGAAGGGCACTTTTTTATATAAAGCCATGTTGGACGGAAAAGACTTGGAATATGCGAAGAAAAGCGGTGCGCAATTTAACAGGGTTATACGACTTGACAGTGAATGATGATAACCGGAATAAAGGAAATAGTGAAATAATGCGAAAGGAACTTTTCATGAACCAAAGATATTTTATCCTCTGTATTATAATATTATCCGCCTTGTGCCTCAAGCAAGATCTAATAGCAGCCGATAATACAATCTACAAATACCCTGGTAATAATAAAGTGCTGATTTATGCACCTGGTTACACTTATATGGATCAATATAAAATTGCTGATGACGGTAAAGATGCTTTTGGTCTTGCAGAACATTTTAGCTCTGAGACTAAAATCCTTCCAGACACCGAAGCCTCCATAGAGGAGGTGAAAAGTTTCGGTGATTACGGGACCGTGATTATTCATACCCATGGCTGGTTCTGGCGGGACAATCGGCCGGTAAGTGAAAGGATACCGGTGTTCAGGAGCGGCACTAAAGTTCCTAAACATTGGGCGGTCTGTGATTATCTCGATTGTCCGCCTGACTATATTGGCAAAGCCACAGCTATGGATCTTTATGAGGGCAGGTTGGCTGTAAGCAAAAGTCCTGACGATTATTCTGATTTCCATTATGTGATTTTCCCTTCTTTCATCGAAAAATATGTAAGCGAGTTAAAGGACTCACTTTTTTATTTAGGGTACTGCAACAGCTTGGAAAACGATAAAATGTGGGATGTGCTTAAGGGCAAAGGCGCGAAGGTAGCTTTTGGCTGGGACGAAGAGGTGGGTAGGTGGGAAAATAATGTTCCTTTATTTGCTGACCTTATGGGGGAAATGTTACCAGATAGCCTTAATGTTGGGCCCTTAACCGCCAAAGAGGCATTCGACAATGCGCCGCTAAACTTAAAGGAAGATGCTTCGGTGCCTGTTACTGCTCAAATGCGTACACATTCTCCTGAATGGGAAAATTTTATCTACAATGATCAACGAAGCCCTCCTGTGCTTATGTTCAGTGTGTCCGGGGCGGGCGGGTCAAGTCAAGACGAACTGTATCTGCTTTGGGATTATGTTTTGAACGAGCCATATCTAGTAAATAAAACTGGTGGTGGCAGTTGGTCTTACCCTCTTTCCAGAGAAGACTTCTATGGCCAGTTTGCCACCGATTTGGAGCAAAAGGATGGTGTGTTGAATTTTGTCAATCTTGATCCGTTATTTTCAACTTCGCACACTGGAATGAAAACACATAATGATATTGCACCATTTATTAATGGTTTCTACACATCCTGGCCAATAACACTTAATTACGACTGGCCTTCGTATACACTAGTACAATGTAAAATCTAAGCCTTCGCATTGTTTGTTTTGTGTGATATAATCCTCCTATAAAACAAGGAGGGTTAATCGTGGCACCACGATATAGA
>JBDLJC010000036.1:0-37742 GCA_039714535.1 Thermodesulfobacteriota bacterium | reverse complement strand
ACCGGCATGATGGATTTTTGCCAAATATTCAAATTCATGTCTCGGAAGAATTGCAGCGATTTGGTTAATGATCGTGTTATAATGTGCCATGGCTCGGAATCCCTTGTTTTATAATGGTTTTTCGTCGAACACATTATAACAACATCGGATCTTCCGGGCCTGTTTTTATTGATCAACTATGAGACAGCAGTGATGTGAATTGTTATAATAAGCGTCGTTTTCATACTCTAAAAACATCAGACCTTAAACCCGGGATGAGGAGGAAGGATGCGGACCTGGATAACAGTCTTATTGGTTATTTTTTTGGCTACGGCCGTCGACGCAGTTGGGCAGGGTGGTGCAGCTGCGCCTGAAAAAGGGTGGCTTGATGGCCAGGTGCTGCAGAATGGCAAGCCAATAACACCCGGCGCTATTGTGGCTTGTTTTGATGCGACAAGCGGTTCAGCACCTGATAAAGGTAGTGTCCGGCGGGTACCTCAGGGGCTGGTAAATGTGGATAGATCGAGTCGTTTTCGAATCGGTCTGGCTCCGGGGAAGTATTATCTTGGTGTGGTGGTTCGGACCCAAAAAAGAAAGGGGCCGCCTGGCCCCAATGAAGATTTCTTCTTTGCCAGAGATAAGGCAGGTAAACTGCGTGTTTTTGAAGTGATTGCCGGACAGACCACCAATATTGGCTGGTTTAACGGCAAGGGCACTGAGAGCTTCCCTGAGATTGCCAATGCCTTTACCGTTGAGGGCAAAATTTTTAACGAGCAGGGTAAACCCTTTGGCGGGGCCTTAATTCTAGTACGGGCTGATTTGATGGTGCCCAGGCCCCTGTACATCTCCGGTCGAACCGGAAAGGATGGCAGCTATCAGCTAAAGCTGGTAGCCGGTGGCCCCTACTATCTGGTGGTACGCGAAAACCTGGTTAATGTCGGCCGTCCGGCCCCGGGAAATTTTATTGGGATATACGGTAGCGCCATGCCGGTCACCAGTCAGATTCGCGCTATATTGAACAGCGGTAAGCCCATATCCGGAAAGGCGGGAGAGGTTGTCAAGGGGATCGACATAGTCATGTATGGAATTCCCAATCCAGAGGAATTGCAAGAGAAAATTCGCGAGCAGCAGTCAGGGGTGTCGCTTCCTCCAGGTGTTGTCAGGAAACAGCCCTCCAGCCCCTGATGGGCTGACTTTGTGGGAGTAGATTCTGGCAGGGTATTTACTGCCAGAAGTGAGAGGGCATGGCTCTTTTGGGGGGAATATTGGCTATCCTTATTATAGTCTCGTTTATAATTTTATGGTGTCAAAGCTTATTCAACTACATTGAGATTTACTACCGCAGGAGACGTCATTCAACGAATGGGTATAAATCGTCTGCAGCCTTTGAAAAAGAATGGGATATTTTCAAAAAAATGGCTTAACTGACTCTCCACTAAATCGGGGAAAGATCAGGGGTAGGGGACAGCCATTAGTGACATGCTTACTTCAATCTTTTCAACAATAAATGTTGGGGACCCAGGTAGCTTTGGATAAAGCCCTTGTTGGCATCAAACTAGGCGGGTAACCGCCCCCACGGATATACGGTAAAATGCTTGGCATATGGTGATTTTGGGGCAATGTGAGTGAGAGAACTGCTACTCTTGGCAAACGGCCTGTTAAACGTCGCGCATTGTTGGCCGTTGGCCTAAGGTGTGGTGGGTCACGGAGGAGAATCATCGATAACGAATCGTTGTGGAGCGTAGCTTCTGAAGACATCGAGGTCCTTTTTAGCCTGCTCAGCCAGAGCATTGCCTGTTTGACTATAAGCTCGCAGGCGATTTTCAAGAAAGTCTTGGTTCCAGAGCGGGTATGGCTCGAATCGTTCTATGGCATCAGCGACATGCTGATCGTCTATGTTTTTGGCAATGGCAAGCAAATTTTCCAAGCGAATAGACTCAAGGATATAAACACTGAATGGCTCGGATAGTAGTTTGTAGAGTTTTTCAGCCAACTCTTTATCGGTGGTGGCCATTTCTTCCATCAGAGCGAGGCTGTGGCGCATGACTATATTTTGGGGCCACGGATTTGTCCGGAAATTAATAAAGACATTTTCAAGTGTTTTGTAGGCCAGTTCCCGCTCTCCTGTTTGCCAGTAGAATCTGGCTAAAACCGCCTCGGCTGTAAGCGGCCAATAACTTCGAAGTTGCACAATATAGTTTAATGCTGAAGAATGTCCCATTTCTGCAAGAGATTCCGCCACAACTAAAATTTCAAATGGATATTCGGGTTGTTTGCCGTACTTCTGCCATGCCCCGAGAACTCCACGGGTATTACCCTGTAAATAGAAATTAAAGGCACTGGTGTGAGAATTTTCCGAATCATGGTGCATGGTAATATAAGGAGTTTGGATGCCTTCCATCGGAAATTTTGTATGACTATTAATTGCTACCCGGTCCCAATCGATTATACCTTCCTTGAAATGAGGGCGATGTTCTCTTCGCCTTTTAGCCTGCATCCGAATATCCATGATTGAGAAAAGGTGTTTCTTGCCCAAACCTCTGGCAAAACCGAATTCAACTATCATAAGATCATCGGTATTGATGTGGCCAATTTCTTTTTCCTTTGCCGCCACCTGACGCGCAAGTGACGAACGCGCGGAAAAATGGGCCATAAGCCCTTCAAGGTCAATTATTCCTCTGGTATACAAAAGGGCTGATCGGAAAGGTTCTTTCTTGATTTTTTCCCTTAACCTGGTCACTGAATAGTCACTTTCCTGCATGGAGCAGACAAAGATCAAATCATTCAAATCGGTTTCCCAGGTTTCAACTACTGGGAAGACAGAAGACAGGGTTGAATAGATGACTTTAACCGTATGGGTGTCAACCTCGTAACCTTGCACCCATTGAGAAAAATATCCATTTGAGCTCAGGCGCTTCGCCGCCGCCTGGTAAAACTCTTGGGTATACAGACTTGCAATACCGGCCCGGTATGGATTCGACGGCTCCGAAAAAATAAGATCGTATTTTTCTTTACTGGTCATGAGTACTTCCCGGGCATCACCGATAATGATGTTAACCTTTTTATTGGCCAAAACATTTCGGTTGATCGGTGCCGATCTTTTAGCGACCTCCAGCATTGCCGGTTCAATTTCGACGGTATCGACCTTGGTTATGCTATCGACACCTGCCAGCCAACCGCTACTGCTGCCGGTCCCTAAGCCTATAACCAGCGCATTTTGTGGGTTTGGGTGGAGGATGGCGCCAATTAATGGCGCCATGATCTGGGTACCCGCATCATCCTTGGCGTTGCCGTCAATTTTCCCGTTAACTACAAATGAAAGGCCATCAAGCGTATTCAGGGCCAGTGAAGCTTCTCGGCCATCTTTTTCCCAAAGAATATGGCGTGAGGTTTGGTTAATAAAATCTTGGATTTCGTTGTGGGAATATTGGGTCAGGTCAGCCCTTCCGGCGCCGATAGGAGTATGCCTCCAGGTCGCAGCTGGCCCTTGGGGCAGTAGCAAGAGTAACGCCAGCACGGCGATACTGCCCGGTAAAAGCAAAAAGATACGCCGCCCCTCATGTCTTATTGATAAAGAAATACTCACTCCAGCAAGCAGGCATAAAAGGAAAACATTCAACTGCCAGGAGGGGATGGCGCCCAATAAAGGCAAAAGAACGATCCCTCCGATTAATGATCCGGCAATGGCGCCAAGGGTATTCCAGGCATAGATCTGGCCGGTTTCTTGGCCCACCTTTTGTCTACCTTGGCCCTTCAAGCCGATCAACAGAGGAAACTGATAGCCGGCGGCTATGGAAGCAGGAAGAACAACTATCATGGTAATAACAAGCCAGCCAACAGCATAGCCAGCTAGACCGACAGTGCCGATTGGCCTGAGAAGGGAGGTAAGGACGGCAATCCTATCGCCCAGGGCAAACGGTACGGCCATGAAGAGCGCTTCCAGCCCGCAAATCATCGCCATAATGCTTAAGCGGCTAATAACCGTATAACGGCGCAATCCATAGCCCCAACTGCCAATCGCAAGTCCGAGCAGGGCGACAGCCAGGATTATGCCCATGGTGTAGGTGGTGCCTCCGAGCAACGAGGTCAGCATTCGGTACCAGACTAGTTCCATATAGAAAAAACAGAAACCAGCCAGGCAGGTAGCGCCATAAACATAAGCTGGCGGGATGGTTGGTGTTTGTGCCGCATCAGCAACCGCAGCATGTTTGCTTTTCGCGCCAGGCGACATCCCCTTTTCGCTTATCGCTGGGGATTGGTCATAACGGGCAATAATGAAGGCCACCACTGCCACAACCAGATTCAAGAACCCTGCGGCCCACATTGTTTTCTGGGAACCGAAAGATTCGAGCATTACAAAAACAACCAACCAGACGCCGGTTACAGCACCCAGGGAATTCATGCCGTATAGGAAGCCGAGATCCCGGCGGCCCAGATCCATTTCCCGCAGGGATGCCTTGGCCATTGCCGGTAAAGTGCCACCCATGAAAAATGTCGGAACCCCTAAGACCAAGGCTGATAATAACAGGCGGAGTAGCGTTGCCGGAATGAACCCTAAACTCTGTGAACCACCCGTCCTCAGATAAAGATTTTCAATAAACAAGATCAAGAATGGGGTGAGCATTGCCGATAGGGCAATAACCAGTTCAAAGTAGCCATATAAACGCAAAGGGTTGCGATGTTGCTCGGCTTTTCTGCCCAGATAAATACTGCCAAAGCCGATACCGCCCATGAAAATGGCAAGTACTGCAGAGGTCGCCATGGTCGATGAGCCGAAAACTAAACGCAGTTCACGCATCCACACGAGTTGGTACGCCAAGGAGCATAGGCCTGAGCCCAAAAGCAGGGGCAGCAGTTTCCAGAGCGTTATATTCCTGACTTTTGTTTTAGGGGCATTCATGTGTGGTTTTCTGCAATTTTATGTGGGAATTAATTAGGTAACAGTATCTTGGTTGTTTTTTATTAATGTCAAGAATGTTAAATCGGTAGAATTAGTTGCTGGGTTAGACCGGATTATACGGTGGTCCGACACCTACTCTGTCTGAGTGGTAACTTCACAGACTAACATATTCTAAGCGAAAAGTCATCGGTAGTGATGACCTGTCAGCTTACAATGTGAAGGATAATGTGTTCTTACGGAAAAAATGGGCTGGCTCAATACCCTTGAAAGCTGGGAGTTAGGCTTTGTACAAAATATGGGGTAAATCTGGGTGCTTCTCGAGATAACCGCTTGGTAGGTGTAATTCGGGTAGGGTTTTTACTACCTTGTCGGGGTCCTGGGTAGGGTAAACCCTATCTTTTTCTGGTAAATTGCAGATGAGCAGGTTAAGTTAGGCCCAATGTTTTGGCTGATTGTGTTGTTCAATTACCAGGTGGATGGATGAGTAGCTCTAAAGTTGTGACTTATGAACGGGTAGTTTCCGGTAGTCAGATCTATGACGATGATCTGGGGATAGCGCCATGGAAGATCGATGATGCCGATTTCACTGTCAGTATCGATCATGAACTGATCGGTGAAGTTTTAGATAATATCAAGGCAGAACGCTCTCTGCTGGTGCTGGCCTCTGGGGATGGTTGCCGGTACGGCAATACTATTTTGATCAGGTTTGATGGTGAGAGCCTGAGTATCGACAAACCGATCGATTTTGCTGGAACCTGCCCGCCATTTTTTCGGATTTATTTTCAGGATGCAACAGGTAGGTGGAGTTTTTTTGAGGTTGCGACAATTAATGATTTACCTTTCAATCTGTGTACTTCATTTCCGGTAATTCTCTACCAGCTTAAGAAACGGCGCTGCCACCGAATTAATGTTCCTGATATTACCACGGCTGTTTTCCGGCATGGCGGCAATCTCCATGGGGGTTGCTTGGTGAAGAATATCAGCGCTTCTGGTATGTTGCTCTGTACCGACAGTATTGATGAAAAAATTTCGAATAGGGGGATGGTAAATGACATTGCTCTGGTGCTTCCCCAGGACCAGCCCTCCGGTAAAGTAGAAGGAGAAGGGCATGTTGTTTTACCGGTTGTCAGCAAGGGAAGGGTCGTTCGTTCTTTTGTGGAGAAGAAAACAGATTTGATTTGTCTCGGTATCTCTTTTAGCGGTGATTCTGCCGTGATGGCTGGGCTTGATAGTTTTCCTGGTAAAATCAAGAAGGTTGATCATAATGGGTGACGGTGTCATTGATACTTGCGGGGTCGCGGATCGCGATCCTTGGCTGGCTGATGAAGGCGGTTTTTCGCGGTCTAATGATCGGGAACGCATTGCCGAAATTATTCAATATATCAAGGACAACGATGTGACTTTGACCTTGGTTGATGGTGGCCGGGGGATTTCTCAGCAGAGTCTGTTGATTAATACTACCGATGATTCCCTGCAAATTGCCAAGCCTTCAGAATGGGGCGATGCGATTGACTCCTTTCGGGTCTTTTTCCGGGATATGCAGCAGAGATGGAATTTTTTCATGGCAACTGGCCTGATGGATAAAACCTCTAATCTCTCTGTTGCGATGCCGGATGCATTGTATTTTCTCCAGAGAAGATCCTGTAACCGGGTTAAGCTCCCTGCCGGTACCAGGGCGCTTGTCAAAAGAGAAAATGAGGCAATGACCACGATTTTTGTCCGTGACCTCAGTGCGGATGGCATGTTGATGTGTAATGATCCCGCCGAAGGCAAATATGCCACCGATTCGGTTATTAGTGATATAGTTGTTTCTATTCCAAGGGGAAGAGCTGTCGACGAGGTAAGCACTGCCCGCAGGGTTCTGCCTTTAATAGGCCGGGGCAGGGTTGTCCGCTCTTTTGTGGATCAAGAGACCTTGCGTCCCTGTTATGGAGTATCCTTTCACTATGATAGCGAGTATGTTAAGGAAACTATTAATCAGGTCGTCTTCGAGGTGGAGAGGGCAGGTTTGCTGGAAGATTGTTCTGCCCCTAATTAAACGGTAAAAAATGCTCGATATTGTGTCATCTCTGTTGCCTGAATTTTCTTTAAGTTTTTGCTAACGTGTTTATTTATCCCTGCACAGCCCTTTGATCATAACGGTTATAATTCCTGGTTTCATCAGGAGCTGTTAAGCCTGACCTTTTCCTGTTTATCTGTCTTGCCGCCACTTATTGAATGGATCTGGCTAATTTTGAAACTCCATATTATTCTTGGTTATGCCAGGTTGGTTGGTGGCGTTATTGCTCCGGCGGTTAAATATCTAAATTAAGTTGAACGTGACCACTAAGATCTTACTGGAATATCGTTGTTATCACAGATAGTGTCCTGAAATCATTTAACTGTTTAGTCGCCGGAGCAATAGTATAGATGCACTCTTGCCTGGTTAACTGGAGTGTTTCTGGTGGTGATTCCCTAAAATAAAGCATTTAATTGAGGTAGATGAGCATGGTTGATTTCTTGTTGAGTGAAGTGGAGACTCGTGTTCTTGGGGCTTTGTTGGAAAAAAGCATGGCCACCCCCGAATATTACCCCTTGTCGCTTAACGGTCTGCTCAATGCCTGTAACCAGAAGTCAAATCGTGCGCCGGTGGTTGCCTACGATGAAAGCACGGTGATCAGGGCAATTGATGGCCTGAAAGGGAAGCAACTGGCGGTCCAGAGCGACGCCGGTCGCGTGCCAAAGTATGCCGAGTGTTTTACCACCAAGGGTAAGTTAATCATCCGGGAAACGGCTTTGCTTTGTCTGCTGCTGTTGCGCGGACCCCAGACGGTTGGTGAGTTGCGGGGGCGATCTGAGAGGCTTTATAGTTTCGCTGATCTTGGCGAGGTTGATGAAGCCCTTGAGACTCTGGCGGAGATGACTCTGGTCAAAAAATTGTCACGGCAGCCAGGCCGTAAGGAATCAAGATTTATGCATCTATTGGCCGGAGAACTTGATGAAAGTGTCCATGATCCGGGAGGGAGCAACTCGGAGCAGGCTATTTTACAGGCTGGGGATGTGCGGTTAGCGCAACTGCAAGAAGAAGTAGGGTTGTTGCAAGAAGATCTGGCCAATTTGCGGCGTGAATTTATAGCCTTCAAGGACCAATTTGATTGAGCAAGATAAAAACACAAAGGGCAGGATAACTAAAGGCTTTAATTATGCCCCGTATCCTGCCCTTATTGTTTGGTTATTCGACGGTAAAATCTACCGAGGCCAGAACGGCAGATGCTGAGTCCTGGATCTCTACCCGCCATGCTCCGGTTCGACCAGCCAATTTTTTGCTGGAATATGTTCTCCACCTGCTACCCTGCCGAATTGACAGTGGTACCCGGGCCACTTCATTGCTTTCGTGATACCAGACAAAACTGACCTCCACATCAGCACCGATTTCGGTGGCCTCCAGATAGGCGTAGGCTGTTTCGGTTCCGCTGGGAAAGGCAGTAGTGCTTCCCACCGGCTCGCGATCCTCAACGGCTTGGCAAGTCACAAAACGACTGATGGTCATCAGTGCTGATCCGCCTTCCTCTTCCTGGGCTACTGTTTCCTGGGCAACTGCTTCTTGGGCAACTGCTTCCTGGGCTACTGTTTCCTGGGCTACTGTTTCCTGGGCTACTGCTTCCTGGGCTACTGTTTCCTGGGCTAATGCGTTTGAGAGGGCCGGCAAAAGCAGAAGTGAAGTGAGCAGCATAGTTCTTAAAAAGTTCATTTTTGTCATCTTTGATCCTCCTGGGATTTATTTTGGGAATATCTTCGCACTGATGGTCAAGACGCATGTTGTTAGAGATTAAATCTCTAAAAAAGGGGCTTTGTCAAGCCAAATGATAGGAAATTTACCGGAGTAGCTTTTATTTGGTTGCTATTGATAATCATTATAGTTAATACTGGGGCCAGCCAGCCATGAAAGGTAAAATTAATTAAAGTTAGTAACTATGCAACCGCAAGAAAAGAACCGGACGAGATGAAAATGCCGAAAAATATTATGCTGGCCTTGATTCTGGTCATTTTATCCATCGCCTGCGCTGTTAGGCGCCCGTTGTTTTCTCCCCACCGGCCTCCGGACCGGGACCATCGTCAGGCAACGACCGTAGAGCAGTGTCTTGCCTGCCATAAGGACAATATCTCCCACGATCCGGGTAGAGGTGATTGCCTGCGTTGTCATCGGATTCTGGAGGGAGAGTAAACTGTTATGCTGAAAAAAATAGCGTTGTTAGCGGTTTGTTTGTTAGGCCTCTCTTCCTGCGGGCCGATTATCGGTCAATTGATGAAAGTCTCGGAAGGAGTTAAGGACTTTCGGGTCATCTCTGGGAATCTTGCTGAGCTTGCCGAGGTACGGAATGTTCTGGTTGTAGGGCCTTTTGCCAAGGAGCCAGGGGCCTATTATATTGTCCGGGGTGATGAGGCGGGGATGTTTTTTCAGGAGATTAACAATACCGCCAACTTGCATGCTGAGTTGCATATTGGTAAGCGCTATGGCGACTTGGCGGCGATGGCCTTTTCGCTCAGATCCAAGAGTTCGGTGCAGCTCAAAAATGAATTGGGTTTGCAGGATGAGCCCGATCTGGTCATGTTCGGTACAATTTTGGAGCGAGATACCATCGTTGCCCCGACCCGGGGAATTATCATGCGGGTTGGCTACAGGTTGGAATTATTCAACCCCGCCACTAACGGTTCAACGGTGATTGAGATAACCGTCAAAGACCACTTTAAAGATTGTGTTAAACTGGTTGTTGCCGAGATGCTACGTCAGGCTGAGATTGGTGGAGGCCAGTAAGTCGGCAAGTTACTTGCCGGTTTAATAATCGGCTTGGCTGGCGATGTCTTCTCCTATTCTGATTAGTTGTTCATGGAGGTCCTTGCTTTCCGTTGCCCAATATGAAAATGATCCCCAATCCGGGGTGGGCGGTTCGCCGCCGTCCATCACCTGGTGGGCGCACCAGGCAATGAAATGGAGATAACGCATGGCCCGTAATGGTTCGATCAGTTTCAGGCCGCGTCGGTCGAAAGGCCGGAACGTTTCATAGCCTTCTATGAAAAGATCTATTTCATATAGTGAGCGGTTGGGGTGGTCGGGCAACAGCATCCAGAGGTCATGGACCGGTGGACCCATGGCGAAGTCATCGAAGTCAATCAGATGGAATGATTCGCCCGGCCGATAGATTATATTGGAAAAATGGCAATCGCCATGGATCCGGATCATTTCGATATTGTCAAACAATGGGGCGATCTCGGTGACTATGGTCCGGGCGGTTTTAAAAAAATCCCTGGCCAGTTCAGCAGGAACAAAGGCGCCATCCTCAAGAAAGTCTATCTGACGGACAGTTATTGACTGCGGGTGGATTGTAATCCGGTCCCGGGGGCATTTTAAGGCGCCAATCGCATGGGTTCTGGCCAGGAGGCGGCCCAGTTCCAGCCATTGCTCGTCGTTATATTCGCAGACAAACCGACCGCCTTTCTTGGGAAATAACGCGTAATTTATGTCCTTGAAGGTGCCCAGGGTGTAGGAGTCGTTAAGCTGCAGGGGAGCTATTACCGGGACCTCCGCCTCGGTCAGTTCCAGCAGGAAATCGTGTTCGTCGAGCAGTGCTTGCCGCTGCCAGCGGCTTGGGCGATAAAATTTAATAATTATGCCCGCCCCAGTCCTGGTCTCAAGCTCATAAACTCTGTTTATATAGCTGTTAAGAGGCCGACAGATACCACTGAAATCTTCCGCTAGACCTTCTTCGGCCAGGGAGATGATGGTCTCTGGATGTAGATTCAGAAAAGCGGAGAGCGGCTCTTTATGTTTCGTCATTAACAGATCTTCCGCTTGGTTGGCTGGGGTGCGATCATAATCAATAATAATAGTTTATCGTTGTTGAAATTGCATGGTAATATACGCAGGCTTGGTAAGTTTGATCCAAATAAAAGTCGGTTGCATAGCTTTGGCCGATTCATTCCAGGGGGCTGATCCCGTTTAGATGAAAGTATTGATCGGTAGAAGATTGATTACTGTGGCACTGCTCACCGTTTTGCTCACGATGGCAGAATATTTTAACGCCCATGGCCAGCTAGGGGTTACTGAGATTGCTCCGGCGCCTGTGCCTCTGGCATCGGTTACAGGCAAGAACGTGGTCGTGGAGGTTAAAAGCAAGGCCCAGGCGCCACTACCGCCCCCTAAAGAATATGTCGTGATTGGCGGCAAGCGCTTTGAGGTGCTGCCGCCCTGGCTGGGGCATCGGATCAAGGGCGAAATTGATCCGCAGAATCTTGAGTTTGCCATGTTGCCGGTGGATCTTGTCCTGGACAAAAGGAAGATCTATGTAACCACTGCCACCAGAGATGCTTTCGTGCTAATGGCGGCGGCAGCGGCTCTGGAAGGTATCGAGCTGTTGGTTGATTCCGGTTACCGCAGTGCTGCCTATCAGCGCCAGATCTATCAAAGAAAGATGGGGGAGGGGGACGATTTTTATGATATTGCCCGTGGGGTGGCGCCGCCCGGTTATTCTGAACACATGTTGGGCACGACCCTTGACCTGGTCCCCAGTAAATGGACTTTCAGCGGAACCCCTGCCGATAATTGGTTGCGAGAAAATGGTGCTGAATTTGCCTTTATTCAGAGTTATCCCGAGAAGTCGGGGCGTGGTTTCACCTGGGAGCCCTGGCACTGGAAGTATGTCGGCGACAGTTGACGGCTAAGCCCTTTCCTTATAGGGAGAAGGCAGAATGGCCTGATATCTTTGGTTTAATTATGAAGACCAGAATCTCGCAGATAGGCGAAGCCTGCCAGCTCGCCATTTGGTGCCTGTATTGTAAATTAAACTTTTTATTTAAGCTGGTTAGCGTAGTCTGGAAGTTGAGTTCGTAATGGTTGCCGCGATCGGGATCAGTCTGCATATGTTTACTATCTGATAAAAGACAGTCCCAGCCGGAAAGCTTCGCTCCGGTCCTGATAGTTAAGCAGGCTTTCCGCCAGGGTATTTACATACTGGAAATGGAGATAGAGATTAATGTTATCCGACAGATAATGACTTGCCGGGTAGCTAAGATCGACCTGTACAGACCCTCCTTCCTTCGCCCAGCGCCATTTCGAGACAAGAACCAGGCTATCGGCTTTACCGAGCGAGACATCAAGCTCAGCGTAGCCACGATAGTCTGCCAGATCATGATTCTGCTCACTATTGTCTATATACGTCCAGAGCTTGGGGGATATCGCCAGGCCAAGCCTGGATTTCTCTCTGTAGAAAATAAAGACCGGCCTGATATAAAAGTAGTTCGTACTTCTCGATATAGGCTCTGCCTGTCCGTTTGATTCATGTCTAAATCCCGTTTGCATAAAAAAACCTTTCAGCCAAGACGGGCGGCCGCCGATGTTTCTGCTAATGTGGAACAGTTCCGGCTTATAGCTGGTGTCTTCAAAAGGCAGCGAGTCATCCTTCAGGTTCCAATAGGAGGTTTGGGTGTAGCCAAAATGAAAGCCCTTCACCCAGGCATGGCTTTTGACCAGCGGTCCGTCTTTGTCGACAAAACGATATTTAAAGCTGAATTGAAATTTGCTTTTTTCAGGCTTGGTTCCGATCAGAAAATATATCGGTTCATAGGAGGAAATATTAGTCAGATAAGGCTGGTATAGATAAACCAGAGAATCAAGGGTTTCGTAGTCACGGTCATCTCCGGCTGCCATTGATTCTTGAGTGGCAGGCTCGGCATAGGCATTTACCCAAAAAAACAATGTGATTAATGTGACTAGAAATTTCATTATATCCTCGTTAGATTACTCGATATTATGGCTCTATACAATACTCAGCTGGAGTTGTGTTTTCCGTGGCTATTATTGGCTCTCAGCCCTGCGCGAAGTTATTGCGAGAAAACATTCGTCATCCCAACATGGGTCAGGCCTAAAGAGTTTTCTAGCTGAGTTTCATATAGAGCCATACTCGATATTAATTGCCAATTTTCCAGATAATATCTGTCCCGGACATTGGTACAAACCATTTACCTGGAACAAATAATATCCGCTGATTTATTTCAAGTTTTGATCTCTAGGGGCACCCTCTGTGCTGTTCGGCTGACCTGCTAGATCCGTGGTCATAAGGATCTAGTCCGGTAAAGATGGGCCCAAGGTCATCTTCCTGGAGAGAATGTTTCAAGCTGTACCCGGCAACAGACTCCTCCTTCAATCTGGTGATGGACCTCTTTAGAAGTTCTTGATTTTGTTGAATAATAACTATAAAGAATGGTATCATCATAAACAATGTTGATTATTTATGATTAATTGGTCGTCTGTTTCATAAATTATATAGAAAAAATAAATTGAAGATCTAGAGGTGCGTTCCATGTCTGACATAGAAAAAAAAGAGTGGGATAAAATTCCTTCCCTTAATCTGGAGATGGACGATGCTTACGCCGACAGGCTCAAGGAAAAGGATGGCCGTAGACATCGCCGAACCGATATTGCCGGTTTGAAGTCTGTCTTGAAAGGTGATGTCTCGTCCATACCCATCAGAATAGCCACTGCCGCCGATGGCGTCTTTGACGGCATTATCCTGGATATCAGTGAAAGTGGTTGCCGGGTAGCTGTTCGCAAAAAACTAAAAAAGGACGAACTCGCCAAGTTGGGTTTTACTATTAACGAACGCGCCGTTATTACCAAGGCTATTGCTCGATGGATTTCGGACGAAGACTATGGTTGCTCCGCAGGATTGGAATTCCAGGGTATATCCGGTGATCTTAAAGAGTTTCTCGGTACCATCAGTTCAGCTTCACTGTTCAATAAGGTGGGACAAGTTAAGTAATATCCACCCCTGCCATAAAGACAAAGAAAAAGGGCTGATCAACTTAACGATCAGCCCTTTTTTCATGCCTTGTGGCCTAAGGCTGGTGGTTAAGAAGTTAACTCGACCCGGTATATAACCAGGGGATCGATACCGCCAGTCCATTCAAATTCAACCTTATAGGTCCCTGGTTTGGTGATGAATTTTGAAATGTTTTCAATGATTGGCTTAAGTTTTTTATAGGAAGATATTTCGCTGGCAGGTTCATTGAAATGGCGTTCTTTCCATTTTGTTATCTTTTGGCGCTGGCCGGAGGGTGTTACTAGCCAGACATTACCGGTACTTTCAGTCGAGCGACGTCCAGTGGCCCAGAACTTCAGGGTGCTGACGGCTCCTATATCCGCAAGGCGGAATGTGTAAATATTGTTTTTTGAGAAATTTGCGGCGCCGGCCAATCCCTCAACTTTACTGGTATGAGTTTTGGGGTCTCTCTTTTTGATGACCGGTTTCGGGGCTGGTTTCGGGGCTGGTGCTATAGCTGCCGGTTTGGCCGAAAGTGAGGTTTGCGGTATCTTTCTTATTTCCTCTTCAATCCGGTGAATTTCGGCTTGAACCGCCTTGGCCCCTATTTGATTGCTGCGGGTAAGAATGGAGGTCTCCAGCGCGACTAATTGTTTGAGGTAACTGTACAAAAGTTGCCTGTTTTGCTTAAAGAACGATTCTTGAAGGCTCGTCAATGTGCTGGTTGGTGTCGCATTACCAGTGGAGGCGAAGATGAGCATCGAACTCACTGCTGCAATCGATAGCCAGGTTAATGTTTTCTTGACCATAATCTTATCTCTTGGTGAATATTAATATAATTATATCTGAAAATGGGGCCTGCTAATTTTTTTAATCGCACCAATTTAATGTGAATAGAGATTAAAATCAAGTGTTTAATGGAATAGTTAAGTTGTCTCGTGTGGTACCGATCTTGATGGTTTGGTTTCGATGTGATCAATCGATTATTTTTCAGGTGGTTGTGTGGTAAAAATATCTGGGTTATTATCTGTCGGATTAGTAAAAAAAGAGGAGAAGGGGGTAAAGGTCCTGTGTTTAGGGGCTTTTATCTTAATGGTTTCGCCTTTTGCCGTTTTTTTGTTTATCCGTTTACCCTTGTGACAAGGTCATAATTTGCCGAACGTCTGGCAAGCAGGTCATGGTAAATAGAAGGTGTTAATATCCTTGATTTATTGTAGACTCGACGGTTTTATTTCGCTATGATTTCGGGCAATAAATTTATTTTAACTGATGGAAAAGCAATGATAACAAACAAGCTAAGGCAAAAAGCTTTTCGCTGCTGCTATCTCAGGCGTCTCTTCCTGGTGTTTTGCCTGCTTCTGACAAATCCTCTGGATGATTTTGCTGCTGCCGAGGTTGATTCCTTCCTGCGGCTTAATTTAAAGGCCCATAAAGGTGAGGTGACTGCGGTTGATATCTCTCCTGACGGACGGTTGGTCGTATCAGGCGGCTTGGACGGTAAGGTTAGAATCTGGAATATTGCTGATGGTAAAGAACTCCATGCCTTCGGGGAAAACCTCGAGGTTGCCGATGTTGCTTTCTCGCCTAATGGTCTGAGGGTGATCTGCGCGGCCAGGAACGATAGAAAAAAAGACGTGATACAGATCTGGGATTATACCAAGGAGAAGTTGCGGGAAGAGATTGAGGGGCATAGTCAGCGGATCAATACCGTTGCCTATTCGCCCAATGGCAAAATGATCGCTTCCGGCAGTGGTGATAATACCGTCAAAACCTGGTACGCCAGTAATGGTCGAGACATTCATAGCTATAAAGCCGGTAAAAATGATGTCCTGGCCGTTAGCTGGTCCCCGGACAGCGATTATATCGCCAGTGGCTTGAGCTGGGACAGCAATATTTTGGTCTGGAATACATCCCGGGATAAACTGGTAAAGACCCTGGATGGTCATGGTGACTGGGTGACTGCAGTTCTCTATTCTCCCAGTGGCCGCAATATTATCTCCGGTAGCAAAGATGGCAGCATCCGGATTTGGGATAGCGGCTCCGGCAAGGAGACGAGCATGTTCCGGGAAGCATGGTGGGGCGAGATCCGGGAGCTGGCGATCAGTGGTGACGGTTCCTATCTGGCTGGGGCCACCGAAAATAACAGCGTTGTTATCTGGTATGTGGCAAGCGGGAAGCTTCTCAATGTTCTTGCTGGTCATTCCGGCAGGGTTAATGGGGTGGCGTTTTCGACTGATGGCAGGTTGATCGTCTCAGGAGGCGTCGATGGGACGGTCAGGCTCTGGAACACTACGGGCGGCGCTGATCCCAAGGCCCTATTCGGTTTGGCCGTTAAGCATGATAAGGGCGGTGAGCGGATTAAAGCGGACAAAAGAGAGGCGTATAAATGGTATCTAAAGTCGGCTGAGGCTGGATATCCTGAGGCCATGGCCCGGGTCGGGATGATGAAAAGTAGTGGGGAAGGCACAGCCGAAAACCTGCAAGATAGTATTAAATGGCTGACGGCGGCGGCCGATAAAGGTGTGGCCGGGGCCATGTACTCTCTGGGCAATTTGTACGCTAGCGGGAAGGGGGTGGGGAGTGATCAGGACAAGGCCGCTTCGCTTTGGGCCAAGGCCGCTGACAAGGGCCATGTTGAGGCAGGACAAAAACTCGGTAAGAAAACCAGCGGTCTGGATGTCAAGACCATTGATAAAGATTCTCTCAAATGGGTGGAAAAAGCCGCTGAGGCCGGTGACGTTAAAGCCATGTACGTTCTTGGCCAGGTTTTCAGAGGTGGCGCCAAGGGTGTCGAGAAAAACAGAGTTTTATCGGCCAAGTGGTTTACGGCAGCGGCCAAGAAGGGCCACGCCGCTGCCCAGTATGATCTGGGAAGAACTTATGCGACAGGTTCCGGGGTAAAGCAGTCCGGGAAAGATGCTTTCAATTGGTACAGAAAGGCTGCCAGCCAAGGTCATGTTAAGGCCCAGTATCAGCTCGGTCTCAGTTATGCCAATGGCGCAGGGGTGAAAAAAAATCACCGGGAAGCGGCCCAATGGATTAAAAAGGCGGCCAGCAAGGGTGATATTACTGCGAAATATCGTCTTGGCCTCATGTATTGTACCGGGAAGGGGGTAAAGCAAAATTATGCCAAGGCGGTTGAACTATGGAAAGTAACATCCAAAAAGGGTGATGCCATGTCAACGTATTTTCTGGCCTACATGTATGAGACTGGTTCCGGGTTAAAACGTAACAGAAGAAAGGCCAAGGAACTTTATGGCCTTGCCGCCAAGAAGGGTAATGTTTTTGCCAAACAGGCCTTAAGTTCGCTTAATTAATCGATTATTGATTTTATTTTCATTCCGGATCGACTGTCCCGCTCTGCTGGATGGTAACCGGTTATTTCATTAATTTTATGAGAGGAGTTATCGTGAGAAAAAAGATTGCTATCGCATTGTGTTTTTGTCTGGTTCTGGCTGGTCTGGTCGCCTGTTCGCAGGGGCCGGAGGGAAGGGCAAAAGATCTAGAGCTTAAAACATTTACCGACAAAGTAAGTTATGTCCTCGGCATTGATATCGGGACCTCGTTGAGAGAGACCAAAACCGAGATAAACTTTGATGCTTTGTATCGGGGAATTGAAGATATTATGAATGAGCGTGATCTTATGCTTGATCCCGAACAGATCGAAGCCCTTAAACTTGAGTTTGCCCAGAAACTTCAGCAGGAATATGCCGCCAGGATTGAGGAGGCCGGCCAAAAAAACCTAGCCGAAGGAGAGGCCTTTTTAAAAGAAAACAAAGATAAGGATGGTATTGTTACCACGGTAAGCGGTCTGCAGTTCAAGGTCATAACGGAAGGTGATGGGCCGCTGCCCGCTGCTACCGACCGGGTCAAGGTTCATTATCGAGGCACCCTGATTAACGGCAAGGAATTTGATAGTTCTTTCGAACGGCAGGAGCCGGTGATTTTCCAGCTCGATTCCGTGATCCCCGGTTGGGTTGAAGCGTTGCAAATGATGAAGGTCGGTAGTAAATATCAACTTTTCATCCCTTCGGACCTAGCTTACGGGGCAAGAGAGGTTGGTCCTGATATCGGCCCGAATACCACTTTGATTTTTGAGGTAGAGCTGTTGGGTATAGAATAAGAATCCTAATAAAGATGTTGTCCGCAACGACTGGGCATTTTTGTCGTTGCGGACCCATATTAAAAGAATGATTGTTGTTTTGGCTGGAAGACTGTTCCATTTTTTCATGCCGGGTGGAATTTTGCTTCTAGCCGGGATTGTGTTCGGTAATTCGGCGGAATTTATCCATTGGCGTCCGGTGGTGGCCAAGGTCTTGTTGCTGGTCGTCCCGGTTGCGGGTTTACTTGTTTGCTGGCGCTTTAATAAGTTCAAGCCAACTTTCATCGTTCTGGTCCTGTTTCTTGCCGAATGGCTACTCCTGAATTTTTGTCGGGGCGTTGAAATTGATTTGGCTATTGCTGCAATTGTCCGGGACACGGTAGCCGTTTTGCTGCCCCTGAATATTGCCTGGCTGGCCCTGGGCCGGGAAAAAGGGCTGCTTAATATTCCGGGAGTGGCAAAATTGCTGTTAATAGCTGCTCAACCTCTGCTGGTCTTCTCTATATATTTTTATCAGCCTGAGATATTGGCTTATGTGGGTAAAGACTTTCTTTCCTGGGATTTTCCCGGATGGTTTACCTTGGCCCAGCCAGGGCTTGTTGCTTACCTTCTGGCCTTGATTGTGCTGGCTGTCAATTTTCTTAGGCAGCGGGGTGTGATTGATATCGGGTTCATCTGGGCGTTGGTCGCCAGTTATTTTGGGGTGGCCGTTTTTACGGGGCTGCTGTCTACCACCTTTCTGATGCTTGGTGGCCTGATTTTGATTGTTTCAGTTGTTGAAGCTGCCTATGTCATGGCTTTTCGGGACGATCTTACCGGGTTACCGGCTCGACGCGCCCTAAATGAACTGCTCTTGAAGTTGCGTGGCGAGTACACCATCGCCATGCTCGATATTGATTTTTTCAAAAAATTTAACGATTCATATGGCCATGATGTTGGCGACCAGGTCCTGAAAATGGTCGCGTCGCAGATTGGTCGAGTCTCGGGAGGCGGGTACCCCTTTCGCTACGGCGGTGAGGAATTCACCGTGGTCTTCCCCGGTAGAGCGGTTGCCGATGTAACGGAGCATCTGGAGAGGGTCAGAAGATTGGTTGAGGCTGATGGCTTCGCCTTACGCAAGCCGGACCGGCCCAAGAGCCGCAGCCGGGGAAGAAAAAGGCGGGGACGACATAATAAACAGCCAGGTTCGCACAAGGTCGGGGTAACTATCAGTATAGGGGCTGCATCCAAAGGTAATCGGTCTTTACGCCCTGAGCAAGTGGTTAAAATGGCTGATCTGGCCCTATACAAGGCCAAGGAGTCGGGCCGAAATCGAGTTGTCTTTTAATTGTTTTCAATAGAATTTTCGCAGTTTGCGTTTGGCTGCGAAGAGTATCATTTTAATTACGGGTAATTTTTTGGAGGTTGTAAATGAGTAGTTCATGTGGCAGTTCGTGTGGCGGCGGCAGTAAAGAGGGCTGTGGTTCGGTTGATGCCGGTATAGCCAAACAGGATACATCTATAAAAAGATCACTGGGTAAGATTAAAAATAAAGTTCTGGTAATGAGCGGCAAGGGCGGAGTCGGCAAGAGTACGATCTCCACTAACCTCGCTTTGGGTCTTGCTAAAAGGGGCTTTAAGGTCGGTTTGATGGATGTCGATCTGCACGGTCCCGACATCTGCCGGATGCTTGATCTTAATATGACCATCGGTGATATCAAGAAGGAAAACGATCTGGTGCCGCCGATGCCTTACGGCGATAACCTTAAGGTCATTTCTCTTGAATATATGATGGAGAATCGCGACGATCCTATTATTTGGCGCGGTCCTCTGAAGATCCAGGCCA
Organism: Thermodesulfobacteriota bacterium; assembly: GCA_039714535.1. GTDB lineage: Bacteria > Desulfobacterota > Desulfobulbia > Desulfobulbales > JAGXFP01 > JAGXFP01. The sequence continues at coordinate 18,141 of JBDLJC010000036.1, read as the reverse complement.
TCAGGCAGTTTCTTGCCGATATCGATTGGGGTGATCTTGATTACCTGATTATCGATGCGCCTCCGGGAACCGGCGATGAGCCGTTGACTGTGGCCTCGACCATTAAAGATGCTGTGGCTCTGGTTGTTACTACGCCCCAGGAGATTGCCCTGGCCGATGTCCGGAAATCGCTTAATTTCTGCAAACATGTCAAGATGGAAGTTCTTGGTCTGGTTGAAAATATGAGTGGCTTGGTTTGTCCCCACTGCAGTGAGACCATCGACATTTTCAAGAGCGGTGGCGGTAGTCGAACTGCTGCGGAATTCTCGATTAAATTTCTGGGTGGTATTCCGGTGGATCCAAAAATCACCATCGGCGGTGATGCCGGGCAGCCTTATCTGGTTTCCGATGTTGACAGTCCGGCTGTTAAAGCCTTTTCCTCGGTGCTCGATTCTGTCGAGGGAGTTATGCGGGGCCGGGTGACTCTGGGGACTGTCGCCAATGATTGTGGTTGCGGCGGCGGGGGCTGTAATCCCGTTACCTGCGATTGTTGAAGTTCCTGATTTATTAGAACAAAAAACATGAGGTGATAGATGCTGATCAAAGCAATGACTGTGGGTAGTATGTCCGTTTGTTGCTACCTGGCCATCTGTGAGGAGACCAGGGAGGCGGTGATTATTGACCCGGGCGGCGATGATGACAAAGTCCTGGCCCTCTGTGCCCGGGAAAAGGTCAAGGTTAAATATATTGTTAATACCCATGGTCATCCCGATCATGTCTGCGGTAATGGGGCGATCAAAAAGAGCACCGGCGCCCTGATCGTTATGCATGAGGATGATGCCGTTTTCTTCGCCAAGTCGGAGGTAGAGCAGTATTTTTCCTCACTGGGCCTGAAGGCCTCGCCTCCTGTGGATAAATTAGTCAAGGACGGTGATTTGATCAGTTTCGGCAAGGAAAACCTGCAAGTCATCCTTACCCCTGGTCATACACCGGGGGGAATGTGCCTCTATAACGCCCCTGATCTGTTTACCGGCGACACCTTATTTGTCGGCGGGGTCGGCCGCACCGATTTTCCCGGCGGTGATGGCAGGGTCATGTACCGCGCCATCAAAGAGCGGCTTCTGGTCCTGCCCGATCAGACTGTAGTCTGGCCCGGTCATGGTTACGGCGGCGCCACCTCCACCATTGGCAAAGAGAAACGCAGCAACCCTTTTCTGACCGATACCTCTTGGACTGGATGAGCTAGGCATGCGGGAAATTGTTCTAGGCACCGCCGGCCATGTTGATCATGGTAAGACCTCGCTGGTTAAGGCCCTGACCGGTATTGATACCGACCGCCTTAAAGAGGAGAAGGCGCGGGGCATTACCATCGAGCTTGGTTTTGCCTTCCTTGATCTGCCCTGCGGCCACCGTCTCGGTATTGTTGATGTGCCCGGTCATGAAAAATTTGTCCGGAATATGGTTGCCGGGGTGGCCGGCATTGATATTCTGGCCTTTGTCATTGCCGCCGATGAGGGGATCATGCCCCAGACCCGCGAGCATTTTGAGATCTGTCGTCTGCTCGGGGTTGAAAGGGGGATCATTGTCCTGACCAAGAAGGATATGGTTGATCCGGAATGGCTGGAAATGGTGGAGGACGAGATCCGCGACTATTTCAAAGACAGCTTTCTGGAGGAGGCGCCACTTCTGGCCGTTTCTTCTGTTACCGGCGAGGGGCTTGATGAAGTTAAGATCGCCCTTGACCGGTTGGTGGCGGCCAGTGATTTCAGCGAAGCCTATGGGCCGTTTCGGCTGCCGGTTGATCGGATTTTCTCGATCAAGGGTTTTGGGGCGGTAGTAACCGGCACCTCGATTTCCGGCCGGATTGGGCTGGGCGATGAAATTACCATCTATCCGACCGGTCAACAGGGTCGGATCAGGGGCATTCAGGTCCATGCCGATGATGTGCAAGAGGTTGAGGCCGGCCATCGGACCGCCATCAATATTCAGGGTGTTGACAAGGATCTCATCCATCGCGGCGAGGTCGTGGCGAAACCAGGTACCTTGCAGCCGTCTTATATCATGGACGGAGAATTCATCTATCTGTCTGCCAACGAGAAAAAGTTAAAGAATCGAACCAGGGTCAGGATTCATCTTGGTACCGCTGAAATTATAGGGCGCATCGTCTTGCTTGATGATGACGAGATAATTCCGGGGTCCACGGCGAACGTCCAGCTTTTATTTGAGGAACCGGCCTGTGGTTGGCCGAATGATCATTACGTCATAAGAAGCTACTCGCCGGTTTTCACCATCGGTGGTGGCCGCATCCTTAATGGCCGGGCGGCCAAGAAAAAGCGCTTTCGGGAGAGTAATAAGGACGTATTTCGCATATATCACGAAGGATCGGTTGAGGAGTTGATTCTCTTGCACCTGACGGAGGCTGGGCCTGCCGGTCTTACCGGTGATGAATTGGCGGTGCAGATGGGGCTCTTCGGTAAAAAACTGAAAAAAGCCCTGGCTGGACCGGTTTCCGCCCGCAAGGTAATCGTGGTTGATTCAGATAAACAGTGGATGCTCGCTACCGAAATTTTTGCTGGACTGCAGGATTTGCTCTGTGACACGGTGGCCGCGTATCATCAGGCCAATCCCCTTAAACCGGGAATGCCCAGGGAAGAGCTGCGCAGTCAGCTGGTAAGGGTTGAGAGTCAGAAGCTTTTTCAATTTATGATCAACGATCTGGTCAGGAAGGGTCGGTTGGCTCAGGATGAGGCGGTCGTTAAGATTCCAGGCCACGAGGTGTCCCTTGCCGAAGATAGCGGTAAACTCCGGACCGATATGGAGTTATTCTACCTAGAGGCCGGGCTGGCGGTTCCGACCATTAAAGAGCTTTATGCTCGATTCGGCGACAATTCGCCGAAACTGGTCAAGGAAATTCTTGAGGTGATGGTCCGGGACGGTCTGGCGGTGAAGATAAACGAAGATTTATATTTTCATACTGAAACCCTGGTCAAACTTGAGGATGATCTGGTTAAGCGCATCAAGGATAATGGTGACATTGACGCCCAGGGCTTCAAGGAGTTTACCGGCCTCTCCAGAAAATTTTCGATCCCGTTGCTGGAGTATTTTGACCGGATCAAGGTTACTTTGCGGATTGGTGATAAGCGGGTCCTGCGGGAACGGCGGAAGTAATCGGGATTCAGAAGTCCGGAGTAAGAAAAATCCGTTTTCTCGCCTTCCTTCTGAATACTGACTCTTGTATTCTGGTTTCCGAAAGATTGGACCGTTTCTCAATGAGAAATAATCTCGTAATTACCAGACAATAAATAAACTCGGCAAGTTTAGTCCTCAGGGGTAAAATCATCGCAAAAATTTCCGGTAAAACTGCTGGCCTGAAGACCGACCAGTTGCGGCGGCTTGAACGGTTGGCCAATCGACGCATGTCTCCGGATCTGGTCATTAGTCCGGAAGTTGCCCGTGAGCTTGCCACGATCTCCCGGGAGATCGGTCGGCAGATTGGCCTCCTTATTGATCGGGCCGGTCGGGTGGATGCTCTTATAGTCGGGGACCAGCGGCGGATCGTTATTCCGGTTCTGTCCCAGGCCCGCGGCGCGGGGGGGCGGCTCAAGGGTTTGCGTTGTGTGCATACCCATCTGGCCGGTGAGGAGCTGACCGACGACGATCTCATGGATCTCCTTTTTCTGCGGTTGGATCTGATGGTTGTGATCAAGGTCGGGAAGGATGGTCTGCCCGGACCGTTGTTAAGGGCCCATCTGGCGCCGCAGCCGGTGGCCGGCCGGAATTGGATTGTACTGCCGCCGGTGGTTCCCAGCCAGCAGCAACACGATTTTCAGAATATGATCAAGGCCCTGGAGGATGAATTTGTCCGGGTCCGGCCTGGCGGCAAGGTTGATCAACATAAGGACCAGGCTATTTTGATCAGCGTTACCACCGATTCCCGGCTCCGGGCCGCCGAATCGATGCTGGAGCTGGAAGAGTTAGCCGAATCCGCCGGAGTGACGGTCTTGGATACCGTGATTCAGCGGCGGCCCAAGCTTAATCCCAGACTGATCATGGGCAAGGGTAAGCTCGGCGATATCATGCTCCAGGCCTTGACTCTTGAGGCCAATCTCCTGGTTTTCGATCAGGAATTAAATCCCTCCCAAATCCGTTCCATAACCGATCATACCGAGATGCGGGTCATTGACCGGACCCAGTTGATTTTAGATATCTTCGCCAGTCGGGCCTTGAGTCGTGAGGGTAAATTGCAGATCGAAATGGCCCAGCTCAAATATATGCTGCCCAGATTGGGAACCAGGGATGATGCCCTGTCCCGGCTCACCGGTGGGATCGGCGCCCGTGGTCCCGGCGAGACTAAACTGGAAATTGATCGGCGGCGGATAAAAGACCGTCTGACCAAATTGTCGAGGAAATTAAAGAAGGTCAGTCGGGAACGACACCAACGCCGGAGCAGAAGGCGTAAACGTGATTTGCCGGTTATCTCGCTGGTTGGTTACACCAATGCCGGCAAGTCTACCCTGCTTAACAGTATGACCAGCAGTGATATCGTCGCTGCGGACCAACTATTTGCTACCCTTGATCCCACCAGCCGCCGTCTCCGCTTTCCGCGCGAAATGGAGGTGATCATCACTGATACCGTGGGTTTTATCCGGAATCTTCCGGCGGAACTCCTTCAGGCCTTCAAGTCTACACTGGAGGAACTTAATGAAGCCGATGTCCTGGTCCATGTTATTGATGTCAGCAATCCGGCTTTTCCCCAGCATATCAAGGTAGTTGATGATTTGCTGAATGAGCTTGAACTTGATAATATCCCTTGCCTGAAGATCTTTAACAAGATAGATCTGATTGGCAGTGAAGAATCGCTAAATCTGGCGCGCCAGTATGGTGCTGTCCCCTTGAGCGCCCTCAGACCTGAAACCTTTAAGAAGTTTTTTCAAAAGGTTCAGCAGATGATAATAAAGAAAGTAGTTTGAGATGATTTTAGTTAAGCGGCTAAGCGAATCCGCGGTCTTCGCCTAGCTGCTTAGCCAGCCCCATACATTATACGAGACCATTGATGCTTGTTTGCTCCGATCATAACAGCCCTAAAATATCCAAGAGCCGATTCTGCCGGCGGCTTTTTCTGGTAATGGCACTGTTCTGCGTCTTTTTCGGTCAGGAGGTGCGGGCTGCAGCCAAGGCTGAAATCAGGGATATCGTTGTCAATAATTCAAGTGAAGACCTTTTGCTGTACATGGTCGTTGATAAGGCCTTCCGTCCGGAAATGGAGGAAGGGATTTATAATGGTATCCCCGCTTCGTTTACCTTCTTTGTTTCCCTGCGAGAGATTGCCGAGGGGAGGCCGGGCAAGCAGTTAATCAGTATGGAGTTCGACCGGGTGCTCTCCTATGATTCCTTAAAAGAGGTCTTCAACCTGCATTTCTCAGAAAATAACACTTCTTTGACCGTTACCAGTCTGGCCGAGGCCGAGGCCCTGATGACTGAGGTTAATGGGGTGAAGATTATTGGCCTTACCCAGATTAAACCTGGTTCTAAATATTTTCTCAGCGTCAAGGTCAGGCTGGAGCGTAAGACCCTACCCCTGTTTTTCCACTACCTGATTCCCTTCTGGCAATTGAGGGATGAGGAAACGGACTGGCATTATGTCGAATTCAGATACTAGCTTAAGCAACACCCAGTATCTCGTTCAGCGGGATCAGCGCAAACGGCGGCGGATATGGCTTGTTATCTTTATCTGTCTTTGTTTGCTGCCTCTCCTGAGCTATGTTGAAAGCAAGGTTGCCAATCTGGGGGCGATTCCGTTTCCGGTGAGCGGCAATGTCCTGGTCTTTACCGTCATCAATATCAACGTCCTGTTGCTGTTGTTGGTGGTTTTTCTGGTCATGCGTAATGTGGTGCAGTTGATCTTCGAGCGGCGGCGAAATTTTCTGGGAACCAGACTGCGGAGCAAGATGGTCCTTTCGTTCGTTTCCCTGTCGCTGGTGCCGACGGCGCTGCTGTTTTTTATTGCCCTGCAATTTGTTTCGACCAGTATGGATTACTGGTTCAATATTCGGGTCGAACAGTCCCTGCAGGAATCGATGAATATCGCTAAAGATGTCTATGAAGATGCTCGCAGTCAGGTGCGAGCCCAGGGCAGATCTATTGCCGTTCGCTTGGAATCCCAACTATATCAGCAGCTGATTGCCCAGCATCTTGATGTTTTTATGGCGGACATTTCGGAAAGTCATGGCTTGGCCGGACTGGAGCTTCTTTCGGAGCAGCGGGTGGTGTTGGTCAAGGTTTACGATCAGCAAATCGATAGGCAGAAGATTCCGGAAATACCGCCGGATTTATTACGCAAGGCCCTGGCCGGTGAGGTTGATCTGGTGACTATTCAGGCCATGGAAGATGGCGAGTTGGTCCGGGGTCTGATGCCGGTTAACCTCGGCCCTGAAGGGGATCGGCGGATAAATGTATTGATCACTTCTTTTCTGGTTCCCCGGGCGCGGCTCCAGTCCATGGAAATCATCTCCGCCGGTCTTGAAGGTTATCGGCAGTTGATGATCCTCAAAAATCCCATCAAGACCAGTTTACTGGTTATGCTGTTGATCGTGACATTGATGATCGTTTTCAGCGCAATCTGGTTCGGATTCTACGTGGCCCGGGGCCTGACGGGACCCATCGCTAAACTGGCGGAGGCAACCAGACGGGTTGCCGATGGTGAGCTTGATTTTGTTCTGGAGAAAGATTCAGGCGATGAGATGGGGACCCTGGTCGATTCCTTCAACCAGATGACCAGTGATCTGCTGGTCGGCAAACAGCAATTGGAGGAGGTTAATCTGGCCCTGAAGGACAGTTATTCGGAACTTGTGAAAAGGCAGCAATACACCGAAATCATTCTGCAGAATGTGGCCGGTGGCGTTATTTCCATGGATGAATCGGGACGAATAACGACCATCAACCGTTTTGCCGAGGAACTGCTTAAAATTGACCGGAAGAAGATGATTGGCCGTGATTATCGGGAAATGCTGCTGGCTGAGCACATGAAAATCATGGATGGTTTTTTCGAGGAACTGGTGAAGTCGGGGAAAACCTCGATTCAGCATCCGGTAAGGATCAGCATTGGTGATGAGACTTTTTCACTGCGGGTTAATTTTACCCAGCTTATGGATGAAGACAATAATTCCCATGGAGTGGTGCTGGTCTTCGATAACCTGACCGAACTGGAAAAGGCCCAACGGATGGCGGCCTGGCGTGAGGTGGCAAGGCGTATCGCCCACGAAGTTAAAAACCCGCTCACTCCTATTCAATTGTCGGCCCAGCGTTTAAGGAAGAGGTATCTGGCGCGGCTGGCTGATGATGGTGAGGTGTTCAATAACTGTACGAAAACCATTGTCAATCAGGTGGACGAAATAAAGAGACTGGTCAGTGAGTTTTCCAGCTTTGCCAGGATGCCGGCAGTCCGCAAATCAATGAGTGATCTTGCTGAGACGGCCCGCGAGGTGTTGATCTTCTATCGGGAGGCCCATAAAAATATTAAATTCGATTTTAAATATGGTTCGGAAATACCCCGGTTCCCCTTTGACCATAAACAGTTAAAAAGGGTATTGATTAACCTGATGGACAATGCGGTCGCTGCGGTGCCCGCAGAGAACGGGGAAATTGGCATAGAGGTCTATTTTGATGACCATGAGAAAGCGGCTTTCCTGGAGGTATGGGATAATGGCATTGGGGTTGGTGATGATGATAAATTAAGGCTTTTTGAGCCTTATTTTTCGACCAAGAAAACCGGCACCGGCCTGGGTCTGGCCATTGCCAGCACCATTATTGCCGATCATGATGGCTATATAAGGGTCAGGGATAACGAGCCGTTGGGCGCCAGGTTCGTCATAGAGCTGCCGATACCTGTCATATAAAAATTGATATGTCCGGTTGCAAATTTTTAACAATCTAACAAGGGCTGTTTACCTACTGTTATGACCAAGAAAATAATGGTAATTGATGACGAGAAAAGGATTCTTGATTCGTTGGAAGGCCTTCTTGCCGACGAGGGTTTTGAGCCGATCTGCTTTGATTCGGCTGAAGAGGGTCTCAAGAGGATTGATGAAGGGGACATTGATCTGGTCTTGCTGGATATCTGGATGCCCGGGATGGACGGTCTTGAGGCGTTGGGAGAGATTAAGAAGCGTGATTCGGTGTTGCCGGTCATCATGATTTCCGGTCACGGTAATATCGAAACTGCGGTTAAGGCCACTAAAATGGGGGCCTTTGATTTTATCGAAAAGCCACCTTCCTACGATAAGATAGTAGTAGCGATAGCCAATGGCCTGAAGATGTCTAAATTGGTCGAGGAGAATGAGATCCTTCGGACCTCGGCCAAGAAAAAATCTGGATTGACCGGTAACTCCAAGGCTATTCAGGACCTGTGTAAGCAGATAGAACGGGTGGCGCCGACTACCGCTTGGGTTTTGATCCGTGGTGAGCATGGCACCGGCAAGGAGATGGTTGCCCAGTCTATCCATCGCTTCTCAAAATTCAGCAACAAGCCGATGGTTGAACTTAACTGCGCGGCGATACCGGAAGAGCTGATTGAGAGCGAGTTGTTTGGTCATGAAAAAGGATCTTTTACAGGCGCAGCCGGCAACAGGCGCGGTAAATTCGATCAGGCCGATGGCGGCATGCTCTTCCTTGATGAAATCGGTGATATGAGTCTCAAGACCCAGGCCAAAATCCTGAGAATTCTCCAGGAACAGAAATTTGAGCGGGTCGGCGGCGGTAAGACTATTTCGGTGGATGTCAGGGTTTTGGCCGCCACCAATAAAGATCTTGAACAGGAGATTGAGGAGGGCAATTTTCGAGCCGATCTTTATTATCGCTTGAATGTGGTGCCGATTAATATGCCGCCGTTGCGGGAGAGGCTTGAAGATATTCCATTACTGGTGGGTGAATTCCTGATCGATATGGCCCGGAAAGGCCTTGGTGAGAAGACCTTTGATGAGGGCGGCATAAAGGCCCTGATGTCCCATAATTGGCCGGGTAATGTTCGTGAACTGCGCAATCTGGTGGAAAGAGCGGTTATCATGACCCCGGACGTAACGATCAGCAGGGACGATCTTGTTTCACTCCTGCCGACCGAAAAGGGCGGAGTAACAGCAGAACAGGCCCATACCTGGCAGGCGCCTTTTATGGTTAATAATTTTAAAGATGCCAGAAAGATTTTCGAAAGGGAGTTTCTCAGGCTAAAATTAGATAAAAATGATGGTAATGTCAGCCAGACCGCTGAGGAGATCGGCCTTGAACGTAGTCACCTGCATAAAAAAGTCAAATCGTTGGGGGTGGTCGACGGTTAATCTGCTTATTGTCTTTTGGCTGGCGGAGATTCTGGTTGGAGTATTGAATTTGCTCAGGTCGGCTAACGATTTGTCTTTCTGGATGGAACAGGGGAAAGGCCGGCTGGGCTTGACCAATTTGATAAGTTGCCGGCGAGGTGAGTTGCAGAGGTCTTGGCTTGGTTTTAATCTCTACTTTTTATGAGACCGGCAAAAGCTTATCAACAAACTGGTTCAAACTGGTTTTATAGTGTAAAAGGTTATCATTCGTACCGACAAAGATCGGCAGAGATATGCGCTTGCTGTCTGCCGATTAACATCTGAAAAATTTATTAGGAGATGCTGCAATGGTCTTTCCGGAATATCGTCCTCGTCGCCTCAGGCAGAATGAAATCTTCAGAGCAATGGTCAGGGAAATCACCCTCTCGGCCGATCATCTTATCTATCCGCTCTTTGTCCAGCATGGCAAAAATATTAAAGATGAAGTCAGTTCCATGCCCGGGGTTTTCAGGATCTCGGTGGATCAACTGGCCAATGAAGCCAAAGAATGCATGAGTCTGGGGATCAATAATGTCATTCTCTTCGGTCTGCCGGAGAAGAAAGATGCGGTCGGTTCCGGGGCCCATGCCAGGGACGGGATTATCCAACGGGCCATTAAAGAACTCAAGAACAAGGCCCCGGAGATGAATGTTACCACCGACGTCTGTCTCTGCGAGTACACCGACCATGGCCACTGCGGCATCATCATCGATAAGCAGGTCGATAATGACTCGACCATTGAGGTACTGGCCAAAACAGCCCTGTCCCACGCCGAGGCCGGGGCGGATATGGTCGCGCCTTCCGATATGATGGATGGCCGGGTTGCCGAGATCAGGGGAGCTCTGGACGAAAATAATTTTTCCAACATCCCGATCATGTCATACGCGGTCAAATATGCCTCGTCCTTTTACGGGCCGTTTCGTGATGCGGCTGATGGCGCGCCGCAGTTTGGGGACCGACGCGGCTATCAGATGGATCCTGCCAATATCAGAGAGGCTTTCCGGGAGGCGAGTCTTGATGTGGAAGAGGGCGCTGATATCCTGATGGTCAAGCCGGCGGTGGCCTATCTCGATATTATTTCCAAGTTGCGTGACGAATTTGATTTGCCCATTGCCGCTTACCACGTCAGTGGTGAGTATGCCATGATCAAGGCCGCTGCGGCCAACGGCTGGATAGACGGGGATAAGGTAATGATTGAAACCCTGTTGGCCATCAGGCGCGCCGGGGCCGATATTATCCTTACCTATTTTGCCAAGGATGCGGCGAGGTACCTCCGGAAGTAGCAATTAAGGCGAAAGCGGGTTTGCTTGCCAGGTCGGGTAACTCCCAGAGCGGAGCCTGCCCGGCTTTTTTGGGAAATGGTATCTGCGCTTGTCGACAATGCTTTCACCCGGAAAAGTAACATGGGGCTGAAATTGCTTTTAATTTCACCACTCGTTTCTAAGAGTGTTTCTTCATCAGCACCAGCTCGCCGGTTTTTATCGAGTCGCTTGGGCGGTTAGCCGATTCTGCCATGTGACGGGCAACAACCTCGCACTTTACCATCAGAAAGAAGTAGATTGGCCCTGATATCTCCGAGAGGGTTTCGAAGTTACCCTGACCCTTACTGATGATCAGGTCAGCCTCGCTGAATATTTTTTTGAATTCATCGTTGCAGCTCTGCAACGGGGTGCCGGGGCAATCTGTGCCATTGCTGATGATTCGGCATAAATCACCCAAGCCGCACTCTTCGGCATCGGCCGGCAGGGCATCATTGATCACCGGTTTTTCTTTGACGGCGAGCGTTACCTCCTGGTTAAACTGTTTAATCAGGAGGCTGTCGAAGACCAGTTCTCCGCAATTGTCGCCCAGATAGAGGATCTTTCCGGCCTGGTGCAGGTCACCACGTAACTCGTCAAGATCGTCGATTGCCAGATCTTTATTGAGGCATTCATTGACGGCCTGGTGTAGGTCAAAATCATGATGGGAACCGTAGTCTATGATGTTGCCGGCGAGGGTCAGGATTGCTGCTGTCCGCAATGGGTCGGCGGCTTGGCGGACTTTGTTTTCCAGGTCAGGCAACATCTTGAGTACCGTTTGGTTACTGATGTCTTTCAGGCCAGCAAAAATATCTGGATTGCCGGTTTGTTCTGCAATCATCCGATAAAGGTACACGGCATTTTCCGGTGGCGACAGTTCGAGATTGAATGAGGAAATAATCCTGGCAGCCCTCGCCATGATCTCATTTTGCAATTCTGCTGAATCGGTGGCCAGACCGGCGGTATATGTCGCCTGTTTCGTGAAGCATGGTAAGCAGGCCGGCGAGGTGCGCATAGCAATCCTTTTGGTTGGGTGCTGGTAAGTGTGGGGCATCTGTATGGTGTTTGCTAAATAATAACGAGTTGCAGCACGACAAGCAAGCCAAGGCCCGACCGGCCGTTTTGTTTTATTAGTAGGTTGCTTTACCATTTTAATTGACAATAGCAAGGCTCCTTTTTATTAAGTTTAGCTGTAACTATCCAGCAGCACCCCATCTGCGTACGATCAGGCTGATTCGCATATGCATATATAGCTCGTCAGTCTGCTTACACACATCTGGAGCACTGCTGAACAGTTGCATTTGGGGCGTTTCCCCTCCAGTTGGGGCATTACGCTGAATAGTTAAGTTTAGCTCTGCTTTTATTATTAAATCATTGACTTGGTTTTAACCAATATTTCAATTTTATACTGTGAGGATATATCTCGTGCTTGATGCATATCGAAAACATGTTCAGGAGCGGCAAGAGCAGGGTCTGCCGCCGTTGCCCCTTGAGGCCGAGCAGGTAACCGCCCTGGTTGAGTTGCTTAAATCTCCGCCTGTCGGCGAGGAAGAACTGCTGCTCCAGCTGTTGACCCATCGGGTGCCGCCTGGGGTGGATGCGGCGGCCAAGGTCAAGGCTGGATTCCTGGCAAAAGTCGCCCATGGCGAGGTGCAGGTTGGAGGTATCGACCGCCGGCAGGCCACCTTCCTGCTGGGTACCATGCTGGGTGGTTATAATATTCAGTTTCTGATCGATCTTCTGGATGACGAGGAGACCGCCGAACAGGCCGCTGCGGCCCTCTCTAAAACCCTGCTGGTTTACGATGCCTATAAAGATGTGATGGCCAAGGCCGCTGCGAATAAATGGGCCGGGCAGGTGGTTAATGCCTGGGCCGAGGCCGAATGGTTTACCAGCCGGGAGCCGTTGGCCGACCGGATTACGGTGACCATCTTCAAGGTGGATGGTGAGACCAATACCGATGATTTTTCACCGGCCTCCGAGGCTTGGAGCCGGCCCGATATTCCTCTCCATGCCAAGGCCATGCTCGCAAGCCCGATGCCCGATGCCCTTGCCAGGATTGAAGAACTTAAAGGCAAGGGGCATCCGTTGGCCTTTGTCGGCGATGTGGTTGGTACCGGGTCCTCCCGTAAATCAGCGATCAATTCGGTGCTCTGGCATATCGGGGTCGACATCCCCTATGTTCCCAACAAACGGCAGGGCGGGGTAGTGTTGGGCGGCAAGATTGCCCCGATCTTTTTTAATACCGCCGAGGATTCCGGGGCCTTGCCCATTGAGTGTGATGTGGCCAAACTCAAGATGGGAGATGTTGCCCATATCCTGCCCTATGAGGGCAAGATAGTTGATGATAACGGTAATGAACTCGTCTCCTTTGACCTGCGCCCCTCGACCATGGCCGATGAGGTCAAGGCCGGTGGCCGGATTCCGCTGATCATTGGCCGGGCTCTGACCGGTAGCGTCCGGGCAGAGCTGGGACTGCCCGCCAGTGAAATATTTCTGCAACCGACTCCGGCACCTGACACCGGCAAGGGTTATACTCTGGCCCAGAAGATCGTCGGACGGGCCTGCGGTCTTGAGGGGGTCCGTCCCTCCGCTTATTGCGAGCCGAAGATGACCACGGTCGGTTCCCAGGATACCACCGGGCCGATGACCCGCGATGAATTGAAAGAACTGGCTTGTCTGGAGTTTGGCTCCGATCTGGTCCTGCAGAGTTTCTGCCACACCGCCGCCTATCCCAAACCGGTTGATGTCAAGATGCACCGGGAATTGCCGGTATTTATCGAGGAGCGCCATGGCGTCGCCCTGCGGCCCCGGGACGGGGTCTTTCATTCCTGGCTGAACCGTTTCGTGTTGCCCGATACGGTCGGCACCGGTGGTGACTCCCATACCCGTTTCCCGATCGGGATCAGCTTCCCGGCCGGTTCCGGCCTGGTGGCCTTTGGCGCCTCGATGGGTTTTATGCCCCTCGATCTGCCGGAATCGGTTCTGGTCCGCTTCAAAGGCGAGATGCAACCGGGCATTACCCTCCGAGATCTGGTTAATGCCATTCCCTATGTCGCCATCCAGCAGGGCTTGTTGACCGTCGGTAAGGAGGGCAAGAAAAATGTGTTCTCCGGGCGGATTATAGAGATTGAGGGGCTGCCTGATCTAAAAGTTGAACAGGCCTTCGAGCTGACCGATGCCACCGCCGAGCGCTCGGCTGCGGCCGGGACGGTTCGGCTCAATAAGGAACCGGTTATTGAATATATTCGTTCAAATGTCACTCTGCTTAAGTGGATGATTGCAGATGGTTACGGCGATAAGGATACCATTAAAAAAAGGATCAAAGATATGGAGGCTTGGCTGGCCGATCCGCAGTTGCTTGAGGCCGATCCCGATGCCGAATATGCCGAGGTTATCGAAGTCGATCTTAACCAGATCACCGAGCCGATCCTGGCCTGCCCCAATGACCCGGACGATGTCAAGACTCTCTCTGAGGTGGCCGGCACCAAGGTCGATGAGGTCTTTATCGGTTCATGTATGACCAATATCGGTCATTACCGGGCCGCAGCCAAGTTACTGGATGGTTTCGGTTTTGTCCCCAGCCGGTTGTGGATTGCGCCGCCAACCAGAATGGACGAGCAACAACTGGTAAGCGAGGGCATCTACGCCATCTATGGCAAGGCCGGGGCCCGCACCGAAGTGCCGGGCTGCTCGCTCTGTATGGGTAATCAGGCCCGGGTGGCCGATGGCGCCACGGTGGTCTCGACCTCGACCCGAAACTTCCCGAATCGGATGGGTGACGACACCAGTGTTTACCTCTCTTCGGCTGAATTGGCGGCAATCACCGCCAAGTTGGGCAAACTGCCTACCGTCGAGGAATATAGGCAGCAGGTCCAGGTTCTGGGCGGAGAGGGTGATAAAATTTACTCTTATCTCAATTTTAATCAGATTGAGGATTATACTGCCAAAGCCTGAATTTAGAGGACAGTAGATATCATTACAGCTTAAAGAAACGGTCGTCCCAGGTGGGACGACCGTTTTCTTTTGCCGGTTATTCACGATTTCTAATCGAGCAGGGTGTCTACTTTAACTTTACGACTGTGATATGATAAAATGAATTACTAAAAAAAACAGGAGGAATCCATGAGTGATGACAAAAAGATTTGTCCAACCTGTGAAGGGAAAAAGGTTGTCGAAGGCGTTTGTGAATGCAACATGGAATGGCGCGGGACCCAGCAGGGCGATGACTGGCAAGATTGCCAGTGCACCCCGGAACTGCCTTGCAAGGCCTGCTCCGGCACTGGTTTTGTCGACTAGCCTGTAGTGTTTGTTGTTGATGCTGGGGTGAAGGCCCGGATACGGTTCTTGTTTAGTTGGATGTTCTCGGTGCTGCCGGGATGGTTTCCTTAAGGACGCTATCTCGGCTCGGTTGAATCATGGTTCCGGCCATCCCGTAAGAACTTAGGGCGGGGCCTAAATTGCCTGACCTTCCAGCTGAGCTCTATCTTCGGGCGAATTTTCTTCCTTCATTGCCAGGTAGTCATCAAAGTCCATCATTACATCGATGATGCCGTCCTGGGTGATTTCGATAATTCGGTTCGCCACGGTGGAGACAAACTGATGGTCGTGGGAGGCAAAGAGTACTACCTCTGGAAAAGCTATCAGGCTGTCATTCAGAGAGGTGATTGACTCAAGGTCGAGATGGTTGGTGGGTTCATCGAGGATGAGGACGTTGGCGCCGGAGAGCATCATCTTGGAGAGCATACAGCGCACCCGTTCGCCACCGGAGAGAACAGAGGTGCTTTTCATCGCCTCCTCGCCGGAAAAGAGCATCTTGCCGAGGAAGCCCCGGACAAAACTCTCACTCTCCTTGGCGGAGGCATACTGGCGCAGCCAGCCGATCAGATTAAGGTCCTCATTCGTAAAATAGGCATTATTCTCTTTCGGGAAATAAGCATTGCTGATGGTCACCCCCCAGCGGAAGCTACCTTGGTCGGGCTCAAGCTCCCCTGCCAGAATCTGGAACAGGGTGGTTTTGGCCAGGCTGTTGGTGCCGACAAAGGCGATCTTATCGCCCTTGTTTACCGTCAGGGTAAGATCCTTAAACATGGACACCCCGTCGATCTCTTTTGAAAGACCCTCGATCTCCAGGATAACGTCACCACAGGCTCGTTCTGGCTTAAAGGTGATATAGGGGTACTTACGGGAGGAAATCGGCATATCCTCAATGGTGAGCTTATCAAGCAGCTTCTTCCGTGAGGTGGCCTGCTTGGCCTTGGAGGCGTTTGAACTGAAACGACGGATGAATTCCTTGAGTTCATCCGCTTTGGCATTAGCCTTCTTGCTCTCGGTCTCTTTCTGGTGGAAATGGAGCTGGCTGGCCTGATGCCAAAAGTCGTAATTGCCGACATAGACTTTAATCTGGCCATAATCAATATCGGCCATATGGGTGCAGACCTGGTTCAGAAAATGGCGGTCATGGGAGACGATAATCACGGTGTTCTGGAAGCGGGAGAGAAAATGTTCCAACCAGGAGATGGTTTTCAGGTCGAGCTGGTTGGTAGGTTCGTCCAGCAGCAGGATATCAGGGTTGCCGAACAGGGCCTGGCCCAGCAGGACCCGCACCTTTTCGCTGCCTTCAAGCTCCTTCATCTGTTTTTTATGCATCTCCTCCGGGATACCGAGGCCGTTTAACAATACTGCCGCCTCCGCCTCTGCCTCGTAACCGTTCATTTCACCGAACTTGGCCTCCAGCTCTCCTGAACGGATGCCATCTTCCTCGCTAAAATCAGCCTTGGCATAGAGGGCTTCACGTTCGGCCATTACCTTGTAGAGCTTCTTGTGGCCCATGATCAGGGTATCGAAAACGGTATGCTCATCAAAGGCGAATTGGTCCTGGTTAAGCACGGCGATGCGCTTCTTAGAGCCCTTGGTTACCTCACCATGATCAGGGTCAATCTCACCGGTCAGGATTTTCAAAAAAGTCGATTTGCCGGCGCCGTTCGCCCCGATCAGGCCGTAGCAGTTGCCGGGGGTGAATTTGATATTGACGTCCTTGAAGATGACTCTTTTGCCATAGGAGAGGGCAATATTGGATGCGGTTATCATGGTCGTGTCCTCATATCTTAGATATCGTAAACATATAGAAGCTTAGGTGTTGTTTGAGCTACTCAGCCGCCATCTTTCGGGTAGTTTTCTTGCAGAGGTTAAAAGCTTCCCGGTTCTGCCTTTAAGGGCGATGGCAGCACTATTATTGGGTGAAAACAAAAAAACCGCACTCCCCCTTGCCGGGGATTGTGCGGTTAGCTTTTTCGTAATTAATGCGCTACAAAGAGTTACTACACAACATTTGGTGCGATAATAGCCGAAAATCCCAGAAAAACAACAACTTTTCGCAGTAGTGTGCTTTTATACGAGGAAAGAGCAGGGCACGATGGGCAACGGCAAGAACTGCCCGGGAGTACAATCAGACTTGGCTGCAAGGGCTGTTTGCTGCGGCCGCAATTTTTTAAGGAGTAGGCAAGACAATGTGTGAATTCTGTACCAAACATGGCGACGGACAGGTCTGGTTTAAAAATGCGGCAAATTATGCCAATGACTTGATGGCCGACCTCAACCGGCGCAGCTATATTAAGGATTTTTTCAATTCCACCATTGAAGAGGGGCTCGTTACCATTGGCCGGCTCGAAACTATCTATCAGAAAAAGAAAGTGCTGCCGACCAGAGTGGTCAGCCAGATGGTCAGTAAGGCCAATGAGGAACATTTCGGTCAAGTTGTGAGCATTGAAGATATCAGGGAAATTGTCGGTCGGGCGGCAACCGTTGTCAGGATACCCTGCGCCTGTCGCTGGGCGTCGATGAAGAAAGAGAACCGCTGCTGTTACAGTGTCAGCTATACCCCGGAAACCTGGTACCAGGATCTCGACATGAGTTATTTTGGCAAGGCCCAAGACATGGGGCTGGAGACCGTCACCCCGGAGACGGCGATCAGGCAGATGGAGGAATTGGAAAATGAGGGGGCTGTCCATACTATCTGGACCATGATTACTCCCTTTATCGGGGCCATCTGTAATTGTCAGCCTGGCGACTGTCTTGGTCTGCGGACCCTTGTCATTGACGTCGAGACCATGTATCGCGGTGAGCAGATGGCCGTGGTTGATGATTCGCTCTGTAATGGTTGCGGTTCCTGCCAAGAGTCCTGCCACTTTGATGCCATCAGTAGTAATGAGTCGGCAGGAGAGTATCGGGCGGTGATCGACTCTGAAAAATGCTTCGGTTGCGGTTTATGTCGCAACAGTTGTTCGCTGGATGCACTCAGCTTGGCGACTCGTGACTGGCGGTAAGGATTTTTAGTCCGGTAAAGAATTAAATATCCCGAAAAATTTGGCAAGTTAAAGGCTATGAAAGATAAATTCGGTAGCACGGCCGGTCAAACTTGAACCTGCTATGAAAGAGTGGACACTCAGTTAAGTCATTGATAAAAACGATGACAGGAGGAAATCATGAGTGTTCAACAACGAAGAAATTATGATCCA
>JBDLJC010000035.1:0-37752 GCA_039714535.1 Thermodesulfobacteriota bacterium | reverse complement strand
GGTGGTTGGTAATAATGGTCTGGTTGCTAGATCTAACGGTTGGCAAGCTTAAACTTAGAAGAATCGATATTAAGATTTTTAAGGGGGAGGCCGTTTGGTCTCCCCCTTTTTTGACTTTATCGAGCCGATGTCAGGTGGAGGCTTTGATTGCTCCATTGATCAGTAAAGGTGAATAAAGGGGTGTTTGGTTGTTCGGGAGACAACTCTAGCGATTTATGGGACTAGGCAAATAACCCTTCTTAAAACTGTTCCCTGATTACTTTTCCCCTCCTTCCGGTTCAAGCAGGGCCTCGCCAATTGTCTTGGCCAACTCAGCTAGTTTGTATGGTTTCCTGACTGCGCCACAAAACCCATACTCTAGATAAGAAGCCAAGGTCGCGTCGTTGGAATAACCACTGGAAACGATCACCTTCGCCTGCGGATCGATGGCCAGGATCTTCTGCACGGCCTCTTTACCGCCCATCCCGTCAGGTATAGTCAAGTCCATGATAATAATATCAATCGCGTCTGCAGTTCCTGCCGCCTCTTGGTACAACTTGACGGCTTCTGCCCCATCCGATGCCAGCACCGTCTCATGGCCCAACTCGGTAAGCATGGCTACGGCAACATCTTTAACAGTTTCGTCATCGTCCATTACCATTATTCTGCTCGTGCGGGGCGGTTGGAGGGCAGATTGCCGGTTGTCATTTTCAGGGTTCGTTTCCCTGCTGGTGGCCGGGAGGTATATCATAAAGGTTGCCCCTTGACCCGGCACTGATTCGGCTGAGATATGGCCTTCGTGTTTGCTGATAATAGAATGGGTGACGGCGAGTCCCAGGCCGCTCCCCTCCTGTTTCGTTGTGAAATAGGGGTCAAATATTTTGTCGAGTACATTTGCGGGCATGCCGATGCCACTGTCTGAAATGGTGATCTTGACGAATTTACTATCGCGGGGCAAAGGGAGATCATCCTTCCCGGATGTATCGATATTTTCACAGGAGATATTGATACATCCCCCACTGGGCATACTATGGCTGGCATTAAGGACGATATTCTGTACAACCCGGTAGATCTGATCTTTATCAATATCAACGAGCCATAGATCCTTCGGAATATTGTACCGGCAAATAACCGTGCCACCGTGGAGAACGAAGTCGGCGGAATCCTTGATAACATCGGCAAGTGAAGTAACCTGCCTGACCGGAGTGCCACCCTTGGCAAAAGTGAGTAACTGTTGGGTAAGGCCTGTCGCCCGCTGGGAGGCTTTTTCCGCCCTCTCCAAGCGTTTCCTCGTTTCGTCGCTGATGTTCTTGTCAAAAAGTGACAGGTTGATATTACCGAGGATGCCGGTCAGAATATTGTTGAAATCGTGGGCAATGCCGCCGGCGAGCATTCCCAAGGATTCAAGTTTTTTGACTTTGAGCAGGTCCTTTTCCATCCGGGACTTATGGGTAACATCATCAACTATGGACAGAACGCCGATTATTTCATTTGAAGAATCAAGCAGCGGGGTATTGTACCAGTCGCATAAAATAGTCTGGCCAGCCCGGGTGATGTTTTCATTAGTACTATTGGTTCCTCCAGACATTTCCATAAGACTTTGCCAGGTTTCATCTACATGCTCTCTTGCCGCTGGCGGCACAATAAAGTCAGCGTGCTCGCCCAGGGCATCTTTACTCAGATGGCCGAATATTTCTTCAGCGGCATGATTCCAGCTGGTTACATTGAAATTTGTATCCCAGGAAATGATAGCCAGTGGCGATTGGGCGACGATCAGCGACAGTCTTCTTTTGCTTGCCACTAGGGCTTCTTCTGCCTGTTCACGATCACTGCATTCTATTTGGAGCTCGGTGGTCCGCTCTTTGACCAACTCCTCAAGGTGGTCTTTGTATTCCCATAATTGTGACGAACTTTTTTTCTGGTCGTCCAAAGATTGCTGGAGCCTATTAAACAACTCTCTGAACATGGTTGCCAGTTGACCGACCTCGTCCCTGGCATATTTGCGACTGGGTGGCAGGGGATTATTCGTCGAAATTGATTGTGCCAGTTCTGTTAATGGCGTCAGGGTATAGCGAATGCTTATCACCAGAATCACTATGCATAAAGCAAATGAAACCATGAAAAATCTGGTTATCGAGGCCATATTTCTATCGATAGGCCCATAGATATCTTCAACCGGCTGCTGGACAATTATCCCCCAACCGGTGGATTTAATCGGCCTATAGGAGGCCAGCCAGATTTTGTTGCTATACTCATATTCAAGGTGGCCCGATCTGCCTAAAACCACTTGGTTGACCGGTGCAAATTTCTTGAAGTCGTAAACAGTGAATTGGTCAGGAGATTGCTCGATGTTCGGATGCGCAAGGACCCAGCCGTTGGCAGACACCAAAAACGCATAGCCGTTTGTTCCCACCTTGATTTTTTTCAGGGTTGCAAGCAGGGTGTTTTCTTCAGAGATGACAAAGACTCCGCGCAGCAATCGGTCCGGCTCCCCGCCGGCGGAGGGTAGCGGGGTGGAGAAGCCGCTGACCAGTTTATTGACATTGGCTAGCACAACATTCAGGAAGATGGTTTTTCGCTCGGTAAAGGTCCGGTCAACCCAGCCCATGTTTTTTTGTGGCACACTGGTTCCCACCAGTTGTGGTCGTTTGGGGAACGATAGCCAGTAACCATCTCTGTCCATCAGGAAAAAATAATTAAAAAAGTGGGTCACCCTGCTCATGGTTGTGATTGTGTCATCGTTGGCCTCTTTTACGGGAGAATTGATGCCGGATAATTTGGCTATCTCTTCCAATTCGTTAATAGCCTGTTGGAATGAATGGTCAAATTCGCGGGTGATTTGATCGGTTAAGGTAGTCTGCATCCGGATAGCGTCGCTAATCTGCAACTCTTTTATATGCGGAGCGATGAAGAAAGCCTGATAGGCAAGTAAGCCGCTCATTGTGATGATGAGGATTGCCAGAATTTTGAATTTAAGGCTATGAATGAAGGCCATTTAGGTTGTTACTCCGGGAAATCTATATCGATAGAGAGTTGCTAAATAAGCAATAATTACGGTATGAAAGTTAAAGGAAACACCGGCAACTGTCAAACAATAATCATGGCTGGAAATGGCTGGGATGTAGTTAAAGAAATTGTGAGGCTGAAAATGGGGGAAGTGGTTTTGTTGCCTTTCACATTCAGGATTAAGGTTTGTGATGGCCTGAAGTAAGGCCTCATGGTTGTACTCCTCAGCAAAACACTGCCACTGTACTTCCTAACTACTCAACCAAGCCCCGTTGTGCAACAAGTTCTTCCCATAATCCGATAGCCATTTCGACGGCAAGTTTAGAGTTAGGCTGGGCCTCCGGGTGGGTGAACATTTCAGCAAAGATTCTGGCTGCGGTGTTGGCAATGAATTCTTCCTTATTGATCTCATGCATTGGAGCCTCCTCTGTGGCAGATAAATTGATCTGGATACTACTCTTGCTGTAATGATTCTACCCGGAAAGGCTTTAACCGCACAAGGTGCTTGTATACACAGGGGTGACTATTGGCGTTGATCCTTTTTGGTTCGGCCAGTAATAGGAACTGGTGATTTAAGGATTTCTTGCCTGTAGAAGCACTTGGGTTTGAGAGTAACTGAGTTGTTTCTTGTGGGTGATCAGTAATGGCGCAATCAACATCCGGTCCTGCCATTTGCTCTATCTGGTTCCATTTTAAACTCATTTTAGCGTCTGCAAATAGGGGGATGATTATCTTGCCAGGCAAAACAGTTTTTGAAGTATGAATAGTTTGGGGATCTCGCGGAAACTTCGCAAGTTGATTTTTAGGATGCTGGATGCTATAAAACTTCTCCTTCTGTGATATAAAAAAAGGATGACGAGGTGTTAAGTTGTGGCCCCGCATTTTATGTAAGGCAAGAGAATAATGACTTCAACATCTCGGGTACGACTGGTCAGCAGCGTATTTTTTTATTTCACAATTGGTTGAACGATTCTGCTTGCCGCTCTGACTATTTGGGATATAAAGGAACTGAAAGAGCGGAATACTAAATAACCTCACCTCGCAGACGCGTTCTTTTTATCAGCTCATCGTCACCACCAGGCACTGGAACACTCGCAATCTTTGCATGAGATCAAGACCTTGCGCGGGCTGTTGCCGATCTGTGCATCGTGTAAAAAAATCAGGAACGATGGTGGCGCCTGGGAAGTTATTGAAAATTATTTAAGAGAACATTCCGAGGCGGAATTCAGTCATGGTATTTGCCCTGACTGTGTCAAAAAGCTGTATTCGCAACATGCCGACAAGATATTGGGAAAATAAACCAAGGATCTTTTCTTTTTCAATGAATCTGCTCCAGCTTACAAAGCGGATTGACCTTTTGCGTGGCGATTCCCTATGACTTATTGGTTGGCGGCAAATTTGATATTAGTTCTCCACCTCGGCTTTGTCTGCTTCGTGGTTCTGGGGGGACTCCTGGTGTTAAAGTGGCGGCGGCTGGTGTTTTTGCATATTCCAGCGGTACTGTGGGGGGTGTTGATTGAATATCAGGGTTGGATCTGCCCGCTCACTCCGTTGGAACAGCGGCTTAGACAGGCGGCAGGGCAGGGTGGTTTTGCGGGGGGATTCATTGAACATTATCTGGTGCGTCTCTTGTATCCCGCCCAACTTAACCGTGAGATGCAAATCATCTTAGGTACTCTTGTCATCATTATAAACATTGCAATATATGGGTGGCTACTGGCGCGGCTTGTCAGGGGCGATATGGCGGCAGAGGGTAAACGAAGATGACTTACGATAAGGGTATTGCCGAGAGGATAAGAGAGGTGTTTGTCGGGCGCCGGGATGTTACTTTAGAAGAAGATGTTCGGCGGAGTTGCCTTTATGGTGTGGGGCAATATGTGTTGCGGGGTTATTAAAGACTTGCTTGTGGCCCGGGTTGGACCTGATAACTATGGCCCAGCCTTAAAGTGGCCCCATGTGCGTGAGATGAATTTTACCGGCAGACCAATGAAGGGGTTTGTCTATGTCGATCAGGAAGGATTAGAAGATGACGCTGAGCTTCGCGCTTGGGTGGCGCTTTGTGAAGAGTTTGTGCGTTCATTGGCGGCCAAATAATATGGGCCCAACCCAGATCAATCATAAACGGTTTTTTGATGAAAATGGCCGGATAGTATGCAGAGGATTTTAAATGGCCAAACCATGGCAGGTAGTTGACAGTATTGATACCGATGAGGGGCTTCTTGATCTTCGCCAGAGGGGCGAAACGGATTTTCTGATAACCATTGCCAGTCGAGTGCTGATGAACTCCTCGGCCAATATGTCCGAGATAGTTTTGTCAGAACTGGCCTGCGAATCCCTGAAGAATAAAAAGCATCCCCGAGTATTGGTGGGTGGTTTGGGCATGGGTTTTACCTTGAAGGCGGCCCTTGATAATCTCCCCGCAGATGCTGAAGTCGTGGTGGCTGAATTAAACCCGATAATGGTCAAATGGTGCCGTGGGCCGATGGCCCATCTTACCGGTGGTTCAGTTGACGACCCGCGGGTCACGGTGGTGATTGATGATGTGGCCTCGGTGATTCGGAAGGCGGCAATAAAAGGTAAGGAAGATCGTTTTGATGCGATAATTCTCGACCTGTACGAAGGTCCCTATGAGGGCGATCAGGGGCGGGGTGAGTATCTGTACGGCGATATGGCTCTGGAGCTAAGCAGTTCCGCTTTGCAGGACGGTGGGGTATTTGCCGTTTGGTCCGAAGACCCGGATAAGAGTTTCGAAAAACGTTTGCAGGCGGCTCGGTTCTCCGTTAACCGGCAACGGCCGGGCCGGGGCGGTCGTAGACATGTGGTTTATATCGCCAGAAAAACGGCCGGGGGCCAGGCTGGTGGCCTAGGTAAACGGCGGCCAGCCGGGCGTAAGCCCCGTAAAAAAAGAGCAAAATAGGCGGGAGGTCAGAGACTCTGCCGCCGGTTTTAATTATAGGGTCACAATTATGTGGGCGGTGACCTTTAGCCGCGCTTCTTGAAGTTACATTCGCCTTTCTTCCTGAGACGGATGGATTTCGGAGTTACTTCGACCAGTTCGTCATCGTTGATATAGGCGATGCAGTCTTCGAGACTCATTACCACTGGTGGGGTCAGGACCACGTTTTCGTCGGTCCCGGAGGCCCGCATATTGGTCAGCTTTTTGCCCTTGGCCGGATTAACAACCATGTCGCTGTACCTGGCGCTTTCTCCGATGATCTGTCCCTTATAAACATCAACGCCGGCTCCCAGGAAAAGGCGGCCGCGATCCTGAAGATTAAACAGGGCGAAGGCCACGGTCGTGGAGGTTTCCATGGCCAGGAGCACGCCGTTTTTCCGATTTGTTATTTCACCGGCGTGGGGGCCGTATTCGGCAAAGACATAATTCATGATGCCCATGCCTTTGGTATCGGTCATGAATTCAGCCCGAAAACCGAGCAGGGCTCTGGTCGGGATCGTGTAAACCAGACGGGCCATGCCGCGATCCTGGGTCATATCGATCATCTGGCCCTTGAGGTTGCCCAGTTTTTCGATGACTGTGCCCTTGTACTCCTCATCCACGTCGATGGTCAGTTCTTCATAGGGTTCAAGGAGCTGGCCGTCCACTTCCTTCATGATGACTTCAGGTCTGGTGATCTGAAACTCATAGCCCTCCCGCCGCATCTTTTCGATCAGGATCGACAGGTGCAGTTCACCCCGCCCTGATACCCGGTAGCCAACAGCATCGGTCAGAGGCTCAACCACCAGCGCGACATCGGAGAGGGTTTCTTTGCGCAGCCTCTCATCTATATGTCTGGAGGTGACGAATTTCCCTTCGAGGCCGGCAAAGGGTGAGTCGTTGGGAATAAAATTCATCGCCAGGGTCGGCGGGTCGATCTCGATCAACGGTAATGGCTGGGGATTGTCGGCATCGGTGAAAGTGACGCCGACCGTGATCTCTTCGGTGCCGGCCACCGCGATTATCTCACCGACTCCGGCCTGGTCGGTCGGGATTTTCTGGTCGCATTCAAAACGGAAAATTTTGGAGATCCTGACCGGGGTAATCGTGCCGTCCCGCTTGGCGACCACGATGTTCTCGTTGACCTTCAGGGTGCCGTTAACCACCTTGCCGACGCCCATCCGGCCTAGATACGGTGAGTAGTCGATACTATTGACCTGCATCTGTAGAGGGGCGTCCGGAGAACCGGTCGGGGCGGGAACATGATCGATGATCAGATCTGAAATTGGCTGCATGTTATCGTTGCTGTCGCCCATTTCCTTCAAGGCGTAGCCTTCTTTGGCAGAGGCGTAAACTACCGGGAAGTCCAATAGTTCATCCGGGGCATTAAGTTTGACAAAGAGATCAAAAACCTGATCAACCACCCATTCGCATCTTGCGGCAGGTTTATCGATCTTGTTAATTACGACGATGATCGGCAGGTCATTGGCCAAGGCCTTTTTCAGGACAAAAAAGGTCTGGGGCATGGGGCCTTCTTGGGCGTCAACCAACAGCAGGCAGCCATCGGCCATCCGCAGCACCCGCTCGACCTGGCCACCAAAATCGGCATGGCCGGGAGTGTCAATTATATTGATCGAGTGGTCTTTGTAATTGTAGGAACCGTTCTTGGAGGCAATGGTGATCCCCCTTTCTTTCTCCAGATCCATGGAGTCCATCAGTCGTTCTGCAACTTCCTGATTGTCACGAAACATGCCGCTTTGTTTGAAGAGCTGATCTACTAAAGTAGTCTTGCCGTGATCGACATGGGCAATGATGGCTACGTTTCTGATTTTGTCCTGATTCATGCAATTACCAAAAGTTTTATTTTTATCTGTTGAAAGAGAATCGGGGATAATATTGGAATGAGTGGTACTTAGCAAGAAAAAACTATTGAAATGGCGAATTTTTCTTGACACCAATCCGTGCGTTTCTTTATAAAATTAGTTATGGTGGTGTAAAGTGGTGTAATAAGGAATATAGGGGAGATGTGTGACTGAATCTGCTTTAATCAGAGGAGTGGCCAGTAATTTTCGTGGTCGCTCGGAACATAACTTGGATGGCAAGGGCAGACTCAATATCCCTACGCGCTTTAGAGAGGTGTTGCGCCGACAGTATAAGGATAGCCGCTTGATGGTTTTTCCGTGGCTGAACTGCCTCAAAGCCTACCCGATGGCACGGTGGGAGGAGTTGGAGCTGAGTTTGCTCAATACGGGCAAGAAGCAACCGGAAACGATTAAGATGGTGCGTTACATGGTTGGCGGGGTAGTGGAATGCTCCCTCGACAAACAGGGGCGCATCCTGTTGCCGGCCAAGATGCGAACAGATTGTGGCATCGATAAGGAAATTCTGGTCAGCGGGATGATCTCTTATTTCGAGATATGGGACCAGGCAACCTGGGAAACTGAAAATAAACCTTCTGCAGAAGATTTCAGGACTTTTGAGCTTAATTTGCTTGAGAGTGGTTTGTTTTGAGTGAACCGAACAGAACAAAATCTTATAATCCTGCCCATGTATCGGTTCTGTTGCCAGAAGTTTTGGAACTGTTGCAGCCTCGAAGTGGTGGGGTTTACGTGGATGGCAATCTTGGTTTGGGTGGCCATGCCAGCGCCGTTCTGGAGAGAAGTAGTCCCGATGGACGTCTGATCGGCCTTGATTGGGATGATCGGGCGTTGACTTTAGCCCGGAAAAATCTGGTGGAGTATGGTGAACGGGCCACCTGTATAAGAAGTAATTTTGCTGAGATCAAGGCGGTTTTGGCTGATCTTGGTCTAGAGAAGGTCGACGGAATTTTACTTGATCTGGGACTTTCTTCCTTGCAGCTTGATGCGGGGGAAAGGGGGTTTAGCTTCAGGGGTAGTGAGTCCCTGGATATGCGGATGGATGATCGTTCCCTTGAAACAGCGGCAGATCTTCTCAATAAGTTGTCCAAAGATGATCTGGCCGATATTTTTTATCATTACGGCGAAGAAAGGCAGGCCCGGCCGATTGCGGCAGCAATAGTTGAGGGCCGGATAAAGCAGCAGTTTACCACCACTGATCAATTGGTGGCTACGGTGGAAAGAGCGATCCCCAGACGTTTTCATCCCCGTAAGATTCATGTGGCAACCAAGGTCTTTCAGGCGCTGCGCATCGCGGTTAATAGGGAATTGGATAATCTGGTCAAGATCCTTGAAGTTGGCAGTGAGCTGTTGCAGCCGGGTGGCCGGTTTTGTGTGATTTCATTTCATTCCCTTGAAGATCGTTTGGTCAAGCGAGCTTTTGCTAAGGATCAGCGTCTGCAGGTTATTACCAAGAGGCCGGTGCGGCCGACGGAGGAAGAATGTCAACAGAATCCACGCGCCAGAAGCGCTAAACTGCGGGTTGCCGAGAGAGGGACGAGATGAGTGATGACCAGTTTTATAATTATTCTGCCGCAGAGGGGCGGACTGAGTCGGGAACGGGACGAAGAAAGGCCAATGATAGTCTGCCTTGGGGGCTTGGTTTGCCGATTATTCTGGTAATAAGCTTAAGTGTTGTCGCCAGTCTCTGGTTTGGCTGGAAGATCGATAAAGGCCTAGGAGAGCTTGCTCGAAATCGCCATGAGATTGTCAGCGAAACGGAAGTTAATTCGCAGCTCATTACCCGGCGTGATGGCTTGCTGGCGAAAGAAAATATTGTCAAAAAAGCTGCTGTCCTGGGTCTTTTTCCGCCAACCGATAAACAGATTAGAAAAATTAAAAAGCCATAGGCTCGTGGATGAAAAAGTCTTCTCGTAAGGTGATTAAAAAGACTGGTCCCAAGGTTCCTGCGGTAATGTTTATCCTTGGCATTCTGACAATACTGGCCCTTTCAGCGGGCTGGGGGTTTTCTAATGAGAAGGTAGAGGTTCGGGGTATAGCAGCCCCTCTTGGTGATAATATCGGTCATGGCAATATCCTCGACCGTGGTTACCAGGAATTGGCGGTGAGCTTTATGATGGAATCTCTTTACGCAAGGCCTCTGGAAGTTGTCGATATTGACCAAACCGCCGATCGTCTCGCCCAAGATCTTGACCTTGATGCAAAGAAATTAGCCCGCGAGCTTAAGTCGGAACGTAGTTTTGCCTGGCTGGGTCGACGGTTGCCGAAAGAAAGAGCTGACGCCATTTTGAAAAAGGGTGGCAAGGGCATCTATGCGGTTAAAGAGGCCCAACGTTTTTACCCGGCCCATCGAAGCACCGCTCATGTTATTGGTTTCCTGGAAGAAAACAACGGTCTGGCCGGGATAGAGTTTTACTATGATCATATCCTGCGTCGAGGTTCTGATGACATCGCTGCTAAAAGCGACAATGCGGATAGCCATCTCCAGTTGACCCTTGACCTGCGGATTCAGGAGATGCTGGCCGGAGAACTTGGCGAGTTGATTCGGAAAACAGAGGCCCTGTCCGGCTCGGGGATTATGATGAACATCAATACCGGCGCCATCCAGGCAATGGTCAGCCTGCCAGACTTTGATCCGAATACTTATTGGCAGTCCAGTAGTATCGGGAGACGGAATCGAGCTGTATCTGGAGGTGTTGATGTTAGTGGTTTTCAAAGACTTTTCGATCTTGCCATGGTCTATGATGATGTAATAGCTGGCGAACAAGGCGAGTTGGCAGCTTTGAGGATGGATCTGCGGCGAAAAAATCTGCTGAAACGGAACCATGGAACTAACTGGTTTGTGCGATATGGTGATAATCTGTTGTCCCCTGGATTGCAGGTTGGGCCGGAAGACTCCGGGAATGGCATTGGCCGGCAATCTTTGGCTGACTCTCTGGGCCTTTTTGGTAATACCGGTATTGATCTGCCTGAAAAGGATGGTAGGTTTCTTGGGCAGGAAGGGCAGGCCTCGCCGCTAAAATTGCTAACAGCCTTTGCGGTACTGGTAAACGGCGGCACCGGAATAACACCACATTTGGGTGAGACGATTATTGGCCAGCGAAGCGGCAACCGTGTCACCATTGATCACCCGCAAAGGCTGGGTTTGATCAAGCCCTTGACCAGTAAAAAAATGGTTGGGGTGTTGGCAGATGTTTCTCGGCCAGGATCTGAATTTGTTTTTTTGGAAAGTATGCGCCCGTTAGATAAGGCAAGAGAAGGTGTTGCCGGAGAAGCACCGTTGAGCGATGTTCAGTCAGATCGATATCAGACGGTAATGATCGGCTTTGCGCCTCGTCCCGAATCGGAATTTGCCCTGATGATTGTTCTCGACCGGGCCGTTGTCGCCAGCGATGAAAAAACGCCCATGCGCAGTATAGGTGAGGACGTGTTTGGGCTGATGATGAGTTTGGCTGCTGAAGAAATTAAACAACCGAGCCCGGAAGTTATGGTTGCCAGTGAAAATCAGATCTATACAGACTGGCTTGCATCGCAAGTGGTTGAGAAAAAAGATTTGGTTGCTGGCAGTAGTTTGATTGGGCAAGGAGTGATGCCTGATCTGGTTGGAATGAGTATGAGAAAAGCTTTGCGCAACCTGCAGCAGTTTGGCTTAAAAATAGAAATTGTTGGCTCAGGGCGGGTCTCGGCCCAGAAACCGGAAGCAGGAATGAAAATTGGTGGTGATGAATGTCAACTAACTCTGTTGGCTGAAATTTGATCATATCGTAATTTACAGGCATGAGAATGGCTTTGGATTCAGCAAAAACCACCAAGACTTTGCAGGAATTGATCTCGGGAACCGATATTGAGGTTGCTCCGGCAGATTTGAATCTGCAGATTAACGGGATAGAGGCTGACTCCAGGAAGTGTGGGCCTGGTAAGTTGTTCGTTGCAGTGAAGGGAGATACTTTTGACGGCCACGATTTCCTGGAAAAGAGCGTCGATCTTGGTTGTGTGGCCGTGGTTGTTGAACAGAAACTATCAGCGGCTACATTTCACGAATTGGGTGTGGTGGTTCTGGTAGCTACAGATAGTAGACAGGCCCTGGCCGACTTGGTTGCAAACTTCTATGATCATCCGGATCGCCAGTTAAAAATGATTGGCATTACAGGGACTAATGGTAAAACCACGACCAGCTATCTTTTGGAGTCGATAATTCTGGCCGGCGGTGGAGAGCCTGGTGTGATTGGGACAGTGAGTTATCGGTTTAGGGGGCGTGAAGAGGGGGCTCCTTTTACTACTCCTGAGCCTCTCGCTCTTTATCGGATGATGCGGGAAATGGTTAATAGCGGAGTTGATCACCTGATTATGGAGGTTTCCTCCCATGCTTTGATCCAGAAGAGATTACACGGGATCAAATTTGATGTGGCGGCCTTTACCAATCTCAGCCATGAGCATCTGGATTTTCACGGCGATATGGACGCTTATTTTGCGGCAAAGAGTATTTTGTTTACCGGGTATCTGCAGGAAGATGGCGTGGCCGTAGTGATGTTGACGGATGAAGAAGACCCGCTTGAGCAGGAGATGGCATGGGGGGACAGACTGGTTAATGATTTGTGTAGTACCGGCCGCTTCCGCAAGTATGGTGAGGGAATTAGCCCAGAAGAGGGTGGTTTGCGGAATCTGCTGCTTACCTGTGGGCGACAGCGAGGCGATGTCCACGTTAAGAAGGCCGAGATTACTCTGGAGGGAATCAAAGCCGAGATCATTGGTTTGGCGGACGAGGTGTTTTTTGAGTCACCGCTGGTCGGTGATTTTAACCTCTTGAATATGGCTACGGCGATTGCTATCGGTCATGTGCTGGGCTTGTCCGGCAGACAGATAGGTCAAGGTCTTGCTGAAACAGCCAATGTCCCAGGGCGGCTGGAGAGGGTACGCCGGGACGATGGCGGCAAAGATGATCAATGTCGTGTGTTTGTTGATTTTGCCCACACTCCGGATGCCTTGTCCGGGGTGTTACAGAGTGTCAGGAATCTTTGCCGAGGGCGGTTGCTAGTGGTTTTTGGTTGCGGGGGAGATCGTGACCAGGCCAAGAGGCCAATCATGGGTGAGATCGCTGCCCGCTTGGCTGATGTCGTCATCATTACCACGGATAATTCCAGAAGCGAACCACCTCTCGCTATTATGGCTGATATTGAAGAAGGGCTGATGGTTGCTGGGCATAGTCTCCTGCCGAAAAAGCGGGTGCAGGATTTACTGGCCTCGGCTGGTAAGGGTTATGAGGTTATCGAGTCGCGTCGTGAGGCGATCAGTTTGGCGATCAGGTCTGCAGCAATCGATGATGTTGTGTTGATCTGTGGCAAAGGCCATGAAACATACCAGTTGGTTGGCAACAAGAGGTATTTTTTTGATGACCGTTTTGAGGCCGCCAGGCAACTGGCAGAAGGTTGACGTGAATGGTATCTTCAAGAAAAAATAATGGCCCAAAGCAGGATTGGCGTCTTGATCAGGTTATTGAGGCCACCGGGGGGAAATTAGCGAGCGGTAATCCGAAAGCAATTTTCCGGGCGGTTTCCACGGATAGCCGCTCTGTTGCTATGGGTGCTCTGTTTGTGGCGTTACGCGGCGATAATTTTGACGGGGAAAAATTCTGTGGAGATGCGGTAAGGCTTGGCGCGGTCGGTGTCCTGGTGACTGAAACCCCTAAGCCGCCTCTGGATGTGCCGGTGATTGTTGTTGATGATACCCTGCAGGCTCTGGGAGATCTGGCGGCTTATCGCCGGGCCGCAATGAAAAATCTTACGGTGCTTGCTATTACCGGCAGTTCCGGCAAGACCACGGTCAAGGAGATGCTTGCCGCGATATTTGCTCGCAGGTCTGGGGTAATTAAGACCAGGGGTAATTTTAATAATCTGATCGGGCTGCCCCTCTCTCTGTTGCCGGTGGATAGTAGTCACCAGATCGCGATTTTAGAGATGGGTATGAATCAGCCCGGTGAGATTGCCCGGATGACTGAGATTGCCAGTCCTGATCTTGCCTGTATCAACAATATCCAGAGTGCCCATCTTCAGGGGCTTGCCAGTATTGAAGGAGTGGCGACCGCCAAGGGAGAGCTCTTTGCCGGGATGAAAGCGGCGGGGATTTTGATTGTCAACCTGGAGGATCCGCTGGTTAGAAAATTGGCTCGCCACTATAGGCAAAAAAAGATCACTTACGGCTGGCGGCGTCAGGCGGTGGTTCGGGGCACCTATCTATACAATCGAGGCGAGAACGGTTATTCGTTTACCTTGAGTATCGGCAAGGAGAGGGGCAGGGTCAGATTGCAATGCCTGGGCCGGCATAATGTTCTTAATGCCCTGGCTGCCGCCGCCCTTGGTTATGGCGCTGGTGTCCCTTTTGCTGATATCTGTCGGGGACTGGCCCAATTTACCTCCTACGATAAGCGCTTGCAGGTAGAGCAGATGGACGGCGGCTTAAAAGTGGTAAATGATACCTATAACGCCAACCCAGCTTCCATGCTTGCTGCTCTGGAAACGGTCCAGGGGCTTAGGGGCAACCACCGGTCGGTAGCGGTGCTGGGCGATATGCTGGAACTTGGCGCTGGCAGCGGGGCCGCCCACCGAGCAATTGGTGAGGCGGTGGCCAAGCTTGATTTTGATTATTTACTGGGCTGCGGTTCCTTTGCGGAGGAGTTGGTTGCCGCAGCCCGGGAGGCCGGCATGACAGCGGCGCGGGCCTTGGCTTTCGCCGACAAAGACAAGATAGTAACTCACTTACGGAAGCTGGAGCGCGGGGGAGAGATCGGCCCCGGCGACTGGCTGCTGGTCAAGGGCTCCAGAGGCGCCGGCATGGAAACCGTTATCACTGCCCTGCAGGAGGACAACTAAATGCTTTATCATCTGTTATACCCCCTCCATAACATATTTGGGGGGTTCAATGTTTTTCGTTATATCACTTTCAGATCAATTGGGGCAGCTATAACCTCGTTTCTCCTACTGCTGTTGGTTGCGCCCGCTTTTATTCGCTTTCTTAAACGGATGCAGATCGGCCAGGTGATCAGAAAAGACGGCCCGGAAAGTCATTTCAGTAAACAGGGTGTGCCGACCATGGGTGGTGTGCTGATTCTCTTTGCGGTTAGCTTGAGCACTCTGCTCTGGGTTGATCTGACCAACTATCTTGTCTGGATCGTCCTGGGCGTTACTCTCTGGTACGGGGCGATAGGAACCTACGACGACTACCGGAAAATAGTCAAAAAAAACAGTAAGGGGTTGAGCGGGCGAGGCAAGATTCTTTTCCAGATTATCGGCGCTGTTGTTGCCGGGGCTTTCCTCTATACTAATCCTGATTTTGACAGTCACCTTAGTTTCCCGTTCATGAAAGATGTCGGGCCGGATCTCGGGGCCTGGTATTTGTTGTTCGCTTTACTGGTGGTGGTGGGCGCCTCCAATGCGGTTAACCTGACCGACGGCCTTGATGGTCTGGCGATAGGGCCAACGGTTATTACCGGTAGTGTTTACCTATTGTTCTCTTATTTGGCCGGGCATGTCGGATTGGCCTCTTATCTACAGATCCCTTACGTGCCGGGGGCTGGTGAAGTTGCCGTTTTCTGTGGGGCGCTGGTTGGGGCCAGTCTGGGGTTTCTCTGGTTCAACACTTTTCCAGCCCAGGTCTTTATGGGAGATGTCGGCTCTCTGGCTATTGGCGCGGCTCTCGGCACCGTGGCGATCATCACCAAACAAGAAATTTTGTTGGCCATTGTCGGCGGCATCTTCGTGATGGAGGCCTTGTCAGTGATCCTGCAGGTGGGCTTTTTCAAATTCAGCGGCGGTAAACGCATCTTTCTGATGGCCCCGTTTCACCATCATTTCGAAAAAAAGGGTTGGGCTGAACCCAAGGTGGTGGTGCGGTTTTGGATAGTTTCCGTTGTTCTCGGCCTTGCTGCCCTGGCAACCCTGAAGCTCAGGTAGAAAAATGACGGCGTCAGCAAACAGCTCAAGCCCAAAGATCGGTCCTGCGACCAAGGCCCTGGTGGTTGGTCTGGGCCGGTCCGGAATAGCTGCCGTCAAACTATTGCACAAACTGGGCGCTGAAGTTCGGGCAACCGACAGCGCTGCCATAGATAAGCTCGATAAACAATTTCTGGACTGGGCTAGCCGCCACGATGTTACGGTGGAATGCGGTGCCCGCAGCGATAAACTACTCGATAACGTCGATCTGATCGTGGTCAGCCCCGGGGTACCCCTTGATCTGCCCCTCTTGGTTACGGCCAGGGAACGGGGGGTGGCAGTTATCGGCGAGATGGCTTTGGCCGCCGGCTTGGTCTCCACCCCGATTGTCGCGATTACCGGCACCAACGGCAAGAGTACTGTTACAGAACTTATCGGTGAGATGTTCCTGGCCGCCGGGCACCGGGTTTTTGTTGGTGGTAATCTTGGCCAGCCACTGAGCGAATACCTGCTCGACCCTTATCCCGTCGAGGTGTTGGTCTTGGAGGTGAGCAGTTTTCAGCTCGATACGGCCCCTGATTTCCGGCCTGAGGTCGCAGTACTGCTGAATATCAGCCCGGATCACCTGGATCGTTATGAAGATTACGACCATTACGTGGCCTCGAAATTTTCGATGTTCAGTGCTCAGACGAAATTGGATGCGGCCGTGCTTAATGCTGATGATCATGAAATTTCAAATCGTCTATCAGCGCAAAATTTTATCAGTAACTGTTTCTTTTTTGGCAGTAATTGTGCGGATGGAGTTAACGGTGCCAGGATTAATGGCCAGGATGTGACCGTTAAGATCAGTTCAGAGGCGGAGGCAGAACGATACTTGCTGGCGGCAAGTGGACTTGACCATGAGCCCAATATTCATAATGCGGCCGCTGCAATAATCGCAGCCCGTTTGCTCGACTGCCCGGCAGAGGGGATCAGGACGGCAATAGCAGAATTTAAACCCCTTGGTCATCGTCTGGAGGCAGTAGCGGAGATTGGTGGCGTGCTCTACCTTGATGATTCGAAGGCCACAAATATCGGGGCAGTGGCCGCGGCTCTGGCTGGTATGAATCGGCCGGTGGTGTTGATTGCCGGGGGCCGCGATAAGGGCGGCGATTATCGGCTTTTATCTGAAATTGTCAAAGAAAAGGTTAAGGGGATGATTCTGATTGGCGAAGCCCGGGACAAGATGGCTGCTGCTTTTAAAGGGTTGACCCGTGTGGCACTGGCTGATGATATGCTTGCTGCCGTGAAGTCGGCTGACAAGATGGCCGTTAATGGTGATGTCGTCCTTTTATCCCCGGCCTGTGCCAGTTTCGATATGTTTAAGAGTTACGGTCATCGGGGTCAGGTTTTTAAGGATGCGGTTCTGGCTTTGTGCTAGGGCTATGAATAAAGGGAAGGAATGTTTATGAAGACGGTTTGTTGTACCTGTCGAAAGGCCAAGAGCAGTGTGGGCTGGAGCGGGGAAGCGATGGATCATTTCAAGAGCATAACTTATGGGGTTTGCCCCGATTGTTATCTTCTTGCTTTGGAGAAGATCCGGACTAATTATGCCGACAATACAGATAGTGAGGGTTTGTTGCTAGTCAGACGAAACAATCTGGTAACAGCAGAGCTGAATCGATGATGGCATCACCAGAGACAAAACCAATACGCCTGGTTGTTACCGGCGGCGGCACCGGCGGCCATCTTTTTCCCGGTATCGCAGTTGCTGAGGCGATAATGGCAGAGCGGGCCGGGAGTCAGGTTCTTTTTATCGGTACTGATCGTCAGATTGACAATCAGGTGTTGGGGCAACATTCCTTCAAGACGGCTACGGTGCGGTGCCAGGGTTTGAAGGGTAAATCTATGTCTGCGGTTTTAACGGCTCTGGTGCAGTTGCCGACGGCACTATTCAAGGCAGCTCTGATTTTAAGGAAATTTGGCCCCGATCTGGTTTTGGGAGTTGGCGGTTACGTTACGGGGCCGGTGGTGTTAGCGGCAAGATTGCTTGGCATTCCCACCTGTATTCATGAGCAGAATTCGATTCCGGGTCTGGCGAACAAAATGCTCGGTAAATTTGTCGACCGGATATTCCTGTCAATTTCGGGTAGTGAGGATTTTTTCCCGGTGGGGCGGACGGTATTGACAGGTAATCCGGTTCGCCGCGAAATACTGGCCTGTAAAGACCAACCTGAAGAAAAACAAGGATCGGTCTTGTTGGTAATGGGGGGTAGTCAGGGAGCTCACCGCCTGAACGTTTTGGTCGCAGAGGGACTGGCCGGTGCGCGACAGGAATTACCGACTGATTTTCTGATTATTCACCAGACTGGTGATCAGGATGAGCAGCTAGTCAAAGATATTTATGGGGCTGCCGGTATCAAGGCAGAAGTTGCACCGTTCATAAATGATATGGCCAATGTTTACCGTCGGGCTGATCTGCTTGTCTCCCGGGCCGGAGCCACCAGCCTGGCGGAAATTTGTGTGCAGGGCAAACCGTCGATTCTGCTCCCTTACCCTTATGCGGCTGACAATCATCAGGAGCATAATGCCAGGATGGTGGCTGATCGGGGCGGGGCGCTTTTGAGGCGGGAATCTGAGCTGGAGAGTGCGGTGCTGGCGGCAGATATCTTAAAGATTGTCAAGGATCCCGAGGAAATGAGACGGATGGGCACCAAAGCCCGGGAGGTTTCTTTCCCAGGAGCATCAGGAGCTATTGTTAAGGAATGTCTGGCCCTGGCCGGTCGGTAGATCTAAACTTTTGTGAGAGTATCAACAAATGTATAAGAAAAAAGCCAAGCATATTCATTTTGTCGGGATCGGTGGTATTGGTATGAGCGGTATCGCTGAGGTCTTACTGAACCTCGGGTATCGGGTCAGCGGTTCGGACCTTAGGGAAACCGCCATCACCCGCCGGCTAAAATCAATGGGCGGTACGATTAATCAGGGCCATCAGGCCGAGTGGATTGCAGGGGCGGACGTCGTTGTAACTTCCACTGCGGTTAAAACAGACAACCCCGAAGTGGCGGCGGCCTATGAACAGCATATTCCGGTAATCCCCAGGGCCGAGATGTTGGCCGAGTTGATGCGATTGAAGAAATTCGGCATTGCCATTGCCGGCAGTCACGGCAAGACGTCGACTACCTCAATGGTCGGCTGGTTGTTGGCCCAGGCCGGGCTCGATCCGACGGTGATTATCGGCGGTACGGTTAACGCCTTTGGCACCAATGCCAAACTCGGTGAAGGCGAGTTCCTGGTGGCGGAGGCGGATGAGAGTGACGGTTCTTTTCTGAAATTATCGCCGGTGGTGGAGGTGGTGACCAATATCGATCTAGAGCATCTCGAGTATTATAATGATCTCAACGAGATCAAGGAAACCTTCCTGCAATTTATCAGTAAGATTCCTTTCTATGGGGCGGCAATCATCTGCATCGATGATCCCAATATTGCCGAAATTTATCAGTACATAGATAAACGGGTCATTACCTATGGCATGACGGCCCAGGCTGAGGTTCATGTCAGAGAGATTACCACTGACGGACTCAAATCAAGTTTTGATGTTTACCGTAATGATGAACTGTTGGGGCCCTTGACCATAACCCAGCCCGGCCTTCATTATGTCTATAACTCCCTGGCGGCGGTATGTGTCGGTTTGGAGCTTGATATCTCTTTTCCGGCAATCGCCGAGGCAATGGCGGGTTTTTCCGGGGTGCATCGGCGGGTTGAGGTCAAGGGCGAGATGCAGGGGGTGACGGTTGTCGATGATTACGGGCATCACCCGACCGAGGTCAAAGCCACCTTGGCGGCAATGCGGGCCGCCTGGCCGAATCGGCGTCTGGTCGTGCTGTTTCAGCCCCACCGTTATAGCCGAACCCAGGGGCTGTTCAAGGAGTTCTGTACCGCTTTCCATGAGGCCGATGTGTTGGTGATGACCGATATTTATGCCGCCAGTGAGGAGCCGATTGAAGGTATTTCCGGCGAAGCGCTGCTTCTGGCCACCAAACAGCACGGTCAGCGACAGACCCATTTTGTGGCGAAGGTTGAGGAGCTCCCCTCGGAAGTTGTCCCTCTTTTGAAAAGAGGGGATGTGGTTCTTACTCTGGGGGCGGGGAATATCTTGAGGGCTGGTGAGGCCATCCTTGAAAAACTCGATCATGCGCAGTTATAAAACGGCCGTAAGTTACGGTCCGGAGATGAATTGAACTAAAATGACCGGGATAATCGCAGCAGAAAACCTGGAGGGTAGGTTACGGAAATTCTGGTTCGGCGCGGTTCGTTACCAGGTGCCCATGGCGGAATTCACCACTCTTAAGGTGGGTGGTCCGGCCCAGGCTCTGGTGCTGCCGGTTGATACGGCTGAAGTCGTTTTGCTGGTCAATGGCTGTCGCCGGGAAAAGATTCCGTGGTGCGTGGTGGGTGGCGGCAGTAATCTACTGGTAGCAGATGAGGGGTTCTCCGGTCTGGTAATAGTTCTGGGCCGGGATTTTGCTGACATTCGCATAAGCGGTAAAGATAGTAGGGGCCGTACTCTGGTAGAAGTTGAGGCCGGTTGTCGGTTGGCCAGGCTAATGAACTGGAGTCAGGACAAGGGGCTGGCCGGGCTGGAATTCGCGGTCGGGATTCCCGGCACGGTCGGCGGGGCGGTAGTTATGAATGCCGGGGCTTGGGGGCGGGAGATCAAGGATGTTTTGTCCTCTCTAACTTGGCTTACAGCCGGTACCGTGACCAGCGGCGACCGGGCCGAGCTTGATTTTGTTTATCGTTGTTGGCAGAGGCCGGCCGACGCAGTAGTCCTTTCGGCTACTTTTGCCTTCACCAGCGAAGATAGTGCGAAGATCGCGGCTGTCTGTCGGGAGTATGTTGCGGCCCGGCGGCGCAAACAGCCGGTCGCCCATGGGGTCGCCGGCTCATTTTTCAAGAATCCTGAAGATGCGGCGGCGGGTAAACTTATTGAAGATGCGGGGCTTAAGGGCACCAGGATCGGCGGGGCTGAAGTTTCTGCGGTTCACGCCAATTTTATCGTTAATACCGGGGATGCCACGACTGAGGATATAATCAGGTTGATGGAGTTGGTTCGAGCGAGGGTTTGGGCGGCTCATCATGTTTGGTTGGAACCAGAGGTGACCTTTATTGGTGTTGGCGGGAGGGAGCGGGTCGTTGGTGAGAGATAATCGGCAAAGATACCAGCCGGCCCGCAGTAGAAGTTCCCGGAGGAGAGAGGCGGGAGGCCCTGGTCGCAGGATTTTGGCGCAACTGTTTTTCCTGGTCGCAATGGCGGTCGTGATTGGTGGCTTGGGGTTCTTCCTTTATGGAGCGTTGGGCCAGTCAAGCTTTTTTCAGATTGTTGATATAGAAATCACGGGTGGCCCAAGGCTAAGTAAGGAAGAGCTTCTTGACTTGAGCGGGGTTGATGTTCATTCTAATCTGGTCAAGATAAGCAGTGGGCAAGTGCAAGGCCTGTTGGAGGATCACAGTTGGATCGAACGGGCCGTGATCACCAAAAAATGGCCCGACCGGTTGGTCATTTCGGTTAAGGAGAGAAAGCCGGTGGCCATTGTTAATCTGGATGATGGCTTGCACTATGTGGATCGGGCCGCCAAGGTTTTCGCGCCCGTGGCGCAGATGGTAGACCTTGATTACCCGGTGATTACCGGGCTGGCTGGAGAAGGCTATCTCCAGCAAACAGAGGCGTCCGGCCTGGGGGAAGCTCTGCTTTTAATTAAATATGCCGGTCGGCCCAACCCCAATCTTCCGGTCCAGAATATCTCTGAGATCAGGATCAGCGATAATGATCTGGTCCTGTTTTTGGTGGATCGCCCTTTTCCTATTCGTTTGAGTAAGGGTGATATCTGGGGAAATTACAAGCGTTTGGTTCAAGTGCTTTCTTTGCTTTACAAGCGCAAAGAATTTGCTCGGGTTTCTTACGTTTATGTTAATTATGGAACGGATAAGGTTTTAGTCGGCATGGGGGCCGGTTGAATCAGATAAAAAAACTTGCAGCCGCGCTTTTGAATTTGGCCTGATCGTGGCTTCGGAGTTAGAAATGGTACAGGATGAACGAGGAGAATTGATCGTCGGTCTTGATATCGGCACCACCAAGATTTGTGCGGTGGTTGGCGAAGTAAAGGACGGGCAAGTGGATGTGATCGGAGTTGGCATCCACCCATCGGATGGTATGCGCCGTGGAGTGGTGGTTAACATCGAGAGTACGGTTGAATCCATCAAGGAGGCGGTCAAGGATGCGGAAAAGATGGCCGGTTGTGAAATAACCTCCGTCTTTGCCGGTATTGCCGGCAGTCATATAAAGGGTTTCAATAGTCGTGGTCTGGTCCCGATTCGGCATCAGGATATAAATCAGGGTGACA
The DNA here is from genome assembly GCA_039714535.1 of Thermodesulfobacteriota bacterium. GTDB lineage: Bacteria > Desulfobacterota > Desulfobulbia > Desulfobulbales > JAGXFP01 > JAGXFP01. Next base: position 15,647 of record JBDLJC010000035.1, on the reverse strand, counting down.
TCGATCAGGTTATCGATGCTGCCAGTGCCGTGCATATTCCCACGGACCAGGAGATTCTCCATGTTATTCCCCAGGAGTTCATGGTGGATGATCAGGATGGTATTCAGTATCCCCTCGGGATGACCGGGGTCAGGTTGGAGGCTAATGTCCATATCGTCACCGGCCAGGTTGCAGCGGTCCAGAATATCATCAAGTGTTGTAACCGGGCCGGGCTTGAGGTTTGTGATGTGGTTCTTGAATCAATAGCCTCAGCTGAAGCGGTTCTGACCAAGGAAGAGATGGAACTCGGTATTGGGTTGCTTGATATCGGCGGCGGCACTTCAGACCTAGCGATTTTCTCAGAGGGTAATATCAAGCATTCCTTCGTGCTGGGGCTGGGCGGCCATAACCTTACCAGCGACCTGTCAATCGGACTGCGCACTCCCCAAAAGGAAGCGGAATTGCTGAAGGAAAAGTATGGCTCCGCTCTGGCTTCAATGATCGACCGGGACCAGGCGATAGATGTCCCCAGTGTTGGTGGACGTCCGGCCCGACGTCTATCCCGGCGGGTGATGGGCGAGATTATTGAGCCCCGGATGGAGGAGATGCTTTCGTTGATCAAGCAGCAACTCGATGATTCGACCTATGGTGGTGCAATCAATGCCGGACTGGTCCTGACCGGCGGCACCTCCCTGTTGGCCAATATGGTTGATCTTGCCGAGCAGATTTTTGATGTGCCGGTCCGAATCGGTTATCCGCAAGTAGTAGGAGGAATGACCGACATGGTAAAAACTCCGCAGTTTTCCACTGGTCTGGGGTTGATATTTTTCGGCATGAAAAATGAATCCACCCGCCGTTTTAGCGAAGATGGCAACGGCTTCTTCGGCAGTTTGGCTGGGCGGATGCGGGACTGGTTCGGTAGTGCTTTCTGATTACATGCGGAAGGGCTGAATTTAAAATGGTTGTTTTTGCCTGCGGCTATTGGCAGTAGTTGCTCTCCGGCCTGCGCAGAATTGGCGAACAGCTCGAAATATTTGCAAAAAATCTGTAGAAGAAGAGTTTGGTTTACGGTATAAATGAACAAAGGAAATAACCTTACTTTCTGCATTACAAGAGGATTGGATGTCATTTGAATTTGCCGATATGGATTCCCGGGCTGTGATTAAAGTCATAGGCGTTGGCGGTGGTGGTGGAAATGCCATTAATACCATGGAGGCCAACAGAATCCTTGGTGTTGAGTTTATTGCTGCGAATACGGATGTTCAGGCCCTGGAGAATTCCAAGGCTGATGTCCGCTTGCAGCTGGGGCCGGAGCTGGCCAAAGGACTTGGGGCTGGAGCAAATCCAGAGCGTGGCCGTGAAGCGGCGGAGGAAAGCGTCGAAGAAATTCGCAAGTTGATTGGTAAATGCGACATGGTCTTTGTGACTGCCGGTCTTGGTGGCGGTACCGGTACCGGGGCTGCCCCGGTGGTGGCCAGGATCAGCAAGGAACTTGGCGCTTTAACGGTGGCGGTAGTGACCAAGCCCTTCTCTTTTGAGGGGCGGTCCCGCATGAAAAATGCCGATAAGGGCTGGGAGATGTTGAAGAAACATGTCGATACCATCATCACCATTCCCAATGATCGTCTCCTTGCCCTTGCCGGTAAAGGCGGTCGATTTATCGATGGCATGAAGATGGCCGATGATGTCCTGGTTCAGGCCGTCAAAGGCATTACCGATACCATCAATCTGCCCGGCTACATCAACCCTGATTTTGCCGATGTTAAGGCGATAATGAATGAGATGGGTCCGGCCCTTATGGGGGCCGGTCTGGGCGTTGGCGATAATCGTGGGTCCGAGGCGATTAACGTGGCCATTGCCAGTCCGCTGCTGCAGGACATCAGCATTGACGGTGCCAAGGGAGTGTTGGTCAATATCTCTTCTCGTGAAGATTTACTGAGCATGGCCGAGGTTACCGAGGTTACCAGCATCATCAATGAAGAGGCCCATGAAGATGCCAATATTATTCTTGGTGTTACCTTTGACGAGAGCCTCGGTGAATCGTTACGGGTGACGATTATTGCGACCGGGATAAATACCGAAGCGGATCTCCCCGACAAGGTCACGCCATTAATCCGCAAGAAAGAAACGGTGGTCCAGAGTCTGCCTTTTGGTCATAAAGGGAACACTCCTGCTCCAGAGGCGGGCTTGAACAGCACCAATCGACAACGAAAAAACCCTTTTCTTGATGTTGGCCTTGATGAGGATAAACTTGATACCCCTACCTTTATCCGCAGGAATGAGAATTGATTTTCCCCTGTCTTTTTGACGCCAAATATTTTTTCTTACCCATTCTTTTTAATCCCTTTAAGACCATACTGTAATGCGCCATCGTCGGCCGATCGCCAACAATAATTTTTCCAGTGAAAGAGGTGCTTGGAAGAAGAATTGGAAGGGGCGATTGCCGGTGGGGCTTGTCTTCCCCAATTCTTACGGGGTGGGTATGTCCAATCTGGGCCTGCAGCTGGTTTATGAGCTGGTTAACCAACATCCTGATCTGGTTTGCGAAAGAATATTTTTGCCGGATAAAGATGGGGTTCCCCTGTCCGTTGAGTCTTCCCGGCCTCTGGTCGATTTCCCCGTGATTCTATGTTCAGTTAGCTTTGAGCAGGACATCCCCAGTCTGGTGCGGATGCTGCTTATGGCCGGACTTGCCCCCCTGGGAGAAGATCGCCTGGATGAGGAGATCAGGTCCGGGATGCCATTGATTATCGGTGGCGGGGTTTGTTGCTTTATAAATCCGGAAACGGTGGCGCCATTTGTCGATATGTTGGTAATCGGCGAGGCGGAGCCGGTGTTGCCGGTCATTCTCGAAAGATTGCTTGGCCAGGAGCAGTTTGGTCGGCGGCGCGAGTTGTTGCGAGGAATGGCCACGGAGTTACCCGGCTGTTATGTTCCGCAATTCTACCATTTCCATTACGGGTCTGACCTGATCCTGAACAAGATTGAAGTTGAGCCAGGGATCCCAGCCCGGGTCAGACGGCTCGGAATCGAAGCGCCACCAATAGTAGCGGCCCATTCCAGCGTGCTTTCTCCAGCGACGGAGTTTTCTGATCTCTACATGGTAGAACTGGGCCGGGGTTGCAGTAAGGGCTGTCGGTTTTGCGCGGCCGGTTTTGTTTATCGCCCACCGCGTCTGTGGTCGGGTTCCGCTATTCTGGCGGCTGTTGCAGAACGTCCCGACGGTGTTGAACGGATTGGTCTTTTGGGCATGGAAATGGTCCGCTCCGCTGAGCTTCAAGAGGTCGCTGAACGTTTACTGATGGATGGTTGTCAGCTCTCTTTTTCTTCATTACGGGCGGATGTGATTGGGAATTCTTTGTTGGATCTTTTGGCTAAAAGTGGCCTGAAGACGGTGGCAATTGCCCCGGACGGTGGCTCGGAACGATTGCGGCGGGTGATTAATAAGGGGATCAGCCGGGGTGATGTTCTCCTGGGCGCGGAGAAGTTGGTCAAGGCCGGGATCGTCAATCTGAAACTGTATTTTATGATTGGGCTGCCCACCGAGACCGAAGATGATCTGGATGAACTGGTCGCTTTGGTCGGTGAGGTCAGGGAGATAATGAACGTTCCCGGTCGGGCCCGCGGTCGGCTCAGCACCCTCACTCTCAGTATCAATCCTTTTGTGCCCAAGGCGTGGACCCCTTTTCAATATTATCCTTTCAACGAGGTCACCCTTTTAAAGAAAAAATTCAAATATCTGCGCCGGGGTTTAAGTAAAGTATCTAACTTGAAGATTATGGGGGAAAAGCCGGACAACGCCTTCATGCAGGCTATTCTGGCCAAAGGCGACCGGCGCTTGGCTCCGGCCATAATTGATTATGCCAAGAGAGGCGGAAACTGGCCGCAGATTCTGCGTAAAAGAGGGCTGCAGCCAGAGCATTACGCGACAAGAGCCAGAGATCGTGAGGAATTGTTTCCGTGGGAGGTGATTGACCACGGCATCAAACGGGATTATCTTTGGGCTGAATACCAACGGGCCCTGGCCGGACGTGCGACAGGACCCTGTGAAACTGCCAAATGCAGACGGTGTGGGGTCTGCCTCTATGAAAAATAATGGATGAAACTTTTGGCTTACCTTTTTCGTCGGATTAACTGCGAGATTGTTTGCGCTTTAGAGGTGAGCCACTATTTTCTAAAATTACGAAGATGGGAGTCTGAATCCAGGCTGGGATAGTTTTTTTTTGGGAGTTTTCTCCTGAATTATGACTCCTGTCTTATGACTTCAACAGCAATATTCTCCAATTAGGAAAGTTGAGTAATGAAGAAGGAAGAGTCGCCATCGATAGTTTCAATCAAGCCTTTCGCCCTGGTTAGGTTCTTTTCGTTTGCCACCCTGCTGGTATTTTTGGTCTTTACCCCGATTTTCGCGATCCTTATCTCCAATCATGCCAACGGAGTCATGCTCAGGCGTAGTGAGGAGTACGCTCTGGTTTTTGCCCGGAATGCCAATCAGCAATTATATGAACGTTTTATCCTGCCGTCCTACCGTCGTTATGGCAGTATTGTTCCCAGTCATCCCGGCCAGCAAAAACGTCTCGACATTATTGTCCAAAATATAACCCACGGCATGAAGGTTGATTCGGTAAGCATTTTTGACCAGCGGGAAGATGTTGTCGTTTACAGTACGGTCAGCGAACGGGTTGGTCAGCATGGTGAGGGTGGTGAGGAGTTTCTGCGCGCCAGGGGGGGGCGCAGTTCTTCCCGTCTAGAGGTGAGTGGTTCTATTCTTAATCTTTTACCTGGCTCAGAAACACCTTCATACCGGTTGATATCCTTTATCCCGCTGCGGTCATCAGGAAATACCCCTATCCCGCTGCGGTCAGGGAAGAACCCGGCAAATATTATTGGGGTCCTTGAAATCATTCAGGATATGTCCGAGGATTACCTGGTTACTATCAAACTGCAGGGGATGATCGGCGGTATCGCCTTTCTCTTTATGTTTTTCTTGTTTGTGATTTTGCGGCTTATTGTGGCGCGGGCCGATCGGATAATAGAGGCCCGGGCCCGGGAACGTCAGATTCTGGAGGACAAACTGCGTCGCAGCGAACATCTGGCCGGGCTTGGTGAAATGGTTGCTTCTGTTGCCCATGAGATCAAAAATCCACTGGGGATTATCCACAGCACTGCCGAGATACTTCGCAAACGAATCGGCGCTGATTCTTCCGCTAACGAGCAACTGACGACCGTTATCGTTGATGAAACGACCAGACTGGATGGGATTATTCGGGAATTTCTGGATTTTTCCCGACCGCGCCAGATTAAGCTGCAGCCGCTACAGGTTGGCGATATTGTCGGAGAAGCCTTCGGTTTTGTTGAAGGGGAGTTGGAAAAGCGTGGCATCTCCGGCCGACTGGAGATTGAGGAGGGGGTGCCCGTGGTGCCGGTTGATCGCGAATTATTTTATCGGGCTCTACTCAATATACTGTTGAACGGGATTCAGTCCATGCCGGAAGGCGGTTCTCTTGGGGTGAAGGTTGCCCGCCGCAAAGATAGCCCGGCTGGTGTCGTTATCGAGATCAGTGATTCCGGCCCTGGTATCAGTGAGGATAACCAGGGCCAGATTTTCAAACCTTTCTATACGGACAAAACCAAGGGTACCGGTCTTGGTTTGGCTATAGTCAAAAACATTATCGAAAGTCACCAGGGCCAGATCGAAGTCGAGAGTGTCCTTGGGGTGGGAACGACATTTAGGATAACCCTCGGTTAATTGCCCTTCTTTTCAGCCAGCAAGGCTTCCTTATCTTTAACCAGTTCCTCGTAAACTTTTTCGGCCCGTTGCTCTGCCTCGTCCCTGGTCATATTCATCTCTGCTGATCTGGCCTTAATCTTTTCTTCCTTGATCTTCAGGTCCTGGGTGCCGAACAGGGAGGAGGCCAGATATTTGAAAGAGAATTTCATCAGGGCTATATCATCTTTTTCTATTTCATCGATTGCCGCCTGGTCGAGCTCGTAGGTGTCTCTGAATGAATCACTCAAAACAAAATTGCGGAACTTGTCCAGGTCGGTGCTGGCCATGAAGAATATCTTCTGGGCCGATTCACTTAAAGTCGCCTGCTGGCCGAAAGACTTGCGGCGCATTACCAGTTCCATCCATTCCCGGTTCATTGCATCGCTCTCATCAATGCCTTGGTCCTTCCGCCATTCCCGAACAGTCATGACCTGTTCTTCGTTATGGCCCTTGCAGTGCTCCTCCTTGACCAGGAAGTAGAATTCTTCAGCTGTTGCACCTTCATCGGCGGCTTCATGAAAGAAAGACATGCCGACCGGGTAATAACGGCAGGTCGTGGGGCGTTGCTGATAGATGGTGCAGCCCTTCTCTGTAACAAAGGGGCAGCGGCCATTCTCGTCCAGGTTCAATTTTACTCCGGGCATATCGGTCTTTTCCAGAAAGACAGGGGTGGTAAAACGAAGCAGAAACTCATCCGCCGGCAGGTTAAGTTCTTTGCGGATCCGTAGAATATCGAAAGGGGTCAAGATGATGTTGATGTTGCCGCAACAGGCGGTGAAGCATGATACCTCGGGGTGGCAGCGGAATTTTATGTTGCTGTCCAGTGAAAGCTTGCTCGGCACAATGTTGCTTGGGTTGTTATCTATGCCGAAAAGTGATTTGTTGGGTTTGATGTCGCTGTTTTTAGCATCGCTCATGATTTATATACCTAATATGTTAAAGGTCTTGTGCGTTAGGGGCGAATTATAAGGGGCAAAAACGTCCACCTTCTTAAGATGGCGACACTCTAATCACGCCTTGGCTGGGTGTCAAATTCAATTCTGATGAAGACAGCTCGGTCGTCAAATTAATGCGGCAAAGGCTTTGCCGGTACTATGGGAACAACGTGGTAGCAATCATTGAAAATGAGAAGAATTGGTGATGGCTTTTCGATGTTTTTTGGTGGAGTTTTTTGCTTGACTTTTAATATGTGAAAAATTATACATCGTTTCTGCAAAAAAAATGAGTGATCCTTCATTCTTTTTTTGTAATTTGTTGTTTCGTTGTTGTAGAATCTAAAACCTGTAGCTGATTGTTGCTGATACGTAATTGGTGGCAAAGCCCCGCAGGTTAAAGTGATAAGCGTTTAACTGGTTGTTTTCAGGCGCTTGTCTAGAGTTTGTTGTTTGGTTTTAGAGGTTAAGTTTATAGTGGATTTCGTGATTTGCGGAATCTGAAAAATCAATTTAGTTAGGAGGTATGTTAATGCCGAGCTATGTAGATCCTTCCAAATGTGACGGCTGCAAAGGTGGCGACAAAACTGCCTGCATGTACATCTGCCCCAATGACCTGATGGTCTTGAATGTTGAGGAGATGAAGGCTTATAATCAAGAGCCTGATGCATGCTGGGAGTGCTACTCTTGTGTAAAGATCTGTCCTCAGGGCGCTATTTTCGTCCGTGGATACAATGACTTCGTACCCATGGGTGGCCAGGTTCATCCGATGCGGAGTTCTGATTCCATCATGTGGACCGTTAAGTTTCGTAACGGCAACATGAAGCGTTTTAAGTTCCCGATCAGAACCACTGCTGAGGGTGCGGCTAATGCTTATCTTGATGGTAAAGGTGAGAACCTCGATGATGAGAATCTGCTCCTCGAGGGTGAACTGCCCAAGCCGACTATGCTGGCTTAGTATTGGTCTAATTTAATCGTTAATTAATTTTAATACCATAATAAGGAGATTTACTATGGCATTACCAAATAAGCCACTGGGCGAGCTGCCCGCCGTAACCAATCCCGAGATCGTTGAGCATGACGTTGATGTTCTGATCATCGGTGGTGGTATGGCCGCATGTGGAACCGCTTTTGAGATTATGAAATGGGCTCCGGCCGATCTTAAGATCACTCTGGTAGATAAAGCTTCCATGGAGCGTTCCGGTGCTGTTGCTCAGGGCCTGTCTGCTATTAACACCTACATCGGTGAGAACGTAATAGAGAACTACGTAAAGATGGTCCGTAATGACCTGATGGGCGTTGTTCGTGAGGATCTCATCTATGATCTCGGCCGTCACGTTGACGAGTCCGTAAAGCTCTTCGAAGAGTGGGGCCTGCCGATCTGGAAGAAAGATGCAGATGGCGAGAACCTTGACGGCGCCAAGCCTGCCCCGACTCTGCGTGAGGGTGGCACCCCGGTTCGTACCGGTAAATGGCAGATTATGATCAACGGTGAGTCTTACAAGTGCATCGTTGCTGAGCCTGCTAAAACCGCCCTTGGCGAAGAGAACTGCCTTGAGCGTGTTTTCATCGTTAAACTGCTCCTTGACAAAAACGTCGAGAATCAGATTGCTGGCGCGGTTGGTTTCTCTACCCGTGAAAACAAAGTTCACGTTTTCCGTTGCAAGACCATGCTCTGTGCCTGTGGCGGCGCGGTTAATATCTTCCGTCCCCGGTCTACCGGAGAGGGTAAAGGTCGTGCCTGGTATCCTGTCTGGAATGCCGGTTCCACCTACACCATGTGTGCCCAGGTTGGCGCCACCCTGACCATGATGGAAAATCGTTTCACCCCGGCCCGTTTTAAAGACGGTTATGGCCCGGTTGGCGCGTGGTTTCTTCTGTTCAAGGCTAAAGTACAGAACGGTCTCGGTGAGTTCTATGCCAATAGCGACTCTGTTAACGAAGAACTGTCCAAGTTCATGCCTTACGGCCAGTCTCCGGTTACCCCGACCTGTCTCCGTAACCATCTGATGATCAACGAGCTGAAAGAGGGACGTGGCCCGATCTACATGGCTACCGACGTTGCTCTGAACGCTTTCATTGATGATCGGAAAGCTGCCGGTATGGACGACAAAGCTGTCAAGAAATTCTGGAAGCATCTCGAGTCTGAAGCTTGGGAAGATTTCCTCGACATGTCTGTTGGTCAGGCCGGTCTCTGGGCTGGTATGAACATTGAGCCTGAGAAAGTTGGTTCTGAGATTATGCCGACCGAACCCTACATGCTGGGTAGCCACTCCGGTTGTTGTGGTATCTGGACTTCAGGTCCTGAAGAAGACTGGGTTCCCTCTGTAGACGGTCCTCGTAGCCATCAGTACAAATGGGGCTACAACCGAATGACCACCGTTGATGGTCTGTTCACCGCTGGTGATGGTGTTGGTGCTTCCGGTCATAAATTCTCTTCCGGTTCCCATGCTGAAGGTCGGATCGTTGCCAAGATGATGGTTCGCTACTGCCGCGATCACGCCGACTTCAAACCTGAGTTGTCCCAGACCGCTCAGGAGTTGGCTGACGAGATCTACGCACCGGTTAAACTTTACCATGAGCATGTCGGAGCTTCTACCGCTTCCGATGTCAATCCTAACTACTGCAAGCCTGCCGGTATCATGATGCGCCTGATGAAGGCCACCGATGAGTATGGTGGTGGTGTAGCTACTTACTACATGACTTCCGGTAAACTGCTGAACATCTGCCTGGATCTTCTTGAGATGTTGCGCGAAGATGCGGCCAAGATGGCTGCCGGCGATCTGCACGAGTTGATGCGCGCTTGGGAAAACTATCACCGTATCTGGTGTGTTGAGACCCATATCCGTCACATCGAGTTCCGTAAAGAGAGCCGCTACCCAGGTTTCTACTACCGGTCAGATTTCCCGACCGTTGATGACGAGAACTGGAAGGCCTTCGTTAACTCCACCTTCGATCCTAAGACCCAGGAGTGGAAGTGTGAGAAAGTACCTTGCATCAATATCGTCGAGACTGACCCCTGGATCTAATTACCGATCCATCGGTTTAGTATCTTGACCTAAAGAATCTCCAGGCATCCGTTTTTTGGGGTGCCTGGAGATTTTTCTGTAAAAACAGGGTCTGTTTTGGTTTGTTTAGCTGAGTTGGCTGGGAGGCCGATTGAGCTAAACAAACCAGTATTTTTTAATAATTAATTTTTTGCTAATGGAGGCTAGGCATGACGGACGAACGCAGTGCACCTGGTGCAGGTGGAGTTCTGGTCGTGGGCGGTGGTATCAGTGGCTTGACAGCCGCACTGGAAGCCGCTGAAGTCGGTAAGGACGTTTTTCTCGTCGAGAAGAACCCCTACTTGGGTGGTCGGGTTGCGCAACTCAATCAATACTTCCCCAAGCTCTGTCCCCCTTCCTGTGGGTTGGAGATCAATTTCAAGCGGATTAAGAATAACCGGAAAATCCGGGTTTACACAATGACCGAGGTCAAGAGTGTCGACGGTTCCGCCGGCAATTATCAGGTTACCTTGGAAAGCCGCCCCCGTAAGGTTAATAACAACTGCACGGCTTGTAATGCCTGTGTCGAGGTTTGCCCCCAGGAACGCGATAACGATTTCAACTTTGGCATGGATAAGACCAAGGCGATTTATAAAGCCCATGATATGGCCTTTCCGATGAAATATGTGATCGATGCTGATGCCTGTGACAGTTGTGGCAAATGTGTTGAGGCCTGTAAGTACGAGGCGATTGAGCTGGACATGGAGGCCAAGTCCATTACGGTGGATGTTGCCTCAATCGTCTGGTCTACCGGTTGGACTCCCTACGATGCGACCAAAATGGACAATCTCAAGTTTGGCGCCAGCGATGCCATTATTACCAATATGATGATGGAGAGATTGGCGGCACCTGGTGGTCCGACTGACGGCAAGATCCTTCGTCCCGGTGACAACAAGGAACCTGAGAGTTTCGCCTTTGTTCAATGTGCCGGTTCGCGGGATGAGAATCATTTGGAGTACTGTTCATACATCTGCTGTATGGCCAGTCTCAAACAGATTACCTATATCCGAGAGCATTACCCTGAAGCCAAAGTCACGGTTTTTTACATTGATCTCAGGACTCCCGGTAAGTATGAAAAATTCCGTGAGAAATTGATGGCTGATGAGAATGTCACCTTCGTTAAAGGCAAAGTTGCCGACATTATCCCTGAGGATGATGGCGGAGTTACCGTGGTTGCAGAAAATGCCGTTACCGGCGAGAAGATCCAGACCAAGGTTGATCTGGCGATTCTGGCTACCGGTATGGAGCCTGCCGGTCAGGCTGCTGCCGCTCAGGTTGGGGCCCAGGTCGATGGCAATGGTTTCATTGTCTCCGATGCTGATAAAGCTATGTTGTCTGCCGGATGTGCTAAAAAGGCGGCCGACGTGGTAACCACTACCCAGAACTCAACAGCTGCAGCCCTGAAAGCTATTCAGGCTTCCCGGTAGGAGATGACGATAATGGATAAAAAATATAGTGCATATATCTGCACAGGATGTGGGATCGGCGACGGCCTTGATATTGAGGCGCTTACCGGTGTTGTTACCGGTGAAATGAGCATGGAGTGCAAGACCCATGAAGCACTTTGTGGCGCAGCCGGTCGTGAGATGATTGAGAATGATATCAACAATGATGGGGTTAATACCGTTGTTATTGGTGCTTGTTCTCCTCGGGTTATGCAGGATGCCTTTGATTTTGGTGATGACAAGATCACCATTCGGGCCAATCTGCGTGAGCAGGTGGTTTGGTGCCAGCCCGAAGAGGCCGATGCCGAATACACCCAGGAACTCGGCTCTGATTATATGAGAATGGGTTGCACCCAGGCTCAGAAGAGTGAATTGCCCGAGCCCTTTCAGCTGGAAGTCATTAATAAAAAGATCCTGGTTATGGGTGGTGGTATCGCGGGTATGACTGCCGCGCTTGAAGCTGCCAAGGCCGGCTATGAAGTTACTCTGGTTGAAAAAGCCGATGTGCTCGGTGGCAAGGCTCTGGGCTGGCGCAAGCAGTTCCCGACCAGCGCGCCTTGGGCTGACCTGGAAGATAATTCCATTGCCGATATGGTTAATGGTGTAACTGCAGAAGGCAATATTACCGTCAAGACTACCACTGAAGTGGCTAGAATTGCCGGGGCTCCAGGTGATTTCTCGGTAAGCTACAAGGCTGCCGACACCAAGAGCGAGTGGGATGCCCCCGCCAAGGTTGCTGTTGACGATCAGGATAAGATAGACAAGGGGGAGATGGAAGACCCCAATGCCGGTCTGAAAATTTACACGGAAGTAAACCCGGAAGCCGAGAAATTCGGCGGCGTGGTATTGGCAACAGGTTGGACCCCGGCTGATGTCTCGGAGTATGAGCATCTGATTCCAGGCAACGACAAGGTTGTCACCAATGCTCAGTTTGAGAAACTTGCCAAAGAAGGCAAGGTTCCAGCCAAGGTTGCTTTTATCCAGAGTCCTGGTGGCGAAGAGCATGATAAGGATTTCCCGTACTGTAATTCTGTTACCAGTATGGTGGCCCTGAAACAGGCCAGCTATGTTCGGGAAGACAATGCTGACGGCAAGGCTTATGTCCTCTACCAGCACATGCGGACTCCCGGCAATATGGAGATGTTCTATAAATCTGCCCAGAATAATGACGGCATCTTTTTGACCAAGGCTGCTGTTACTGCCGTTGAGGAGCAGGGCGGCTCACTGGTTGTTACTGCCAAGGATACCCTGTTGAACGAAGATATCAGCCTTGAAGTTGATATGGTTGTTCTGGCCGCCGGCCTGAAGCCGACCACCAGTGACAATGACACCATCAACTTGGCCTATCGTCAGGGCCCGGGTTTCCTTGATCTTGATCTCTTTGACGGCTATGCCGACTCCCATTTTATCTGTTTCCCTTATGAAACCCGCCGGACCGGTGTCTACACCTGTGGTGGTGTCCGCAAGGCGATGACCATGGAGGAGACCCTTGACGATGCCGCCGGTGCAGCACTCAAAGCCATTCAGTGCATTGAGTCTGCAGACCGGGGCGTGGCTGTGCATCCCCGTTCAGGTGATCAGTCTTATCCTGAGTTTTTCTTCCAACGCTGTACCCAGTGTAAGCGCTGTACGGAAGAATGTCCCTTCGGCGCCCTTGATGATGATGAGAAAGGTACTCCGCTGCCTAATCCGACCCGTTGCCGTCGTTGTGGTACCTGTATGGGGGCTTGCCCGGAGCGGATCATCGGCTTTAAGGACTACAACGTTGACATGATTGGTTCGATGGTCAAATCCATTGAAGTACCTGATGATGACGAAGACAAGCTGCGCTTTCTGGTGCTGGTCTGCGAGAACGATGCCTATCCGGCCATCGATATGGCAGCCATGCGGCGCAAGGGTCTCAGTAATCTGGTGCGCTTTATTCCGGTTCGTTGTCTCGGTTCGGTAAACGTGGTCTGGATTAAGGATGCTCTCTCTTCCGGTATGGACGGCGTAATGCTGCTGGGCTGCAAATATGGTGATGATTATCAGTGCCATTTTGTTAAGGGTAGTGAGATTGCTAATCAACGGATGGCTAATATCGGTGAGACCCTTGGTAGTCTCGGCCTTGAGCCGGAACGGTGTGCGATGCAACAGGTTGCTATCACCGATTTCGACAAGGTTCCCGGCATGGTTCAGGAATTCGTTGACGAGGTAATCGAGATGGGACCGAACCCCTTTAAGGGTTTCTAATTCCCGCAAGGGATGATTGTTGTCAATTACCTGCTGCGGTCGCAAGACCGCAGCAGGTTCGTATTTACTTCCAATTTCCGCAATTTTGAAAATGGCAGGTTCCTTCAAGACGTAGGAACTTAGGGGAGGAAACAAAGATGTCAGAAGTAACAAGGGTTGAACCAGATTTAGAATTTATCAAGTACCTCAAGAGTGCTGGTGGCGATACGATGAAGAAATGCTACCAGTGTGCTACCTGTTCGGTTGTGTGTCCACTGTCTTCAGAAGGCAATCCCTTTCCCCGGAAAGAGATGATTTGGGCCCAGTGGGGCCTTAAGGACAAACTTGCTGCCGATCCGGACGTTTTACTTTGTCACCAGTGCGGTGATTGTACAGCGTATTGTCCCCGTGGCGCTAAACCAGGTGATGTCCTGGGCGCCATTCGGGCCTATGTCTACACCCATTTCGGTTTCCCCCAGGGCTTGGCCAAGCTTTGCAGTAGTGGCAAAAATCTGCCGATTCTGATTGCTATTCCGGTGCTGTTGATCGGTCTGTTGTGGATGGTCTCCGGCGGCATGCACCTTCCGGATGTAGAAACATTTAAAGCGGTTGGCTTTGGGCATTTTTTTGGTCACTGGGATTTCCATTGGCTCTCCAAAAATGTGTTCTTCATCGATATCATCTTTGTGCCGGCCTTCCTGTTTGCCGCTTTTGCCTCTTTAAAAGGCGCCAAGGCGATGTGGGACCAGATGTGTGCTTCGTTGGATGTTAAATCGGAATTTCGTCCCTCGGCCAAACAATTCGTTGTCGATTTTCTGCTGCCGGCTGTGGTTGAGACCGTCCAGCACAAACGCTTTAATGAATGCGGTGAAAACAAGAACAGGGTCAATGGCCATCTGCCGCTGATGTTGTCCTTTGTGGCCCTGTTTGTGGTGACCAACTACGGCTTAATCCGCAAGGACATCGTTTCCCTGTTTGTCAGCGAGGAGATGCGGGCCATCCTGCACGGTCCCATTCCGCTGGCCGATCCCTTTAAGCTGTTGGCCAACATTGGCGCCATCGCCTTGATCGTCGGTATTGGCATCCTTTGGGCGAACCGCTCCAAGAGCGAAGATGAGCAGGGGGCTAGAGCTACTTTTTATGACTGGTTCCTGATCGGCCTGATTATGTCTGTTGGTATTTCCGGTCTGGGCGCGGAACTGATCAGGCTTCTTGGGGTGCCGTCTTTTGCCTATTTCATGTATTTTATTCATTTGGTCTCGGTATTCATGCTTTTCCTTTATATGCCATATACCAAATTTGCCCATATGATCTACCGCACCGTGGCAATGGCCTTTGAGAAATATCGGGACAGCAGCTTTGTGAATCCGGCTGCCGGTGAATAAATAGAGCGGCCAGGCACCTGAAAAATCAACAAGATAGGTTGGCGATATTCCACAGCCTATTTGCAGTTTAAACGTGTTTGATTAAACATTTCCCTGGTTGAAAAAAATGGTTGATGTTTGATTGTGATGTTATTAGTATGCCGGGTTCGTTGCGCTGGCGTAGCTCAATTGGCAGAGCAGCTGATTTGTAATCAGCAGGTTGCGGGTTCAAGTCCCATCGCCAGCTCCAGACTGCTTTTAAGCCTGATGAGTTAGGTGCCGGCATTCTATTTGGATAGTGTTTTGATAGCCATGTCCTATGCACGCATGGCGATATTGATTTAGTGGAGGGGTTCCCGAGTGGTCAAAGGGAACAGACTGTAAATCTGTCGGCGTAGCCTTCGGAGGTTCAAATCCTCCCCCCTCCACCATTGATTTTCCCGCCAGGTATCTCGAATGTCGAGGTGCTTGGTTTTTAAGTAAGGGCTTTTGTTAAAAAGCGGGAATAGCTCAATTGGTAGAGCATCAGCCTTCCAAGCTGAGGGTCGCGGGTTCGAAACCCGTTTCCCGCTCCAGGTTCATATTGGTTTGCCTCTCTATTTAGAGGTGCTTTTTTTATAGAAGATGAGCTTCAGGTTGCCCACGTAACTCAGTCGGTAGAGTACTTCCTTGGTAAGGAAGAAGTCACCGGTTCAAATCCGGTCGTGGGCTCCATTGTTTTGCTCGGTTGATTTGGGCTGTGGTCCAGAGTGACCTGTTTCGTGAACATAATTATTGAAAATCAGGGTAGAGGAGATTTGTCATGGCAAAGGAAAAATTCGAAAGAAGTAAGCCGCATGTAAATATCGGCACAATCGGTCATATCGATCATGGCAAAACGACTCTGACCTCGGCGATTA
>JBDLJC010000034.1:0-38151 GCA_039714535.1 Thermodesulfobacteriota bacterium | reverse complement strand
GTGGGGAGCACATGCTGCAGAAATCGATGGATAAAATCCATTACCTCCAGGGACGTTTTCCGAAGCCGGCGGCTGCCGGATTTGCGGTAGCTAAAAGTCTGATCTTACCTCGATTTAGTGGACACCAAGTTAAGCCACTTTTCTCTTTCCTGTCCATTCGTTTTCAAACATAACTGGTGATTGATAACCATTAGAGGAATGACGCCTTCTCCGATTGTAATATGCCTCAATATAGTTGAATAGAGCCTGCTCTGCTTCATTTCTGTCTCTAAACCGTCTATGGAAGACTCCCACGTTCCTTCTATAAGTTCGGCCAAGTTAAAATTAATTGACCTAATTATTCTTGGAAGATCCCTGGTAAAGATTCATTGCTGGATCCTCTCCGTTCAGCCATTTACCGCGCAACCTGGCAACCGCCTTGAATTAGATATTTTTTTCAGATCAGGGGTGCCCATCCTTTAAGAACACCCCAGACAGGATTTTACCTTGCATGGCTTACCCGGCAGCGGTAGAATTAGCTGTTCCGCTTCGCCGCTCTAAATTCGACATTGGATATGGTTTCATAAAAGTTGATATATGAGAAATAGTGCCGCTAAAATAAATAATCACAGATCCGCCCGCCAGAGACTTCTGGAATCACCGGTCCATGTCCTGCCCCTGCCGCCAAACAGCGGGGAAAAATTGGTCAAAATGGGCTTTAATACCGTTAAAGAAGCCTTTCGGGCGGCCCTGGCTGGCCGAATAAGCTCTCGAAGAAACGGCGGGACTGCCCTGGAAAACGCTGTTCTGACTGGCGGCTGCACCACTTTGGGTCACCCAGTTCTGACCAAGGCGGATATCAGGGATTTTCAACCCCTGGCCAGCGAGGAGACTGTCGCCGATGCCATATTCCGCCTTAATGGCCAGCGAACCTCACTTTCCCCGGAACTCCTCGCCACCTCGGCCAGAACCATGCTCTTGCCCTCCACAATGCATCAAGGCATCGACGGAGAGGGCATCTCCACCCTGGCCGACCTCCTCAAGACCAAAATAAGCAAACTGCTAAACACAAAAGGCATCAGAGATTTAAGCCTGGGACTCTTGCTGGCCCATGTTTTCGACTATGTCTTCATCCTCCATGAGCAGGAGGCCGCCAAAGGCGGTTTTGACCCGGGAGTACTGTCAAACAATAGCCAGTTCCAACCCGGGACCAACAGTTCATCGTTATCTTCCTGGCTTGATAAAGATCTATGCCAAGCTGGCCAGGAGCTCTTGCAGGCCGGGAAACTCGATGTTTTTTTGTTTTTTAGAAACACCGCTGGTGCGATTGTCAAAAACGGTGAGGGAACAGGTCTCACCTATCTTGCTATGGCCAATAGCCAGGAAAATCAGCAAAGGTTCCAGATTCCCACCGCTGTTTGCGAGATCTGCACATCTGCCGGCGAAGATCAATCCCGGCAATGCCCCCATATCGCAGCCTTGGTCCTAAAAATGATGGCCAGGACTGAGAATGAGCCCGAGGCCAAAACTCCCCTGCCCTTGTTATTCAAAAGTAGCCCCTGGTATGTCATCGGTCAGGTCATTTACGAATTATTTGGCCAGGGCGGCGCCGTAGACACGACCATCAAAAAACAAAAAGATGACTGGTTGCTGACCATCCCCGGCGCGGATAGCCGTCCCTGGGCAACCTGGTTGCTCGACCAAAACACCATGGACCTGACTGCGGCCCTATTCAGCAGAAGATTCAAATGGCTTGACCAACCATCCGGCCCGGACCAAGCAAAAATAATCAAGCTGCGCAAAGCACTGCTGGATATCGGCAGGACAACGGCCGAGGTCGAATTAAACACCTTCAACAAGCGCTCAATTGCCCAAGACCAGGATGAATCCATCTGGATGTGGTTGGCCTCAGAACTATGCCAAAAGATCGCGCCAGGAGATATCCAGATCATCGGGCCGGGCAACAACGGACTCTTTAATCTTACCGCCACTGAGCCGGCCAACGGCCAAGAAGTCTTCAGGATGACCCTGCCCCGAGCAAAGACCCCCGACCTGGTCGATGCCCTCCACCGTTGCGGCAACAAGTCCCTGTTGCTGCCGGCGGCCCGGGCTTTTACCAAAATTGCCCTAGCGGACAACGGCGAGATGATCATCTCGTCTCTGCTGCAACTGAACGATGGCAGGGTGCTAAATCGCCAGGATCTGGCAGACTACCAATATGGTCATTATTACTATCTCGACAACAACTGTTTTCTGCCGGTAATGGAACAGGATTCTGAGCATACCATGGCCGAAAACCCGGCAGGACGTCCCGTCACCTTTCATGCCAACAAGGTTCCCGCATTATTAAAGCAATATCACCAGGCCATCACCGCCCCCGAAAACGAGGTTGACCAGGATCTGCTGGATCTCGACCTTATTGAGATGCCGGACAGACTTGAAGTCAACTCCTTTGCTGCCGACGACGACTGGTGTTACCTGTCCGGTCAGTATGGTCTCGGCACCCGCAATATTTCACTGGTTGAGCTCCTGGCCTCAAGAATTGAGAAGAACCAGTTCCTGCCCAGCGGCAAAGACTGGCTAAAACTGACAGATAGCCCGCTGGAATGGTTTCACAACCTCGGCGAAGAGCGCTTATGGCAGGACGAGCAAACCGGCAAGCAAGGGGTACGCCTGACCAAGCGCGAGATGATCATGCTCTCCGCCCTGATCCCAAACCTTGAGTTAAGTAAAGCCACCAAAGGCGGCAACCTGCTGCAACATCTGCTCGACACCGACCATTGGGAAGAGAGTGCGCAGCTAGAAGGAATTCCCAACCACCTTCGCGACTATCAGCTGCACGGTATTTCCTGGCTTTACCACCTCTACTGCAACCAGCTGGCCGGTATCCTGGCCGATGACATGGGTCTGGGCAAAACCCATCAGGCTCTGGGCCTGATAAACACCATCCTCAACACCGGTAAAACCGGTAAATTTCTGATTGTCTGCCCCGCGACCGTTGTCCCCCACTGGGTAGAGAAGATCGAAAAGTTCTTCCCGGCCCTGTCTCATTACGTCTACCACGGCAGTCGCCGAGACTTGGACAAGGCCAATGGCCACAATATATATATCACCACCTACGGGATTATCCGCCGCGATACCAAAACCTTGGCCAACCTTGATTTCGAAGTGGTTATCTATGATGAGATTCAGAATCTGAAAAACCGGAGAACGGATGTCTATAAGGCCGCCGCCCACTTAAAGGGCAAGGTAATTGTCGGCATGACCGGCACCCCCCTTGAGAATTCGGCCTATGACCTGAAGTCAATCTTCGATATCTGTCTCCCCGGTTATCTGGGCGACAACCGGGATTTCAAATCCAGATATATCGACCCGCTTGAAACCGAAGACCGTGATCCCGCCAAGAAGTCCCTGGCCCGCCTGATTAATCCGTTTATGCTGCGCCGGACCAGAGAACAGGTCCTCACAGAATTGCCGGATATCATAGAAGATATCAGGACCTGCGAACTGAGTGACGACCAGATCAGCCTTTACCGGGAACTGACCAGCGGCAGGGTAAAAACCCTTATGCAGATGTTCTCAGCAGATCAAGAGGACAGCCGTCTGCCTTACATGGAGCTCCTGGCCGTAATAAACTACCTGAAACAGATTTGCGACCATCCCTGTCTTATCAAAAAATGTACGGATCCAACCAACTTCAAGAGTGGCAAATGGGACCTTTTCGTGGAGTTGCTTAACGAATGTCTGGAATCGGGCATGAAGGTTGTGGTCTTCAGCCACTACACCCGTATGCTGGACTTAATCGAACAGCACCTGACCGACCACCACATCTCTTTTTGCGGTTTACGGGGCAATATGTCCGTGGGCCGCAGACACCAGATGATCAAAAAATTTAACACCGATGATTCATGCCAGGTATTTTCAGCCAGTCTTCTGGCCGGGGGGGTCGGCGTGGACCTGACCGCCGCCCAGGCCGTGATCCATTACGACCGCTGGTGGAACGCGGCCCGTGAGGACCAAGCTACAGCCCGGGTCCATCGAATGGGCCAGAAAAACGTGGTCCAGGTTTTCAAAATGATTACCGTCGGCACCCTGGAAGAAAAGATCAACCAGATGATTCACCGGAAGAGAACTTTGGCCAGTCATTTGGTCAGGCAGGATGATGCCGCTATCATCAAAAGATTGAGCCGCCAGGAACTGATCGATCTTCTGACGGAACCGTCTGCCGCCACCCCCCATGGCAACACCCCGATTTAGCTTGTTTTTTGTGGTTCATCTCCATATGATAAGCGAATATTTACAGTGAGTATAAGGCCGAAGGCATAAGGATTGAGTTTGAAGATCGCTACGACAGGCAAGGAGCTTACGGAACAGTACATTAATGGCGCCCTTAATTTCTGCACCCGTGACCCCTGGACCATTTAATCTTCAACCCATTCATATTCAACAACCCAGACGGGAGATACACAGCAACAAATGCCTCTCCACACCTGCGTGAGTCCGGAAGGCCGCTTTGTCTTCGGAATCCATAAACCATCCTTTAAAGTTTCGAACCACAGGGAGAATGACTTCGTCGAACCCCTGGGCCAAAACAGAGAAGGACAAGCGATTGACAATCAGAGGAATTTTCCAGCCAACCGGGTTGACGTCGAAGAGGCCACCTGGATCTTCGAAATTGCCAACCCCTTTTCCTTCCGCGGCACAACCTTCATCAAGAAGGACTGGGCCGACAAACGGGCCGCAGATCCCGCCTCCATAAGACTGCCGGCCCGACCGGAGGTCTCACTCTCCGCCAGTCTGGGCAAAATTATCAATAGTATCGATCCAGATAAACTGGACCAAACCTTTCTCGAACTGCCCCAGCCAATCCTGCTGGCCATAGCCACCACCTCAAACGACCCAAATGATCTGGTGCGGCTGGCCAGAATAGCCTGCCCATTCATCGATGACGGGAAAGGAAAACCAACCGGCCTTCTTTACGAATCGGACCATGCCGGCCAGCCCCGACCGATTATCAATGACCACCCTCTGTTTGAGGCCGTGGTCAATAACCCCTGCCTACCCGACCGCTATAAAATTATCATGGTTCTTAGACCCGGGGTCCAGGGCGGCAGTGAAATCGTCGGCGAATCGCGGTCGGCAGACCATGCCAGCCACGTTTTTGAATATCTGCGGTGCAACAGTTATATAGCCGGGGGCCATTACGCCTCAAATATGGCTGCTGATGCAGTAAGGTACTCGCTAAAGGATCTGAGCCGGGATGACATGACCGGCCTGCGCCACCTTTACTATCAAAGAACATTCCTCCGCATGGCCGAACAGCTAAGTTTAGAGACCCCGCCGGCGCGAAGGCGTTTGACTGAAGCTGAACTTGAAGAGTTACGCAGCACAATCGTCGACAAACTCCAGGAAGAGCCGGCGCCGTCTTTGCAATTCAATGCCACTATCTGGGGTTGGAACTACGGATTTGATTTCGCCCCATCACTTTACCGGCTCCACGCCTCCCATCAACAGATTCACCAACAGTTCGCCATGCTTCCAGCCAAAATATCGGCCAGCGAGAGCAACCCCCGGCCCGCTTACGGATGCGGGGATTTGGTGGCAGATTGCGCCAGCCGTTTTCTTGCCGAAACCGGGCGGAATTTTTTTGAGTCCTACCTGACGGCGATTCTTGCCAACACCAGAACCGATGGCAAAAACAATGGCCCGACCAGTCTGGTTATCCACCAGGATGAAAACGTCATGCTTTTTGTACCCAAGGCCCAGACCTCCCAATGGGAATTACAGTTGATCTGCCTTAAACGGGTCGGCAACATTGTTGAAGCAGACAGGGCAACCCGTGAATCTATTGATTTGGCCATCCTTACGGCCATGAAAACTCTGGGCGCTCTGGGGGTGATGATGGTGACCACCATCGAGTTTTCCAAGCGGATTGATTCTCCCGACCGGGACCAACGACTACTCTATTCATTTCTGCCAAAACTTCCCGAATCACCAGGCGCCTTCAGCGAAGCGCAACTGCGCTGGATTAACGGCCATTACCCGGAAGATTTTGCCGAAGCCTGCCGCCAAACCAAGAATCGGATTAGATGCTGATGGAAATTCTTAACCACCCACGCCTGCAGAAATACGCCCGAATCTGTCCCGCCGGATTCACAATTATGACCGAAGGGGACCAGGCCAACTCCCTTTACATTCTGACCGAGGGGAGACTTGACGTCATCAAGGGCGGCAAAAAAATCCATGAAATAAATGCGCCCGGCTCTTTCTTCGGGGAACTGTCTTTCCTGCTCGACACCGTCAGAATAGCCTCAGTAATCGCCGCCAGCGAAGACACCCGGTACCTCTGCTTACCTAATTCCGAGGTCAACTGGATCTGGCAGGAATTTCCCGAATTCGCCCGGCACCTCGCCCGAAATCTGGCCAAACGCCTTTATGAAACAACCAACGTGGCCCAAGGCTTCCGGGAATTCTGCGATCAAATGCCCGATGCGGTTATCATGACCAATGCCAACTATACGGTGCTATCGTGGAATCGGGCCGCTGAAAAACTCTATGGCCGCTCCTGGTCCCAAATGCGTGGCAAATCTATTGAGGACATCTATGACAACCAGGCAGCCTTCAAGCAGTTCATTGCCAAGCTGCATTCAACAGAGGCCATCCGGGAAAAGACTCTCAAAATAAGCCATCCCGACAAGGAGTGGTTCTTTGTCTCCACCAGCACGACCGTGCTTAAGGACCCCAACGATAATATTCAAGGTTATCTCTTTCTGGGCCGTGATGCGACTTCCCTGCAAAGGCTTGAGGAAAAGCAGCAGCGCTTCAGGAAATGGCTGCTGCCGGTATTGCTCGGCCTGACCCTGTTGACCGGCTGGCTGGGCTGGCGCCAATTAACGACATCACCACAAACGAGCTACCGCTCCTCGGCCACTCTCACCCATGAGCACATTATTAACCGCCTTAACCGTGATACCACCGCTCTGGAACTGGCTCTGCGCCCCGCCTTTAAAACCAGCGCCGCCCAAACCGCCAGAATGATCCTGGCTGATTATTTTACGGTGTTCCAACCAGAACTTGACGGTATAACCGGCGTCCTGATCATGAACGACCAAAAAAGGATCTTGAGTAACTACCTGCCCGCGCAACCAAACAATAAAGAACTGGTCGGCCAGACTTACCGGGGCATTAAATTTTCAGAAAATGTTGCCCAGGTCAATAAAGCAATGAACATCTTCATGGTCTCCAGACCGGAATCAGTCGGCGGCGAGGGAGTTGAAGTGGTAGTCACCCTGAGGAAACAACCGGCCTCGCTGGCTTTTCGCCTCGACATGGGACTCATCAAAGACAAATTCGGCTGCAATATTAACGAGCTGGCCGAAGCAATTAACCAGCGAAACTTCGGGCGGCAGAGCACCAACCGCTTACCTCTGAAAAATGGCATTTGAAAAACGTCTAAAAAAACGTTACTTTGGCGAATTATCAAAATAGCCCCACTAATTTCCCTGCCAAGGATAATGAACTCGCACAAAATAGAGAATAATTGGCTAACCATCAAGCCACACCATCAAGGATAGTAAATGGACAAGAAAGGATATTACGGACAATGGGGCGGAGCATTTATCCCCGAGGTCCTCTACGAAACGTTTCGTGAACTGAAGACAGCCTTCGAAACCGCCAAGGGGAATCCGGATTTCTGGGCTGAATATCTGGCCTTGATGTCATCCTATTCATGCCGCCCCACCCCCCTGACCTATGCCGAAAATCTGACCGCCCATTTCGGCGGCGCCAGGATCTACATCAAACGCGAAGACCTGAATCATACTGGGGCCCATAAGGCCAACAACGTGATGGGGCAGGGATTGCTGGTTAAACGGATGGGCAAAAAAAGGGTCATTGCCGAGACCGGCGCCGGCCAGCATGGGGTTGCCACCGCGACCATGGCGGCCAAATTCGGCTTCGACTGTACGATCTACATGGGCGAAGAAGATGTCGTGCGCCAACGGCCCAACGTTTTCTGGATGGAAAAGCTGGGCGCCACCGTAGTCCCGGTGACCAGCGGCTCCCGGACCCTGAAAGATGCGATCAACGAGGCATTTCGCGACTGGGTCACCTCCATGGATGACACCCACTATGTAATGGGCACCGTCTGCGGCCCCCACCCCTTCCCGGAGATGGTGGCCTGGTTCCAGTCTATTATCGGTCAGGAGGCCCGAAAGCAGATCCTTTCTGCCCACGGTAAACTGCCGGCCCGGGTTTTTGCCTGTGTGGGTGGCGGCTCCAATGCAATGGGGATCTTCCAGGGATTCCTCGAAGATGCCGAGGTCGAATTAATCGGGGTGGAGGCCGGCGGCCACGGTATCGAAACGGGCCAGCATGCCGCTCGACTGGCCGGCCAGGATGGCTCGGCCGGGGTGGCCCAGGGCTATAAGACCATGTTCCTCCAAGACTCCGACGGTCAGATGCGAGACACCCATTCGGTCGCAGCCGGACTTGACTATGTGGGGGTCTCCCCCATCCTCACCGATCTCTGGGAGAAAAAACGGGTCCGGTTTGCGGCGGCAACCGACCAGGAGGTAATGGCGGCCCTGGAACTGACCATGACCAAGGAGGGCATTATCCCGGCCCTGGAATCGACCCACGGATTTGTCCAGGCCTTCAAAGAGGCCCCGGAAATGAACCGGGACGAGGCGCTCATCATCAACATGTCAGGTCGGGGCGACAAGGATATCTTCACCATTGCCAATGCCTTCGATGACCCATCCTGGAAGGAATTCATAATCAAAAAAGGCCGTGAATATGCAGCTGACTGAATATCTCCGTAAGCAAAAAGCCCAGAAAGACATCCTGCTCATGACCCATCTGGTCCTGGGCTATCCATCTTTTGCGGTCAACCGGGAAGTAATCAAACAGATGGTCGATAACGGCGTCGATCTGATCGAGATGCAGATTCCGTTTTCCGAACCGATGGCCGATGGGCCGATGATCCTCAAGGCCAATCAAGACTCCCTTGAGAACGGCACCAAGGTCCGGGACTGCCTGGACTTCGCCGCCGAGATCACCGCCAGCCACCAGATCCCTTTCCTGTTCATGACCTACTACAATATCCTGTTCAAATACGGGGTGGAAAAGTTCTTCAAGAAGGCGGTGGAGATCAACATCAAAGGTTTCATCGTCCCGGACCTGCCGCCCGAAGAGGGCGAAGAATTCCTGGCCCTGGCCAAAAAATACGACCTGGCCCCGATCATGATCTATGCCCCGACCAGTACCGAAGAGCGGATGGCGGAGCTGGCCAAGCATGCCAACGGTTTTATTTACTGCGTGGCCCGACGAGGAGTAACCGGCAAGAAGACCGACTTCGATCAGGATTTCGGCGATTATATGGCGCGCTGCCGCCGCTCTACGGAACTGCCTCTGGCAGTGGGCTTCGGGATCAGTGACAAGGAAGACGTGGATCTCCTCACCGGCCAGGCCGACATCGCCGTCATCGGCACCAAGACCATCCGTCTGATTGATGAAAAAGGGCCGGAAGCGGTAGGCCCCTTTATTGCCAGCTTAAGATAAGTTGCAGCCACGCAAAAAAACAAAACCGTCGTAGGTTGAGGTAAGCCTGTAAACCCCAACGACTTGCACGGAAAATGACGCCAACTTGACAATATTTACTGAACTACAGAAGTGAATTACCGGCAAATGGGCACGGCAATTTATTTAAAGGGAGTTTGTCATGGGGTTTGAGTTTTGCTCGATCCAACCACAACCTCCGCTTCTGATGCACTCACCAGGATGTACGCACCTGAAGGGCGTTCGTCACATTATTAAATTGCCAAGCGACTATTCTTAATTCTATTTGCTGGATTTTTACTTTCAGGACAAGAAGGAATTAGAACCGGCAACTAATCGAGCCTTTCAACCAGACTCCACCTGACCGTCATCCTTTCGCCGACAAAGCAAGAGTGTCAGCAAAATTCCCATTTCGTATAGGGCAATAAGCGGCAGGGCCAGAAGAATGGCGCCAAGCGGATCGCCGGCGACCAGCAGAAAGGCCAACAGCAGAATAACGCCGTAGCTTATCCAACGCTTCTCAATGAAATATTTTCGGGTAACAAGCCCGGTGCGCCCGGCGGCGACCATCAGGAAGGGAATTTCAAAGGCAAAGCCAAAGGCGATAACGGTGCGGGCCACAAAAGTCAGATAAGAATCGAACCGGGGCTTAGCTTCCAGTTGAGCACCGGCAGCGTCCATCAGGAAGGACAACACTTCCGGCAACGCCACAAAGTACCCAAAGAGGATCCCGCCCAGAAAAAGAAAGGTCGCCCAGAAGCTTATGATCAGGGCGGTTCTTTTCTCCCGACGTTTCAGGCCCGGCGCCACGAACATCCATGAATGGTAGCAGGCAACCGGGAAAGTGGCCGCAACCCCGGCCAGGACCGCAACCTTAAGGTAACTGATAAAGGCCTCGGTCAGATGGGTATAGATCAGGCCTTTAATTTCCGGGGAGGCCTGGAAAATAGGTTGAACCAGATAGGCGGTTATAGGGCGGGAGAAATAATAGGCCACAGCGGTAAAGAGTAACACCGAGCAGAATACAATCGTAACCCGCTGACGCAGTTCCTTGAAATGGGCCACAGAAAGACCAGACAGAGGATTAGTGCCACCCATCTATTCTTCTTTCTCTGCTGTTGCAGCGGTATCTACTTTATCATCGGACTCAGCCTTGCCGGACTCTTGCCTACTATCGACTTCGATATCGTCGGGCTGGGGAACAAGTTCTTCGCTATCGGAAGAATCAGCAGCAGATCCATCGACAGAGGGCTCGGAACTATGGCTCATGGCACCGGCTTTACGACCAGCCGCGGCCAGCTGCTCCGGCCTGGAAAAACCAACCGGCAAATCGCTGTCCCAGTCTTTATTATCCGATTCATCCTCCCGGAGACTCTCTTTCAAGACATTGGCGGCCTTCTTGAGTTCAAGCATCTGTTTGGCCAACCCCTTGGCCAGCTCCGGCAGCTTCTCCGGGCCAACCACGATCAGGGCTACAGCCATTATTAGAATCAGTTCAGGAAGTCCGACGCCAAACATTTTTCACCAGTTTCAGATAATATGACGGGTACCAGTACTTGAGTGTACGAAGCCGCTTGCCGCCGAAAGATAATATTACATCAAAGGGAAGAAATTACGGCATTTATCCGGAGGTGTCAAGCAGGAGCGGTACCTCCTGAGACACGGCAACATAACACCGAGCGGCGATTGACTTTTACCCGCACTTTGGCTATGTTGCGTCGTTGCTGTTCAGTACTATTTTTTCCAGCCAATCTGTTAAATTTATCGCCCGCGGGCGTGGCAAATATCTGAGGAGATTTTAATGGCTAACGTGGTTATCGTCGGCACCCAGTGGGGTGATGAAGGCAAAGGTAAAGTGGTTGATCTGCTTACCAATTATGCTGATTATGTGGTCAGATTCCAAGGCGGGAACAATGCCGGCCACACACTGGTTGTCGATGGCCAAAAATATGTCTTTCACCTGATTCCCTCCGGAATTCTTTACGAAAACAAGAAATGTATGATTGGCAACGGCGTGGTAATCGATCCGGCCGTACTTCTGGAAGAGATGGACGAATTGACCGAAGCCGGTCTGCCCGTCACGCCGGGACGACTTACCATCAGCCAGAACGCCCACCTGATCATGCCCTATCACAAGCTTCTCGACGGAGCCAGTGAAAACGCCAAAAAAGACGGGGCCAAGATCGGCACCACCGGGCGCGGTATCGGCCCCTGCTACGGAGACAAAATCCTGCGCAACGGCATCAAGGCCGGAGACATCCTCGATGAGAGTCTGTTCAGGGAGAAGCTCCAAGAAAACGTTGACGAAAAGAACTTTCTGCTCACCAAAAAATACAACCACGATCCGATCTCGGCCGATGACATCTTGCGCCAATACCTCGACCATGCGGAGAAACTGGCGCCCTTTATCGGCAATGTCTCCGTAGAACTTGACCAGGCCCGCAAAGCCGGCAAACACATCCTCTTTGAAGGAGCCCAGGGAACCCAGCTCGATATCGACCACGGCACCTATCCCTTCGTCACCTCATCAAACACGGTCTCCGGCAACGCCTGTACCGGTAGCGGCTTCGGGCCCAGTCATATCGATGAGGTTATCGGCATCCTCAAGGCCTATACCACCAGGGTCGGCGAAGGCCCTTTCCCCAGCGAACTGTTCGATGCAACCGGCGAAGCCCTCCAGAAGAAAGGCGGAGAATTTGGCGCCACCACCGGCCGCACCCGTCGTTGCGGTTGGCTGGATACGGTTGTCGCCAACGAGGCAGTCCGGTTGAACGGCGTAACCGGCCTGGCCATAACCAAACTCGATGTCTTAAGCGGCCAGGACGCTCTCAAAACCGCCACTTCATACGAGGCTGACGGTAAAAGATACGATGCCATGCCCGGCAACATCAAGACCACCAGCAAACTGAAACCGGTCTACGAAGAGATGCCTGGCTGGCAGGAAGATATAACCCAGGCCAGGTGTGCCGACGACCTGCCGGTCAAGGCCCGCAATTATGTGAAAAGGATCGAGGAACTCACCGAGACCCCAGTCATGCTGCTTTCGGTAGGCCCGGGCCGAGAAGAAACCATGTTGCTCAAGAACCCTTTCGAAAAATAACTCTGGCCAAAGAAATATCATTAGATAGTAAATTTACTGTGCATTTGCCATTTTCTGGAGGCAGAGTACAACAGGGAAAGTCATAGCCACGACACTACAAGTAGGCGGCGAATTATCTGGGCTCAGCAGAATGCGCCTATTTAGCCAGAGCACCGAAACGGCTGCCCTACTGGAGACATGGTGCAGAGCAAAACGATCATGGTTTTGCAACTTTCAACCCCGATTTGATGATTATCGGCTAGCTAAAAAATCACCATAAAGAACCGATCCGAAAGAAAATTACCCCCTGGAATCTTGCCAGCGGAACTATTTACCAGCTATAAAACATGAAACTTTCGCTCTCAAATAAGCTTTTCAGCGGCTTCGCCCTCTTGTCTTTGCTGACCATATTTTCTGGTTTGACAACCTTCACCATCATTGAAAAGATGGCGGAGAGTCAGAGAAGTATAGGGCTCCTCCAGGAATTTGAATTAACCGTTCACTCTTTAGAAAATGCCACAACAATACAAGATAAGGCCTCTAAGATTTCTTCGGAATCTCAAGGGGAATTCCTCGCCAACCTTGACAGGGCAAAAGAACTAGCAGCAAAGATCTTGCGGTTCAGCGCTTGTCTTCCCACCCATAACGCCTCCCGCCCCGATGAGAGCAAGTCCTGCCAAACAGTAATGCTCGAGGCCATTGATCTTTATCCCAAGGCTGCCGCAGACTACTACGAGAGAACACTTTTCGTTACAAACCTCATCGAAAAGAACCGGAATATCTTCAAAAAGATGATTGAGGCCGCAGACCGGCTGCCGCAAAAAGCGCAAAAGAGCATGGCCACTGCGATAATCAACCAACTGGAAATGCAGAAGCATGAATTTGAAGAGACCAACAGCCATAATTCAATAGCAGAAATGCAAAGCAAAAACCAAGAACTGCACGGCCTGGATCAGGGGCAGGATCTGGCAAAATTGGCGCAAATCTTCATAGACAATACCGAACAGACCTACCTCAATCGCCTGGATCTCTATAAGGACAAAAAACTCTTGGGTGAAAGCACCAACCGTTTCAGAAAAACCACAAGAACTATCCACCAAGATATCGTCGAAAACAGTCTCGACAACCAACAACGGATACGTATTTTGATTGTACTCATGAGCCTGCTCTCCATTTCACTGACCTTGTCCTTCTGGCTATTATCCTCACGCCGACTTGCCTTATTTTTAAGCAATCAAAAGGAAGCTATTACCGCTATCAAATCCGGGGACTATGATTACGCGGCTGAAACATACGCCACTGATGAATTTGGTGAGCTCTGTACTTTCATAAAAACCCTGGCCATAGATCTCAAAAAAGAGATTAACGACCGTGAATTTTCACAACAGGAACAGAAAGACTTACAATTCCAACTGATGCAGGCCCAGCGCCACGAATCCATAGGGATGTTGACCGGAGGAATAGCCCACGACTTCAACAATATCCTGACAGGGATCACCGGCTACACCGATCTGGCCTTGGCCCGACTGGAGGACGACCACCCGGTAAAAAAATACCTGGAAATAATCTCTCAATCGGGGCAACGGGCCACAGAGATGACCCGAAAGCTGTTGTCCTTCAACCAAAAGCAGGAATCGGGTAAACAGATATTGGACATCAACACCATGATCTCCAACCTGTATAAGATTCTGAACCGAATGATAGGCGAGGACATCATCCTGGAACTTGAAACCACGCCTGATTTACCCACCGTCATGGCCGATCCCGCCCAGATCGAACAGATCTTAATGAATATGGCCGTAAACGGTAAAGACGCTATGCCTAACGGCGGCATACTGACCATCAAAACAACGACCACCAGCCTCGACGAACCGGCAGTTGGCCATCTGGAAGGGGTTGATCCCGGTGACTTTATCCAGATATCAATTACCGACAATGGCGCCGGCATGACGGACGCAGTAAAGGAAAAGATATTTGATCCGTTCTTTACAACCAAAGCAAGCGACCGCGGCACCGGTTTAGGTCTGGCCACCGTCTTTGACATACTAAAACAACACAACGGCCATGTAACCGTAGACAGTGGTGTCAACAAGGGAACCACTTTCAATTTCTTCCTGCCGGCCATTGATGCTGACCTCAAAATTGATGCCAGGAAAATTACTTGCGATCCATGCATTCTGAGAGGCCAAGAAACAATTCTGCTGGTTGACGATAATGACACAGCCAGAGATTTTATCTGCGAAACCCTTGAATTTTGCGGCTACAAACTTCTGACTGCTAACTGTGGCAATGAAGCCGTTAAAGTCATGCACCAAACCGATTACAAGATAGATCTGCTCCTAACCGATGTTATTATGCCCGAGATGAATGGTCAGGAGTTGGCAGAAATCACCAAAAAAATCTATCCAACAATCAAAATCATTTTTATGTCCGGCTATGACGAGCTACCCACCGGCCATGAACTGAAAACAGCGACCCCATCAGGAGACTTCCTGAAGAAGCCGATGTCAATTGAAACTCTGTCCCGCAAAGTAAGGGATGTCATCGACCGTTGAACCACCCGGCACCAGCTAGTTGTTTTTCCGCCACCACGTAGAATAACGATTTAGACAATCCGAACCGGAGCAAACCATAACCCACTCACCATTACTTCTTTCAACAGCCCTCTCCCTGGCTGGCAGGCAAGATAGCTTGCAACTAACGATAAAGAAAATAAACCTACGTAATAGTCGGCAACAATTCCTGGTCCAAAAAAATCGATTGTCAAAAATACATTATGGAGTAGAATTCATTGTTCACCTTTATTAGAGTAGTATCAGATAGCACTATCCAGAAGGAGATGTTCAGAGATGGCTAGAATTACAGTTGAAGATTGTCTTTCCAAAGTGGGCAACGAAAACCGGTTCGCCCTTATCCACCTTGCTGTAGCCAGATTAAAGCAACACCGCAAAGGTAAACCATTCCTGACCAAAGGTAAAAATAAGGAACACGTTATGAGCTTGCGGGAGATTGCCGCAGGAGAAGTCACCTTTGAGAACCTTGCTGAACTCGGAGCCGAAGCCGTCGAAGAGATTGAGGTTCAATCACCCGAGGCAGACGCCACTGCCGCCAATCAAGTCTGATAGATAACACCAATGCCAGCAGAATATTACCAAATACTCGGAATTTCCGAATCAGCCACGGCTGCTGAGATTAAAAAAGCATATCGCAAGGTGGCCATGAGGTATCACCCTGACCGTAACCAGGGCGATAAAGAAGCCGAAGAAAAATTCAAAGATGCTGCCGAGGCCTACGAAGTCCTGGGCGACCTGGAAAAACGAAAAATATATGATCGTTATGGAGTCGAGGGGTTAAACAGCAGCGGCTTCGGAGGGGGGCCGAGTGACATCAACGATATATTCTCCCATTTCGGCGATCTATTCGGTTTCGGTAGCCAAAGGGAGCAGGCCCCGGGCGGCCCTATTCAGGGCGCCGATCTCCGTTATGACCTGACTATTTCTTTTATGGAAGCTGTCCATGGCGTCGAAAAAGAGATTGAAATAAACAAACCGGATACCTGCTGGACCTGTGAGGGTACCGGCAGCCGTCCTGGCTATAAGCCGGAAACCTGCCCCACCTGCAAAGGCCGCGGTCAGACAATCCGCAGCCAAGGATTCTTCAGTGTCAGTACAACCTGCCATGTCTGCCGAGGTGAAGGGGAAGTTATTAAAGAGCCCTGCGCCGACTGCGACGGCAACGGCCTTCTGAGCAAAAAGAAAAAGGTCTCGCTCAAGATTCCGGCCGGAGTGGATAACGGCTCAAGGATGCGTCTAACCGGCGAAGGTGAAGGCGGACGGCGCAACGGCCAAGCGGGAGATCTCTACGTATTTCTGTATGTGGAAGAACACGATTACTTTAAAAGAGACGGCAACAACATATACCTTAAACTGCCGATCTCCATTTCCCAGGCTACGCTAGGTTGTGCTCCCTCGCTGCCCACAATTAATGGCGAACAAGTTCTTAAGATTCCAGCTGGAACTCAATCCGGCCAGCGCTTCACCTTAAGATCCCAAGGCGTTAAAAGTTTACGGGGCGGCGGTAATGGCGACATGATTGCCATCGTCGAGGTAGTTATTCCCGCCAAGCTGACCGAAAAACAAAAAGAACTTATGGAAGAGTTTGCCCAGATCGAGCGCGATACAGCTGGAGACGAAGAAGAGGGTTTCTTCAAGAAGCTCTTCAGAAAAACCGCCTGAACGGCACCGTCAAACATTTCGGAGCAGCTTTTTTCCCTTGCATTTACCTGATGGTAAATTATTTAATACAGAGTAATGACAGCTAGGAAGAGTAAGTGAAAGATTGCGCCACACCCCACAATGGCCTGACCCACTTTGATGCAGAAGGCAACGCCAGAATGGTCGATGTCGGTTCTAAACCGGATACCAGAAGGGTGGCAATCGCAGGTGGTGAAATCAGCATGTCTGCCAAAGCATACGAGATGGTGGCGGACGGCAAAATTGCGAAAGGCGATGTGCTTGGTGTTGCGAGAGTGGCAGGCATTATGGCGGCTAAAAAGACCCCTGATCTGATACCTCTGGCCCATCCGATCATGATTAACAAAGTTGAGATTGACTTCGTTAAAATAGACCAAGATTGTACTATCAAAATAATTGCCAAAGTCAGCACAACCGGAAAAACCGGGGTCGAGATGGAAGCCCTTAGCAGCGTGTCTGTGGCGGCATTAACCATCTACGATATGTGCAAAGCAGTTGACAAAGGGATGATTATCGACAAGATAAGACTCCTTGAGAAAACCGGCGGCAAGAGCGGCCATTACCAAATAACAGCCAAATAACACGACACTTTATCGGGGGAACCTAGTAATGGACGAGAAGCAACTGGCTCACTTCAAAGAAAAACTTGAGGAGATTAGCACAAGTCTTCTCACCGGAGCCGACAGGACCATTTCAGAAATGACCGATCATAGCGACAACTACCCGGACCCAACCGACCGGGCTGCGGCAGAGTCTGATCGCAGTTTCGAGTTACGCATCCGTGATCGGGAAAGAAAGCTTCTCGGTAAAATCAAGGAAGCCATTGAACGAATTGATAACGGCATCTATGGAACCTGCGAAGAATGCGGTGACGCAATAGCCCCGGAGCGTCTTGAAGCACGCCCGGTGACAACTTATTGTATTGACTGCAAAACCCGCCAGGAAACGGAAGAAAAAAACAAGGCCTAGACCAGATGCCCGAACTCCGCAAAGACCCGATCCTGGGGCGTTGGATCATCATCTCCACCGAACGCGGCAAACGACCGACCGATTTCATTATCGAAGATAGCCAGGCGAAGGGGGGCTTTTGCCCCCTCTGCCCCGGCAATGAAGAAACCACCCCCAAAGAGGTTCTCAGTTACGGTCGGAAGACCCCCAAGCCAAACACCCCCGGCTGGTCTCTGCGGGTCGTACCCAATAAATATCCCGCCCTGGTCATCGAAGGCAATCTGGACAAGGAAGGCGAAGGTATTTATGACAAGATGAACGGGATTGGCGCACACGAAGTAATTATCGAAACCCCGGACCACAATGCCTCCTTTTCCCGTCTGCCCGCCGATAAAATGATCCGGGTTTTCCAAGCCTTTCGCGACAGAATACTTGATCTGGAACGAGATCCCCGCTTCAAATACGCCATGATCTTCAAGAATTACGGCCGTGCCGCCGGTGCCTCTCTTGAACATTCTCACTCCCAGTTGATTGCCCTGCCGATCCTACCCAGAATGATTGTCTCGGAACTGGAAGGCAGCAAGAAATACTTCGGCTATAAAGACCGCTGCATATTCTGTGATATTATTCGCCAGGAAACAAAAAAAGACATTCGAGTCGTCTGCCGCAATGAGCACTTCATCGCCATAGAACCCTACGCTCCCCGCTCACCTTTTGAGACATGGATACTGCCCATCCACCACTCCTCATCCTACATATCCACGAATGATAAAATGATGGCATCCTTGACCTCAATCTTCTCGGAGGTCATGCGACGCCTGGATGCCTGCATCCCCAACGTGCCGTATAATTTTGTCCTGCACACCTCGCCATTACGATCTGGACCACTGGAATATTTCCACTGGCATTTCGAAATAATGCCCAAATTGACATCAATCGCAGGCTTTGAATGGGGTTCTGGTTTTTACATCAATCCCGTCCCCCCAGAGGATGCCACCAAATTCCTTAAGGAAGCTGAAATTTGATGGCTTCGTAAATAAGCGTAGACTTTGAAAAGTCTAATCGAGTGACTTGACCGACATTAAATCAACAAGTTAAATGGCACTACCCGTCCGTCTCGCGGCTTTTCGAAGTCTCACTTCGTTCCCTATCTGCAAGACCGACAAATTTAAAATGATTTCTCTGTTTAAAGCATGTGCGGAAGATATAATAATCTGCAAAAAATCAAACGAGGCCCCGGCAAATGAAAAAAATACTGCTTGTCGATGACGAAGAGAGCATTCATCTCCTCTACCGGGAAGAACTTGAAGAGCAAGGTTTTGAGGTCCACTCGGCCATGTCCGGTGAAGATGCCCTGAAAATCTTGACTACCCTGAAACCCAACCTCGTCATCCTCGACATAAACATGCCGGGTATGAACGGTATCGATGTGCTGAGAAAAATCAAAGAAATGGATGGAAGCATGCCGGTCATTCTTAGTTCGGCATATCAGGAATTCAAACAGGATCTTTCTTCATGGGCTTCGGACGATTTCGTTATCAAATCAGCCGACATGAGCCAACTTATTGAAGCAGTTTCCCGCCATATCCGCGACTGACATCGCTTTGGCATCTGCTGGGCTGCCAGCTCCCACAATCCTGTTGGAATGCTGCCGTTAGCAGATCGAGCACACCGCGACCTGAAAAA
Source organism: Thermodesulfobacteriota bacterium (assembly GCA_039714535.1). Taxonomy (GTDB): domain Bacteria; phylum Desulfobacterota; class Desulfobulbia; order Desulfobulbales; family JAGXFP01; genus JAGXFP01. The sequence goes on along the minus strand of JBDLJC010000034.1, from coordinate 18,648 downwards.
TTCGCCAATCTTAAACACTCACCAGACCCGACAATAATCCCGATAATGAAAGACATCCAGAATCTGCCGGACCACCGCCGCATCAACATCAAAAAGGTGGGGGTCAAGGACATCTCATATCCGATCAAGGTCCTCGACAAGGCCCGGCACCACCAAAGCTCGGTGGCCACCGTCAATATGTATGTCAACCTGCCCCATCACTTCAAGGGCACCCATATGAGCCGTTTCGTTGAGATTCTCAACCGTTTCCACGGCAGCATAAATATCAAAAGTTTCCATACCATTCTGGAAGAGATGAAAGAACGCCTCCAGGCCGAGGATGCTCACATTGAAATGGAATTCTCCTATTTTCTCAAAAATGAGACCGGTCAGCAGGGCATGGTCGGCATTAACAAGTATACCTGCCGCATGCACGGCTCCCTGGCGCAAAAGGATGAGTTGACCTTGAACATTCAGGTGCCAATTTACCCGCCCCTGACCAGCCAGGCCGACGACAGCCTGCCAAGTTCTCTTGGCCGGTGGGGTATTGCCGATATCAGCTTTTCCTTTAAACATTTCATCTGGATCGAAGATCTGATAAAAATGATTGAGGAAGTAACCCTACATGATTTAGACTGGTCCGTTGCGCCGTGCGAGGCAACCGGACGCGCCCTTTCCGTGGAAAGCATTACCCACGCAATTGGAAAGAAACTGGCCAGGAACGAGGACATCAGCCGTTTTACGGTCACCGTCAAGAATCTGGCCGTTGGCTATAACACCTTTGCTACGCTGGAGGGGCCATAAGCCAACTTTACGACTCACTATATCTGTCTTAAATAACGAAACTTATGCCCCCCGCAAGGGGATTGAACAGAACCCTTGCGGTATAAGTTGTAGTATCACGCCAAGCGTTTGTTTTGGGAATTCATGCGTCAGGAGTCAACCTAAGATCTTTTGGCCATTTCCTGCGGTTCTCTATATTTTATGAGTTTTGATATTAGAAATATTACTTTCTATTCCAATAGATTACTATAGCCAACCAAGTTGAGACCTTAACAATGAATGCCTAGGGCATTCCCACGAAAGAGAGCACCCAACGTTATGCAATACGAACTTCTTTTTGAAATAGGCACAGAAGAACTCCCGGCCGGATATATCCAACCTGCCCTGGCCAATATGAACAAGATAATGACCGGCAGACTTGCCGAACTTGGTCTGGGCCATGGTGCCATAAAGACTGTCGCCACACCGAGACGACTCACTATCTGCGTCGAAGAACTGTCATCAACCCAAGAGGACTGTCGAGAAGAAGTAACGGGCCCCCCAAAGGCTGCCGCTTTCGACGCAGAGGGCAAGCCAACCAAGGCCGCTGTTGGTTTTGCCAAATCCAGGGGCATCGCCCTCGATGATATCCAGATCGCTAAAACCCCCAAGGGTGAATACCTGATGGTTGTCGTCGAGAAAAAGGGCGAAAAAACTACGACCCTGCTTCCTGAAGTGCTACGCGAAATAATTAACCAACTGCCCTTCCCTAAATCAATGCGCTGGGGTTCCGGCCCGGTAAGCTTTGCCCGACCCATCCAGTGGATCATCGCCCGTTACGGCGACCAGATCATCCCCTGCCAGGCAAATAACGTCAAAAGCGGGCTTGCCACTAGAGGCCACCGCTTCATGGCCCCTGGCGAGCAAGAGGTTGCTGATTTCAGCAATTATCTGGCAAATCTTCGTAAGGCCCATGTTATAGCTGATCCGGCCGAGAGGAAACAGGCCGTCACCAAGGAGATCACCGAGTCGGCCAAACAGGCTGGCGGCGCGGTAATGGCCGATGATGAACTGATAGATACCGTCACCAATCTGGTTGAAGAACCCCACGCGGTCTGCGGGGCCTTCGATAAAAAATTCCTGGCCCTGCCCCGGGAGGTGTTGATCACCTCGATGCGCGAACATCAGAAATATTTTGCGATTGTCGACCAGCAAGGGGCGCTACTGCCCAATTTTATCGCAGTTAACAACACCGCCACCAAGGACACCGAACTGGCCGTCGAAGGCCACCAACGAGTCCTGAGAGCCCGCCTGGAAGACGCCCTGTTCTTCTTTAAGGAGGATCAGACCCGGCAACTGGCCGACTGGATAGACAACCTCTCTGGAGTAGTTTTCCAAGCCGGTCTCGGCACCATGTTGGAAAAAACCGAACGGGTAACCAAACTGACCGAGTGGCTGGCTGGCCAGATAGCGCCACAGGCAGTCGCTTCCGCCACACGGGCCGCGCAACTAGCCAAAGCAGATCTCCTGACCGAACTGGTCAATGAATTCCCCTCCCTGCAGGGTACCATGGGACGCGCCTACGCCCTGCTCGACAAAGAGCCGCCGGAAGTGGCCCAGGCTATTGCCGAACATTACCTGCCGATCCGGGCCGGAAGCCCGTTACCCGAATCAGACAGCGGCGCCATTGTCGGGCTGGCCGACCGTATCGATACCATTGTCGGTTGTTTCGGAATCGGCAAACAGCCGACCGGCACCACCGACCCTTACGGTCTCAGACGTTTGTCACTTGGCCTGTTACACATCATTAGCGACCGTGGTTACTCTCTATCAATCAAAGAACTGGCCGCCAAGGCTATCTTGCTCTACGGCGACAAGGTCACCGCGGAGAAGCAAGCAACCCTGGACGCCGTAATCAATTTCATCAGGGGCCGTTACCTTAACGATCTGATAACCAAAGGGATCCCGGCCTCGGCCATCGAGGCGGTAACCTCCGTAGATTTCGATGACATCATCGACTGCAACCGGCGGATCGAAGCCCTGAGCGCTGTGCGAAAGGAAGAGACATTTACCATCCTGGCCGGCTCATTCAAGCGGGTCCGCAACATCATCAAGGACCATCAGGAAGATAAGGTTAACAAGTCCCTGCTCAACGAAGATGCCGAAAAAGCCCTATACGCAGCCCTTCTGGAGGTGGCCACAGAAACAGAACCAATGTTGAAGGCCAGAGACTACCAGCAGGCAATGGCCGTGATCCTTAGGATGAAAGAACCGGTCGACCGCTTCTTCGACGACGTCATGGTCATGGCTGACGATGAACGAATCAAGGACAACCGCCTGGGTCTGTTAACCGCCATCTCTCACCTCTTCCTGAGAATCGGCGATTTCTCCAAAATGTCGTGAAAAAGCGGCGGCGTCACTCGCTCCTCTTCCCATAGCAAGAGTGAAGGGCTAATCAATCAGGGCTGCTTCGCAGATGGTCTTTTGCCCCGAAAACTGCGGCCAGGCTTTTCTCGACCATCAGCTGCTCCGAACTGGTCAGGACTCTATAGCCACGCAAATAGGGCCAACCGAATCCCCACCTGAAAGGGAAAGGGAGATATGGGCTCCCACCGAACCAGACCCCAACCTTCATCAGGGCCGCAACTTTCGGAACCCCAACCTCTGCGATACATTCCTGAAGTGCTTTATCGGCAGCCATTCTCTGCCGCCTGGTTCCGCCCTGCCAGTAGGCTAGGTCATGATCAACACAGCATGACCGCCAGAGGTCTTTCTGCCCAGGTGTCCCGTCAGGGAAAACACTGCAACCGTCACTGACGAAGGGCTGCAATTCGTCAGTGTGCCCCAAACCAGCCGCCAACAGAACCACCGCAACTACCAATAAACCAAACACCTTGCAATAACCTCTAATCATTGGGTCCAACCTTGCCTCTCATGCTTTTCACCTGTCCCCTCTTCTTTTTGCCCTCCAGCCGTTTCCGCTTGGCACCGCGACTGGGCTTGGTGGCTTTTCTTTTTTTAGGTGTAAAACTTACGCTTCTGACCAGCTCCTGCAAGCGCCGCAACGCCTCTTCCCGGTTCTTTTCCTGACTGCGATACTGCCGGGCTTTAATGATGATCACCCCATCAGCGGTGATCCGGTGGTCATGCAACTTCAACAGCCTTTCCTTGTAAAGATCCGGCAGGGAAGAAGCCCTGATAGCAAAACGCAGGTGAATGGCGGAGGCGACCTTATTGACATTCTGACCACCTGGCCCAGTGGCGCGAATGGCGCTGATCTCAATCTCGTGGGGAGGAATTACGACTGTTCCTGATATCATTAACATCTTTAAAACTCCCTAAAACCTCTGGCGCCAAGCATCTCAAGACGCATAATGCCCGAAAGAAAGCCGCCGGGGAATTAAAGCATTCCCGGCGGCTCCAACCTTACCGTTATTTAAAATCAAACGTAACTATTCAGCAGTAGCGAAGCGGCGCTCCGGAACAGTCACTTTCCGGGGGTTTCGTTAGATTCTCGCCTGCACCTGAACATCTAAAATAAAACTTAACTTCAGGAACTAATCTCGGTAACCCAGAAATCATGCTTGTTACAGAAGCTGGTGGCATAACGGGCTGATTGCCCGGCCTCCAGTTCGAATACCGAAAGCGCCTTGGCGTCGGCGGCAGAAAAAGTCTTGGCCCCGAGTACCTTGCCGTTATCAGATACCAGAGTATGGCGCACGATAAAATGGGGATCGGTCATGGGGTGTTTGGTCTCAATGGTGACCTTATTGCCATCAATACTGACCTGCGGCGCATGGCTCCCGGCCTTACCAGCCCATTGGCCCTGATCTTCGGCGGTATAAATCAGCCCCTTCGGCAAGGCGCCACTTCCGGCCAGTGCCGGTGAAACTTTACCAACGGCAACGCCGGCCGCCATAACTAGAGATGCCTTCAAAAAATTTCTACGGTCGGTCATAACGTTCCTCCTCTATTCATTTAGCTATTCTGTTTCTGGCTTACAACCAGCCCGAATACTTACCTTGATTATAGCCTTTCCCAAGCAGGTAAAGGCAAGAAAAAATCCGAGTTAAACCCTTGCCAAGGGCAATTAATCTTTTTGCCTGACTCTGATAAAGTCCGCCGCTTCGCTAAGGTCTTTGGCAATAAAGATCCGGCTCTGGTCTGCAAGATTCCCGACTTTCACGACCTCACATGGTTCGTTGGCAAAGGGGATCAGGATGCCGGTTCCATTTATATTGAGAGCGGTTTGCACATCCGACAACCGATCTCCGATCACGTAAATATCTGTCTCGTCCAGCGCTGCATCTTCGGCCCGCAGGGCATCAATAACCATACCAAGACCTGGTTTCAGGCAGTGGCAATCATGGACCAGCTCTTCATGGAAATTCACCCCGGGCTTCCTCTCCACATACGCATGGGAGGCATGTGGACATAAGAAATAGCCTGCAAACCTGCCGCCTGCCTCCTCCAACCGACTTATCACATACCGGCAGACCTCATGGGCCCGATCAAAGGTCAACAGCGGATAGTCGGCAATGGCGACCCCGGCCTGGTTGGTTATCATGTAGACAGCCGCACCGCCAAGCCCATTGATCATTGCCAAACCCTCAAGCACCGCAGGCAGGATATCCACCTTGGCCTACCAACCCTCATCCTTGCCTAAGAAAAATTCATCATCATTGATCAGAATGCCGTCCCGATCTATACAGACAATGACCTTTTTCATGGGATTTATCTCCATTCAAGCACATGTGGACCCAGCCACACTCCACCTAATGCCAACGTCAGCTATGTTGCCGGGCGATCTTTTCGAACATCATAACCAAGCCAACGGCAAGGGCATAGATTGATCTGATCCCCAGATGATCGCTGGCCGAAGAATCGAAGAATATATTGAGGTCGGAGTCCATCCCCTCCTCCGCCTTCCAGTAACAGATCAGAATGGGCAACTTGGGCAACGGATACAACACCACCGAGATATCAGCGGAAAAACCAGCCAGCAACCGCTGCCCGCTGAAGAGATCTATCAACAGTTCCAGCAGGTCGGTATGGCGATCAACCAATTGCTGCAAACCCTGTTCACCTTTTCTGGTAAAAAGCGGACTCATCGGCGCTCCATCCCGCAACTCACGGAATGGCAGCCAATCGCCGGTGGGCTCACCACCCTTGCTTTCAACGATATAGCTCAGCAGTGGAATGGTCAACCCGGCATGGGTATGACATTCGGATGAGACCTTGCCCTGCCGGTCCACCATGAATGTCTTGCCGAGAGATCTGATCATCAGACTGCCATTAACCAGGCTACCGCCAAGTCTCTCGGCTGCTTCAACAAGGTCCAGCTTGGCAACCGATTCCTGCAAAGCCTCGACCTTCTGCTGGCGCTTCATCTCATCGGGATCACGCATCTCAACTCCACCGACGAACTTCTCCGCTTCATCCTGTTCCAGATAAGGGCAATCAGTCAGCTTCTTTTCACCCTTAACCGCCGCCGCGGCAAAAGCAAGGCAAGACGGCAGATAACACCGCCCGCAATTAGTCTTCGGCAACAGCTTATATATTTCCAGAGGATTCCTGACTTGAACCATCAATTACACCATAATTATAATAGATAAAAAAGAACCGGCAGAGTCACAAAACTCAAAATAATCCCCAGTCCCACCAGAGCGGCGGTCAGGGGTGGCGACAGACCGGCCAGAATGGCCAGCGCCCCGGCCGAAACCATAGGCGGCATCCCGGCCTCGAAGATCGAGACATTAACCGCCTCCCCCTCAAGACCAAGAAAACGACAGATCCCGAGAGCCACCATCGGCGCCACCACCAGTTTCAAGGCCAGACCAAAACCTAGAGGACCGATAGCCTCCCGGCTGATCCTGATGGTCAGTTGAAAACCGACGGCGATCATCACCACCGGCACCAGGGTCCCGCTCAACGACTTAAGGATCGTCATCACCACCGGCGGGTAGACCATTGATTGCAGCGCCACCGCCAGAAACAGCGAAATAAAAGGCGGGAAGGCGATAATCTTCCGCATGACATCTTGCCAAGTCGGCTTAACACCACCACCGCCGTAAATAGCGATCACCACGGTGCCATAGGTCGCCAGGGCCAGAAAAGAACCCAACTGGTCATAAATCACCGCGTAGGAGATTGCCTGCTCGCCGAAAAAGGCATTAACCATGGGGATCCCTAGAAAAGAGGTATTACCCAAGGGAACCAGCAGGAGGAGGCTGCCGGTTATCGACCGACTCCAGTTAAAGAGCCGGGCCAGGATCAAGATCGCCAGACTGGTGACAAACAGCATCCCCCAAGGCATCAGGGCTGGAACCAGCAGTTCGCTTGCCAACTCCAGTTCGGGGATCTTCAGTAAAACCAGGGCGGGCAACGACACATAAATGACGAACATGCTCAGGACATTACCGGTATTTTCCGGGAAGCGGGGCAACCGCTGCAAAATCACCCCCAGCACAAGATAGGTCATAGTGATGATAAAATTTTCCATATGCAATCCTGTGATATTTCTCTCGAATCAAGGCCATAGCTTGCAGCATGAAAATAAACCGTTGGCAAGGAACCCCGCAATCTACAAAGGCAGCGCCGCCAGCTGACGCCAGCCCTCAACATCTTTACCTGTCCTGACAATGGCCGAGGTGGCCATCGCCGTCAACCTGCCAAATCGGACAGTTCCCGGGATTTGAACCAGATTCAGGATCCGCTCCCGATCCTGCCTGGTCAAGCTACCATAAAAAAGGCTTAAATGAGGCTTGAGCTGGTAAATATCCGCACGACAAGAATTTTCCCGAAGCGCTTCAGACAACCGGTTGAGTTGGGGGTCCGGCGCAAAACTAAGGAAACAGGCCTTGGTGAACTTTTCCGAAAATTCCAGGCCGGTACAGCGGAGCAATAGCTCGCCGCCATGATTGGCCGCCTCGGTTAGAATCCGGCCCGGGTCGTCATTATCATCGGCAGTGGTGGTGCTATACAGCGTAAGATGCGGCGCAAAAGGTGGGCCGCCAAACTCTCCGGCCAGCCGGGAAATAACACTAGCGAACCTCCCACTCTCCTCAGCAACCGGCATCAACCAGTAGGAAATTCGTGTCAGAGGAGCGCCCCCCTCTACCTGCTTTCTTTTCTGAATCATACCTCTCAAATTACCCGGCAACCAGCGGCGGCATCGGGCAATCCATGGTTTCGGCAATGGCGCGAAGCAACTCCGCTTCAACGGGAGTTATCTTTTTGTCGGCCATCACACAGGCAGCACAACCCTTAACCAGTTTGGCCTTTGCCAACGGCGGTAACCCGCCAAGCTCATCAATGGCCCCATCCAGGCGACTGAACGAGAGGAGCCCCCGGTCCAGCAGCTGCACCTCCATCCCGCCAAGTTCCTGAACAGCGGCAGCAAACACCTCCTGCTCGGTCAGCCCTTCGTGCCGGTTGGCATAGACCAGGAGCGACAACAACACCGCACAGGCCTGCCGTGAGCGCTGCAGAGTTGTTTTTTTTCGGGCCGACCCTGATTTACCGCCAAACACCCCATCCAGATGGTGATTAACAATCTTCTGCAGGGTCCACTCAAAAAGACTCAGTTTGCCATCAGCCTCAATCAGGACCTTAAGGTTTTCTTTGAACAGGAGGTGCTGACTTCTCGACAACTGGCGCAGAGCCGGCAGTGCCATATCTACCAGCGGCAGCCGGCTGTCGATCTTCAGGTTCAAGACCAGATTTCTCAACCTGACGACTTCATCATAGACCCCGATATCGGCAACCTTGGCAAGATGCTCAAGCTGGCGGCGGCACATATACTCGTCATTATCGAGCACCAGACAGTAGATTACCGCCCGGGCGACAAAGGGCTCATGGACACCTCTTCTCAACACAGCAGGCAGGTCGCCAATAAGTTCACGGGCATAGCCCAGATGAGCTTTGGTGGGACTGCCAATATGGCTAAGGGCTGCTTCTCGCCCCGTAGCCGCCGCCATTCCAGCCACTATTGCATCCGACCGGGCCGGACCGGTTTCCCTTTTAGTCGATCCACTTCCCGGCTGCCGGCGGGCTGCGCTTTGCGATACTTCGAACTTGCCATTCCAATCTGGTTTGATCTTTTTGATGCGCTCAGCCAAAGGCGGGTGGGTGGCAAAAAGACCACCGAAAAAAGAGCTGAAACCCTGGCTGAACAGGGCGTGACTGATCTCGGCGCTGTCGGTATTCTCCAGCACGGAGCCAACGCTGTCAGCCCCGATCCTCTGCAGGGCGCCGCCGATGCCGTCTGGGTTCCGGGTGAACTGGACCGCCGAGGCGTCGGCCAGAAATTCACGCTGGCGGCTGACCGCGGCCTTGATCAGATTGCCGAAGAAGGTCCCGGCGAAACCGATCACCACCAGCCCCAGACCAAAGGCCAGCGCCCCGCCGCCCCCCTTCCGCGAACTGCGGGAGAAGGCCGAGGCATGTAAGATATGGTAGCCGATCAGTCCCAGCAGCAGGATGCCGTGCAGGATGCCGATCAGCTTGATATTAAGCCGCATATCGCCATTGAGGATATGGCTGAATTCGTGACCGATAACCCCCTGCAATTCGTCGCGGGAGAGCTTGTTGATGGCCCCCCTGGTCACCCCGATCACGGCATCGGACGGTGAATAACCGGCGGCAAAGGCATTAATCCCCTTCTCATTAAGGAGATAGACCGGCGGTACCGGCGAACCGGAGGCGATCGCCATTTCCTCGACCACATTCAGGATTTTCTGCCGGTCGGGATCACCGGTCCCGTCAACGATCAGCTGACCACCCATCATTTCGGCGATGCGGTCGCCGCCGCCGGACAGGGCCATTATCTTATAGAGGCTACCCAGGCCAATCACCACCAGCACCCCGAAACCGACCACGACGAAGACCTCCCAGTCAAGGGGCTGCAGCTCCGAGGCCTCCACCGGTGCCTTGCTCTGCAGATAACCGAAAACCCCCATGACCAGCAGGTTGGCCATCACGATCAACGAGATCACCGCCATCGTAAAGAGAATCACTAGCCAGCCGGTATTCTGCCGGGCCTTGTCCTGTGCGCTGAAAAAATCCATCCCGATCATTACCCCCTAGAATGACACCTTAGGCGCCGCCTGGATCTGGGCGCTGTCTGCAAATTCAAGCAGAGTAGCATCCTGACCATGACCGAAGGCCCCGGCCAGCATCACCGGCGGGAAGCCCTGCTTATAGGTATTATAGGCCATGACCTGATCATTAAAGGCCTGCCGGGAAAAGGCCACCTTGTTTTCGGTGCTGGTCAACTCCTCACTCACCTGCATCATATTCTGGTTGGCCTTCAGATCGGGGTAGGCCTCCATCACCACATTAAACTTACTCATGGCCCCGGCCAGGGCGCCCTCGGCGCCGATCAGTCCCTGCAGGGCGGCAGCATTGCTTGGATCAGCAGCAGCAGCGGCCAGGCCTTGGGAGGCGGCGTTACGGGCGGCGATCACGTTCTCTAGGGTCTCGCTCTCATGCTTCATATAGGCCTTGGCGGTCTCAACCAGATTAGGGATCAGGTCATAGCGGCGTTTCAACTGGACCTCAATCTGGGCAAAGCCGTTTTTATAACGATTACGGAGCCTGACCAGGGTATTAAAGATATTGATTCCAAAGACCACCAGCAAACCGATAATGACCAGAAAAACAATTGCAGAGATTCCCATATTTTCTACCCCGAGCTTTTTATTAATAATGTCCAGCGGCGGTATTCCCGAATCGAGAAGATATTATACAACCAAAGCATTTGTCAAACCATCGCTAAAGTCAGCGAGGGAAACATCATTTACCGAGGTAAGCCCCTAACGTAATTAGAGATACCCTTGTATCGGCTCTGAGACCCTTTTTTTATGGTATTGCACAAAACTGGCCCGATTAATTTAGCGACTCCCAAAATATCACCCAGGCAAAAAGCCATCAATTTATTTCAACGTCTACATTCAATCTGTTTTTGCTGAACTCGTGTATTCTCAAGAGCATCCGGGAAGACAATAGGTGGCAGGAGATCGTTAAACGTCCTGTCAAACAAGAAGAATTCAGCGTAAATATAAAAAAGCGGCCTGAAAAAATTATAGCCAAAGACCAGATTTTTTTAATTTCACCTCGCTCCACTAAGGGCTAAAAAAATTGTGTATTTTATTGAGAATAGTTATTCTACTTATGCACACTCAATCGATCTTTATTATCCTTAATTTTTGCTGGCAGGGACTATAACTAGTGGATTCAAGAGACATAAGGCCCGAAGATTTACCAGGTTTCGTGATGCCGGCTGATGTATCCGCAGCCAAGACAACCGTAAAAACTCTTGTCGCAGCCCTAAGGAATTTCGGACTATTCCCCCCCAGTCATGCCACCACTATCAACATGCTGGCCGGTGCTCATAGATCCATTACCGGATTCATGAACCGGTTCGACAATCTCTGTCTTGAATTTGATAAAACAAGGATCCTTTATAATGACTATACCCTTCATGACGGCCCGACCCATGATGAAAATCCAATTTACATCATGTATCGAGACGGCCTTAGATGGCTAGAGTTTGAAAAAGGAGTAAGCGAGGAAGAACTAAAATCTCTCTTACAAACATTCCAGACTTTCAGGGAAATGCCTGACGAGCTTGAAGATGATTTCGTCTCGGCTCTTTGGCACCTTGATCTGCCCCATGTCTTCTATCGAGCCAATGAAGAATTCTGGGAAGAGGAACCGATTCTGGATTTTTCTGCTTTTGACATCACTGGTAAAGAAGCAGAAGTTTCCGAAGAGCAAGAAGAAGCCGAGCCGACTTCCAAACAGGAGAGCATAAGAAGATCCCTCCGACCAGAAGAGAATAATGCGCAACCCCAAGCTCTCGGTGTTGCTTTCATTGAATCCGGCCAGGAGCTCTATCAGTTGGATCCTGTTGAGAAAACCATCCTTGAGCAGGATATCAAAGAATGCGTCGAACAGAAGGGGAGGGAAGACATTATTGCCCTGATGCTGCATATTCTCAACGTAGAGCAGGAGCAAAAAACCGCTGAGACCATAATGAACCACCTTAAAGAAGAATTAAAGATCAGCCTGGTTTCCAGAAAATTTGCCACTTCCTGTTACCTGCTGGGCAATATCCGAAAGATTCAAGAGAAGCATGACGACATAAGAGAGTGGCCGAAACTATTATGGAAGAAGTTTAATGAAGATATCACCGGGCCTGAGATATTATCCGCCCTGATGCCGATCTGGCAGGAGACATCTACCCTGGGACCGGATTTGCGCAAGGATTTCACAAATTTCCTGCGTTTCTTGCCCCCGAAAGCGGGAAAAACCTTTGCCGCCACTCTCCACGAAATCTCCTCACCAAATGCCAGATCCTTGCTGCTCGAAATAATTGCCTCCTTTGCCACCCAAAACATGAATGTTCTGGATTCTCTCCTACTGAGCCCCGTAGAAGATCTGAGCTTAAGATTGCTGAGAGTTGTCAAAAATGTCAAAAATAAACGGCTGGCGGTAATTTTGCTGCAAAAGGCTGCTACCCATAAAATAGCAACGGTGAGGACTGAAGCTCAAAAAGCCCTCCATAAATTGAGTAGTTTCTGAGCAATTGTTTTTTAAAATTTAAAAGGGAATCCCAGGTTCCAATACAATTTAGCAGAACTCATGACAGATAACGCAAAAAACCTGAGAAAGCCTGCATATTCAGGCCTATCACCCAGAGAGCAATTTCTTGCTGATATCTACAGTCTCCTCAGGACAGTAAAGGTCTACCAGGCAAACAATAAACTGGTAATTGTCGGGGTAGACCATTTTCGTCGTTCCCTTGAAAAGGTCCTTGGCGGCAATGACACCTTGGATCTGATGATTGAAGGGGCTCATTTTTATTTTCAGGATGAGAAACTACTTCTCCGAAGTCAGGCGGAACAGATCCAAGCCAATTTGTTGAAATATTTTGAGCAACGTGGCTTGGCTGGCCTGACAATTAAAGCAACGGCAACTGAAGCACCAATAACGGAAGTGGTCAATTTCGCCGGGCTTCTAAACAACTCTGTGCGCCAGGAAAACCCCATGGAGTGGCTCGTCGAGCAATTGACGGCGGAAAACCTGTTGTGGGTGACTCCCGTTAAAAGGGGAGAAGATAATGAGGCATATGAGGTTGAGCGCCAGGAAAACACTCCTAAGCGGGAAGCTACCAAGAAACGCGCCCCCAGAAAGGTATATGCATACACCCTTAAATCGGTCCAGGAGGTGGCGAAGAAACTCGCTTCCAAGGAAAACACCGGCATAAGAAAAACGGTGCGCATGGTTCAAACCATGGCTGAGGAAATTCTCCTCAATGAGCAGCCGATGATGATGGCCATGAGCACGATAAAGGCCTATGATGATTATACTTTTGCCCATTCAGTAAACGTTGCCATTCTGGCAATGTATATTGGTAAAAGTATCGGCCTACCCAAGGACACCATCGAACGCCTTGGTCTTTGTGGCCTGTTCCATGACCTGGGGAAGATCGTCTGGCCCCATGAGCTGCTAAACAAGACGACACCCCTTGATGAAGATGATTTAAAATTGATTCGCCAGCATTCCCTGAACAGTACCCGGATTATTATTCAGCAGCTTAATTCTTCCATACAAAACAAAGGCCGACTACTATTGCCGCCATTTGAACACCACCTTAAATATGATCTTAGCGGATATCCTAAACTAGGCTGGAAGAAGCCGCTAAGCCTCTGTGGCCGAATTATGGCAATAGCTGATGTTTATGACGCTCTGACCTCCCCGCGGGTGTACCGCAAGGAAGCAATAAGTGCCGATCTGGCTCTGGGCATGATGCTCGAACAATCGGGTACGGTATTTGACCCGATCCTCCTCAAAGTATTCATCAATATGCTTGGCGTGTATCCGCTAGGGACTCTTCTCCGCCTTGATGGAGGAGAACTGGCTCTGGTTTCCCAGCGCTCGACTTCCGATGATATTTCCCGTCCTTGGGTTCTACTACTGCATCCCACAGAAAATGGCGGTTATAGCAAAGGAACCGAAATAGATTTATCAGAAAAAGACTCCACAGGAAGTTATCTCCGCAGGATTGAGAAGAGTATGAACCCGGTAACTTTCAACATTCAGCCGGCCGAGTTCCTGACCTGACGGTAAATGGTTGCCACTATACATTTGACTAAAAAATGGGGTAACAACCCATTACATTTTGTTTCACAACCTACAATAAATCCAGGCTTCACCATGGTTTCCAGAACCGTATGATATTGGCCAGGTGTTCAAGAACTGGCGCCAAAACGCGTTACCTGAAATAACTTCAGCAGACAGAATTCCATCATGCAGCCAAACCCCGGAAATAATTTTACGACTCACCCTGGAAGATCAACCAGAAAAAGGCTGCCTGACATCATACTCAGGGTCGGCGCCCTTTTTATTATCCTCGAACCGCTCTGGATGCTCTTACCCTTTGCCGGTTTTCTCTACGGCTCGGTGATGCACATCGAAGCATTAAGCAAAAGCCCCTATACCGCTCGACTGGTTTATTTTGTTTTTCCAATCCATACCTTATTTCCCCTGGGACTTATGCTGATTATCATCGGCCTGCTTGTTTTTCTGGCTGCTGCCGTCCAGATCTATGGGGGGAAAATAGCCAAAAAAGGCTTGATCAGGACCGGGATCTACCGGAAGTTCCGCCACCCCCAATATCTTGCCCTGACGATCTTCGGCATCGGCATCATCCTGACCTGGGGCAGGCTGCTCACCTTTATCGCCTTCTTCATCATGCTCTGGCTCTATTACTTTCTGGCAAAAGGCGAAGAGAAGAACTGCCGGGAGGTTTTCGGTAGAGAATATGACACATACCACGCCACCACTTATTTTCTAGTTCCCGGTGAGGAGCTGCTCTTTGCGGCCGCCCGTCGCCTGCCGTCCCCCAATATGCCCGCATGGCTCAGGATCTTCGTCTCATTTATCCTGGTGGTTACCATCGCAGTCTCATCCGGTCTCATGATTATTAAAGGAAAATCCCTGCTCAGGAACTCCCCGCCGGTTATCGTCGGCGACTATCCACTTACCGACCACATCCCGGCCCAAATCCCCCTGCTGATGGTCAAAGGCCCGGCCCTGCAAGCCGCCCCATCCGAAAAGGTAAGAAGTGACTTTATGGCGAGGATCTTTGCAATGCTGCTCACCTCCCCAAAAATCAAGGGGGCCCTCAAACAGGTGGATCTGGAGACCAGTTCCACCCTGCTGGTGTTTTTAACCCCGGGCCGTAATTGGTACCGTGGAGGCCACCGCGATTACCGCCAGGCAAAACTAAACGCCTTTATTTTCTGCCTTAAAAGCCCGGTTGCTTTTAAGGGTGACAACTTCAGGGAGTTTCGCCGAAATTGGCAGATCAGCTCTTTAATCAGGGTTGAGGAAATGTCCGCTGACCGTCTGGCGGCAGGACTGGACCCCGCCGGGGGCAAAATCACCACGGAACCCTTCCGAGACAGAATGGAGGAAAGAATTGATTTCTTTTTAAGCGGTTTGTAAGATCCATCGTTTGGTTGAGCCATCAATACGATCAGCAACCTATTGCACCCCTTCCCGGGCGAGGAATTTAGCGACCTCTTTATCGGCAACCATAATATGTTTCATGATCCAATCCACCATTAGCAACAACAGGTCCGCACCTACCTTGTCCGCCCCAGCTAAACCGGTTTCGCGAAACTCTTTAAACTTCTGCCCAAAGGTCGCATGTTCTTGCTGATGTCGCTTGAAATCAGGGAAACCATATTTATCCATATAGGTCTCTTCCAGGCCGAAATGATCTTCAATATACCTCTCCAGCGTTCGTGATGATTTCATAATCGCCAGAGCACTATCACCTTTTTTACAGGCCGCATGGAGCGCGCGAAACTCTTTGATTAAATCAGCATGTTGCCAATCCATCCAGACAATGCCATGTTTATAACCATCCACTTCCATTTTTCCCCTTAACCATCTTAAGCTTAGGTCTTCAGTGATTAAAGACTAAAAGCTATCGGCATAGTTCCGGTTTACTCAAACAGACCTTGCACCAGGTTCACAGGGTGCCTGAGCCTGGTGAAGAGCCCATTAGCTTGATTATTGAACCGTCGGAGCAATGGCATCAAGACGAAGTAACTCTTCAACCAATTCTGCCATCGGCAACCCAACCACATTACTGTAAGAGCCAACGATCCCCTCGACCAATAAACCACCCCGGCCCTGAATCCCATAGGCCCCGGCCTTATCCAGTGGTTCACCGCTGGCCACATAGGCAGCAAGAACATCTGGATCGGCGCGAACAAATGTCACTTCGGTCCGCACCGCCCTGATAACGGCAACGGAAGTTCCCCTGACAATAGCGAAACCGGTCCAGACCTCGTGGCTTCGGCCGGCGAGGCGGGTCAGCATGGCCAGGGCATCTTCCGGACCGGCAGGCTTACCGAGAATCTCATCAGCAACCACCACCACTGTGTCCGCCCCAATAACCCAGGCTTCGGAGTGAGCAACCGCAATTGCCGCCGCTTTCTCCTGCGCCAAGCGACTGACGAAAGCAGGCGGCGATTCACCGGCTCGGAGTATCTCATCGACATCAGCAACCGCCACCATGAAGTCGAGGCCCAACTCGTCCAGAAAACGATGTCTCCGGGGTGAACCAGAGGCCAGGACCATTTGTCCGTTGTTTTTAAACATGTAAAAAAACTGCCTTGGTAATGGAAAAATGCAAGCGGTGCAAGATTGCTGTTAGTCAAGAAAGAATGGGTTCCATTGTAGTAAAACTACATGGAACCCATGATGACGCAGAAAAACAGCAATATCGAACCGCGTTTACGCCCGTATTGAGTAGCCGCCGTCAACCACAACCGTCTGACCGTGAATCATCTTGGCCAGAGGGCTACAGAGGAACAGGGCCAGATCGGCCACGTCCTCGGAAGTGGTCAACCGCCCTACCGGCGTGCGCTCCCGGGCAGTGCCGAGAATCTCATCACGGTTGGGAAACTTCTTCAACGCCTCGGTATCAACCGCACCGGCACTGATGGTGTTAACCAGAATACCTTTGGGGCCAAATTCGACGGCCAAATGTCTGACCAGGGATTCCAGAGCAGCCTTAGAGGCACCGACTGTCGTGTAGTTCTCAACGGCCCGAACCGACCCCAGACTGGAAACCGCAATTATCCGCCCGCCATCAACCATCAACGGCAGAGACTTCTGGGCGAGGGTCAACAGGGAGCGGGCATTGATATCCATTGCCCAGTTCCAGTGACGACTGCTCAGTTCCATGACCGGTTTCAAAACACCGGAGGCGGCATTGCTGACCAGAATATCGAGACGCCCATATTTTTCCTTGATCAACTCGAACATTTTTTCAACATCATCATCGTTGGCGACATTGGCCTTAACCACCAGACAGTGGGCACCTTTTTTCTCGATCAGGGCGGCGGTTTCCTCGGCATCACGACGATGCCGTACATAATTAACGATTATATTGACACCGTTTTCGGCCAGACGTAAAACAATGGCCTTGCCGATTCCGCGAGAACTGCCGGTTACCAGCGCTACTTTCCCTTGCAAATTGAACATATCTAACTCCTTTAGCAAAACCACCTGATATTATTGGCAGGTTTAAACATGAATGATATTTATCAAGAAGCCACGATAATTTTTTAGCCCCCTCTTGTAAAGAGCGTAATGATGATGATTCTGTAAAAATTTCATCGCACAACTAAAGGCAGATAAGCGTAGAATGCAAATGCCCATGGGGTGCGACCCGGGAAAAGCGAAGACTATGCCCCTTGCTGGTTATTACGATACCATCAACGGTCACTGCTTAAAAATTCCACCCAAACGCCGACAAGTGCCAACCAGCATCCTGCCAGGATGAAAAGTTACCGGTTTCAGTTGTTCGGGCAGGATAAAACCTACTGCCGAAAAATCTTCAGGACCCTTCAGAGGAAATTCAAGATTGGCGAGTTCAGTCCCTACCTTTCTGCGACGACAGCACTCCAGCCACAACTGGTTTTTCGCAGAATCTGCCCCAATTACGCGCATAACCGCGGTATCCAACGCCACAGGATCGAAAGAAGCGCCAATAAGCCCCAGAGGAAAGGGATCACCCTTCATGGGACCAGTCCTATGCATGGCGACTATGCCGTCAAGCAACGAACAGGAAGCAGGAAACAGCCCTGGCAGATCAAGCAACAGCTCCTCAAAACGGTTAGCAACATCGCCATTGACCGCATGATGTAACGCCTTGCGCCAGCCAACCACTACCCCAAAATAATTTTTTACGGCCAGACTGACATATAGTTGATTGTGGGCCTTGACCCTGGGCAGATTGAGCAACACATCGCAATCCAGAGCTTCGCTGGCGATGGGCATCTTCAGGCCGCAAGCCGTCTCCATTGGCCGGGACCGGCTGAAATTGACCAACTCCACCCCGAGAGGCTGCAGCCTCTCCGCCATGCCGCAGGCCCGCATGACCATCTTCCCGCTGCCAAAGGCCGGCGAATCCCCGACTTTGACCCGGGCACCATGGTCAAGGCACCATTCAGCCACCGCCACGACAAATTCAGGGTTGGAACAGGCCAGATGCAGAGGCGCGCTACCGGCCGCAACCAGATTCGGCTTGAGCAGCACCCTCGCCCCGGTCTTTATTTGCAAAGCAACAGCCTGGCAGAGCTGATCAATTTTTCCCTTGAGTCGACCACGCACATAACCATCACACCCTTGCAGAGCTACCCGACATTTTTCATCCCGCTTCATAATCATCCCGAAAACATATCACAAAATTGCTAAAATAGAAGCCTGTTGGCTTGTAATAGAGTTATGGTCAATTCTGGTGTTTGAAAAAATCATGTTTAAATGGCAGCCCTGTTGAGTTCGCCTTCTATTATAGGATCAATTCGTTCTCCATCCTTG
>JBDLJC010000033.1:0-38199 GCA_039714535.1 Thermodesulfobacteriota bacterium | reverse complement strand
AGGAGAACTCTACGAATATTAACCTTTCCAAGAGAGGGAAAATGGTTTTCCCATCTCAACGGGGGAGTCTATCTCTTGACAAGGGCCTTTTAATGGGTGGTTTTCCCATCTCAACGGGGGAGTCTATCTCTTGACAAGGGCCTTTTAATGGGTGACCCGACTCTTTTACTCCTTTATATGGAGGCATAAGACTGAAGCTTGCGAATTACTTCCTTGCAGCCACCATCTGCATCCAGCACCTGACTGAAGAAGGCCCAGAATGTATTTTCTTTTGAGAAAAGGCGGCGGCGACTCATGGCCCCGTTCCGCTCTGGCTTGAGTAGTGTGCGGGGGACAAAATCTTCAAATAATTCACCGAGTTGTTTGAAAGATTTCTGCTTCAGTAGAGACATCTTTTCGGCAAATTTCTGTTGAACTGAGCGAGGTTTTCGACGCATGACCTGCGGATGAAATCCTGGAAGCAATGGCATTAATTTTCGCATGTTTTTCATGCTTAAATATACCATGTCTAGTCAATATATTCCTCCGATTTCCCGGATAAAAAAGCCTTAAACTAGTGCCATTCTATGGTGTCCCCTGAATACACTCCGCCGGACATACCCTGCACAAAATATGACAACCACATACCATGAACCCCTTCGAGGGGTTTGGGGTGTTCTATAAAAGACGGGCTGCGAGCGTAGGCAGCGAAAGACGCGAAGCGGTTGCAGCCCGAGCACGTCAGACCCTCTACATCCTTCAAAGTAAAGTTCCTGGCCTCTAACCGCCTTTCTTGATTTGTCCCTCTGCTATCTCTCGATATTCCTGTTTTTAACAAAATTACCTTGTGTCGAACGATTCGACATGTTACGGAAATATGTCGAATATGTTTTATAGATTCGACGCGAATCCTTGTTTCGTGTTCGCTGCTAACATTTAATGCGTCAGTTAAACGATGTTTATAAAAGATGATCCATACGATAGTTTGCCGCTTTTACCTCCAGATGTTGAACTGGAAAGCAAAGCTGTCCTCAAAAAGGCCATTGCCGCAAATAGGCAACTTGCCGAACTAAAAGGGCTGGCCAACACAATCCCTAATCAGAATATTCTAATCAATTCTATTACTCTTCAGGAAGCCAGGAGCAGTTCTGAAATAGAGAATGTGGTTACCACTAACGATAAGTTATTTGAGGCATTTTCGTTAGACAGCGAGAATGTTGATTCAGCAACCAAAGAAGTTTTACGTTATCGGGAAGCCTTATGGGAGGGATATCAGCTTTTGCAAGAAAGGCATGTCCTGTCAACCAACCTATTTATCCGGGTTTGCAATATAATTAAGCAGAATCAAGCTGGTGTTCGTAATACCCCGGGGACCAAAATCGCAAATCAGAAAACAGGGGAAATCATTTACACCCCTCCTTCCATGAAGACCGTAATCCAGGATAAATTAAAGAATTTAGAAACCTATATTCATGACGACGATGACGGCATTGATATCTTGATTAAATTGGCGGTTGTTCATTATCAATTTGAAGCTATCCATCCGTTTTCCGATGGAAACGGCAGAACCGGAAGGATTATTAACGTCTTGTTTCTGGTATTCAAAGGCGTTCTCGATCTGCCCATTCTGTTTCTGAGTCAGTATATAATAGCCAACAAAGGCAAGTACTATAAATACCTTAGGCAAGTTACTGAAAAGAACCAATGGGAGAACTGGATACTGTTTATCCTCGATGGTATTGAACAAACCGCTCGTGCAACCAGAGATAAGATAATCCAGATTAATGACCTTTTTGAGACCACACTTGTTTATGCCAAGCAAAAACTCCCTAACTATATGTACTCAAAAGAACTCGTTGAACAGCTTTTCGAACAACCTTATTGCAAAGTTAAGTTTCTTGTTGCCAATGATATCGCCCAACGCCAGCAAGCTTCAAAATACTTACAAGCGTTAGAAAATGTAGGGATATTGAAACAAAAGAAGGTGGGTAGAGAAAAACTTTACCTGAACACAAAACTATTTGAACTTTTGTCCAACACCTCGCCGTTAAACGGCAAAGTTGATGACGATGACAACGGCGAAGAAGAGTTGTTTGAAACTCTAGATGGGCATTGGGA
Source organism: Thermodesulfobacteriota bacterium (assembly GCA_039714535.1). Classification (GTDB taxonomy): domain Bacteria; phylum Desulfobacterota; class Desulfobulbia; order Desulfobulbales; family JAGXFP01; genus JAGXFP01. The sequence continues at coordinate 36,102 of JBDLJC010000033.1, read as the reverse complement.
AGAATGGGAAGAAATGTTTAAACAGCTTTCCCTGTTTATCGAGGAGCATGAACATTCAAGTGTTTCCAAGGTAGATCCTAAAACAAAGAAGCTCGGTTACTGGGTGACGGATCAGCGCATAAAAAAGAAAAGTGGTTTGCTTTCTAAAGAGCAGCTTGATCGCTTAGAAGAGATTGGCTTTGATTGGGAGCCTGTGAAAAATCGATGGGAGAAGAATTATAAGGAGCTTGCGGATTTCAAGAAGCGATTCGGTCATTGTGACGTGCCACTTAGATTTGATGAAAATCCTCAACTGTCTCATTGGGTTCGGAACCAAAGGAATCGTTATAAATCAGAAAAGCTTTCACATGAGAGAACGCAAAAACTTGAAAGGCTTGGGTTTACTTGGGGAAGCTCTAATGTGAAAACTTGGGAAGAACGAATTGAGGAATTGCTGGAGTATCAAGCTATCCACGGGCACCTTCATGTTTCCCAAGTTGAACCTGATGAAAAATATCGCTCTTTAGGGAAATGGCTTAATGACCAAAGGCACTACCGAAAACAGGGCCGATTAGATCCAGAATATGAGAAAAAACTCGATGAAATCGGTATTGCGTGGAACGTCTTAGAGGCGAAATGGGAAGAGAAACTTTCTGCGTTAAAGAAATTCTACGATGTACATGGTCATTTTCGGGTGTCTCAAAGAGGCGAACAGAAGAGTCTCGGCTTCTGGGTGTCCAAAATCAGGCGGCAGCGGCCAACTCCTGAACGCCTGAAGAGGCTCGAATCTATTGGTTTTGATTGGGATAAAGAAAAAAGCGATGGCGGCAACAGCTAGTAGGTTTAAGGCGTTGTCGACCACCTCTTTGCTTCAAGATCAAGCCTTCCAGCACTTCCTTGATGGTCTTCTTCTCTTCCGGATTAAATATGGAAATCGCTTCAAACTGCAACGCCAGATCTTCGGGCGGTTGTCTCTCGAATCCGGTGACACAATACCGATTAATGAATCACGGCTTGAGGAAAAACAATCCTCAGACTAACTTTTACGGATAAGCCAACCGACTGCCCATCTGGTATTACTTCTTCAGGGTCACAAGACCGGTGGTGCTCGGTAGGCCGGTGGCAATGACATATTTCATTTTTAAAGAGGACTGCAGCCGGTTCTTTTTTCTGCTTCAGGAGAGTCTGACCCAGCCAATTATCATTGCTAAGCAAAAGCCATTGTTTCGTAATTTTGCAAATCAACATCTTGCCTCGCCTGCCAAAGATCGTAGTTGTCCTGCATTAACAACCAACTTTCAGGAGACCGGCCCAATACCTTAGAAAGTTTCAATGCCATTGCCGGTGACACATTAGTTTTGCCATTAATCAAACGACTAACCAGACCGGGACTAACATGTAATTTCCTGGCTAGTTCATTAGAGGCCACATTAAAAGGTGTTAAGTATACTCGTTTTATAAATGCCCCAGGGTGCATGGGGTTATGCTGTTGAATTGTCATCAGTGATAATCCTCATAATTAACCACATAAGCGTGACCATCTTTGAATTGAAAAACTATTCGCCAGTTACCACTTACATTGACCGCCCATAATCCAACCCGGTCGCTTTTGAGTGAATGTAATCTCCATCCCGGCAAATCCATATCGTCAATAGTTATAGCCGTGTGGAGAGCTTGTAGCCGTTCTTCTAACCTATCAGCTTGAGTTGGATTAATACCCGCCGTGCTTCCTGTTATAAAAAAACGTTTCAACTTAAAGTTCTTCCGGGACAAAGGCCACCACCTCTTCGATACTGTCGGTGCCGGTCCGGATCATTAGCAGACGGTCGATCCAGAGAGCGATACCGGTCGCCTCCGGCATTCCGGCCGATAAAAAAAGGGGACAGCTTTTGGCTTTTATCTAGTTTCGCTTGCGGGAGCATTAGGGTAAGGCTGGCATTATGACATTTGAAATATGCTCTGGTGTCATGGCCTGAAAACCTCGCATCCATTCATATTTGCGCCAAATTTTCTGCAATCAGATAAACTTATACCCCACTCCGTACACCGAGCCAACCAACTCTTCATCCGGCGCCACCGCCGCTAGCTTCTTACGGAGTTTCTTGATATGGCTGTCAATGGTCCGGTCACTGACTATCCGATGGTCAGAGTAGATTTTATCCATTAGCTGGTCCCTGGAATAGATCCGGCCTGGATTGGCCGCCAGAAAATCCAGCAGCTTGAATTCCACCGCCGTGAGCCCGAGATCAACGCCATGCAACGAGGCCTGGTAACGGGCCTTGTCTAGGACAAGGTCCTTGGCCTGAATGGTTGTTGCGCCGCCGGACCTGCGCAAGACCGCCTTGACCCGGGCCACGACCTCCCGGGGGCTAAAAGGTTTGCAGATATAATCATCAGCGCCCAACTCAAGACCAAGGAGGCGGTCTATCTCCTCAACTTTGGCCGTGACCATGATAATTGGGAGATTGGAAAAGGTTCGGATCTCTTTGCAGATACCCATCCCGTCACGGCCCGGCAACATTAAATCCAGCAGAACCAGATCTGGCTGGTTCTCCCGCACATGGGGAACAACGTCAAGGCCATTATCGAGCACTGTTATATCAAAACCGGCCTGGGCCAGATAATCTCTCAGGATCTCGGCAAGCTTCTGCTCATCTTCCACTATCAGGATTCTGCTCATTGTTGCTCTCCCAACGGCAGTTTGATTCTGATCAGCACCCCGCCCAGTGGCGATGGCTCTGCCGTAATGGCGCCGCCATGGGCCTCAACGATATTTCTGCAGATGGCCAGGCCGAGTCCTGCCCCGCCGGTCGCCCGATTACGGGAATTCTCCACCCGGTAGAGGCGGTCAAACAGCTTATCGATTTCTGCTGGTGACACCGATGGGCCGCTGTCCTGGAAGATAATCTTCGTATATCCCGCTGCCGATTGAGCATCGATATTCAACGAGCCGTCGGGATCGGTATATTTCAGTGAATTGGTGAACAGATTATCAAAGAGCTGTTGCAGCCGTTCCGGGTCGCCGAAGAGAGATATTTCCCGCTCGGCCGGAATATCTATGATCAGCTTAATGTTTCTTTCGCTAAACTCAGCCTCGAAGGATTTAGCGGCCTGGTTCAGGATTGCGGCTACATCCACATTCTCTTTTCTATAGGTCAAGGCGCCGATATCAGAAAGGGAAAGCTGGAAAAGATCATCGACCAGTCGGCTCAGACGCATCATCTCTGAGTGCAGTGAGCGGATGGCCTCAGGGGTAGGCTGGCGGACGCCGTCCTGCAAGGCCTCAAGCTCGCCTCGCAAGACCGCCAAGGGGGTGCGCAGCTCATGGGATATATCCGCCACCCATTGTCTGCGGCCCTGTTCATTCTTTTCCAGGGTCAGGGCCAGGGAATTGAAATCCTGGGTCAACTGCCCCAGCTCATCTGCCGGTCCCACCTCAAGCCTGGTCTCATATGTACCGGCGGCCAGATGGTGAGTTCCGCTGGCCAGCGCCTTCATTCTTCGCACCAGTCTGCCGGCCAGGGGCAAGGCCAGCAAGGCCGCAAGAGCGGCAATTAATAGGGAGATAATGGCAAACGCTTTCTTCTGTTGCCGGGCAAAATGCAATTGATGTTGGGCCAGTAAATTCTTCTGGGGGATATGGCCGAGATAGCCAACAGCAACGGAGTCATGCTTCAAGGGGACCATTTTCGTGTCGGCAGGAAATCTCCGGGGCCCGGTCACCACATTCTTGTCCGCGTCCATCAGCACGACTCTGAACTCAAAGAGATGTTTCATCTCCTCACGAAGGTCCCGGGGCAAATTTCTTCCTTGCCGCATCTCACGGCCCATGCCTGGGTGACGTCGCCCTCTACCCTCCCGAGGGATGATCTCATCTTCCAGAGGATCAAACTGTTGAGGCCCCTCCGGGGTCGATGCTGCCAGGAACTGACGCCAGAGCCGAGGATTTCCCTGCAGGAACAGCCAGTCTCCCTGATCGGCGTAAGCTTCCTGTAGATGTTCGGCCAGGGAGTCGAGCCGCTTTGCTTCCACGGTGTTGACATAGTTTAAAAAACCACGGTCAAAACTCCAGTGGACCAGAAAGAACATGCCGACAATCACGACGATCACCGCGGCAAGCAATGTGGCAAACAGTTTATATCTGATGCTGATGAACACTTTTACCTCCCGGCAAGACAGATTGTATCTTTTGATTATCATACCTGTAAACTGCTGACCAGATCAATTTGTACTCCTCTTTCTATTTCCTTATTTCCTCCACATTTCTTCCTTATTCGGTTGTTAGATTGAGAATCAAGAGAGCAACAGATTGCTCCAACAGACAATTATGAGGAGGACATCATGAAACAGATCAATTTTAGAAAAACCGTTGGCCTTGCTGCTTTAGTTGTGTTGCTGCCGACCCTGGCGTTTGCCTATGGCGGCCAAGGACGCGGTAGAGGCCAAAATGGACCGCCACAGGCGGCAATCGAAGCCTGTGGGGATAAGGATGTCGGAGATGTGGTGGCATTCACTGGTCGGCGTGATGATACAATTTCTGCGATCTGCCAGGAAAGAGACGGCCAGATGTTTGCCGTGCCTGAAAATCGTCGTGGCGGGAAGGGCAGTAGTTAAAAGAGGAAACGAGAGCAAAAAATATTGCTTTATTTAATTGTAGTATACTTAAATAAGGTAACCGGAGGACACAACAATGAAACAGAAACTGATCATAACCACTATGGCAATCTTCTTATTAGCCGGTGTAAGTCTCACAGCTAACGCCCGTGAATGTGACGGAACCGGATATGGGCCACAGACCATTTCCGGTTCCGAGTATGGTAAAAACGACTGGCGAGGTCACCACAGACAGGATCGGCGTGAAATGGTCGCCGAATTTATTGGTCTTAGCGAAGAGCAGCAGGAGCAGATTGAGGCTATCCGCGCGGAGGAAAGAAGCGGTAGTGAGGCCCTGCGGGAAAAACTGTGGGACTACCGTGAGCAGATGCGGGAACTGACTGACGCAGGCTCCTTTGATGAAAAAACAATCCGTGCTATTGCCGAGGAAAAGGCGGAAATTCAGGTAGAACTGGCCGTGTCCAAGGCCCGAATGCACAGCAGAATACATGCTGTCATGACCCCCGAACAGCAGGAACTTGCCCAGAAACTTCGCTCTACTCGTAAGAACAAACGGGGGAAGTCTCGCCGTGGCCAATGGGGTGGACGACGATAAATTATAGTCTGATAGTCTGCTATTACTGGCAGAAGGATTATGGAAAGGGGTGGAACCTCATAACGAGGTTTTACCCCTTTTTTTGTATATTTAATACTTTGAGAAAAAGTAAGGTGTCAGGGTGAGGAGTATCTCCGTTTTTTCGAGTTGGATGGCCCTGTTCTCTCTCTGAAGGGCTACACAAACGGCTGTCTGAGTCCTTGTTCGTTAGATATTAAAAACAGTAAAGCGGTATCCGAGATTATCCTCGGCGTTCCGCTTTGTTGTTTATGCTACTTGTTTTATTTCCAATTACTATTTTTGTTCTTTGCCGATTATGGCTCTAATCTCATTTAGTTGTGTCTCTAAGAGTGAAAGAGCTACTCTTTTTTCTGCGGAGGCAGATACTTTCGTCTCCTGCTGGATTTTTTCCTTTTTTCGGCCCTAACTCTGGTAGGTCGTTGATCAAATGGCAGCAAGGAAAATTTTCCTCCTTTATACTGAATACAGTCAATATTATAGGGGAGAAAATATTCAGCTGCTATTTTCTGATTATAACGGATATTTTTACGGTCAATAGTTGTTTTGTGTTCTCGGCTAAAATCTTCCATAACCAATTGACGTGCGGTCCAGATTCCGTCTATTTTTTCCCACTTGGCAGGATCGAATTGTTTCACGAAGCGACCGGCCTTGTTGTAATACTTGATCCGCATTTTCGTGAACCGCTCCTTGTCCACCCAGCTGATTTTTTTGGAATATCCATCGTCTACATTTTCTTTTGGCTTTGTTTCAACCACATAGCACAGGCGGTTGTTTAGTTCTTCAATCTTAAGCAGTTTGTGGTTTTCTTCATCAGGTTCCCGTTCGGCAAGATCATAATAAGTGAAATCAGTTCCCATGAAATTAGTGTGCTGATCCCGCGCTTTGATCTCGGCAATAAGATTGTTATCTGGAATGTAGAGCCAGCGGTTATCGTCCACATAAGGTTTTATTTCCATCAACAAGGTCGCACCGGCTACATAATCGGGACCAATGAAATTGATGACGAGTTTGTCTTCCTTGCCATAGTCTTTTTTCAGCCACCTGACATCAAGGTGGCGGGGTTTGCCAGCTCTTTTTCCGGTTCTATCTAAAGTTAGATACATGTCCTCCTTGACATCGTCTCCCTCGTAACGATCTTCAACCTTTTTCATGACCCATAGCCCGTCAACCAGGCCAATTTTTTCAGCCATGGCTGCCTGATTGAGGAACAAGAGCAGAAAAGTGCTAAAAAAAACAAAGTGTCTGAAAGCAAAAAACATTTTGTAACATCTCATAGAGTAGGCCTCTTTCTAGTAAGTGGAAAGAATTTGATAGAAGAAGGAAACTAAAGTTTTTAATCACAGAAGTCAAGTTCTGACGTTTCGATTAATGTCTTACCTTTTCCTGAAAGTTGTACTTCAGTTAAAAGGCGTTTATTGCCTTTCATGCTCTATCTGTTTATGGTAGTTGTTTAATTTGTGATTTTACAACTAGTATTTGATCAGAAGCGCTCAATATCATCTTCTTTAAATTCATGAAAAGAATTTTTTATAATATAGTCAGTCTACCATGGCTCATCATCGTGTTTTTGTTTGTGATTACCGCAGTGTTCGGTAGCCAGTTGCCACATATCACCAAGGATAATTCCGTTGATAAGATGCTGCCCGACGGTGATCCTCTTCTGGAATATACCAGTGAAATCGAAGATGTTTTCGGAAGCGATGAGTTTTTAATCGTGGCTGTGGAAAGCCAATACCCATACAGTTTTGAGACAGTGGCAAAGCTGGTTAGGATGACAGATCAGTTTGAGTCAATTCCCGGAATAATTGAAGTAGTCAGTCCTACCAATACCAAAAATATTATGGGGCGTGCTGGAGTATTGGATTCCGAACCTCTCATTGATGAAGGAAATATCCCGAATACGCCAGAAGCATTGAAAGGGTACAGACAGGCTATTCAGAGTAAAGTTATCTTTCGTGGTTCTATTATCTCCGGCGATGGTCAAGCTTTTGGGTTTGTTTTGCGTCTGGAAAAAGATCCGGACAAGGCTGAAATTTTTGCTGCAGTTAAGGATGTGGTCGATCAGCAGCAGGGGCCTGAGAATATTTACTTCTCTGGGTCGCCAGCCATAAATATTCAGGTAGGTAAATACATGGCGAAAGATATGGGCCGATTCCTGCCGCTTGTGATTGCCATTATCCTGAGTATTTTCGGCTTTCGTTTTCGAAGTATCAGAGGAACAATTTTCCCCCTTCTGGCTTTGTTCCTGCCCGTTATATGGACCCTTGGGCTAATGGCCATGCTCCGAATTCCAATCAGTGTCATCGGCACTATGCTCCCAACGATATTGATTGCCATTGGTAGTTCTTACAGTATGCATATATTGCATCAATACTACGAGGACGCTCCAGGTGAAAAGGAAAGAACTGATTTTATGTCTGAAGTATTGGAGCATATTGGCCCCACTATTATCCTTGCCGGAATCACAACTGCAGTTGGTTTTGCTTCACTGATGCTCAACGACACCAGGATTCTTCGGGAATTCGGTCTTTTTTCCGCCTTTGGCATACTTGCCAGTATGCTGGTTTCCTTAACTTTCTTACCTGCCTGCTTGGCTCTGTTCCCACTACCTAGACAAAAAAGTATTAATAGAATCAAAGGGCGCGGTCTAAGCTTTCTACTTCAGAAAACAGCTCTCTTTAATTCCCACAAAAAATACAGCGCAATTATTATTGGCCTCTGCCTTATAATTGTAGCCCTGGCTGCTTATCCCCGTCTTTTTATAGAAACCAACGCAATTAATTTTTTTAAAGAAAACGATGTTGTTCGGCAGACCATCGGCAGGGTCAGCACCCAATTTGGTGGTACCATCCCAATCAGAACAGTAATTGATGCCCAAGAAGAAGATGCGATTCTGGAGCCGGAAACACTACGGCAGATGGAGGCATTGCAAAGATACCTGGAGAATTTCGACCGCGTCGGCAAGACCATTTCCATTGTTGATATGATCAAAAATATGAATATGGCAATACATGAGGGTGATCCGTCCTATCATGAACTGCCGGAAACCAAAAGAGCAGCTCAACAATATCTGTTTCTCTATTCTCTTGCCTCCGAACCCGATGAGTTCAAGAGCCTGATCAATTACTCCAATTCCATGGCGACTATTATTGCCCGACTCAAGCAGGTGGATGAAGCCAATGAGCCCCTCGGTACCAAGGGCACCAGGCACATTCTGGAAGAGGTGCAGGAATACATCGACCGGGAATTTGATCCCGGTCTAAAGGTCACGCCAACCGGTCGGGCCCAGAATATAGTGCGGACTAGCGACTATATAGTTAAGGGCCTTTTGAAAAGTATAATAACCGCCACCATTTTTATCTTTATTATCTCCGCCTTGGTTTTCCGTTCGGCAGTTGCAGGGTTGTTGTCTATCCTCACCGTCTCGGTTGCCTTGGTTTTAAACTTCGGCGTTATGGGCTGGCTTGGCATCCCGCTGGATATTGCTACCACTTTGATTTCCAGTATTGCCATCGGTATCGGTGTCGATGATTCAATCCATTTTATCCTGCGATACAAGCGGGCCACAAAAGAGGGTGACACGAACCCTGATCAGGCTACGATAACAACGGTGAACAGTGCCGGACAGCCCATCCTTAATACATCACTCGCTTTGATCCTGGGCTTTTCCGCCCTCTGCGTTGCCTCATTCAAACCGGTCATTTATTTCGGGAGCTTGACAGCCCTATCAATGGTGACCACAACCATCGGTGCCCTCTTCATTCTGCCAGCGGTAATTACGGTGATCCGCCCACGGTTTATTTTTGTTAAACCTGGGAAAAAATAAATAATTTTTTTCAAAACTTTCCGTTTCTCTTTTTTTTAAGATTGATTACTGAAAAGCCTCCCAATCCTTTAAATCCAATAAACTACATTAAGTGTTTAGGTGGTGTTCACCCGAGAATCCTTTTAAGTGTTATGTTGAATTCTTTTTCTCCCTTAAAATAACGATACAAAAACCTTGACTTTTACCATTTTGTGGTTTTATAAAATGCTTTAGTTTGTTGGGTTTAGTTTTTTCTAACGCAACAAATTTGTTGGGGTTAATTGTTAGCTTCAAATTTGGGGTATTACAAGGAAATGGGAAAAAAAGGAGGAAAGTTATGATGAAGAGAAAATGTTTTATGGGGACAGCGATCTTTTTTCTATGTTCGCTTGTTACCACATCGGTAGCTTTTGCCGGGCCGGTAAAAGCTACATGGGCAGATCCTAGCGATGGCCCGCATCTTGTTATTTCAGGTGAAGAAACAACCCTTAAAGCAGTGGCTGAAAGTGAATCGCTAAATATTACCTACCAATGGAGCTATGGAGACGGCACTCCTGATTCAGGGATTCAGAGTGTTGTAGATGTCCCTTACACAACCTCTGAGCCCTATGGGTTAGAGATTGCTCATACCTATACTGGCAAAAACAACACGCAATATACTGCCACGGTTACTGTTTGGGATAACGGTGTGTTGTTGGGCACAGATACCTATACAGTAAAAATTAAAAATGGCAGTGGAAATATACGCAAAAAAATTGGCATTGAAATGGGCCTCTGGTATATCCACAAGGAAATATCCAGAGAACCATGGCTAGGTGCACCAACAGCCTGGATTAACCGCGACTGGGATGAAGGCGCAATCATGAGTACCCAGACCTTTATCGATGCCGGGTTCCTAGCTACCGGCTCCCCTGACAATCCATACACTGACAATGTGCAGCGGATGGTTAACTCCGTTACCAGTTTCTTGGGAATTATGTCTGTCGCTGACAAAGACTTATATAGTGCAGAGGATCGAGTGGCTGGACCTGCGGGTATGATTGACGGGTTGGGTGTTTACCTTACCTTTGATAATGAAACTGAATTTGGTTTTGGTCCGGCGTTGAAGTTGATTGCCACCGCTGGATACGATGCAGCCGCAACACCGGTAGTTTGGGATGATAGTCTTAATTTCACCGGTGACCCGGCAGTAAGTCTTGGTAATTGGACTTATCACCAGATTGCTCAGCAGATGGTTGACTGGATAGCCTGGGCTCAGGTCGTAGGCTGTAGCAACGACTATTATATGCGTAATGGTTCAACACCCTCAAAAGTTTGTGATCCGGTAAACTACCCTGTAGAGAGTTACAGCCGTGGCGGCTGGCCCTTCTGGGTTGAAGGATGGGGGGTGATCAAAGAAGGAAATACTTATCATGAGAACAGAGGGGACGGGACCTTTAGTGATGCTTCACTTACCAATTGGACCTTAAGTGGTGTGATGGCCGCTGAGGCTAATCTCGGTCTTGTCTATCCGGATTATCTCAAACCGGAAGCGCAAAATTTCCTTCTCGCCAACCTGGGTTCTGAAGGTGAGGTTAAATTTGGCGCTGGACAATACATAAAAGATATCGGCCGGGCCGGCATGGGCCTGACCATGATGAGTTGGATGGGGCTGCCTGTAGACGATGTCAATGTGCAAGCGCAGAAGAATTTTATCAGCAACAATTGGAATTACGATAACTGGAACACTGACCAGTACTACCAGGAATATGATACTAACTGTGACTGGAATCCTGTGGCCGCCGGTAACATCAACTGCTACAGCCATTTTTCTAACACCGAGACAATTGAAATGTTTTATTATGTTAGATTCTATAATCCGGATGGCACAATAGGTTATGAACGTGTAAGTGATGGTGTGTATCAAAGAATCAACATCCTCGCCATCCGAAACATAGCCGAAGGACTTAATTCCTACACATGGTCGGCACCTGTGCCTGCGCCGGAAATGGATCTTCTTACCTATCAGGAGAGGTATGTTGATCTGTTACTGCTTAATCAGCATGACAACGGTTCCTGGCATGATAACAATTGGGGCTGGACAGATATTGCTGGTACCGGCTGGGCCGTCCAGGCCTTGTTGAGACTCTAAGATTTCTGTTAAAGTGTAAATAACGTTTTTATGGCGTTATTATCTTAAAAGGGGCTGGAATTATTTCAGCCCCTTTTTTTTGTTTGATTGGTAATGTTCTAATTCAGCTACTTGAAGACTCATATTAATGAATCAAGACGTGAAGGCTATTTGCGTTACCAGCAGCAGCGAAGACAAGTGCAGACTTCGAAAAAGTAGTTTTCGTTTACAAAAGGATATAAAGTAAGGGGTTATGGCGACAAGACAATATGATGCCATTGTTGTAGGGGGAGGGATCAGCGGGCTGGTTGCCGGAGCCCAGCTTGCCGTAAGCGGCCATTCCCTGCTGCTTATTGAAAAAAACAAGGTTCCCGGCGGATGCGCTACCTCTTTTACCCGCGCCGGGTATCATTTTGATACCGGCACCAGTTCTCTTTCTGGCCTCCGGCCCAACAATGGCCGTCTCTGGAAAATATTTCAGAACATCGGTTTGGAACAGCAGTTTCTGCGTTCCGAAATCCGCGAAACCATAATTTCACCGCATCTGACCATCCCGATCCCGGCTGCTCCGGAAGCATTGTGGCAAACCTTGTTCGCGTACTTTCCAAGAGAGAAGGATAATCTGCTCCATTTTGCCAAACTTGTGAATGGCCAGACCGACCGGCCCCTAAAGAGCGGGACAACCTCCTTTGCCGAGATAATTAAGCGATATCACTTTTCCGTAGAGCTTTATTTTATGTTGGAAGCGCTTCTGGGCAACCTGGGACTACCTGCCGACAAGGTAGATGGCCCCTCCGGTCTGGCCTTTTTCAGGGAGTACATTCTGGATGGCGGCTATTATCCGGTAGGCGGCATGCGTTCACTGGCCCTCGCTCTTAGGGAAGCAATCCGCAGGCATGGTGGTGAGGTGATTTTGGGGCAAGAGGTGGTCTCTTATCATGGTGATAAGAAGTATCTCCACTCACTGCGTCTCAAAAATGGTGAGGAATATCAGGCCCGTTCCTTTGTTGCGGCCATGGATGCCCGGCAAACACTGTTGCAGATGGTTTCATCTATCTCTGATAACGAAAATAAAAAACTAAAAGACCTTAAACCATCTCCCTCCGCCTTTATGGTATTTCTCGGCATCGACTGCCCCCTGGATAAACTGACCAAACACAAAGGTCACTTACTTCATCTTCCGGAAGGGCGCATGAAAAAGATCTATCAGTCCCTGGCTGATAATGAAATGCTGTTTTCTTCTGCTGGTTATGTTTATATTATCGTACCTTCCCGCATCGATCCTGCCATGGCGCCTGCTGGCTCTGAATCTCTTTGCCTTTTCATCATGGCGCCATACAGGAATGAGAATTTTTGGGAAGAAAATCGGCAAAGAATGATTGAAACCATAGTGGCTCGTGCTGAAAAAGTTTTACCGGGGTTGTCTGAGCATATCCAGGTGGTTGACTCGGCCACCCCAATGACCCTGGAAAGATATACCGGCGGCTATCAGGGCGCAACCTATGGCTGGCAAGCTGTAGCGGAACAAAGCGGCATAGCCCGTCTATCACCGGTCACCCCGTGGGATAATCTGTTTCTTGCCGGTCACTGGACCAGGCCGGGTTCAGGGCTCAGCGCGGCTGCCAATTCCGGCTATCTGGCAGCCAGAATGGTTGGAAGACATCTTAAGAATTAGCTCATAAAGGCGTATAACAAGGATGTATTTAGGTATAGATATAGGTTCCATCACCGCCAAGGCGGTGCTTGTCGACGACTCCGGACAGATGATTGCCTCGAGTGTCAGCAAATCTGGTTTTGATCACAACCAGGCCGCCCAAACGGTTGCAGATGATGTGACTCAGCAAGCCGCCATTGACATGGATAAAATCAACACAATTGTTGCCACCGGCTACGGGCGGAATAATATTCCTTTTGCCTCCCGGGCAATTACGGAAATCACCTGCCATGCCCGCGGCGCTCTCCATGAGTTGCCCGATTGCCGGATGGTGGTGGATATCGGTGGCCAGGACAGTAAGGTTATCCTGGTCGGCCCCAGTGGCCGCGTTATTGATTTCTGCATGAACGATCGTTGCGCCGCCGGTACCGGTCGCTTTCTGGAGGTAATGGCAAACTCGCTACAGATTCCCTTGGATGAAATGGGACCCTTGGCTATGACCGCAGACAACCCTGCCAGCATCAGCAATGTTTGCACCGTTTTTGCGGAATCAGAGGTAATCAGTCTTATTTCTGCTGGCAAAAAACGGGAAGATATCATCAGGGGCCTCTGCAGGTCAATATCCGAGCGAGTCAACAGCATGGTTACCCGGGTCGGTTTGGATCAGCCCATTGCCATGACTGGCGGTGTCGCGCTTAACAAAGGGGTGGCAATGGAGTTGGAACAGATGTTGGGCGTAACTATCAATGTGCCGTCTTCACCCCAGATAATCGGTGCATTAGGCGCGGCCCTTCTGGCTAAAGAAGAGGCGGACAAGAATGGCTGAACAATCGGCAGGCCCAGCGGCGATTGGGGTATTTTGCTCCTATGTGCCTCTTGAGCTTATCGAGGCGACCGGTTTCAGGCCACAGTTAATAACGGGCCTTGAGGCTGAACGCTCCGATCCTCGTCTTCCCGCCAACCTCTGTTCATATGTCCGTCGTTGTGCAACTTTTCTGGACAGCCAGGTAGCTCAACAAGAACTTAGCGGCCTGATTGTCACCGACAGTTGCTTTCCAATGTTGCGGCTGTGGGACAATATTCAGGAACGGGCCAATTTCCCTTTCCAATACCTCCTGAAAGTCCCCCGGCTTAATTCCCAGTCTGCCATTGATTTTTTCGGCCGTGAGTTGGAGCAGCTTGCTGAAGATTTGTCCCTGATTAACGGCATCGCCTTTGATAAAGAAAAGCTTTATTCGGCAATTGAGCTTTACAATCATTTTCGTTCACTAAATCAGCGTTTGCTCAAGATAATAATGGTCGGTGGTCGTCCGCAACTTGCCGCCCGTTTGACAGGTCTTCATGCTTCCGCTTCTTTGCAAAACCGCAGGGAACTCAACCTCCAGCTTGAAAATCTCCTTGCGGAAATTGAAGGTTCCGAGCCGGACGTCAGCAAGGCACAGCGTCCACGGTTACTGGTGGCCGGGTCACATTTTATTGACCATAAACTGATGAGCACTTTGGCTGATTTAGGTGGCGAGGTTGTAGGAGTTGATTCTTGCCTTTACGACCGGATCGATACAGACCTGATCAAAGCCGATAAAAATGACCCCATTCCCGGATTGGCAGCAGGTTATCTGTATAAAACTCCCTGCCCCAGAATGCGGGCCAACCGAGAACACCTCTTTCAGATAGGGTCGCAAACAGATAATGGAGACTATGATGGAATTATCTTTCTCCAGATGAAATCATGCGCTCTGCATTCATACAACCTTCCCGTTTGGCGAAATATGATGCACGAAACAGGGGTGCCGCTCTTGATTCTTGAAATCGAAGATGGGGAATGGGCCAGCCCGAGAACAGTGACCAGGCTGGAAGCCTTTCTCGAATCATTACGTGGCTAGATGACTGGAACAGATGAAAAAAGTTGATATTGATTTCTACAAACGAATCTTGATTTTTGGCCATAAATTTAAAGGTTATGCCGGGCTAGAAATCAATGGCGCTCTTGCGGGTATGCAGTTGGATCACCTTGAGCAGGAGGTTAGTGGAGAATTATCGGTTGTCTGGTCAAGCCCACTGGTGCCTTCGGAAATCTTGACTAGTTTTGGGGTGGACTCGGTGACCCCGGAAACGGTGGCCGCCTTTCTGGCTTCTGCTGGCAAGGGTGGCGAATTACTGCTGGGATCCGAGGCAAATTTCCATAGTGGCGACTGCTGCAGTTTTCAACGGATTGCGATCATGGCCCTGGAAACCGGGCTGGTCCCAGTGCCACAAGCATTTATCGCCACCGTACCGATCTGTGATGATAATCCCAGAATGAGTGACTTTCTCAGCCAGAAATATGATCGGGAATATTTTCTTCTGGATGTGCCCGCAACCCGTGATCAGGCAGCGGTTGATTACACCGTAGGCCAGTTACGGGAACTTATTTCATTTTTAGAAAAACTTACCGGGCAAGCATTTGACCCGGAGCGTCTGACCACGGCAATAAAGGAATCAAACCGCACCCGTTTCCACTGGCAGAAAGCAAATAAACTACGACAAACTGAGGCGCCGGTAATCTACGGGGTGGCGCCCTTGCGCATGACCGGTGGCCTCCTGCTGCAGAAACTCGGTTCCCCGGAATTAAGTGAAGCCATGGCAGGTTATGAAAATGAACTCTCCGGGAGGATCAGAACCAAAGAATTTCTTCCCTGTCGTCATCGTCTTCTTTGGCTGCATCTGTTTCCGTTATTTGATAATAAATTCATGCAATTTATCGAGGTTGAGCTGGGCATGATGGTGGTCTTTGAAGAATCGAGTCATGTCTGGTGGGAAGAGATAGATCCGATTGATCCTCTGTCAGGCCTGGCCAGACGGATCCTGGATGCCCCCCTGGCCGGTACTGTTGAACGACGCATCGATACGGTCCTGAAGATGATCAAGGATTATGACATTGACGGGGTGGTCAATTTTTCCCATGTCGGCTGCAAATCTTTAACCGGCGGGGTGCTGTTTCTTGCCAGTGCTATAAAAAAGGCAGGTGTGCCCTTTCTTGAATTAAGCGGCGACTGTCTTGATAATCGCAGCCCGGCCACAGCCCAGTGGCGATCCAGGCTGGAAGCCTTTGCGGAGATGCTTGACTGATGCGCCGACTTCTTACCCATCCTGTTTTCCCCCTTACCTTCCAGATCGGCATGTCTCTGCTTCTGGGGGTGACTCTCTACTTTCTCTTCTTTGGTTCCCAGAGTGACGAGTATAATCCGGGCAGCTACCTCCTCTGGTATATCTGGTGGGCCTCACTCCCCCTGACTTTTCTTGTCTTAGGTCGGATGTGGTGCAGTATCTGCCCGGTTGGATTTTTCACCGAACTGGCGCAGAAAATCGTTCCCAAAAGACCCTTGCATTGGCCAAAGAATCTGCAGAGGTTCGAGATCATCCTTCTTGCTACATCTCTACTCGGGATTCATTTTTTGAATCTCTGGTTTAGCTTTGAAGAAAATATCCGTACCGGCGGGATACTCATTCTCCTTTTAGTTGGCTTATCCTGCATACTGGCGCTTCTTTTTCAAAAACGCATCTGGTGTAGGACCTTTTGCCCCCTAGGAGCCTTTGCCGGGATTATGGCAAATATCTCAATTTTTCGGCTGAAAATAAATACAAAAAATTGTGGAAAGCGGTGCGCTGGAACAATCTGCAGTTCGGGTGCATCTGAAACCGGCAAAGAATGCCCAATGGGTATAGATGTCCCGCAAGGGATAGATCCGCATTTTTGTTCACTGTGCGGCAAATGCCTGAAAGATTGCTCTCGCGACAGCATAGTTACCAACTGGCAGTTCCCTCCAAAGGTAGTTGAACCTGCTTCTTCTTCAGTTCAGAACTCGCTGGCCATCCTGGTTTTTCTCGGCATGTCCCTGGATATGTCCCTCTACCACCTGACGGACCGTCCCATCTTTCTCTGGCAGCTTTCAAAACTTCTGGGAGTCGCACCAAGCAGTTGGTTTGAAATGACCATCCACGGACTCATTATAATTTTCCCTGCCGGCTGGATGATGATCCTTGCCAGACTTGGAGCAAGTGGAGAGTTCTTCCCCGAACGGTTAGCGGGTGTCGCCCGCCCCGTGTTACCGCTGGCGGCTCTGGCTGTGATTGCTTTGAACCTCATGCCGTTGTTGATTGCCGGGCCGATGAACCTAAAAACCATCCTTTTGAATGCGGGCTACCAACAATTCGGTTGGCTGGACCACGTCCGGTACCTGGAGGGGCTTCCCCTTGAAATTATCCAAGCCGGTCTGGTCGGCTTGGGATTAGCCTGCGTCTTTCGAGAAATGAGCCGGGTTCGAATTAAATGGCCACTGCTGACTGCCGCAGCCATTACCTATTTGATCTTTGGCAGCATCTACTTATGGGTATTTCATCAGCCGATGATTTCCTGAAACAAGACTCGGGATATTTCACCTGCTTTTCAGAACACTCATAGCCGCTTTACGCCCAGAAAGAGCGCAGTTCAGGATGGAGGGGCCGGGATCGGTCCAGTGTCCGGCCAGAAAGATTCCACGGCGGGAGAGGCGGTGTGGAATTCTGTCCGGACCGTAACGCTCTGGGCTCATCTCCCAGCCGCAGAAGGAACCAGCTCGGTTGGAAGTGTGCCGGAAAATGTCTTCAGGATTAAGAGCTATTTTTAAAGAGAGATCACCACTTAATTTCGGTGAAGTTACATGGATTGTTTTCAGTAATGAATCAGTGGAGGGACCGGAATTTTTTCGATCAAGAGAGTAGGGGAAGAAGGCGGTCAACGGTTGGATCTCTCCACTTGCTTCCTGAAAATTCCATGTTGCGGGGCTGGTCAACCCGAAAACTTCTGAAGAGGCGTCAGTGCCCCCTTTTCTGATCCGGTTGTAGACCTCGTCAAGATCTGGGTTGCGGAGATAAATAACATGGGGGTAACGATTCAGGTGAAGGGCGGCGAGGTTTCTTTTACTGGCGGCAAGGAATAGCAACCTGGCCGAAAGGCTGGGGGTGAGCCGCTCAGTCTTTTTATGATATTTAGCTGGCAAGCCGCCGCCCAGCATTCCCATGGTCCAGGTGGCATCGCCGTTAATCACCAAGTGTCTGCCACGTCGTTTCAGGCCGCCAACCGTTTTTACCTTTTTAAGACCATTCGGTTCTTCAGTTATTTCATTAACCTTTTGGCCAAGGAGCAACTCCCCGCCGCTGGAAGTGAACTCGTCTGCCAGTTTGTTCACCAGATGGCCGGCGCCGCCGCGGGGGTACGAAACTCCTTCCTTTAAGAGCAACTGATATTTGAGAAAGGCGAAAAAGGCTGAGGTCCGTTTCGGAGGAAGACCGAGACTGATCATAAATGGAGCGGCAAGAGCGTTAAGAAGCAGGTCGCAGATACCATGGGCTTGGGCTACATCATGGAAGGTCTTGCCGGAAAGGTCTGGAAAATCCTGGACCGGATTGAACTGAAGAATTCTTTCCAGCAGGGGTTTGATTTTTTTTGCCCCGTTACCCTGCAGCTTATCGGCCGCAGTTAAGATTTCGTCAATTTCAGTGGTTATGGGAAAGGATATTCCGTCAAGAATAATCAGATATGATCTTTTCGAGTGAATGAAAGTAATTTCATCATCTAAATCAAGTTCGCTGAGAATCTCATGGAAAGGCCCCCCGGGCTGGCAGCCACGAAGGCTGTATAGTGAAGTGTTCCAGGTCAGGTTATCTTTGCGAATAGTCCGGCACAGCCCGCCCGGCTCAGTTTCCGCCTCGATTAAGGAGACCTTTTGTCCGGCTTTAATTAGATAACAGGCCGTAACAAGCCCTCCGATGCCACCACCGACTATTACTGCGTCCCGAATAATCTTTTCCACTATAACATCCAATCAGGGAATAAAAATTAAGATTTGATCCGATTACGATAATGGTCCAGCCAATATTTCTGGCGCCGGGCAACAGCCTCATCGCAATGGATTTGCTGATAAAGCCAGGACTGGCCCCGGACAAGTTGTCTGGCTGTATGGCGCAAGGGAAGAAAATTGACATAAAAGAAATTGCATCTCTGCCAATCAACCGGTTCAAGGAGGCGGCCTTCCTTCTGCATCCTTGAGTAAAGCCTGGTGCCGGGAAGAGGGGTCTGGATCGTTATCTGGGCATCGTGGAGATCATTGTCAAAGATAAAATCCCGCAACTGCTGGAAGACATCCTGCCTGTCTTGATCAAGGCCAATGATGAACATTCCTAATACCCGTATCCCATACGACTGGATATTTTTGATCAATTTGCCGTATTCAGCCAAATGTTTCTGCTTTACGCCATTTGGTTGTACCGAGTCCAAATTTGCTCGGTTCAAACTCTCAAAACCTATCAATAGCTGACTGCAGCCTGACTTGGCCATCAGGCTAAGAAGTTCTTGGTCCCGGCCGACAGAGATGTCCATTTGGGCCATCCAGTTAATTTTCAGAGGTATAAGCTTCTCCAATAGCCGGCTGGTTACCTCACGATGCAGGTGCAGGTTGTCATCAGTGAAAAAAATTCTTGGCCGCCGAGTCTGCCAGACTTTTTTAATCACCTTGATCTCATCCAATACCTGTTCTATTTCTTTATGGCGATATTTGCGCCCGTGAACCACCTCAACCGAACAGAACTCACAACCCAAAGGACAGCCCCGGCCTACCTGCACCGGCATCGCCCTGTAATCCTGGGGCCGAATCAGGTCATATCGTGGTACGGGCGCTTTCTTGAGATTGTAGGGAGATTTCTTTGATGACTGATAAAGTTTCTTGGGCCGCCCGGCCTTGTAATCTTTCAAGAAAGCCGGCCAAAGTTCCTCCGCCTCCCCGGCGATGACCGTATCAGCATGGTTCATAGCCTCTTCCGGTATAACGGTTGGATGCATGCCGCCTAAGACAACGTGAAGGCCTTTTTTGCGATACATTGAAGCCAAACGGTAAGCCCGGTTCGCTTGGCAAGTCATCGAGGTGATTGCAGCTATTTGGCAATTGTCGCCAAGTTCAATTTTATCTATATTTTCATCATGGTATTCAAGCTCAAATGTATTGTCGACAAGACCGGCCAAAGTCAGAAGGGCCAGATTCGGCAAGGGGAAAAAGAAAGAAGACTCCCGGAAACGGACGCTTTCACGCCAAAGTTTTATTAAGGCGGGACGTCTGGCGATACGATTTGTTTTAGGGACAAGAAAAGCTATCCCGGGTCGGCGATTGCTCACTGAAGTCTCTCCACGACAAGGATGGCAAGACTCCCTTGGCCATCCTCACTTATGATAATTTCTCTTTGAGGACTATCGTTTGGTTGGGCAAGTGGTTTGCTGTCAGGTGAACAGGCAATTGCTGCTGCTAAAGCCCCGGCCAATCCACCTGAAATACCGACGTGCGGCGTCAGCTCAATAATTTGTGGTAGTGGCCCATCCCATTTCAATGCCCCAATAGCGAGAAGACCCTGATCTTGTCCATGTTTCTCACAAAAATCCAGATGCCAGATAATCCCTACCTGGGCCGGTTCAATTCCATTTTCTTCCATGGTTTCTGCAACAAGGTCACGGCGGAGAGTGATGTGTTCTTTGGCGGTGGCACCCTGGTTGGGAAAATAACAGCTGTTGCCGCCGATAATTTTGGCCAAAGGCTGAGAGTTTCTAGCTCTGGCAACGGCCTCCTGCTCCAGAACAAGAACCGCACTGCCCTCACTAAGCGGGGAAACGGTATGCTTATCAAAAAGGACACTGAAATAAGGGGTCATCTCCTCAAAACCGCCGGCCAAAACAATGTTTTCATCGCCATTTCGGATATGTTCATGGCCAAGGAGAATAGCATCCAGGCCTGAGTTCAGGCCGCAGCAGACAGGGATGTTCATGCCACTAAGGCCGAAGCGTATAGCTGCCCGGCTGGGGGGACTATTCCAGACAGTTTCAGGAAATTTCGACGCATTCACAACCGTTGGATTTTCTGAGAGGGTGGTTTTGTCGAAATCAGCCACCAAGGCGGCATTGCTAGTCATAGTTCCTGTGACTATGCCGATGGGCTCTGTTCCTTCCGGGTTGGCTATGCCGGCTTCTTCCATGGCCATGCGGGCTGCTGCCATGAGATAAAGAGTTCCCCTGGTATGGTAGCGTAGTCCGCGCCGTCCTATTAGGGTCTCCTTGTCAAAATCGGTGATTTGGCCAAGCTCTTCTCCAGGCAAAGCAGTTTTATTGTCTTCAAGAATATTTCGTCTCTGTAAAACGGCTAGGTCCGTTCCTCCAGTCCCAGGCGCAATAACAAGACCGAGTCCGGTAACCAGGACAGGATGAAAAGATTCTTTTTGCATAGATCGCCCTTTTGGAGTTTTAGGCAAGCCCTAGAACCAGGCAACAGTTATTGCCGCCAAAGGCCATGGAATTGGAAAGAATAACTCGGCTTCTGTGGTTTCGACTGCGATTGGGGACGTAGTCCAGATCGCACTCTGGATCAGGCTGCTGATAATTCATGGTTGGCGGGATCATCCCGGTTCTTAAACTTTTAATGCATGCTACTGCCTCCAAAGCACTGGCTCCACCCATTGCATGTCCGATCATTGATTTGATCGAAGATACCGGTACATCATAGGCCCGCTTTCCTAATAATTTCTTTATTGCCTTGGTTTCGGCAGCATCATTGGCCGGAGTGCCTGTACCATGGGCGGAAATATAGTCAATATCGACAGGGGCAAGGCAACTGTCTCTTAAAGCCCGTTCCATGGCTTGAACCAGTCCTTTTCCAGAGGGATCCGGCTTGGTTATGTGGAAGGCATCACTTGAGACTCCGTAGCCCAGCACCTTGGCCAGGATATCTGCGCCCCGTTTTCGAGCATGGGATTCTGTTTCGAGGACCAGAATCCCAGCACCTTCACCAAGGACTATGCCCCGGCGTTCTCTATCAAATGGACGGCAGACATCTGCAGACATGCTAAAAAGACAGTTGAATCCTGTATGGGCCACCCGGGAATATGGGTCAACCCCGCCGACAATCATAACTTCCGCCCAATCTCTCAGGAGAAGATCCCGGCCAGCGCCGATGGCGTAGTTACCGGCAGCACAGGCGGCCGGAATCATCAGGTTCGGGCCACGCAAATTAAAATAATCCGCCAGACTTTTGGGAATAATCGAACATGGATAATTTAGAAGAGTAGACCGATCGGCGTGACCAGTAGAAAATGTTTGGTTCTCAACATAATTTTCAAGAACACGAATTTCGCCCATGGTAGTCCCAAGGCTGACGCCGACCCGCATTCTTTCGAGATCTTCCCTGTTAAGCCCGGCCTGGCTAAGAGCTTCGGAGGTCGCCGCAGCCGCCATCCGAGTAGCCCGACCACCGGTCTTCAATCCGGCGGCAACAATGGCTTCTTCATCGAAATCATTTGCTTCGCACCCGATAGTAGTCCTCTGCCCAGAAATGTCGAATGCTGTGACTTGGTCATATCCTCCTTGGCCATCAAGAAGATTGGCCCAAAATTTTTCGGAATCAAGACCGTTGGAAGTGACAACCCCATGGCCGGTGATCACTATGCTCTCTGACTCGGAGTTCATTGAATTAACTATATTCTCTTATTGGTCAAAATGATTGGAAATCAGTTCAATAAGACCTGTCATGGTGGCCAAAGATGGTAGTTCATCCTCAGTGATTTTTATACCGTATCTTTTTTCAAGGAGAGCAACTATCTCCAAAGAACTAATTGAATCCATATCCAAATCATTTATGAAATGGGTCTTTGGCCCTATTTCCGATGGCTCAACCTCTGCAATTTCGGCAATTATGTCAACTAATTCATTAACAATTGAATCCTGGCTTTTCAAATTATTTCTCCCTATCTGGATTTGTCATCCTGCTGGATCGTGTTCCTGAACTTTATCCTCACCAGGCAAGACCTTAAGAGATATGCGGTGGTTTTTATTATTTATTGGGTAGCCGTCATATAATGTTCCCTTTCCCCACCTACTGTGGTCATGGGGCCATGTCCACAGTAGATAGCAGTCTCCTTAGGGAATGTGAACATCAGCTTGTTTATTGAATTTGCCAGGTCATTTTCCGAACAACCCGGCAGATTTGTTATTCCTGGAGAACCGTGAAATAACAGGTCTCCGCAAAAGAGAACGCCATCTCCTGCCAGGGTAATTCCGCCGGGGGTGTGGCCTGGGGTATGCAATACCCTGAAAAGTAACTTTCCCACCTCAATTTCCTGCCCTTCTTTCAAAAAAACGTCTGCAGGGGGCGAGTTCTTACCCCGAAGATGAACCAGCCCTGCCAGTAAACCTGCTTTCTCGGACAAAGCCGCATCTGCAGGGTGGATCAGGATAGGCGCTCCAGTGGCTTTCTGAAGAGCCAGATTGCCACTTACATGATCAAAATGGCCATGGGTGTTGATAATGGCCGTTAAGTGAAGGTCATTACTGTGCAGGCAGGCCAAAATTACGTCTATTTTTTGCCATGGATCTATCACCACCGCCTCTTTTGTCACCTCATCGCCAACAAGGTAAGAGTTCGTTGCCAGCTGACCTGTTATAAATGTTTTTACGAGCATTATTTGATCAATGAAGGCGTATTCTTTTTGGTTTATAGAAATCATTCTTTATAAACCTGAATAAATAAAGTTACTTTCTACCTTACCCCTATATCCCTGTCAAGCAAAGTGAGCTTGAAAGTTACTAGCAGGCTTATGGTCGCAAAAATTTTGCACGATGTCTAATCATTAACATATGCCGCTTCACCTCAAGATAATCTATCCCGTTGTATGCGTCACTTAACGACTGAACATCCCTCCCGCCCAATACTTTTAAATATCAAACGCATTAGCGGGCTAAAAAAAGGCTCTTTGCTACAGAAGTTAGCAGGATAAGAGGAACAGTCTGTGTGTACGAGGAAACATATAAAAAATAAGCTGGTTCATTCGAAGCAGGGGGAGGCAAATGAGCAGAGCAAGGTGGTGAATATTTGAAGCGTGTTTGAAAAGGGGAGGCTTGTTGGATTATGAGAGTAATTCGGGTGAAAGGATGTAGCTTTGCATGCAGTGCGATAGGCAAGGTTGTTAAAAAGTTGTCAGATATAAAGGAGTTTAAAAACGGACAAACGCTATCAATCAATATTCCTTTTCAATTAAAAAAGTCAAATGGAGACGTGTTCCCTTTTTATCAAGATCTTAAAAACAACAAAACGGAACCTGAGATTATTCTCAGCGTTCCGCTTTGTTGCTTGCGCTACTTAGAACTAATTGCTGCTGTTAACTTAACTCTCTGTCCGGGATCGGGCTGAACTGTTCTGGCCTCGTCTGCGGGCCCTCGGCAGGAAGTCCACTCCCAGCGGCGCTGAACGACGTCCCCGTCTTGGCTTGTTTGGTCTGGCATCAGAGGCCGGTCTGCCGGATTGCTTATTGTTGTTATTGGTCTTCCGCTCAGTCGCGTTGGTGGGTGGGGCTGTGACGCTTTTGCCTCTACTGTTGGCCGCTTTCTGGTTGGGCCTGCGGGAGTTGCCTCCGGTGCTTTTCCGCCCCTGTCCCTGTCCGCCGGGTGAGGACTTACCAGCATTATGCCTGGCTTGATTGGCGCTAGTGCTTGCTCCGGCGCTCTTGTTCTCCCGGTTTACCATCTTGCTATTTAATCTGTTCTCCACCTGCTTGATGAAGCCGAGGTCCTCCCCGCCGGCGAAAGTGATTGCCTCACCGTTGCACTGGGCCCGGCCGGTCCGGCCGATCCGGTGGGTATAGGCTTCAACCGTATCAGGCACATCAAAGTTGATGACATGGGAAATCCCGGAGACGTCAATGCCCCGGGCGGCGATATCGGTTGCGACCAGGACGTTATACTTGCCCTGGCGAAAGCCATCCATGGCCTCTTTCCGCTTGTTCTGGGACATGTTGCCCTGCAGGGCGACAGCCTGGTGGCCGGCCTTCTGCAGGGTGACCGCCAGGTTCTTGGCCTTGTATTTGGTCCGGGTGAAAACCAGGGTTGTCTCCATGTTCGTCTCTTTCATCAGCGATTTGAGCAGGGTCGTCTTACCTTTCTGCTCAACCCGGATCAGGACATGGGAAACGGTATCGGCCGGTTTGGAATGGTCGACCTGGATGGTAACCGGGTCAACCAGGATCTGATTGGCCAGGCTGCGGATTGCCGGTGGCATGGTGGCCGAGAAAAGCAGGTTCTGTCGTGACTTGGGCATATACTTTATCAGCCGCTTGATCGCCGGCATGAAGCCCATGTCGAACATCATGTCAGCCTCGTCCAAAACCAGCATCTCTACCGAATCGAGGCGGAGAGCTTTGCTGTCCAGGTGATCGAGTAGGCGGCCCGGACAGGCGACGATGATCTCGACCCCGGAGCGGAACATCTGCAATTGCCCGCCCTTGCCGACGCCGCCGTAGACGACGACGCTGCGCAGACCGGTCTGACGACCCAGTTCCCGGATGTTTTCATTGATCTGTTCGGCCAGCTCCCTGGTCGGGGCGACGATAACCGCCCGTGGTTTGCGCCGGGGTCCCGTCATCAGTCTCTGCAACATGGGCAGGACGAAGGCTGCGGTCTTGCCGGTGCCGGTCTGGGCCAGGCCCATAATATCGCGCCCCTTGATAACCTCGGGGATTGCCTTGGTCTGGATGGGAGTCGGGTCGTTGTAACCGCAAGCTTTTATGCCGGCGTTGATTTTTTCATCAAAATTAAAATTCTTGAAACTCATTTAAATACCTATTTTCTTTGGCCGGGCATTTCTATGCCAGGCAGATTCGGTGCTCCAGAGTCCTGTTCCGCTCCTGTTGTGGTCCCAGTAAATTTACTGATCCACACGCAAGATAGGTGGAGGTCTGGTGGAGCTGTTTGTGTGCTATTTAGATTGTTTGCCCGCAAGGGGCAGAAAGATCCAAACAGTGCCTCATGTCGCTGGCAATGCTAAAGAGTCAGCGGCAATCCTGTTTCTTGGCACCTTCCTTAAGTGATCAGCGGGAACTTAACGACATCTTACGAGGAATGAATTTCAACGTGGAAGGAATAATGACGTGTGGCAGATCTGATACTTATAACCAAAATTATCGCCGTACTATACAGGTTTTCCTGAGTTTAGCAAGAGATTAAGTCGTCGTCGGGGGGTGGCTGTTAAGCAATTGCTGTTTTCCGGTGGTGGCTGGCTGGATTTGTCTTGTTCGTTAAACCCGCCAAATCATCAAGTTTTATCTGATTCGCTGGTCACTGAATTTGACCGCATTACAAGGATCCGGTTCTCCCTGATAATGTCTGGTCGAGGCCAGGGGCAATCGGGGATTCCTGTCGGTAAGCGGCAGGAGAATTTTTGTGACCCTTGCCCATCGAGATCTTCTCCTTTTTAGTCCTGAGAAGACTTGTTTTTCAAATGGTTTCAGGCGATAATGCAGCTGTAAGGCGTCAGATAAAAGGATACTAGCGTTGCCCCATTTTGAGATCGCGCAATTTTCAGCGGGGAATACTTCTTTATGACAAACGGAAAAGACAGGGACTCTCCGGAGACTCCCGATGATTCTCCGGATTACTGGGCCCAAAAAGCCGAGTTACAGGAGAAGGGGATAAAGCTGTTTAGCCAGATTATCTACCGGGACTGGTGCAAGGCCTGTGGTATCTGCATTGCTTTCTGCCCGACCAAGGTATATGACCGCGATGAAGGGGGCAAGCCTCTGGCGGCAAGACCGGATGACTGTATCGGTTGTCGTTTCTGCGAACTGCATTGCCCTGATTTCGCCATCACCATTGAAGATCGTTACCCGGATCGCCGCAAGGAGGAGAGATGACCGCGAAAGCTGGTGGTAAGCCCCTGCTTCTCCAGGGGAACGAGGCTATAGTCGAGGGCGCCTTGGTGGCCGGTTGTCGGTTCTATGCCGGTTATCCCATTACCCCGGCCTCGGAGATCATGGAGCTGATGTCGCAGCGCTTGCCGGGTCAGGGCGGCACCTTCATCCAGATGGAGGATGAGGTCGCCTCGATGGGGGCTGTGGTCGGCGCTTCCCTGGCCGGGGTCAAGGCGATGACCGCTACCAGCGGCCCCGGTTTTTCGCTGATGCAGGAGAATCTGGGCTTTGCCTGTATGGCCGAGGTGCCGTGTGTGATCATCAATGTGATGCGGGGTGGCATGTCAACCGGTCTGCCCACCAGCCCGGGCCAGGGTGATGTTATGCAGGCCCGCTGGGGAACCCATGGTGACCATCCGATCATTGTCCTATGTGTCTCCAGTGTCCGCGATTCCTTTACCATTACTATTCAGGCCTTCAATCTTTCTGAGAAATACCGGGTGCCGGTCATTATTCTCTCCGATGAGATAGTCGCCCATACCCGCGAGTCCATTATTCTGCCGACCACCGCCGATCTTGAGGTAGTAGACCGCATTGCCCCGACTGTGCCGCCCGACTGGTTCAAGCCCTACGAGGACAATAGTCGCGGGGTGCCGCCGATGGCTCCCTTTGGTTCCGGTTACCGGCACCACGTTACCGGCCTGGTCCACGATAGCAATGGTTATCCGACTGAGAAGCCCAAGGAGATCGATGATTTCGCGAGGCGCCAGTTCCGGAAAATTACCAACGGGGCCTACGAGATCCAGATGAGCAAACGGCTGCTGCTTGACGATGCCGAGATAGCGGTGATCGCCTATGGCTCGGTAGCGCGGTCGGTCCAGCGGGCCATTCTTCGGGCCAGGGAGAACGGGATTAAGGTGGGGATGTTACAGCTTATAACCCTGTTCCCATTTCCGAAGCGGGCTGCTGAGCCGATCTTGCGTCAGTGCCGGGCCGTGCTGGTCCCGGAGATGAACATCGGCCAGATCAGCCGTGAGGTAAAACGGGTTAATCAATCGGCCAAGGTGATTAAACTCAACCGCCTCGATGGCCAGGGGATCACCCCCGATGAGATATACGAAGAAATCATCAAAATGTGATGGCTTCCCAAAAAGTTTAAATCTTGTGTCTTAGCCAACGTTAAATCAATAAGTTAGGTGGAGCTGTCTGTCCGTCTCGTGATTTTTTACGAGACCGACAAAATGTAAGCTGGAGCAGATAGATGACCGAAAGCATGGCTTTTCTTCGCAATAAGTATCTCCGCCACGACAAGAAATTTCCCCATGTCTGGTGCCCGGGTTGCGGTATCGGTATTGTCATGGGCTCTTTGATCAGGGCCATTGATAATACCGGTCTGGAAAAGGATGAGATTGTTCTGGCCTCCGGCATCGGCTGTTCGGGGCGGCTGCCGGTCTACGTTGATTTTAATACCCTGCATACCACCCATGGTCGGGCCCTGACCTTTGCCACCGGGGTTAAACTGGCCAAGCCCGAGTTATCGGTGCTCACCGTCATGGGCGATGGCGATGCCACTGCAATCGGCGGCAACCACTTTATTCATGCCGCCCGCCGTAATCTTGATATCACGGCCATTATCATCAACAATCAGGTCTACGGGATGACCGGCGGCCAGTTCTCGCCGACTACCCCCTACGGCTCCTTTGCCACCACCGCCAGCTACGGCCATGTCGAGCATGCCTTTAATATTGCCGAACTGGCGGTTACCGCCGGGGCATCTTTTGTGGCCCGGGGTACTGTTTACCACGCCCGGCAACTTGATCGCTTGATCGAGAAGGCGATCAAGCATAGCGGTTTCAGCGTGGTGGAGATTATGTCCAACTGTCATGTTCAGTATGGTCGTCGGAATAAGACGCCCGACCCGGTCACGATGATGCAAGGCTTCAAAGACAACGGTATCCCGGTGGCAAAGGCCCGGGAGATGTCTGTTACAGAGTTGGCTGGTAAATTTTCCATCGGGGTTTTGGCCGAAATCGATAAACCAAATTACCTCGAGCAGTACGGCCAGATCAGGGAGCGGGCCGCCAAAAACAATAAGGATGAAGGCTAGGGATGGCATTTGCAAAAGAGATAATTGACGGCCGTTACGAAGTGCGTTTAAGCGGTTCGGGGGGACAGGGAATTATTCTGGCCTCGGTGGTTATGGCCGAGGCGGTTGCCGTTTACGAAAAACTCCAGGTCAGTCAGTCCCAGAGCTACGGGCCGGAGGCCCGGGGCGGCCGGTGCAAGGCCGAGGTGGTGATCGGTGACAGGGAGATTGACTATCCCAAGGTAATCCAGCTTGATCTGCTCCTGGCCATGACCCAGGAGGCGTGTGATGCCTATTTTTACGACTTCAAACCAAATGGCCTGTTGCTGGTCGATTCAACCTTTGTCGAGCAGCTACCCACCAGTAGAGCTATTGCCATCCCCTTTACCAGAATTGCCCGTGACGAGATCGGTAAGGTGATGACTGCCAATATGGTCGCCCTTGGCGCTGTAGCCACGGTCTGCCCTTTGGTCAAGGTCAAGAGCATGGAGGCGGCGGTGCTGGCCCGGGCTCCGGAAGGTACCAGGGAGCTCAATCGTAAGGCTTTCAAGGCCGGGGTTAAGGCGGCCAAAAAGTTCGATCTGGCCAAATTACCGAGGTCGATAGTACCAGACGAGGAAGAAGAGATTTGAGTTGCAGAGTAAATTGGTAAATGGAGCAAATTGCAAGGCTTGGCGTCCGGCTCTTCATCGCCAGGGGATTATGCAATGGGTAAATGTTTATGAAAACCATCAATATTAAATATGGTTTCCGTTTTCAGGGAAGTCGTTTCGAGGCGTTTGATTTGCAGCTCGACCCGCGAACCATGAAACTTTTGAACCTCTCGGATGAACGGTTGCCTGATTGGACTCTGCTCGACTATCATAAATGCCCGCATTGTCCCTTGAGTGGCATTGAAGTGGCCCATTGTCCGGCTGCTGTCAGTATCATTGATCTGGTTAGTCGCTTTGATAATCTTATCTCCCATGAGAAGATTGATCTTGAGGTGGTTACGGACGAACGGAAAGTCTACGAGAGGACAACGGCCCAGCATGGCATAAGTTCGTTGCTGGGGCTGTTGCTTTCGACCAGCGGTTGCCCCCACACCGCTTATTTCAAACCGATGGCCCGCTTCCATCTGCCCCTCGCTTCCCAGGAAGACACGCTTTTCCGCGCCGCCGGGATGTATCTGCTGGCCCAGTATTTTCGGAAAAACGAAGGGAAATCGGTCGACAGTGAACTTAACGGCCTAACCAGATTATATAAGAACATCCATCAGCTCAATATCTCCTTGGCCAAACGCCTGCAGGACGCCAGCAGCGCTGATTCATCAATTAATGCAGTAATAGTCCTTGATGTTTTCACCTATACCATGTCGACCGTAATTAATGAGCAGCTGGAATCTATCCGGCCCCTTTTTCTGTCTTATCTTTCTGATACCCCCTTATAGGAAAAATGACTAACTGAACAAAACCTTTATGGATATGGATACCGGTTGCAACCTGCAAGACTTTGAGGCGAACTTCAAGATCTATCATGAATTGATGCGCTACAAGATTCATGATGTGCTGCTGGTGTTCACCCCCTACGATGCCTTTATCCTCGAGGAGGATGGCAGTCTGGCCTCCCGCTTGGTCAATGAGTACCACGGGCTTAATCTTAGCCATCCGCCCCGGATGAGCCGGGTCGCTTCGGGGCGGGATGCCATCGATCTGATCCGCGACAAACATTTCGATCTGGTCATCACCATGCCGATGGTCGGTGACATGGATGGTTTCGCACTGGGCAGGGCACTCAAGGAGATAAGGCCTGATTTGCCGGTCGTCCTGCTGACCCACCACCTGCGCGCCATCTCGCCTCCCTCCGCTGATGTCGACCTCAGTGGGGTTGATAATTTCTATGTCTGGTCCCATGATCCTGATCTATTGCTGGCCCTGATCAAAAATATTGAGGACCATCTTAACGCCCCCAATGATACCAAGCGGGCTATGGTGCGGGTTTTGTTGCTGGTTGAGGATTCTCCGCAATATCGTTCTTATTTCCTGCCGTTGATCTACCAGGAGATCATGGCCCAGACCCAGGCGGTGCTGGACGAGAGCCTTAATGAGGACCACCGGCTTCTGAAGATGCGGGCCAGGCCGAAAATCCTGGTGGCCGGGACCTTTGAAGAGGCCCTTGAACTTTACGATACCTATCGGCCGTACCTGCACGGGGTGATCTCCGATACCCGCTTCCCGAAGGGCGGTAAGCTCGATGGCCGGGCCGGGTTGAAATTCCTGCGGAAGGTGCGGCGGGACACCCCCGACCTGCCTCTTTTGTTGCTTAGCGCGGAAACCGCCAACCGCCAAGCCGCCGGCAAAATACCAGCCGCCTTTGTGGACAAAAATGATGAGGCCCTGGCTGCCAAGCTCCATGACTTTTTTCTTACTCAGTTGGGCTTTGGCGATTTTATCTTTAAATCCCCCCAGGGGCGCTATCTCGGCCGGGCCAGGAACCTCTTCGCCTTCGAAAAGCTGCTGGCCAAGATCCCGGATGAATCCCTACGGTTCCACGCCTCCCGCAACCATTTTTCCAACTGGATCATGGCCCGTTCCGAGGTGACGGTTGCCTTGCGAATGCGCCAGGCAAGTGTGGCTGATTTTGCCGATGCGGCAGCGCTGCGCAGCTATCTCATCTCCTGCACCCGCTCCTTGCGGCGGCTCAGGCAGCAAGGGGTGGTGGTCCGTTTCTCCGAGCATGATTTCGACGCCGAGGTCATGGATTTTGTCACCATCGGTGATGGCTCCATGGGCGGCAAGGCCCTGGGCCTTGCTTTTATGGCTCAATTTTTGAGGGAAGGCGGGGACTCTTGCCGGATTGAGGGGTGCAAATTACGGATCCCCAGGACCTATGTGATCACCACCAGCGCTTTTGATCTATTTGTCGAAAGCAATGGCCTCCGGCGCTTTCGGGATCGGGGGGAGGACCAGGAGATTGTCGCCGCCTTTCGCCGGGCTCCGCTGCCGGAAAGACTGGTAAGGGCCTTGACCCATATTCTGAAGCATGTCCGTTTTCCGCTGTCGGTCAGGTCTTCTTCAATCATGGAGGATGCCCAGGCCCACCCCTTCGCCGGGCTTTATTCCACTTATATGATCGCCAATGATCATCCCGACCTGGAGGTGCGTCTCGGTCAACTTTTGGATGCGGTGCGCCTGGTCTATGCTTCGGCCTATTTCGCCGGGCCGAAGGCCTTTGCCAAGTCAGCCCGCCAGATAGGTAAGGACGGCATGGGCGTGATGATCCAGGAGCTGGTGGGCAGCAGACATGGCGATTATTTTTATCCGGCGGTTTCCGGGGTGGCCATGTCCCATAATTTTTATCCGGTCGGCAAGATGAAAAGTGAAGAGGGGGTGGCCCAGATCGCCCTGGGTTTTGGTAAGACCGTGGTGGAAGGTGAGTCGAGCCTGCGCTTTTCGCCCCGTTATCCGGAATCGTTGCCCCAATTCTCTACGGTTGACGATATGTTGAGCAATGCCCAGCGCTTTTTTTACGCCTTGCGGATGGGCGATGATGCCCGGCAGGTCAATCCGCAAAATTCTAATCTGGCAAGGCGGGGGGTGGTTGATGCGATCAGTGAAGTTCCGGTCAGGCAGCTGGCCAGCACTTATCTGGCCGAAGAGCAGCGGATCAGGGATTGTTTCACCACCGGTTCGCCGGTTTTGACTTTTGCCGGGCTGCTTAAATATGACCACAGTCTGCCGGAGATGATCACCGATATCCTCCAGATTGGCCGGAAGGGGATGGGATGTGCTGTTGAAATCGAGTTTGCCGCCGATCTTGACGAGGATGGCCGGGTCAAGAACTTTAATTTCCTGCAGATCAGACCGATGGTCAAAGGCAGTGAGCAACTCGACGTTCAGATTAGCGAGGCGGAGATCGAGCAATCTTTCTGTTATTCAAATGAGGCCCTTGGCCACGGTCGCTGCGCTGAGATCTCTGACATCGTTTATGTTAAGCCCGATGATTTTGATCCGGCCCGGACCGGCGAGATCGCCTTGGAGATAGGCCGGCTCAATGGCCGACTGCTCAAGGAGGGTCGCCCTTATCTGCTGGCCGGGCCGGGGCGCTGGGGTTCCAAGGACCGTTGGTTGGGGATCCCGGTGGAGTGGCAGGATATCAGCGGCGTGCGGGCCATGGTTGAGATTAGAACCGAAAAACTGCAAGCGGAGCCCTCCCAGGGCACCCACTTCTTTCAGAATATAACCTCAATGGGCATTCACTATATTACGGTAACCGAGGGTGAAGACCGGTTTGACTGGCAGTGGCTGGACAACTTGCCGGCCGCAAATGAGACCGGGTTTTTGCGCCATATCCGTTTGCCGGCGCCCTTTGTGATGAAGGTTGATGGGCGGGAATCCAGGTGTGTCATGTACGAAGGGAATCTTACGGAGAAAATTAATGAATGAAATAATGGCAGTTGTCAGAAGCAAGGATCCGGCCCAGCATGAATTTCATCAGGCGGTGCAGGAGGTGGTTGATACGGTCAAACCGGTTCTGGACCGTAATCGGGTTTTTCGTAAAGAGGCGGTTCT
The DNA here is from genome assembly GCA_039714535.1 of Thermodesulfobacteriota bacterium. Classification (GTDB taxonomy): domain Bacteria; phylum Desulfobacterota; class Desulfobulbia; order Desulfobulbales; family JAGXFP01; genus JAGXFP01. Next base: position 2,960 of record JBDLJC010000033.1, on the reverse strand, counting down.
GGCGCGGATTATCGAGCCGGAGCGGGTCATTATGTTCAGGGTCCCCTGGCTGGATGATCAGGGCCAGGTCCAGGTGAATCGGGGCTTCAGGGTGGAGATGAACAGTTCCCTGGGGCCGTATAAGGGGGGCCTGCGTTTCCATCCGTCGGTCAATCTGGGGATTATGAAATTCCTGGCCTTTGAGCAGGTCTTCAAAAACGCCCTGACCACCCTGGCCATGGGCGGCGGCAAGGGTGGCTCCGACTTTAACCCCAAGGGCAAGAGCGATCAGGAGGTCATGCGTTTCTGTCAGTCGTTCATGGCTGAACTGTTTCGCCATATCGGGCCCAATACCGATATCCCGGCCGGAGACATCGGGGTGGGAGCCCGGGAAATAGGCTATCTGTTCGGGATGTACAAGAAACTGGCCAATGAGTTCACCGGGGTCTTGACCGGCAAGAGCCTTAACTGGGGCGGCAGCCTGATCCGGCCCGAGGCCACCGGTTACGGCTGTGTCTATTTTGCGGCCGAGATGCTGGCGACCAAGGACGACAGCCTGACGGGTAAGAACTGTCTGGTCTCAGGTTCCGGCAATGTTGCCCAATTCACCATCGAGAAGATTATCGAGTTGGGCGGTAGGGTCGTGACCATCTCTGATTCTTCCGGCTATATCTTTGATGAGCAGGGGCTAGACCACGAAAAGCTCTCTTTCGTTAAGGAACTGAAAAATATGCGGCGGGGCCGGATCCAGGAATATGTCGAGCAGTTCCCAAACGCAATCTATACGGAGGCTGAACCGGCCCGTAAGTTTAATCCCCTCTGGAACCATAAGGGCGATTGTGCCTTCCCCTGCGCCACCGAAAATGAGATAAACGGCCACGATGCCCAGAATATGCTGGACAGCGGAATCGGCCTGGTCAGCGAAGGGGCTAATATGCCCTCCACTCCGGAAGCGGTCGGCATCTTTACCGACAATAAGATCCTGTATGCGCCCGGCAAGGCGGCCAATGCCGGCGGGGTGGCGGTGTCGGGCCTGGAGATGGCCCAGAACAGCATGCGGCTTAACTGGCCCCGGGAGGAGGTTGATAGTCGTCTCAAGATCATCATGAAGTCCATCCATCAGACCTGCCTGGAGGCCTCGGCCGAATATGGCGAGCCCGGTAATTACGTGGTCGGCGCCAATATAGCCGGTTTTGTTAAAGTCGTTAATGCGATGTTGGATCAGGGCCTGGTTTAATCAGGTTTTTCTTTAAATTGCTTGGGGCTGGATTTCGGTGGTGACCGGCGATTAATGTCCCTCCTGCCCTGGCCGATAAATACCACTGTTCAGAACAAGGACCCGCCAATTCCCTCCTCTTATATGTACAATTTTTACAGGCAAACCAGCGACTTTCCTGCCTAATATGTTAACCATTGACTTGCCCTTAATAACTGCTATGATGTGGTACTTATACTAGCAGCTAGTATGGTTTGGGTGGGAGTTGCCAAGTCTGAATAGGTCAGGATTAGGGCCTCCCATCTAGTCGTCAAATTATTGATGGATTGAAGGAGGAAAGAAATTGAAGAAAAAGTTAATTGGCATTTTCGGAATTCTGGCAATTGGTTCGCTCTGTTATACCAGCAATGCCTTTGCAGCCTCACCTGACAGTATTGAGTCCGGCCACATCACTGAGGCGGACGGTACTTCAGGCCAGGATACCAATAGTGGTAGTGGCATCAAAACCGGTCATATCCAGAACGGGGCGGTAACCGATGCGAAGATCAGCGATGTTGCCATGGCCAAAGTAACCGGTCTGACCGAGGCCATTGCGGCAATTCCGGCCGGGCCCGAAGGTCCGCAAGGTGTTGCCGGTGTAGATGGAATAGACGGAGCAACAGGCCCGCAGGGTGTAGCCGGTACCGACGGCCAGAATGGCGCCAATGGCAGTGATGGTTTGAATGGCCTGTCTTGCTGGGATCTAAATGGTGATGATATCGCTGACGCCAATGAAGATGTGAATGGTGACGGTTATTGGGATACTCTTGATTGCCGGGGAACCGATGGGGTCATATACCTTTCCCCGAACGCCATCACTGAGCCTTTTCCCTGTGAGCCGGCAGCTGAAGGTGCAGTTGCCCTGACCTCACTATACACCCTTTGTGTCTGTAATAGTACTGATTGGGTTCTGACGGTAGATGGCAGTACCAGTTGCGATTGGGGCGTGCCGACCGTAACCACAGGCACAGGTCGAATATGGATGGACCGTAACCTCGGGGCTTCCCGGGTTGCCACCAGTATGGATGATGCAGCGGCATATGGTGATCTTTACCAGTGGGGCAGGGGGGCAGACGGCCATCAACTTCGCACCAGCGCCACTACCACCACCTTGAGTAGTAGTGATGCTCCTGGGCATGGCGATTTTATCCTGGCTCCATCGTCCCCCTATGATTGGCGCTCCCCGCAGAACGATAATTTATGGCAGGGGGTGTCCGGGATTAACAATCCCTGTCCAGCCGGATTAAGATTGCCGACTGAAATCGAATTGGATGCCGAACGAGCTTCCTGGACCAGTAATGATTCAGCCGGAGCTTTTGCCTCCCCCTTAAAGCTTGTTCCGGCAGGCTACCGCGCCTACAGCAATGGCACGTTTTACAACGTAGGCAGCGACGGTCTCTTCTGGAGCAGTACGGTCAATGGCAGCAACGCCCGCAACTTGTACTTCGACAGCCGCGGCGTCTTCATGTACAGCTACAACCGTGCGTACAGCTTTAGTGCCCGGTGCCTAGAGGATTAAGACCCTTTGATTTATTTTGACCCTTTGCCACTTTCCCGTCGCGTCCCGCAGGGCGCGGCGGCTCTTAACTTTTTCCGCAGCCGCAGCCGCAGCCGGAGCTGGGAGCTGGGGTCACCCATTAAAAGGCCCTTGTCAAGAGATAGACTCCCCCGTTGAGATGGGAAAACCATTTTCCCTCTCTTGGAAAGGTTAATATTCGTAGAGTTC
>JBDLJC010000032.1:0-38969 GCA_039714535.1 Thermodesulfobacteriota bacterium | reverse complement strand
ACCTTAGGGGGGAATTGGCGGGGCGTCCGGGTGTAGTGATTTGTCAGAAAATAAAAATCGTTTAATTCACTGACCGCGAGGAATTAAATCAATTCTCATTTTTTCATTCAAACGCCGGAATAAATCAACTCGATCCAGCGATCACCCTTGAAGAGACCATCGCCCCAGGTAGCCTCAAGATCGGCCAAGGGCTTGGCGGCGACTGCCTCCTGGGCTGTTTTCCCTTCTGCTTTAAGTTTGCCCAGCCGTTCTTGGGCAGTCCATAACATCTGCCGGTAACTTGCTAACTGTTTTTTATCCCCCAAGGGGCCATGACCCGCGATAATTTTCGTACTTTCATCAGCCAGCGATAAAACCCTGTCCACGGCTATAATCATCCCTTTGAGGGAGCCACCATGGGTAACGTCGATAAATGGATAAAAACCATTGAAAAAGAAATCGCCGGCGTGGATAACATTGGCCGCTTTAAAATAGATAAAACTGTCACCATCGGTATGGGCATGGGGAACATGGATGGCGTGGATGGTGTCGCCGTTAAGATGGAAAGTGATATCCTCGGAAAAAGTCACCACCGGCAAACCTTCCGGGGAAACAGCTGCCAGCTTCATATTGAACGCCTCGATAAAGGAGCCCGCAATCAGGCGTTCACGCACATTGTCATGGGAGAAAATCAAAGTTCCTTGCTGCCCCAGCTTTTCGTTGCCGCCGGTGTGGTCACCATGGTAATGGGTGTTGATCAGAAATTTGGGTTGATCACCGCCGACCGATTTGATGGCCGCGACAATTTTTTCCGTTAGAGGAGCGAACTGATCGTCAATCAAAAAGGTTCCATCGCCACCGGTAAATATACCAATATTACCGCCTTCTCCCGCAATCATGTATATCTGTGCCGCGACCGGGATAGGGATGATTTTCTCTTTCCCGGCGTGGCCGGTCGATGCAAGCGCCATGATTCCTGCAATCAAAACACATAGTAACGATATGATTTTACCAACCATTTCATACCTCCTTCTGGACTTAAATCATTTTGAAATCTGGGATAGAATTCCATTTACTATTTGTTACCAGCAACAAGACCAATTCCCGCGCCAATAAAAGTGGTGCCAATGATTCTATTGATATACTTGCCAACAACGGCATTTGAAAACAGGAAGACAATTTTTTGGCCGCTTATTGCGTAGAGCATAAAGCAGCTGAAAGCGATAAGAGAGCCAATGCTCATCAGCAGACAGAATTGAGGCAAATAAGCAACATTGGGGTCGATAAATTGGGGGAAGATTGCCGTGAAAAATACAATTGCCTTTGGATTCCCAGCGGTCACCAGGGCAGCCTGTAAGTACATTTTGCCTAAGGAAACTTCACTCTGGGCTTGGCTGTCATTATTTGGTGTGATCACCATCTTTGATGAAAGCAGGATGCCAATCCCCATATAGATCAGATATGCGGCCCCCGCTATTTTGACAATTTGGAATGTTGTTGCCGAAGCGATTAAAATTGTTCCCAGGCCAGCGATGGAAATGAATGCTTGGAGTAATGAAACAGTTACATTGCCCATTGCTGAGGCGATGGTTCTTCTTACCCCAAACTGCATGCCGTGGCTTAAAGCCAACAACATACTGGGACCAGGTATAATGGAGGCGATAAATACCGTGGTTGTATAGAGCAGGATAAAATTTAAAGACATGGGGTTGTATCCTTTAGGTGGTTGTTGCCGGGTATCTTCACCTCTGCCCCGGCCAGACTTTATGTCCACCAGACCGGGTATAAATTTAATTACGGCTCTGTCATAGCAAGCTTAACACCAAGGGCGGCAAATATGACAGCAAATGATCGTTGTAGTCGGACTATTACCTTTGGCGAGTTAACAACATGGCGGCGTATTCTATTTGCTGAAACGCCGTACAAAATAAAAATGATTAGTGTCATTGCCATAAACACCACACTCAGAACAAACATCTCAAAAGTTGCTGATGAAGTGTTTGACGAGACAAAAAGCGGCAGAAAGGCCAGAAAGAATATCGACAGTTTGGGGTTAAGAATATTGATCAAAAATCCCTTGGCGGCAATTTGCCATAAACCATTCCTGGGGGGAGGTGAATCAAATTTAACCAACCCTGTTTCGCGCCACATTGACCAGGCAAGGTAGAGCAGATAGGCCGCGCCGGCAAATTTAACCCCCTGAAAGGCGAGAGCGCTCATATGAAGAATGGCGGATAAGCCAAGGATGCTCGCGGACAGGTGTGGGATAATTCCTGCCGTACAACCGGCTGCGGCAGCAATACTTGCTCGGCAGCCGAGGAAAAGGCCTGTTGATACCGTATAAATCACCCCTGTACCCGGGATCAGAACCACTACCAGTGATGTTATCAAAAATTCGGGACTAAACATCCTCCGCTCCCATTAATTTTCAGACCATTTTGGGGATACCAGCCATAATACTTCGCCTAAGGGTAGAGATTTATGAGATCTTTTATTATTTAGCTGATTCCGGTTTGTTGAAATGGTTGCGGTGGACAAAGTCTGATATTTTTCAAATCTTGCATGTGATTCCGGCGGCATCTTACTTAATTCAACGCCAATTATATCGAAATACCCCTGCTGCCAGGTAAATACCGAACCTCACTCCCGAACCAACACCGTATCCTTTTGCCAGTTAACATCATCGGTTGTGGGATAATCAATATTATAATGTAAGCCCCGGGACTCCTTCCTGATCGTGGCGCTCCGAACGATCAACTCAGCCAGTTGGGAGATGTTGCGGAGTTCTACCAGATCCGGGGTGAGAAGATAATCCCGATAATGTTGGTCGATCTCGGCCAGGAGCGGGGCCAGCTTGTTTTTGACCAGAGCCAGCCTTTTATCAGAGCGGACAATCCCCACATAGTTCCACATCAGCCGGCGAATCTGGTCCCAATTATGGGTGATCAGAACGCATTCTTCAATTCTCTCGGCCTTGCCGACACTCCAGGCCGGGATATCCAGAAACTGCAACTTACTGCATTCCGGCCAGTCCGTCTCACACTGGATGAAGGCCTGATGGGCAAAAACCACGGCCTCCAGCAAGGAATTACTGGCCAGACGATTACCGCCGTGCATGCCGGTGCAGGCCGTTTCTCCGAAGGCATAGAGGTTGTCGATATTGGTTCGGCCCATGGTGTCGGTCACCACCCCGCCGCACATATAATGGGCCGCCGGGACCACTGGGATCGGCTCTTTGGTGATATCGATCCCGTAGCCCAGGCAGGTTTGATAGATGTTGGGGAAGCGCTTGCGGGTAAATACGGGTGTTTTGTGGGTGATATCGAGGAAGACGCAGTCGTCGCCACTGGCCTTAAGCTCCGAATCGATGGCCCGGGCCACCATATCCCGGGTCGCCAGATCGCCGCGCGGATCGTACTTGTCCATAAAATGACGACCCTGTTTATCGATCAAGCGGCCGCCTTCGCCCCGCACCGCTTCGGAAATCAGAAAGTTCTTGGCCAGGGGGTGAAAAAGGCAGGTCGGGTGGAACTGGACAAATTCAAGGTTGGCAACCCGGGCCCCGGCCCGGTAGGCCATGGCAATGCCATCACCGGTGGCGATATCCGGGTTGGTGGTATAGAGGTAAACCTTGCCGGCTCCGCCGGTACAGAGCACCGTAACCTTGGCCTGCCAGGTGGCAACAATTCCGTCCGGCCCCAGCACATAAGCACCCAGGCAGCGGTCCGTGTATGATTGGCGGTTTTCAGCAGGCGAGCCGGTTTTTGAATGGATCAAGAGATCAACGGCAAGATGGTCTTCCAGCACGGTCACCCGAGGATTGTCGGCTACGGCCTGCAACAGGGCCCGTTCGATTTCCCGGCCCGAACCATCCAGGGAATGGGCAATCCGGCGGGCCGAATGGCCTCCCTCCCGACCCAGATCAAGTTGGTCGGGATTCTTCTCATCCCGATTAAAGGCGACCCCCCGTTCAACTAACTCCCGAATCCGCTCCGGCCCTTCCTCAACCACCATCCGGACCACATCCTCATGGCAGAGACCGGCCCCGGAGATCAGAGTGTCTTTTATGTGCAGATCAAAAGAATCCTCATCGGAAAGTACCGCTGCAATACCGCCCTGGGCAAGATTGGTCGCGGTATTGACCTTGTCTTTTTTGGTGATCAAGGTGACCCGTCCCAGACGGGCGGCCTTAAGCGCAAAAGAGAGACCGGAGATACCACTGCCGATGACCAGAAAATCCGTTGTCTTGTTCATCCTGAAATATCCATTACCACTGATGCTGTTTTTAATGTTATAAAGCTAATCTTGGCGAGAGGCGCCACTCTTGATACCACTGCGGCTCTTTTCGATATGAAGAATACACCTGCGGCCTGTATTTTTCGCAGTATTCTCCCAGGCGCAAGAGTATCAAATAAGTAAAAAAGAAAAAACTTTAAATTAAGCAAGGGACTATGGCGGAACTTAAACTGATAATATTCGATTGCGATGGCGTGATGTTCGATTCCAAAAATGCCAATCGTTATTTTTACAACCATATGCTGACCAATTTCGGCCATCAGGCCATGGATGCTGAGGAGCTGGAATATGTCCATATGCACCATGTGATGGATTCGGTCAGCCATATCTTCCGCCACTGGCCCGAGGAGCTGGAACGTGCCCACCAGTTCCGGGTAAGTCTGGATTACAAGGACTTCATCAGGCATATGACCATTGAGCCGGATCTGGTCGAATTTCTCGAAAAGATCACCCCGGACTATAAGGCGGCGATCAGTACCAACCGGACCACGACCATGGCGACTCTGCTGGATCTCTTTGATCTGCGCAAACATTTTGGCCTGGTGGTGACCGCCATGGATGTGGCAAATTCCAAACCCCACCCCGATGCCATCAATAAGATTCTGGGCCATTACTCGTTGGAGGTTGCGGACTGTATCTTCATCGGCGACTCAATGATCGACCAGGAACACGCCGACAGTGTCGGCATGCGGATGATCGCCTTCAAGAACCCGGATCTGCCGGCCGATTATCATGTCAGCAGCTTTATGGAAATTATCAACCTGCCGATTTTTGGTCAGGATTGATTCCAGCCGGAGAAAGATGAGATGAACCTCAAGGCAACCCATATTCTCCTGATCAGGGAGCCAGATGAAGAAACGTGCCGGAAACGGGCCTTGAATTTCTTTGCCAAAAACTTTCTGGTCAAATACGACTCGGTTAATATTGCTGAAGATAGATCATTCCGGGCTGACAAACCGGAATTTTGGGAAATTATCGATGGGGGGATTAATAACAATCGCAAGGTATTGGCGAAGCTGGTTGGCGAGCTCCAGGAATCAGGCTTCGAAAAGATAACCGACCTGGCCCAGATGGACCAAGGTTACCAGAGTAAGACCCTCCACACCATTACCCATCTGCTGGACGGATTTTTCGGGATCGATACCAGCTTCTATAGTCTGGAAGAGGACTCGCACTGGCTCAGCGAGCAACTTGGCGCCATCATCAGGGAGCAGCCCTGCGACTTCCGGGTCTTGACCGTCGAATGTTCATCAGAGGCTGGAACCAGTACCGATCTCCTGGCCAAAATAAGAAAATTTGAGTCCGGCTTCTAAGTACCCTGTAAAACCTAAACCAACGTATCTTGCTTGTTATTTAACGCACCAACTGCGTTGCAACTTCCGTTGCGTAGCGCTGCTATGAAACAGAAGTTACGCCTTGTTGGTACGTCAAATCCCTACGCAATCTCACGACACTTTATGTTTCACAGGCTTCTAGGTTGATAGTCAATGATGATGATGGTGGTGATGACCTTCTCCTGCCCCGCCCAACTCCTTAAGCGCTTCAGCCAGAGCCTCCCCGGCTTTTTCCATGGCCGCTACCGCCGCACCTATACGCTCATCGACAGCCTGGTTGCCCGCCTCTTCAGCTGCGACCTGCCGCCACTTACTGAATTCGGCGATATGATTGTCGTTATGCTCTATCCAGTGGGGCAGCAAAATCCGCAATTTTTCAATGCCTGTTTTTTCACTCATTTTAAATCCTCTAAGTATGGTGAAGAATAATCAGATCAGTTTTCAACCCTTAGCCAGCAAGACTTTACCATTCATAAAGTCTATCTTAACGACTTTAACCCCCGGCAGCAGTTGCGGTGGATCAAACAGGGAGCTGATCTCTACGCCTGTGCTTTTCACCTCAAGTAAACTTGCGTTCTCCATGACCAGCTCTTCAGCTTGATCATCCTTTTCCAACATCACACTCATCTGGCACATTGATTCACCTGTCCTGACCTAAATTATTTATCGCGCTGCGCATTTCTTTTTAAAAGATAACCAGATAATATCAAAAAAACTACCGCCAATGGTCCTTCGATTAATCATGACAGAGAGAATAATATGGAAACCATCGAAATAAGCCTGCTGCTCAAAAAGTATCGGAACATCGCCGTAGTTGGCCTCTCCCCCAAAAACAACCGGCCCAGCAACCAGGTGGCGGTTTATCTGATGGAGGCCGGGTACAACATTATCCCGGTCAATCCCGGCCAGCAAGAAATTCTCGGTAAAAAATGCTATCCGGACCTTGAATCAATTCCCGAATCAATTGATATCGTTGACATTTTCAGAAGATCCGAGGACATACCGCCCATTGTGGAGAGCGCCATAAAGATAGGCGCCAAGATCGTTTGGATGCAGCAGGGTATTGTTAACGAAGAGGCCGCCGCCAGCGCCAAAAAAGCAGGGCTGACCGTGGTTATGGATCGTTGTCTGAAGGTCGACCATCTTAATCTGAGCTGATGGTGTTGCAGATAGCGAAGATTTTGCAAATTTCGATTTCCGGCGTCGGCGGAAATTTCTGCTTAGCCATCTCAGAGTGTTATGCCCCTAGGTCCTTTTCGTAATTTTTGCCAACTATACAGCCTCTCTGGATAACTATGCCCTATGGCTACTTTCTTGCGAGTATCGCTTCTTGACTTTTAGGGTTATTTTGGCTAAATTCACCCGCTTTCCCTTTCCAGGCTAATTATCTGAAATTCCATGGGAAGCGTGAGTTTCAAATCCGTTAAACATGATTGATTTGAACCGCTCTTGACCCTTGAGGTAAAAAATTGAGTTTAAAGGCTCTCAAAGGCTTTAAAGATATACTTCCGGCCGATGTCACATCCTGGCAGCGAATCGAGGCCACGGCCCGCGATCTCTTCCACCGCTACGGCTTTACGGAGATCAGGGTGCCGATCCTTGAGAAAACCGGATTGTTTACCCGCTCCATCGGCGAAGCAACCGATATTGTCGAAAAGGAGATGTATACCTTTGAGGATCGTAACGGTTCATCGATAACCATGCGACCGGAGGGGACTGCGTCGGTGCTCAGGGCCTATATCGAGCACAGCCTCCACATGCTCCAGCCGGTGCAACGGCTCTATACCATCGGTCCGATGTTTCGCCACGAACGCCCCCAGATGGGCAGGCTCAGGCAGTTCCACCAGATGAGCGTTGAAGTCCTGGGCGCAGACCAGCCGATGGTCGATGCCGAACTGATGGCCATGGCCTGGCAGCTCATCACCGATTTGGGCCTGAAAGTGAGCCTTGAGATTAACTCTCTTGGTTGCCCGGAATGCCGCCCGGCCTACAATAAGACCCTGTTGGATTTTATCGACCAACGGGCCGACAATCTCTGCGATGACTGCAATCGGCGGCGGCAGACCAATCCCCTGCGGGTGTTGGACTGCAAGAACGAGTCGTGCCAGAAGCAATACGAGGGTGTGCCGGAACTGCCCGATCATATCTGCACTTCCTGCTATGAGCATTTTTCGGAAGTTAAGCGGTTGCTCGGTATCCTGGCAATTCCTTATACGGTCAACGCCTTCATGGTCAGGGGTCTCGATTACTACACCCGGACCACCTTTGAATTGATTACCGGTGATCTTGGCTCCCAAAGCGCCGTCGGGGCCGGTGGTCGTTATGACGGTCTGGTCGCCCAGCTGGGCGGGCCCAAGAAGATGCCGGGCATCGGTTTCGCCGTGGGCCTGGAACGCTTGGTCCTGTTGCTGAAACAGGCCGATAACGACACTGAGTTGCCAAGCATCGATCTTTTTATTGCCGCTCTCGGTGATGAGGCCCGGAATAAGGCCTTCCCGTTTACCCAGCTCTGCCGGCAGAGCGGCTTGAAAGCAGCCATGGACCCGGCCGGGCGCAGCCTCAAAAACCAGATGAAACAGGCCAATAAAAGCAAGGCCCGCTATACTTTCATTGTCGGCGAGGATGAATTGGCCAACAACACCGCCATCCTGCGCAATATGGCAACTAAAGAGCAGCAGGATATTTCGCTGGCCGGAGATCCGGTAAGCTGGTGTCAGAAGATAATTGAGACGATTAAATAATAATTTTTCCTAATCTAAGGAGAGTAAATCCCGATGGAATCGATGGGAGCACTGAAAAGGACCCACTTCTGCAATGATCTGGGCCAGGCAAATGTTGGCGAAGAAGTAATCCTGATGGGTTGGGTCTTGCGGCGTCGTGATCACGGCGGGGTAATCTTTATCGACCTGCGCGACCGGCACGGCATCACTCAGGTGGTATTTAATCCGGAGCTGAACGAGGAAGTCCACGCCAAGGCCCATGTCCTGAGGAGTGAATGGGTTCTGGCGGTCAAGGGTAAAGTCGCGCCCCGGCCTGACGGGATGGTCAATCCCAAGCTGAAGACCGGCGGGATCGAGATTCTGGTCGATGAGCTGCGGATCCTCAACAAGAGCAAGACCCCGCCTTTCCCCCTCGACGAAGATGTCGAAATATCCGATAACCTGCGCCTCAAGTACCGCTACATCGATATGCGGCGGCCGCAGATGGCCGAGGCTCTGGTTATGCGCCATAGGGCCTGTCAGGCCATGCGCTCCTACCTTAATGAGCAGGATTTCCTCGAAGTCGAGACCCCGATGCTGACCCGTTCCACTCCGGAGGGGGCGAGGGATTATCTGGTCCCCAGTCGGGTAAACGAGGGTCGTTTTTACGCCCTGCCCCAATCACCTCAGTTGTTCAAACAGCTGCTGATGGTCGCCGGCATGGACCGCTATTACCAGATCGTCCGCTGCTTCCGCGATGAAGACCTGCGGGCCGACCGCCAGCCGGAGTTCACCCAGATCGATATGGAGCTATCTTTCGTTAATGAGGAAGATATCTACCAGGTGGCCGAGGGCATGATCTGCCGGCTGTTCAAAGAAACCAAGGGCTTGGAACTCATGCCGCCTTTTGCCAGAATGACTTACCAGGAGGCGATGGATCGTTTCGGTACCGATAAGCCCGACACCAGATTCGGCTTGGAACTGACCAGTCTGACCGATATCGTCAAGGATTGCGGTTTCAAGGTTTTTCGGACCATCGTAGAAAAGGGCGGCATGGTCAAGAGCATCAATGCCAAGGGCTGCGCCACATTCTCCCGTAAGGACCTGGACGATCTGACTGCATATGCCGGCAACTTCGGGGCCAAGGGCCTGGCCTGGGTCAAGATGAAAGAGGACGGAGAGTGGCAGTCACCGATTGCCAAATTCTTCACCGATGAAGAGCGGGCCGCCATGACTGCCGAGTTACAAGCCGAAACCGGCGATCTGCTGTTTTTTGTGGCCGATACCCCCACCGTGGTCCATAATGCCCTGGCCGAGTTGAGACTGGAGATTGGCCGCCGGCAAGGGTTGATGGCGGAGGATACCTTTAACTTTTTATGGGTTACCGACTTCCCCCTGCTTGAATTCGATCATGACCAAAAACGTCACACCGCCGTGCATCATCCCTTTACCGCCCCGGCTGAAGAAGATCTTGGGTTGCTCGACACGGACCCCGGCAAGATCAAAAGCCGCGCTTACGATCTGGTTTTAAATGGCACCGAGATTGGCGGCGGCAGTATCAGGATCCATCAGCCGGATCTTCAGGAAAAGGTTTTCAAGGCCTTGAATATCTCCGAGGAAGAGGCCAAGGATAAATTCGATTTCCTCCTCCAGGCCTTGGAGCTCGGTGCCCCGCCCCACGGCGGTATCGCCTTCGGCTTGGACCGTTTGATGATGATCATTACCGGTCGGGATTCTATCCGCGACGTTATCGCCTTTCCGAAGACCCAGAAGGCCAGCTGTCCGATGACCGAAGCGCCGGCCCCGGTGGCCCGAAAACAACTGACGGAGCTTTCATTACGACCGGACTGGAAGGAGGCCTGATGGCGTCGTAAGAATTCCGATCTACTGCGTCGTAGGGCATTTTCGCAGTCTTCGCTTAGCTGTTCGCTCGGTATACTTAAAGTATGGCCTCACTCTCAAAAATACCCCACTCCTCGGAGTCTGCGCTTACCTGTATATCAAAATTCTTACTTAGCCCTCCTGACCTTGGTGCGCGTCCCTTTTACGAGACAGCCAGTCTTTAAGCAAGAAAGTCGGCGACGATCTCCCGCACCTGCGGGTCGGGGTCGTCGGTCAGGGCGGTGAGTAGGGTTTGGGTTTCCGCAGTATTGATAAGGCCGAGGATATTGCAGGCCTCGCCCCTGATATAGCTAACCTCATCGGTCAGAAGAGGCCGCAGTGCTGGAATGGCCAGGGCTGTTTCATCCGGTCGGACGGCAACAAGTTCCTCGTAAAGGATTGCCACCCCCATTCGGACCACAAAACGTTCATCCCTTAGGAGCTCTCCGGTCAGACGGTGGAGTTCCGGTTCTTTTTTGAACATGGCGACAATGTTTTCGGCCAGGCCCTTTTCCAGAAAATCGCTGATTACGGTCAACAATTCCTCATCGCTGAAATCTGACATTGTTTTGCACTCATATTAAGTATAATTGAATCGATGGGCATAATTCTAATGTTACTGGCTTCGGCCAGCTTTGCAACCATGGCGGCAATGATCAAGGCCATCGGCCCGGATTTACCCTTGACTCAACTGGTATTTCTGCGCTGTGCCCTGGCCGTGCCGATTCTCCTGGCGATTCTGATCGTTCAAGGACGGCCGATTGTCGTCCAGGCCCGTAAACTTCTGGTCTGGCGAACGGTGCTGGGGATTCTGGCAGTACACTGTTTTTTCTACGCCCTGACCCATATGGAGCTGGCCAGTTGCATCTTTATCGGCCGGGCCCAACCTCTGATTCTGGCCCTGCTGGCGCCACTGCTCATAAATGAGAAAGCGCCTCGGGCCGCCTGGCTGGCCATAATCACCGGTCTGGCCGGGGTAGCGCTGATCTTGAACCCTGCCGCAGAGTGGTCCCTGGCCGCTCTGGTCGCCTTCGGTGGGGCAACCTTTTCAGCCGGCGTCCATCTGATAATCAGACGTTTGAACCGGACCGACCATCCCCAGGTCATTGTCTTCAACTTCACGATGCTGACCGGCCTTGTCACCGGACTCTGGTCATTACCTGGATTCGCGTCCTTATCCCTGCAGCAATGGTTGTTGATCGCAGGGGTTGCTCTCTTTGCCAGTCTCGGTCAAATCCTGATGACCTCGGCCTATCGGCATGATCGGGCTCCGGCTGTCGCGGCGGCCAGCTACTCTTCGGTAATTCTGTCGGTGGTCTACGGCTATTTTTTCTGGGGAGAAACTCCAAACCCTCTGGCCTGGCTCGGCGGGGCATTGATCATAACCGGGGGCGTCTTGCTGGTTAAATCAAGGCACGGCGTTTCAGAACCGGCGGTAGTCAACAAAAATAATTTACGGCAGGAAGTCAGATTATGAGCAAGATTCTCTGCTCTTTTGACCCAAGAAATGACCGACTGGCCCGAAGCATCCGCAATGAGATGGCCCGGGCCTTCGTTAAATGCCTGGATCCTGAGACTGATCTCGGCCCGGTCAGCCAACTGATTGGTCGCCTGTTGTCCGGACACCAGGAAAATGTCTACGCAGATTACGTCAAAGACCGGCAACAACGCTATCTGGCCGCCAAAGCAACCATCGCCAGTCAAAGAATCACTGATGATTTCTATCGCGCCCTGGTTCTCTGGGACAATGAACTTTTCTTTGAAACCCATGAGGTGTTGGAGTCGCTCTGGATGGAAGCCAGTGGCACGGCCAAGTTGATCCTCCAGGCGTTGATCCGGGCGGCCGGCTATTATATTCACTTAGGGGTTGGCAACCAGGTCGGGGCGGAAAAAATGGCGGCCCGGGCCTCGGCAGTTCTCGTTAAATATCGAGGGGAGGTCCCTCCTTTTCCCGGCTTGGATAATCTCCTGGAATGTCTGGCCAGACGGGAGCCTGTGCCCCCTAAACTGCTGTAATGACATCGATAGAAGAATATAGGCGCAACCACCTGTAATAATAGCTGAATTGCCTTCTGGGTTTAGCGAAAGACGCTATTAATGATTTCCCCGAAAAACAACTATTCAGCCCAGGCCAAAGGTTTGGTCAAACTCCTGAATAGCGACCCTGAAAATTGACTTGCCTTGCCCCGTCACCATAGGTAAGATGACCAGCATCAAACATAGCACTTAAGTATTTACTACATAAATGAATTTAGAGGAGATTATCCATGGCTGGTGATAACTTGAAACACCTGACAGACAGTGATTTTGACGCAACTATTGCTTCCGATACCCCCTGCCTCCTGGACTTTTGGGCGCCATGGTGCGGCCCCTGTAAGGCAATTGGCCCGGTTGTTGAAGAACTGGCTAATGAATACGCCGGCAAAGCGGTAATAGCCAAAATGAATGTGGACGACAACCCGGCTACTCCCGGTAAGTTCAACGTTCGCGCCATTCCGACCCTGATCCTTTTCAAGAACGGCGAAGTAGTCGATCAGGTCACCGGCGCGGTGGGTAAACCCCAGTTGATTGCCATGCTCGACAAGGCCCTGTAGAGATAAACTAAGTGACTGCACCAAGCCCTCTATTGCTGAAGTTTTAAGCAGGGGGCTTTTTACTTTTAGAGTGAAACAATGGCTGATTATCAATTGATCATCGTCGGTGGCGGCCCGACCGGTTTAACTGCCGGTCTCTATGCGGCCCGGGCTCGGCTTAAAACCGTACTTCTCGAAAAAGGCGTTCCCGGCGGTCAGGTGATGAATACGGATTGGATCGATAATTATCCGGGTTTCCCTGAAGGGATCTCCGGCTTCGATCTGGCTGAGAAAATGGCGGCCCAGGCGGCCCGCTTTGACCTGGAAACCAGAAGCGGGGTTGAAGTCGTCTCGATGGATCTGACCGGGGCCGAGAAAAAAATCGTTATGGCTGACGGTACCTCGTTGACCAGCCAGGCGGTAATCGTGGCCACCGGCGCCAGACCTAATAAGCTCAATGTACCCGGTGAAGTAGAGCTGGCCGGCAAGGGTGTTTCCTACTGCGCTACCTGTGATGGCCCATTCTACCGGGACCAAGAGATAGCAGTGGTCGGCGGCGGCAATACCGCTATCCAGGAGGCTGTGTACTTGACCAGATTTGCCAGTAAGGTCACGGTTATCCACCGGCGGGACGAATTGCGGGCGACCAAGATCGTCCAGGAACAGGCCTTTGCCAATGACAAGATAGAATTTGCCTGGAATTCACAGGTAAGTAGTATTGAAGGAAGCCAGGGGGTAGAAAGCGTCCGCCTGTTGCATAAAGATGGTGAGGAATCAACCCTTCCGGTCCATGGCGTCTTCATCCTGATCGGCACCATCCCCAATAACGAGATGTTGCCGAACGGTCAGTTTGAGATGGCAGACGGCTTCATCAAGACGGACCTGGAGATGCGGACCAGTTTGCCGGGGGTGATGGCGGCTGGCGATATTATTAATAAAAACGTCAGGCAGGTTGTTAATGGCGCCGGTGAAGGCGCAGTTGCCGCCATGTCTGCCGAACATTATTTGGCCGGGCAGAGCTAAAAAAAATGACAAAAATGAATATATCGCGGTTGGGCCGGATTTACTCCACCCTAATTATCCTGATGTTGTTGGCTGGTTGTAGCGGTCTTAAGAACAAAGAGGAGATGCCGGCCGAGGATCTTGCCAAGAAAGGTCTTGAGCAATATAATCACGGCAAATATTTTTTGGCGGTGGAGACCTTTAATATCATCAAAGAACGCTTTCCCTTCAGCCGTTTTTCATTACTGGCCGAATTAAAGTCTGCCGACAGCAAGTTTTATATGAAGGATTACGCCGAGGCCGTTGAGTTATACCGGTCGTTCGAGGAGAACCACCCCACCCACGAGGCTATTCCATATGTGATTTTTCAGATAGGCCGAAGTCATTACCGGACAATCGATACAATTGACCGGGATACCAGCGGGGCTCACGCGGCGATCAAGGTCTTCGCCAGATTGCTTCGGACCTTCCCCAACTCACCATATACGGAAGAGGCCAAGGTTCTGAGCAAAAAGGCCAATAATTTTCTGGCGGAGCACGAATTAGGTGTGGCCAATTTTTATTTGCGGACTAAGGAATTTGGTCAGGCCAAGGGGCGGGCGGAGTATCTGCTCAGCGGCTATCCCGATTCACCGGCGGCGGCCCAGGCAAAAGAAATGCTAAACAAGATTGAGGCTGCCGAGAAGACGGCAGGGGAATAAGACCACTTCGTCTTCATTTCCCTTTGGGCTTCTTTTTTTTCTTCCTGAATTTCTTGTCGTACCGTTCCTGCTCGCTGTAGATGCACCCGCAATATGGTTGCCGGTAAATTCCCATCGCCAGCGAGAGATCAATCCCTTCCTGCCAGCCCTTCCGAAAATCCTGATAATAAAAAGGGATGCCATATTCTTCGGCCAATTTTTCGGCCATATTTTTAATTACTTCATGTTGTTGATAACGGCTATAAAGCAAGGTGGATGAAAAAGCGTCGGCGCCGATCTCTTTCGCCTTACGCACCACCTCTACCAGCCGCATTTTGTAACAGAGTCGGCACCGACGATCTTCGTTAAAAACAACCCGCCGCAGGTACTCCCTGAGCCCATACTCACGGTCATAATCGACAACCAGTTCTTCCTGGCGACTAAACTCTTCGAGACCGGTAAGTCTTCTTTTGAATTCCTGGAAGGGGTGGATATTGGGATTGTAAAAATAGCCCTGGACCTGATGACCTTCCTCCCGCAGCATCTGCAAAGGATAGGCGGTGCACGGCCCGCAACAGATATGGAGGAGAATATTCATTGTTTACCTCGTCGTAACTTGCCGAAATCACCATAGCTTAAATGGTGATAATAACTCTAGAGCTTTGGCAGTATTTGTTGAACCAAGACGCGCGCTAGGTGAAAGACATATCATCTCGAACGGTGGGGCTGGAGAGATCTTGCCTCTGCCGGGAGCAGGTTTCGCCGACCTTCTCTCCAGGATATCGATAACTATAAGACCTCGCCCGGAACTTGCAACCGGACAATGAGAATTGCACTGGGCCTGGCTACCGGACTTTTTGTTCGTTAAGCAATTTTACTTGTTGTTTGCCTGAAGAGACGGGTAATATAGCCAGACGTGCTTTTTTTCAGCTAACACCGTTACCATCAGGAAGGAACACCATGAAAAACCTGCAGGACCTTATCGAACAGATTAAAAATCTCGAAAAAGAACTATTCGAAGAGCTCCAGAAAAAGCAGGAGGAATTCTTCTATAATATCCAGGGCAAAAAGGTTCGTTTCGAAAAAGCGGCCCGGCGGCATCACAAGACTCTGATGACCCATGTCCCCACTTATTTACTGCATGCTCGGCTCCGTAATATCCTGACGGTGCCGTTTATCTGGGCCTGTTTTCCTCCGGCGCTGTTCATGGATATCACAATCACAATCTTCCAGGCCATATGTTTTCCGGTTTATGGCATCCCCAAGGTGAAGCGGGGTGATTATATCGTGATCGACCGCCACTCTCTGGCCTACCTGAATATCATTGAAAAGGTCAACTGCCTCTATTGCAGTTATTTTAACGGCCTTACCGGCTACGTCCAGGAGATTGGCGCTCGGACCGAGCAGTACTGGTGTCCGATCAAACACGCCCGTAGAATTGCCAACATTCACTCCAGGTACAAAAAATATCTGGAATATGGCGATGGCGAGGCTTACAAAAAAGAATTTCAAAAAATAAGAAGAGATTTTGAGGATTTAACTAGTGGATCTGAGAAATGACAGGGCGTAAAGTAATCGTAATTGGTGGTGGCGCGGCTGGCCTGATGGCGGCAGGGCAGGCGGCGGAAGCCGGGGCGGAAACCCTGTTGCTCGAAAAGATGAAGCGACCGGGCCGGAAAATCTGTATTACCGGCAAGGGCCGCTGCAACATAACCAATATTGCCGAGATCTCCGACTTTATCGCTCATTTCGGCAAGACCGGCAATTTTCTCCGCCAACCCTTCGCCCGATTTTTTAACACCGAACTGATGGAATTCCTTGAGGGGCTTGGCCTGAAACAGGTAAAGGAGAGGGGGGGGCGTGTTTTTCCCGCCAGCGGAAAAGCGCCGGATGTATTGAAGGTGCTGCTGAAGTGGCTGAAAAAAAGCGGGGTGGAGATCAAGGAATCCTCCCCGGTTGAGGAATTAATCATCGATGATGGCTGCATTACCGGGGTTGTGGCTCAGGGGCGTAAAATCCTCTGTGATGCGGTTATTCTGGCCACGGGCGGCGCCTCCCATCCGGTCACCGGTTCAAGCGGGGACGGCTATAGATTGGCCGGAACCGCCGGGCATCGGATTGTCTCGATCCGCCCGGCCCTGGTCCCTCTGGTGACCGGTGGCAACATCGCCGGCAGAATGGCCGAACTGAACCTGCGCAACATCAAAGTCAGGATGCTGGTCAATGGCAAGAAATACAAAGAGGTCTTCGGCGAGCTGGTCTTCAGTAAATTCGGCCTCACCGGCCCGGTCATCCTGACCCTGAGCGGTTATGCAGTTGACGCTATTCAAAGCGGCAATAGGGTAACCTTTGCCATCGATCTCAAGCCGGCCCTGGATGAAAATAAACTGGAGGCCCGGCTCCTGCGCGATTTTGCCAGCCGGGGCAAAGAGGATTTCGCCAGTCTGCTGAGAGGATTACTGCCCCGGGAGATGGTGCCGGTCTGCCTGGAACTGACTAACATCCCGGCTGAGCGCAAGGCCCACAGCATTTCCAGCAAAGAGCGGCGTTGCTTAAGAACCTGGCTCAAAGACTTTCGCCTGGAGGTGACCGGATTCCGACCATTCGCTGAAGCAATTGTTACGGCGGGGGGCGTAGACACTAAAGAGGTTGACCCCCGGACCATGGAATCCCGGTTGACCAAAGGTCTTTTCCTGGCCGGAGAACTGCTCGATGTTCAAGGCGATACCGGCGGCTATAACCTGCAGGCCGCCTTCTCAACCGGCTGGCTGGCCGGCCGCTCCGCCGCCAGAGGCTAATAATTAAAACAGTTAAGGGGAAACATCATGTCGGAATTCAATAATGTGAACGTAGTCAAAAAAGCCAATGTCTACTTTGACGGCAAAGTCAGCAGCCGTACCCTTATCTTTGCTGACGGCTCTAGCAAGACCCTCGGTATAATGTTGCCGGGAGACTATGAGTTCAATACCGCAGATAAAGAGATCATGGAAATCATGAGCGGTGAGTTGGAGGTTTTATTGCCCGGTAATGATGATTGGCAGGTGGTAAAAGGCGGGGAGTCGTTCGAGGTTCCGGCCCAGGCGAAATTCTCTCTAAAAGTCAAGACGACTATGGACTATTGCTGCTCATTTATTAAATAAAAAAAGAGACGGGTGATCTACCCACCAGCCTCTTTTGGATTTGGATATTTTATTTAAAGACAATGATTGCTTCGCAGTTCTGGTCGCTTTAGCTTCTATTTTCCTTGAAGATGACATGGAAGGCCTTCTTTGATGGTTTGGGCGTGACGGTACACTCACGGTTTCGTAAGTTAAGAAACGTCTGGCTTGGTGGCCGAAGTCGTATTTGCGCATAAACCAGATTAAAGCAAGAATTTTTAAGCAGACGGTGACGCCATGTTTAAAATGAGAGACAAAGTTGGCTGAAAAGTCTCTTGAAGTCTCCTAGGTAACCAGGCAGAAAGTCGTTGGGCTACAGCTGCCGTTTAGATCAGGACATAACTTATGACGAATAATGATATCTTGCGCCGTATCCGCTATACCTTCGCCTTTGATGATTCGAAAATGATGGCGATTTTCGGCCTGGCCGACCATCAGGTAACGCGGGCAGAGATCAGCGATTGGTTGAAAAAAGAGGATGACCCCGCCTATCAGGAATGTAGTGACACCCTGTTGGCGATTTTCCTGAATGGTTTGATTAACGATAAACGGGGCAAAAGAGAAGGGGGGCAACCCGAGCCGGAGAAGCGCTTAACCAACAATAATATCTTTATGAAATTAAAAATCGCCTTAAACCTGAAAGCCGAAGATGTCTTGGCGATTATGGATCTGGCGGATTTCCCCATGAGCAAGCCAGAATTAACCGCGTTTTTTCGGAAGCCTGGTCATAAGCACTACCGTGAGTGTAAAGACCAGATTTTACGATATTTTCTAAAAGGGATGCAGCTTAAATATCGCCCCGAGTCCTCTTAGCTGCACGTAGTGTTCTGCAACAAAAAACTTCCGGAGAAGCCACTAATTGTCGCTGTTGATTTACAATTATTACGGGCAGGCTGGTGACTTTATTGCCTAACTCTTAGATTTCTATTCACAGCAAAAGGGACACCGTTTTAAGATATATGTCGGTAATTATAATGAAGGAAGCAGTTTCAAAGATTGAAGAATCAGCAAGCATCTTAAATTTGGGCAGACTCATGATGTCGATATGGAAAGTCAAACTTAGATATCATGAACTGGGCTAACATAGGAAAAATAAAAAGAAGAAACCGGTCTTCACGGGGGGGGGATGTGAAAACCGGTTTCTGGGTGAAAAAGAATGACTATGTCAATTGCTCTCTGAATCGTACGGCACAAGTTATCTTCAGCCACGAATGGGCTGAAAGCTCATGCACTCCGCGTGATCCATCGCCAACTGTTTTGCACCATTCTTTCCATGGCAATATATTCAATATCTGTGCCAGAGTTGTTGCGCCATGAAAAATCGTATAATATAAGGAGGTTAGAAGAGGTGCGGTTGTGTTTTTGCTTATAAGGGTGTTTAAGAAAAGTGTCAACTAGACATAAGTGCCTAGACACAAGTGTCAAAAAGAGGGTGTCAGGGGATGGTCTTTCGTAAAGTTTGGGGGGGCAGAACAGTCTGTCAGTTACATATAGGCAAAGCGGCCTTCTGTCACATTTCGATGTTCAATAAATCACTAAATCTGATATATCCGGTTCAACCGTCATTTTGGTTTTTTGTCTCAATGTTGTATTTAGATAATTTTGTGTAGAGGGTCGCACGACTCACCCCAAGGAGACGGGCAGTTTTGGCTTTGTTCCAATCTGTTCTTGCAAGTATTGCGAGAATTGACTCTTTTTCGGAGACCCCCCTGTTCTTGGGACTATTGTCGAGCGAGGCCATCTCCCTTCCGGAGAGTTGTCTGGGTGCGGTCTCGGGGAGCAGTTCTGCAGGCAGATGTTCTTTTTGTATGATCTCACCGGGACAGAGGGCGCAGGCGTAATGTATCGCACTTTTCAGTTCACGGACATTGCCGGGCCAAGGGTATGCCTGGAAGATTTTTATGACATCTTCATCCATGTTTTCAATGTTCTTGTTCAAATTTTTTCTGAAAATTCGAATGAAATGGCGACACAGCAGGGGGATATCACCTTCACGCTCTCTTAGGGGCGGGAGTTGGATCATGAGCCCTTTTAAGCGGTAAAACAGATCCTCTCGGAATTTCTTCTTATTTACCTGTGCCGACAAATCCTGATTGGTCGCTGCAATTACCCGCACATCAGCTTGCAGGGTCTTTGAGTCGCCAACCCGCTCAAATTCCTTCTGTTCAAGAAAACGCAGCAGTTTGGCCTGGAATTGGGGGGAGATGTCGCCAATCTCATCCAAAAACAGGGTGCCACCTTCAGCAGCCTGAATGCGCCCAACTCTCTCTTTCACTGCCCCGGTAAAAGCACCGCGCACATGTCCGAAAAGCTCACTTTCCAAAAGACTTTCCGACAAGGCAGCACAGTTAACCTTTATCAGGGGGGTGGCGGACCGGCTACCGGCATAGTGGATTGCTTCTGCAATCAGTTCCTTGCCCGTGCCGTTATCGCCACAAATAAGGACATTGACATCCAAATCGGCGGTGTGTTCGAGAAGGTCGTATATCTTTTGCATCTTCTCGCTCTTGCCAATGATATTGTGGTAGCTGTGCTGCTCCAGAAGGTTTTTTTCAAGCTCCACTAAGCGGGTGATATCCCTGATGACCAGAACAGCTCCGCCAAGTTCATTCTGCTGCCTGATCAGTGGGGCGGTATTCAATACCAGAGTCCTGTTAAATTCCCCCTCGCAGTTGCACTTAACCCTGTATTCCTTGATCGGTTTGCGGGTCTTTAATGTCTGCAGTAATGGCTTCACACAAGGGCCGCTGCCACTCTTGAGCTTTTCCTGGAATGATATTTTATCGCCCGACATGCCGGTACAAATATCATCCAAAGGTCGGTTGGCATTGATAATTTGCAATTGGTCATCGACTGTGATGATTGTGTTCTCGATACTATCCAAGATGGTCTGCAGCATTAAATGCGATTCTTCTTTTTCACGGATAGCATTTAGTAATTCCAGCTGGGTGTCTACTCTGGCCAGCACTTCTTCCATTTGAAAGGGCTTGGTTATGTAGTCCACTCCTCCTGCCTGAAATGCCTTAACGATGTCTTTTACCTCAGTTAAGGCACTGATAAAAATAATGGGGATTTGGCTGGTAGATTCATTCGATTTTAGGACGCGGCACACTTCATAGCCGTCCATTTCCGGCATTAAGATATCCAAAAGAATAAGATCCGGAGGGTCGGACTGCACAGATTTAAGTGCGCTCTCGCCACTCAGGGCGGAACGTATCTGATATCTTTGCTGTGTCAGCATTTCAAACAAAACGGTGATGTTCACAGGTGAATCATCAACAATCAAAACGTTGTTTTTCTTTTGCGGCTCTTTCATTTCTACTCATTCCCCCAAGCACGAGTCACACTAACTACTCATAATGGTGCTCAATCTCTGGTTAAGTGCCGATACTTGATGCGGTGGGGTTGATCGGCCTCATGGCCAAGTCGGGCCTTGCGGTCTTCTTCATACTCCGAATAATTGCCATCGTACCAGACGACCCGGCTGTCGCCTTCAAAGGCCAGGATGTGGGTGGCGATCCGGTCCAGAAACCAGCGGTCATGGCTGATCACGACCGCGCAGCCACCGAAACTGTCCAGGGCTTCTTCCAGGGCGCGAAGAGTGTTGACATCAAGATCGTTGGTTGGTTCGTCCAAGAGGATGACATTGGCCCCCTCTTTAAGGATCTTGGCAAGATGGACCCGGTTGCGCTGGCCGCCGGAAAGCAGGCCGACTTTCTGCTGCTGGGCGGTGCCGCTGAAATTAAAGCGGCCACAGTAGGCCCGTGAGTTAATCTCTCTGGTGCCCAGCTGGATATTGTCCTGACCGTCCGAGATAACTTCCCAGACGGTTTTGTCGGGATCCAGTTCGCGGCTCTGGTCTACATAGGCAAGTTTGACGGTCTCTCCGACCTTGAAACTGCCGTCGTCCGGCTGATCCTGGCCGGTTATCATCCTAAACAAGGTCGTTTTGCCCGCGCCATTGGGGCCGATGACTCCGACAATGCCGCCGGGCGGCAGGGAGAAGGTCATGTCCTCTACCAAAAGTCGGTCATCAAAGCCTTTTTTTACCTTCTCGGCCTCGATAACCAGCTTGCCGAGCCGGGGGCCGGGTGGAATAAATAATTGCATCTCTTTCAAACGGTCCGGGCCGCTGTCGTCCAAGAGTTTTTCATAGGCGGTGATTCTGGCCTTGCCCTTGGCATGACGGCCCTTGGTGGACATCCGGATCCATTCCAATTCCCTTTTCATGGTCTTCTGGCGGTCGCTTTCCTGCTTTTCTTCCTGGGCCAGCCGGTTCTGTTTCTGTTCCAGCCAAGAGGAATAATTACCTTTCCAGGGGATGCCCCGGCCCCGATCCAGCTCCAGGATCCAGCCGGCGACGTTATCCAGGAAATAACGGTCATGGGTTACGGCGATAACCGTCCCGGCGTAGCGCTGTAAATGCTGTTCCAGCCAGGCCACCGTCTCTGCGTCCAGATGATTGGTTGGTTCGTCAAGCAGCAGGATGTCCGGTTTTTGCAGGAGCAGGCGGCAGAGGGCAACCCGCCGCTTTTCTCCGCCGGAGAGAATGTCGATCTTGGTCTCACCGGGCGGGCAGCGCAGGGCGTCCATCGCCATCTCCAGCCGGGAATCCAGGTCCCAGGCATCCAGATTGTCCAGTTGTTCCTGAACCTTGCCCTGTCGCTCAATCAGGTCGTTCATCTCGTCATCGGACATCGGCTCGGAGAATTTCTCATTGATCTGGTTGAATTCGTTGAGAAGGTCAACGGTTTCCTGGACACCTTCTTCTACTACCGCCTTGACGGTCATATCTTCATCTAGCTGGGGTTCCTGTTCCAGAAAGCCGATAGAATAGCCGGGGGAAAGGTGGATTTCGCCGTTGAATTCCTGGTCAATACCGGCCAGGATTTGCAAAAGACAACTCTTGCCGGAACCATTCAGGCCGAGAACGCCTATCTTAGCCCCATAAAAATAGGAAAGAGAGATGTTTTCCAGAACTGGTTTCTTGTTGAAAAACTTACTGACCTTGATCATCGAGTAGATGATTTTATTGTCTTCGTTTGCCATTTGTTTTCCCTGTGGTCTTGTTTTTCTTTTGCAAGCATTACGGTTTGGTGGGCTCATCACAGCCCCGGCTGTCAGACAGATATTAAAGATTTAGGTGAAATGTCAACAATTAACTGGAGATGCTGGTCGTTTGTCCCTAATCAGGGCAAGGGGGATTGGGCGCGGATATCAGGTAGGGTTTGCGAGGAAAAAGGGTTGAGGGAAGAATTATTCATAATAAACTATTCAAGTCGCTGATTTTAACTGTAAAAACTCATTAAAACAATTGTCATCGACTGATTTTACTTTTACACTTTAATTAAAGGTATCATTATAAGCGTTTGGGTGGCATGTGGGATAATGAACGGCTGAAAGAGGAGAAGCCGATGAGCGACTTAACTAAACATGAAAAACTGGTTGATCAGTACGTTCAGAATGGCGACCGTTTAAAGGCAACTCAAGTTTTGCTTGCCTTGGTGACTCAGTATGCCCAGAAGCACGATTTTGACAAGGCCGAAGCTCTACGTGAAAAGATAATTATTGTTGATCCCTCCGCGTTGAGCGAAGTCATTTCCGCCCAGGATATTATCGATACAGCCCGCTCTCAACCAATGATACGAAGCCATCGTGAGGTTTGGGCGGAACTGTATGACAAATTGTCTGCTGAAGAGGCCGAGGCCCTTGAGAGCGAGATGGAAGAGGTTTCGTTTAACACTGGGGATATTATCTTTGCCCAAGGCGAGAAAAAGCCAAACCTGTATTTTGTCGATGCCGGTCATGCTAAACACCTCTTCACCCAGGGAAACAGGGAGATGTTTATCAAAAAGGTCGTAGCCGGTAATGTGGCTAATGAGGACTCTTTCTTTGATGCCGGTCTCTGTACCAGCACTTTGATAGCCGTTGACCAGGTAAAAGTACATTATCTACCGGCTATAACTCTGCTTAGCTGGGAAGGGTATATGCCGACTATAGAGCCGGCATTGCGGGACTGCTGCGCCAAAGAAGTAAAGATCCACGATCTGTTGAAGGATAACTCCCAGGATCGGCGGGTGCAGCGGCGAATTCCCTTGCCGGGCCGGATCCTGCTCAAAATTGTTGACGCTGAGGGTAAGGTGGTTGGTAAGACCATTAGGGGGGATCTCTGTGATGTTTCGGTGGGAGGGGTGTCTTTCTTTGTCCACACCGCCAATAGGGAACAGGCCCAGATGCTTCTGGGCCATGATCTACACTTACGCTTAAATATACCTCCGGTCATGACCGAGATTGAGCAGATAGGTAAGGTGTTGGGGGTCAAAAGTTTTCCCGGGGGACCTGAAGAAAAGGAAAAATATTCGGTCCATGTGCAATTTAGTAAAGCATTGCCGGAAAAATCTATTATCGAAGCAGAACGTTTCATCAAGATGGTCAAGATTGCCGAGAGCCGCCGATAACAGTGATGAGATTATGATGGATCTGGATGTCCCGGTGGTTGGTATCCTGCGGGGAATTGATGGCGGATTTTTCCATGAGGTGATGGAGGCCTCCTTTGCGGCAGGTTTGCAGGCTCTGGAGATAACCATGAATACCGATGGGGTGGCCGACATTGTCAGTCGCTGCCGTTCGGAGGTACCGGCGGGGAAACTGCTCGGGGTTGGCACGGTTCGCGACTTGGCGGAGGCGGAGATTGCCATTGGGGCCGGAGCCATGTTCCTGGTTACTCCCAACACTGATACCAAGGTTATAGAATATGCAAGGGCTCGCGAGATCCCGGTAATCGCCGGGGCCTTTACCCCCACCGAGGTTTACAACGCTTGGGCGGCCGGGGCGGCAATGGTCAAGATTTTCCCTTGCGGGGTTGTCGGGTCGGGATACATCCGGGAATTGCGAGGGCCCTTCGACCAGATCCCGATGGTGGCGGTGGGCGGGGTGACCCTGACAAATCTCAAGGATTATTTCAGAGCGGGGGCTACCGGGGTCGGGGTTGGTTCGGCTCTGTTCGGAACCAGAGCACTGTTAGAAAGAAGCCTGGAGAGAATTAGTGAAAATGTCGGGAGATTTGTCGGAGCGGCGTCGGAGGCAGCCGCTGCTAGGTGTCCCTAGAGGTCGGCAACGTATTTCTGGCAATATTTACCGGTCAATTTTTCTAGAGAATTTATTGCCTTGTAATTACGAGATTATTCCTAATTTAGAAGCGATGCAATCTTTTTGAAATCAGAATCCAGGAATTAGTATTCAGCTAAGCTGGCCCGGAGTCTTCGCTTACCTGAACTCCTGTATTCTGATTTTTGTCTTCTTTTAGAAATAAATAGATGGTATTTAATGGCAGAAAATCTCAGGAATTTAACAACAGACTACAACTCGGAAAGTTGAGTTATAGCAGACAATTTAAAAGCTACGGGAGACAGTAATGTACAGACCTCAGATTAAGGTTATTGATTGCACCGTCAGGGATGGCGGCTTGATGAACAAATGGCAGTTCAGTGATGATTTCGTCCGGAACGTCTACCAGGCCCTGTCAAAATCCGGGGTGGACTATATGGAGATTGGCTATCTCTCGTCGGAGGGGATGTTTTCCCGTGAGGAGATGGGGGCCTGGAAGTTTTGCGCCGAAGATGATCTCAAAAGGATCGTCGGTGATGCGGAACAGACGATCAAGTTTTCGGCTATGGCCGATATCGGCCGGATCAATCATGACGATATCCCGCCATGCTCTGAAAGTTCTCTCGATATGATTCGGGTTGCCTGTTATGTCCATCAGGTCGACAAGGCCATTTCCCTGGCCGAGCACTGCATGGATAAGGGCTATGAGGTGACGATCAACCTGATGGCGGTTTCTACCGTTAACCAGCGCGACCTTGAAGAGGCCCTTGAAGATCTGGCCAAGAGCCGGGTGCCGATCATCTATCTGGTCGACAGCTTTGGCTTCTTTTATTCGGAGCATATTGATGCGCTGGCCAAAAAATATATCGAGTGTCTGCCGGGCAAGATCATCGGTATCCACGGCCACAATAACCAGCAGCTGGCCTTTGCCAATACTATTTCGGCCATCATCAACGGCATTGATTTCCTCGATGCGACCCTGTACGGGATTGGTCGCGGGGCCGGTAACTGCCCACTGGAACTGCTGGTTTCCTTTCTGAAAAACCCCAAATTCGATGTTCGGCCCCTTATCGAAGTCATTGAAGGTGAGGTGTTGCCCTGGAGCAAGAAAATCGATTGGGGCTATTCCGTGCCCTACATGGTGACTGGCACCCTAAACCAGCACCCCCGGGCCGCCATTGCCCAAATGGAGTCCAAGAATAAAGACAAGGTCACGGCTTTCTACGATCAGGCCACCTCTCTGCCCGTTTAACACTGTAGACAACAAACAAACCGGCTAAGAAGCCGAACTGGAGGACGTAATGCGCGCATCTGAAATCTCGCCCGCTTCCACCCGCAGGCTGCTCAAGGTTTTGGCCTTGGTCTTGCTCTGTACGTTCTGTCTGCCGGCTATTTCCGCCAGTGTTGATGAGCTCAGCTTTGACTCTTTTATTGAAAAGCATGGTAATGGCTGGATTGATTGGGATAAGGGGTTAATCTACGGGATTGGCCGGGGTTACCTCAGCAAGAACCGCAATAATCGGCCTCTCTCCCGGGGAGTGGCCGGGGTGCTGGCCTCGGGCAGTATTGTCAAGCTGGCGGCCGGTATCCATCTGGATGATGCCCGGACCCTGGAGACTCTGGGTAACGGGCGCGTAACCATTCGTCTGGAGGCGTTTCTGAAAGATAAGCCGCACAAGAGCACCTTTGTTGACGATGGCAAGGATCCCTATTACGAGGTGATCAATGTGGCCAAGATGAAAGGGGTGAGCGGGCTTACGGCCAAACTGCTGGATCATTTTGCCACAGTTCCCTCCTGGCGCGACTTCCCGGTTCGGCCCCTTAAGCCCCGGGCCGAGTTGGGCGATGATGATCAGCCCTGGCTGGTCCTGGATGCCAGGGGCTTAGCAAACAACGATCAGGTTCAGCCGGCCATGTTCCCCAAAATCACCAGTGAGACCGGTGAGGTCATCTACGAGCTGCAAAAAGTCGAGGAAGCTGCCCTGCTCAATCGCGGTATGATGCGTTATGTGGTTTCGGACGAACCATTGGCAACCCTTCGTTCCGATCATCGGGCCATTGACCGGTTGCTGGCCAAGGCCGGACTTGTTTTTGGAGTTACTGAGGCCCGGGCGGCAACGGTGGAAAGATCGCTAAATATTCCCGGTCTTCCCGTGAAAAAGGCCAAAAGAAAGAAACGGGAGCGCTATATCGTTACAGACGTCAAGGCAGTCGGAGGTCTGGCCAAAACCAATCTGGTACTTAGCGCTCAAGACGCGATGAATCTCAAGGACGAGGATGCATCATCCAAGATTCTCCAAAAATGTCGGGTGCTGGTGATTATTGCCAGTCCGATTGGGGGCATAGAGGGAACCCTGCCTACCCAGCTGGCCATGGTCGGCGGCGCAAGCTGATTGCTGTTGGCGCTCTATGACCGGGAAAAGTCTTCTTCGCTATCAGGTCCTGTTTACCGCGCTTTGCCTGTTGCTGGTGACCGGTACGGTGATTTTTTGCTACAGGGCCGGGGTTTTGAGCTGGGCCGACAATTATCTCTATGATGTGAATGTCGCCTGGCGCGGCCCGCTTGCAACCTCTGGTCAGGTTACCCTGGTTTTGATGGATGAGGAGAGCGCCGTCCGCTTGCAGCGGTATCGGGGCCAGTGGTCCAGAAAAAAACTGGCCAAGGCCCTGGATAATATATGCGGGGCCGGAGCAGCAGTGGTTGGTCTTGATATGATTATGGCGGCGCCGGATCTGGACCCGACTGCCGACCAGCTGTTGGCCCAGGCGATCAGTGCCTGTAATAATGCCGTCCTGGCCAGGGTCTCTACCGCTGACGGGGTTGAGGAGATTGTACCGCTCGGGTTGTTTCAGGAGGGGATGATCGGTGACGGATTTATCGATGTCCCTCTGGACCGGGATGGTATTCTGCGTAAGCTCCGTTTTTTAAATGCCAAACCTCTCGCCGATGGCAGTCTCCAGTTGCTGCCCGCTTTTGCCCTGGAACTGGTCCGGGTTTTTCTTGATCTGGACTTTGATTTTGATTTTTCCAGCGAGGATCATTTTCTGATGGGCAAAGGAGAGGGCAGACAGTTACGCTTGCCCTATCCAGATCTTATGATCAACTATCACGGTGACTATACCGCCTTTACCGTGGTGCCATTTGCCGATGCGGTCAATAACACCATGAATCCCGAAGATGTCCGGGGCCGAATTATCTTGGTTGGCTCGACCCTGTCCAGCCAGAAGGATTTCTTCACCACCTCTTTTTCGCGTTTTCACAGGGGCGAGGCTGGCTTAGCCGACCGTTTTAAAACCTTTGCTGAAGATATTATGGGCTCCGATGAACCGGGGGTTGCCTGCCATGCCCATGCCGTAGAGACTATGCTCAGCCAAACATTTATTCGTCATATAACCGGTCAGGCGGTGATGTGGCTGACCGCGATTCTGGGCATCTTGGGTCTTATTTTTTATCTGCCCAGGTTTGGCATGATCCTGGAGGTCGTTATCCTTCTTTTGATGCTGATCGGCCTGGTTGTCATCTCCCATCTGCTTTTCCTGAATAATGCGGTGCGGCTCGATATCGCGCCGCTGATTATGGTGTTTTTGAGTCAATTCATCGCCGGGGTAACCCTGCAGAAATCTTTCGGTCGCAAGAAAACCACCATGATTACTTCCATGTTCGGCAAGTATGTTTCGGCGGGGGTGGTCAATGAATTAATCAAGGGTGATATCGGCACCACCCTGGAGGGACGGCGCGAGAAGTTGACCATGCTGTTTTCTGACCTGCGGGGCTTCACTACTATTTCCGAAAAATTAGGAGCGAAGGATACCGGCCGCCTGCTCAATATTTATTTTGACACTATGATCCCTCTGGTTTTTGCCCACCAAGGGACTCTGGATAAATTGATGGGCGACGCGGTGATGGCTTTTTTTGGCGCGCCGGTTCCGGTGGCGGACCATTCCGATAAGGCGGCAGCTACGGCCCTGATGATGATGGAGAAGCTTAAGGATCTAGTCCAGCGCAATGATGTTGCCGGTACTGAAGATCTGGATATTGGTATCGGTCTCAACACCGGCGAGGTTACTGTTGGCAATCTGGGCAGCAACGTGTTTATGGATTATACGATAATTGGCGACGCGGTTAATCTTGCCGCCCGGCTTGAAGGGTTGAACAAGGTCTATGGCACCCATATTCTCTGTACTGAATTTACTGCCAGGGAGCTTGATGATCGTTTCCTGCTTCGTGAACTGGATATTGTCAAGGTTAAGGGTAAGGCCGAGGCGGTCACCATCTATGAACTGGTCGGCTGGCGGGAGCACCAGGATGAGTCCCGGCTGACCATGTGCTCTTTATTTGGAGAGGGGCTTGCTGCCTACCGGTTGCAACAGTGGGACCGGGCCGAAGAGCTGTTCCGGCAGCTTCTGGATACTACCCCGGATGATGGGCCTACCCAGTTGTATCTGGAGCGGATCGCCTCTTTTCATGAGAATCCACCACCGGCAGATTGGCAAGGGGTTACTGCTTTTGATCATAAATAATGAAATTTGAGTAATAAAATAACGATGACAGCTGAAAGTGAAACATTAACCGCAAGAATTATCGAACTTGAGACCCGGCTGGCCTTTCAAGATCATACCATTGAGGAGTTGGATGGGGTGATTATCAGCCAGCAGCAACAGCTTGATCGGTTGGAGGCGGATTTGGCTCTGCTCAAGAGGCAACTCCAGAAAATTATTGGCGGGTCTGATGATTTGCAGGGCGGCCATGGCTGCTGAGGTGATTATGACGGTTGGCGCTGACTGTCTGTTGGCGCATGGCTCGGTCGCCCTGGTGAGTGATATCAAAAAAGAGCTCACCGTTGCCAACCCCCTCTATCTTGATGCCAAAAAGTACGGGCGCTGGATCGGCAAAAAAATAAAACCCTACCTCTATTTCTACTCCGAGACCAGTCAAGGTCTTCGTTTCCCCCGTGGTTTTGCCAATCAGGCCGTACGTTTATGTCGCCATCATTTCGGGGAGGATTCCCCGCAGATTGTCGATCAGCGGCGCACCCGGCCCGAGGTGGATTTTTCCTTTAGTGGTGAATTACGCCTCTATCAGGTCAAGGCCTTCGAGGATACGGTTAAAAGGGATTTTGGCGTCATTGAATCGGGCACCGGCTCCGGCAAGACCGTCATCGGCCTGGCCGTTATCGCCCATCGGCGCCAGCCGACCTTGGTGCTGGTTCACTCCAAAGAGCTTTTGCATCAATGGGCCGCCCAGATTGAGCTTTTTTTGGGCTGTAAAGCCGGCTTGATCGGTGACGGCCATTTTACAATCGAGCCGGTTACCGTAGCCATTGTTAATTCGGCTCGAAAACAGCTGGACACCCTGCCGGCACAGTTTGGCCAGATCTGTGTTGACGAATGCCACCGGGTGCCTGCGACCCTGTTTACTGAGGTGGTGACCGCCTTTGATTGCCGATATGCCCTGGGGTTGTCGGCCACGGCCTTCCGGCGGGACGGGTTGACCAATCTGATTCATCTTTACCTTGGTGACTGCGTGCATCGGGTTGCCAGCGACGACCTACACGCCAGCGGCGCGGTTCTGCAGCCGGAGTTTATCCAGAGGCCCACTGAATTTAATTATTGTTATCGGGGCAATTATCAAAATCTGATGAAGGCCTTGACCGGTAACGAGGAGCGCAATCAGCTGATCTGTGGAGATATTGTCGGTGAGGCGGGGCGGGAGAACGGGACCTTGCTGGTGGTCAGCGATCGGGTAGCCCACTGTGAAGAGTTGGCCAAGACCGTCACCGGGCTGGCCCCGCACCTCAGAGTGGGGGTTTTAACCGGTAAAATGGTTTCCGGGCAGCGCACCAACCTGATCGAAGATATTCGTCAAGGCGAGGTAGATGTTCTGATTTCGACGGTACAGCTGATCGGTGAGGGCTTTGACTGTCCCGGCTTGCGGGCCTTGTTTCTGACCACGCCCATCAAGTTCAGCGGCCGCCTCTTACAGGTGGTCGGGCGTATCCTGCGGCCGGCGGCCGGTAAGCAGCCCCGGGTCTACGATTATGTCGATCCGATCAAGGTCCTGCAATCTTCAGCCCGGGCCAGAGGCCTTATCTTTAAAAGCAGTTGATCAGAACCGAACGGTCAGACCGGCGGCAACGCTGAACGATTCCCAGTTGACCTCGTTTACTCTCGTTGCGCCAATGGAACCGTCCGAGAAATAGGTTTTATCGATGCCGTCTTCAGCTCGCCACTTCTGATAATGCAGATCAAGATTGACCAGCAGGTTCCTGGCGCCGAATTTGGTGCCGAAACCGGCTACCACTCCGGCGGCCTCGGTGGATTCGTGGGTGAAGCTCTTGGGATGCTTGAAGTCGCTTCTTAGGTTCCAATCTGCTACTGCCTCGAATTCGGCTGCATGTAACTCAACAGACCCGTGCAGTTCAAATGCTGGGATTGGTTGAAATTCCAGGTCAACCCCGACCCAGCCACTCCGCCATTCGGCCTCATAGGTGCTGGCCAGCCCGGCTATTGGGCCCACAGGCGGTGGATCGTCGGCCGGATCTGCACTGAAGGGGTTGTCCAGGGAAAGTGTCTGTTCGCCGTCATGGATCGTCAGGTTCTGAGCGTGATAAGATCCGCCGATCAGGGGTGATATAATCAGCTTCCGGTTTGGTGTTTTGAAAACCAGGCCGCCACCCAGCGTTAAATCCCAGACCTCACCTTCATCGGCCCTATTGTTTGAACGTGACCATTCATTGGTACGGTTATCCAAGCCAAAGTCGGAGTCTTGATTGGCGCCGGATTCGATTTCTCCGTAGCTGAAGCTGCCCCTGAGTGTACCACCAAAGGGCACGCGGTTGTTGATCATGATAATTCTTCCCTTGCTAATGATCTCGGTGATCTCCAGATCTTCCCAGGTCAGTTCTGAAAGGATATTGGGATTGTCGCCGTCAATATTACCGGCAATAGACCAGTCAAGCTGATCAACCCTGGAGCCGACATTGAGTTCCAGGTCGAGTCTGTCCAGCCGGTCGATAGCCAAGGCCGAAATTGGCGTAATAAGCATGATAAAGGTTGCAAGGGGCAGTACGGTCGATCCAATAAAGTTTTTCATGGTTGGCTCTCAATTGGGATGAAAGTAATCTTCTGCTAATTTTCGGTTGTTTGCCATTGGGATGTCAATGTCTTTCTGGTCATTCAGCTTATATTGCTCGCGTGGGCCGCTCTTCACAGTTATCGCTAAAGTTGCGAGTTCATCATGGTTCGTCCGCGATTACAGAAATTAATTCCGGCAGATAATGCGCTATTCCCTCAAGGAGCCCGGCCGCATAGTTGCCGTTCATCTGCATAAATTTTCCTCTGGCCAGGTACAGGCTATTAGCCGGGGCCGCGTCGGTAGCCTGTTGCCTGACTTCGCTAGTGGCATTGGCCACCAGAATTGCCTTGATTATACTGGTCAGAACCTCCAGATCGTTGCCGCTATCGCCCGCATAGATGGTGCGGCCCGGTATAACCCCTGTTTTTTTAATAAGGAAGTTAACGGCCTGTAATTTGCTGGCCGCCGCCGGCAATACATCAAACAGCCCTATCCGGTTTACCTCGTCGACGCTGGCAACCAGTTTAACCTTGGCTGGTCCGTGGGTCAGGCGGTCCAGTACTTTTTTTTGGAGACTGACAAAATCTGTATCTGGGGCAGTATAATAACTCAGCTTAAATCGGCTTTGTTTTTCCGGTTCCTGGAGGTCAAGTTCTTTGAAATCACTCAGCTGGGCGGTCAGTTCCGTCACCGTTGTTTCCTGCCAGTCCCGGCAAATAATGTCCTGCCATTCCCACCATTTCTGCCATTGACCATCTGGCCTATGATAGATGGTTGTGCCCACATCGCCAATCATAAAATCCGGACACGGCAGGTTGTAATCGGTTATGGCCTGTTGTAAAAGATTGAAATCACGACCGCTGACATAGGCCAGGGAGACAAATGGTTTGGCCACTAATTTTTTAAAGAGAGGGCGGGCGGCCGGGGATTCCGGTTGGATCCCGTTGGGCAGCAGGGTGCGGTCAAGGTCGGTGCAGAGCAGAATTTGCTTCATTGTCTTTACCGCTGTTTGGCCAGTTCCGGATCCAGATACCATACCTGGGCGGTCTGGCCGGCTATTTCGACAATATCGAGGTGGCGGAGTTGCCGCCCACGTCTGGTCTCAACTTCGTTGTTGAGCAGCACCTCGCCGTCCTGGATTCTGGCCTTGGCTTCGCCGCCGGTTTCCACCAGCACGGCCATTTTCAGGAATTGGCCCAACCGGATAACCTTGCCGCTAATTTCAATTTTTTCCATTTTTGCTCGTTAACCAGGGATTTTTCTGGGAAAAAGGTGATAATGCAAACAGTAACAAGCTTAAATTAAAAGAGCGACAGGATTTTCCGATGAAGATCATAATTCTGATTTTACTCAGTGTTGTTATTGCTTTCGTCCTGATTCGGGGCCAACAGCGGATGATTTATTACCCGCATCCTTACGGCAAGGATCTCTTCCTGCCGGAGCAAGGCCAAGTCGTGAAGTATGCAACCAGCCAGGGCCGGCAGACGGCTTTTTACCTGGCCCCGGCCGGGGCGGCGAAAGTGCCTGCTCGTCTGTGGTTGATGTGTGGCGGCAACGCAGCTCTGGCCTTGGATTGGTTGGATCTACTTGAGGGCTTTCCTGATCCGGCGGCCGGTTTTCTGCTGCTGGATTATCCCGGCTATGGCGATAATCAGGGGCGGCCTGATCCCACTTCGATTATGGAGTCGGTCGAAGCGGCTCTGGCATCTCTGGCGCTCCACCTGGGAACTGACCGGGCTGATCTGGATAGCAGATTGATGGTCATGGGTCATTCGCTGGGGGCGGCGGCGGTGTTGGGCTATGTCGGGCGCCACCCGGTCAGTCGGATTGTGCTGGTCTCTCCTTTTACCAGCCTTAAAGATATGGCGGCCCGCCTTGTTGGCCCGTTGCTGGCTTGGACTCTTCTCCACGATTATGATAATCGGGCCCGGCTCAAAGAGATCTTAAGCCGACCGGTGGTTCCGGTGATAACGATCATTCATGGCAGCCATGACAGGGTGGTGCCGGTTGATATGGGTCGGGAGTTAGCGGCCTTATCGAGTAAGATCTATTATCAAGAGGTGGCGCGGGGTGATCATAACTATATTTTGGTCACTGCCAAAGAAGAGATTATTCAGGCCATGGTTGGCTCTGAACCACATGAAACATTGATTAAGGAGTGAAGCGGTGGCAGAGCACGAGGTGATAGTATTCAAGGAATACCAGCTTAAGGTCGGCCAGAAGATTCATATTGTCGACGGTTTTCGGCACGGCGACTGGCTGGTGACTGGTTCCAGCGAAAGAAAGATCCAGCTTCGTTGTCCGGTTTCCGGGGTAGAGATAGAATGTGAAAAGACCTTCTTCTTCGCCGAAAAAAGGCGGCAGCCGGAATGGCCTGTTGGTTGATGGCTTTCCGGTGCCAGGAGATTATCGATAGTTGGATAGAGAAAGTAACTGCTCGATCAACCGGCGGCATGGATGGTCCGGAGGATCAGCATCAGGGCCAAGCCAATAGTTACGGCCAGAAAATTCTTGATGTTTTCTTTAAGGTCCCTGTGTTTATTGATCTCGGGGATCAGGTCGGAAGCGCCGATATAGATGAAATTTCCCGCCGCGAAGGGGACCAGAAAAGAGATATCCAGTGTCTTTGAGGCCCCATAGGCAACCAGACCGCCCACCAGGAAAGTCAGTCCTGACAGCATATTGAAGAGCAGGGCCGACTTGCGGCTCCAGCCGGCATGGAGCAACACCGCAAAGTCGCCCAGTTCCTGAGGAATCTCATGGGCGGCGGCGGCCAGCAGGGTGGCGATCCCCAATCTGATATCGATCAGGAAGGTGCCGGCCACGGCCAGACCGCCAATAAAATTATGCAGTCCGTCGCCGATCAGGATCAGATGCCCCAATGGTTTCTTGCAGGTGGCTTCGGCCTGACGGCAATGGTGCCAGTGAATGATCTGCTCAAGGGCGAAGAAGGTCAGGAAGCCGGCCAGCAACCAGAGAAAAAACATCTCGGATGCTCCTTTGAAGGCCTCCAGCCCCTCCGGGATCATATGGAGAAAGGCGCCGCCGATCAGGGTCCCGGCGGAAAGGGCGACCAGAGGCAGCAACACCTTCTGAAAGGTGGCCTCAGTCATGAAAAAAACCACACTGCCAACCAGAGCGATGAGGCACATGATCAGACCGCTTGTAATTATCCAGCCCAGAGCTTCCATCAACAGGTCCCGCCTGATTTAAAATCTTTAAAGAACCGCTGCCTTGACCGCTTCGATACCCAACCGGTCTACCATCCTGGCCACCCGCTCCCGCTTCTTGCCATTCTGCCGATAATACTCGACCAGCTTGTCGACCAGGGCAATAGCCTCCTCCGTGGTTAACCCCTCGGCGACCACGTCGGCTATTCGGGGCCGGCCGCCGCTGTTGCCGCCATAGGCAACGATCCAGCCGCTTTTTTTGCCGATCAGACCGACATCGCGAACATACCCCTCCGAGCAGGTCATCGGACAGCCGGAAACCCCGACTTTCAGCTTGGCCGGCATCTCGACGCCGAGATAGCGTTTCTCAAGTTCAATTCCCAGCCCCAGGGAGTCTTGCACGCCCAAGCTGCAGACTGTGTTGCCAGGACAGGCCTGAACGTAATGGAGACAAAGCTCTGTGGCCCGGCCGACATCGGCCCCCAGCTCGTCCCAGACTTTGCCTATATCATCCCTTTTGAGACCGACCAGGGCCAGGCGATGGCCGGAAGTGATCTTGGTGATCGGGATATCATATTTGCGGACTACACCGGCCAGCTTCTCCAAAAATTCCGGGCTCAACAATCCTGCCGGAGTGCGGGGCACAATGGCATAGGTTTCTTTATCGCGTTGCAGAATGCTTCCATCGGGTTTGTCGGGCATGATTTACTCCTTAATTAATTTGGTTGCTTCCCACCGGCCAATGCCCGCAGAGCTGTAATCCTCTGCAATAGAGGTGGGTGGGAATAATGTAGTAACACATAAAATGGGTGCGGAGTCAAGTTGGCCAGATTGTGGACCGATAATTTTTTCAGGGCCTCAATCATGCTTTTCGGCTCGCCGGTATGCTCGGCGGCAAAAGCGTCCGCCTCAAACTCATTGTGACGGGACAGGATGTTCATCAATAGCGAGATGATCATTTCAATTGGCGTAAACAGCAGCCCGAAAAAGATCATCCCTGCGTAAATGGAGCTGTGCTCCATATGGAAAGCCGCAAACAATCCGGGATGGCTGACGAAGATCGACAGCAGATAAAGCATCACCCCGGTATGGAGGATGCTGATCACCATCCCCTGGAGAATATGCTTTTTCTGGTAATGGCCGATCTCGTGAGCCAGCACGCCAACCAGTTCGGGTACGGAATGGTTGTTGATAAGGGTATCGAAAAGGGCGATCCGTTTGTTACGGCCAAAGCCGGTAAAAAAGGCATTCGACTTGCTGGAGCGCTTCGAGCCGTCCATCACAAAAACATTCTTCAGGGAAAAATCGACCGAATCGGCAAAATTGAAGATGGCCTCCCGCAGTTCCCCTTCCTCCAGGGGGCTGAACTTGTTAAAGAGCGGCATAATCCAGGCTGGCGCAATAAACTGGACTATCAGGGTGAACAGGGTAACCGCCCCCCAGCACCAGAGCCAGGCCAGGTTGCCGGCCGTAGCAAAAAACCAGAGGACCGCCGCCAGCAAAGGCCCGCCCAGCACAATAGTTAGCATGATCCCCTTGAGAAGATCGGTTATAAAGGTGGCGGGAGTGGTCCGGTTGAAGCCGAAACGCTCCTCAATAACAAAGGTCGAGTAGATACTGAACGGCAGTGAAATTAGCGTTTTGGTCAACAGCAGGATGCCGGTAAAAACCAGACCGGTCGCAATCACCCCCAGCCCCCAGCCGCGCACCAGCTGGTCGAGATAATTAAAACCGCCGACCTGCCAGAAAACCAGGAGGAGGGTCAGATCAAAGATGGTGGTAACAAAACCGAAGCGGGTTCCGACCCTGGTATACTCCTGGGAGCTGGCGTATTTTTCGGTATCGTAAACCCCTTCGAACTCGCCCGGCAAATTAGGGTCAAGGGCGCGGAGATTGAGCCAATCGGCAATTACTGCCAGAACAAAATTGCCCAACAGGGCAATCAGGATAATTAAACCATAAATATTCATTTGGATATGTTTCCCATAATTTTTTGTTTGGCTTTGAATTAATATGCGAATCACCGATTGTCAATCATTGACAGTACCTGTAAAGCAATGTCAAATACAATTTAATTAAGTGCAACGATCTCGTTAAAAAATACCGGGATGGCTAAGCAAAAAATTCGATATACAAAGGGTAGTGTATTTTTGTGAGCGAGACCATACTTATGGTATGTCGAACGAACAAAATGCGCTACAACGACGTAGATCTGAGTTTTTTGACGCCATGAAATAGATGCATCTAAAACTGATAGCCTTCAACGGTCGCTATATCCACTCCTGCTTGGCCCTTTTCTATGTCAGGGAAGAACTGAAAAGACACCTGCCAACGGCCGAGACGGAATTCCACCAGTTCACCATCAATGACCCCTACTACGAAACCCTATTGAAGATCAGTGAGGGGAACCCCCATTCCCTGTTTTTCTCAGTCTATATCTGGAATGGCGAACTGGTCAAAAGGATGTTGAACGATCTGGCGACTATCCTGCCGGACACATTTTTCGTACTGGGCGGTCCCCAAGCCAGTGCCTTTGCATGGGATGAGCTGCCAGCCAACTGCACCATAATCAACGGTGAGATCGAGGGGCTTGATCCTTCATTCTACCAGGACCTGCAAAACGGCCAACCAGCCCCGAGCTATAACTGCACCCCGGGCCACCCTTTTCCATCGCCTTACAGTGATGAAGATCTGATGTCGGAATTACGGAACCGACATATCTATTATGAATCGGTCCGCGGTTGTCCTTTTTCATGCACCTACTGTTTGTCCTCGGTCGAACAGGGCGTTAGCTGGAAGGAACTGGCCCTGGTCGAACAGGAACTGGCTGCCATCCTCCACCATAAGCCCAAGATCATCAAATTCGTCGATCGGACCTTCAACGCCAAACCGGAAAGGGCCATGGCAATCTGGCGTTTTTTGGCTGATCAAGCGGGCAGCACAGTCTTCCATTTTGAGATGGCACCCGATCTCTTCACCGAGGAGATGTTTGATTTTTTAGCGAAGTTGCCGGTCGGCCGCTTTCAATTTGAACTTGGCATTCAGTCAACCAACCCGGTAACTTTGGCCGCGGTCAACCGGGTCATGGATCTGGCCAAGGTTCGCGCCAACATGTGCCGCCTGGCAGCCCTCAACAATATCCACCTCCATGCCGACCTGATCCTCGGTCTGCCGGAAGAGACCGAGGCCAGCTTCCGGCAATCGCTGAATGATGTCTTTGCCATGGGCCCCCATTATATCCAGATGGGACTCTTGAAAGTGCTGCCCGCAACAAAAATCAGTCAGACTCCGGGGCTGCTTCACTGCCAAAAACCACCCTATGAGGTGCTGGCTACCGAGCAGATGGACCAGCAGACTATCAGCCATCTTTATTGGCTCGGCGAGTGTGTTGAGGCCTTCCATAATAACCGTTACTTTCCCAGCCTGTTCGGCTACCTGCGTGAGCAGAACGAAGACATCCTGACCTTCTTTGAAAACCTGCTGACTGTCTGCCGCACTCGCAACTTCTTCAACCTGTCAGCCACTCAGACCTTGCTCACCGAGCTTCTGATCAAGGCCACCGCCGAGCGAGCGGATGGCACCTTAATCGGGGAATTGCTACGCTATGACTGGCTGCGTTGCGGCAATCGCTTCATCCCGGATTTTTTCCAGAGCGAAGACTTGCACGGTCTCCGCAAGAAGTTAAACCGCAGTATGGCTCAGAACTTGGAGCCGCTCTATAATTACCGAACTCGTGATGAATTTTTCCGCAAGACCGCCTTCGTTGAATTTTCCGGCGCGGCCCTTAAACAATTGGGCCTGTTCGCCACCGACAGCCAGCAAGGAATAGTCTGTTTTCTACCTCAAAAGAGCGCCTCGATCTACTCCCATCTTGAAACCACTCTCCTGCCTTAGCACCTGTAATAATGCGATATTGTTGAGCCTTTTGCAAAATGTTCCACTGAGGAGGAACAACATAGTTGCCTTCTTGAAGTTTAATCCGCGCAACAGGACAAGCTGGCCCTCTCAATACTCA
>JBDLJC010000031.1:0-40408 GCA_039714535.1 Thermodesulfobacteriota bacterium | reverse complement strand
TGGTGCGCCCGACAGGATTCGAACCTGTGGCCTACGGATTAGAAGTCCGTTGCTCTATCCAGCTGAGCTACGGGCGCATTATGTCAAAACTGGAAAATTCTAACACACTCTCAGAATGATTGACTAGCCGAAAGATTCTGTTTTTCTTGGAGTGTGAAGCGGCAATATATAAGCAAAAACAAAGGGTTTTGCAAGTCAAAATCATTATACAAATCAGGAATTAAACTATCATTTAAGGCGCAGCTGCCAAACATGGAGTTGAGCCCATACACTTTTTCGGAGTGTGGTAACAAAATCGGAGAGGATAAAGAAGCCGGGCCTGCCAGAGTAGATATGCAGGTTCCAGATAGAAAGAAAATCCCCTGCCATTCTACAGCAGGGGATCAATTAGGCCCTTATCAAATAGATAGGGTTTCAGGCCACTCTATTGCAAGCCGGGATCTCCTAAAAACGTGGCACCGACCGGGTACTGACACCTCCACCACCAATAACACCAGTGCAGTATTCTCTGCTTCCGTCATCGTTCCAGTTCCCGCACGGAATCGTCATTCTAGTGCCGAAACCACCCACCGGGAGGT
Source organism: Thermodesulfobacteriota bacterium (assembly GCA_039714535.1). Lineage (GTDB taxonomy): Bacteria > Desulfobacterota > Desulfobulbia > Desulfobulbales > JAGXFP01 > JAGXFP01. The sequence goes on along the minus strand of JBDLJC010000031.1, from coordinate 39,830 downwards.
CCCAATCATTCTGAATATTTTGAAGGCTATCCTTCCACCGCGTTTCATTATTAGAGCAGAACTCATAGCTTTTATCAGCAGCTCCGCAGAGCTGCCAACCCTGGTCACGAAGATTGCCAAGGGGCCAGTAGTTACCCGCATCACCAAACATTCTGAAGGTCTCCCGGCCCGGAGCACCGCGCAGCACCTCAGTCTGGTCATTGGCGCCGGTATCATCAGTGTCATTGCCATTCAGAGCCCAATCCTGCGGCCGAGCGTGAAAGACGTTAACCTTTACGGCGGAAGTGCCATAAATGGTCGTTACATTAGCCAAATGGCAGGACAGGCAGGCCCCGAAATTCTGGATCGTGGTGGCAAAGCTATGATCAACTGTTAAGCCATTGCCGTCCATGATAGTCTGTTGGACTGTCTCAAAGTTGGTCGCTATGGTGACCCCGCTGGCATTAGTTACTGGCGCCGGGGGGCCATAGGTTGGTGACGTCGGGGCATAGGTGTTCAGATAGATACTACCAGCACCGTCCGTATGGCATTCCCGACAGGAAAGCGCGGTTACCGACATGGGCTCCTGACCCGCCAGAAGGCCGAGACCATTAGCAGTATTAAGCGCCGGCCTTGGATCAGCATGACAGTAGGTACAGTTGCCCGCTATAGCTTCTGTAGGCCCGGCCCCAGCGGAGGTATTATCATGATGAATATCTGGGATCGTATTGACCCCGAGGCCAGCATGGCATGTTAGACAGGTTACCGAAGCCCAGGCCCCTCCTGCTGCAGTGCCGTCTGCCAAGGTAGCATCACCGTCGCTGTTGGCGCCGACTCTTTCATTAGTGGCGCTGAAGGGAGCTGAAGCGTGACAGAGGGTACACTGGCCGCCATGAATATCATTCACCACATTAGCTCCAGTATGACAGGCCTCACAGCCACCCGAGCTGGCGGCGAAATCGGCAGGATGGCCGGGAGGGCCACCGGCATGGCAGAAGGTGCAGTCCCCGGTCACCGGATCTGCTTCGACATGATCATGATGAATGTCCGGAATCAAATTGACCCCGGGACCGACATGACAGGTCCGACAGGTGGCGGCAGCATAAGAGGGTCCTGCCGCCAGGGTGGCGTCACCATCTACACCGTTAGCCGGGTCACCGGGGATGGTCGTGGTAAGGCCACCAGCGGCATTGTCATGGCAGGTTATACACACGGCGCCATGGACATCGTTCACCACCTCAGGCGGTGTCCCGCCAGCTGGGTACCTGGCCTGATCATGGCAACCAGCTGCATCGCAACCGTCAGCGCCAAAACTAAACACGGTGGCATCATGCCCGCTATGAGGGTCCTGCCGGTCCAAATGACACTCGAGGCAATTCACCGTAGCTCCAGAGTTCATCGCAGTGGTGATAACATTCTCAATGGTCCTGGGTTCATTGTAAAGACCTGTCCTTGAGGTCTGCACGGGCACCCCAGCAAATACATCACCACCAGTATAGGCTTTATGGCAGGTATCGCAGACCGAGGCGCCATAACCATTAAACTGATCATGACGGGTCAGTATGTCGGCCCAGGTTTCAACCTCGCCATCATGGCAGCCCACAGCTGAACATGGCGAGACGCCGGAAAGGTCGGTGGTCGCATTGAAACTGACATTATGAGTAACATTCAGGCCATGACAATCAACACAGTCACGAGATATAAACGAAGGCAGCAGGTGATGGAAGACATCGGTTGGATATACTGCCGGATCATGACAGGTCAGGCAATTGGCGGTATTCGGATCAACCAACGAATCAGCCTGGGTTGCATCACCGTTTATTCCTGTCCTTCTGATTGTTCGATCAGTATCTGACACATGGCAGTTTGAGCAGTTGCCGTTATGGACTCCGCTGACAATACCTAAGCCGCCATCGGTATGGCAATCATTGCAGGTACCAGCCCAGGCAAACGAAGTTGAATCGTGACCAAGAGGACCACCGGCATGACAAGTAAGCGCCGCGTCAGGATTGTCGGCATTTTTGAAATCAGCGTTAAAACAGGTCGGGGCATTGCTCATCGGACTGGGCGGCGAAGCGGAACTCACGTTATGACAGAGCGAGCAACTGTTGTTAATTGCTGCAGTGGTTACCCCCCAATGTGTGGCCGCATAGCCGTCTGCACCTGAATTATTAGTGCCTTGCCAATCGGTGGGATGGGCCTTGGCATCAGGATGGCAAAGGGAGCACTCATCGACACCGCTATAATTGGGCGTCACAAAGCCGCCGTCAAAGTTATTCTCCGGTCGACCGTGACAATTGCGACAGTACAGTTGATTTTGCTTGGCAACGGGACCATGATCGGCAGGTGTAGCGTAATTTACCGTATGGATTGCCGGTCCGGTTGTCGGTGCAGGCGGACCATTATTGGCCGTAGTAGTATGGCAACCAACAATGCTCGTAAAACAGCTGGGACCGGTCTCCACCCCGTCAAAGACCCCGCCTCTAAGACTGGTGGTGCCAGCGCCATGACAGCCGGAGGTGGCACAGCTGGTCCAGCTTAGTTCGGCCGCAAAGTTCTGATGGCCAGCAACCGTATCCCCTCCCCAGCTTGCCGGGTGAACGGTAAATGGTGGCCCGGAAAGATGACAGGTGAAACAACTCACCCCAACGGAACCACCCGAATAATCAGCGCCATGACAGGACTTGCACGACACCACATCATCAATAGCTTCCTGATTGTGGACCGTAAGCCATCCCGCCGGATGGCCCTCATCGGCAAGGGGGGCATCCTCGTTTGGCGTTGACGTACAACCGGCAAAGACTAAAAGTGCAAACAGCAGGGCAAGAAAACATCTGTCACTGTTCATTTGAACGACTCCCTATTAAATTTAATTCTAGCCATGGCAACGCACACAACTCTTGGCTGTTTTAGGACTGCCGTGACAACGGAAACAGGACGTAGGGTCAATACGGCCGTCAATCCGATGTCGGGACAGATAATCACCACGGTGCTGAGTGCGCCGGTAGGTATCAGTTTGTCTGCGCAGGGAAGGCTTGAGCTCGGTATTTACCGCATGACAGTCATTGCAGAAACTCTGTTGATGACACATAGAGCAGATCTCCGAGCGTTGACGGGCCAGGGAGCGGTGGTTGTCCGCAAAATATACCGTGTGGTTAAATCTGTGGAAGACCACGCCGCCAGCGGATTCATCATGGCATTCGGTGCAGATGGGCCTCTTTTTGCCCAGATCCACGTCAGAGGGGTGCACGGGCGGGCGGCCATGACTGACAGCGGTAGTCAGTAGCCAGGTCAAAACCACAATGGGCAAGATGGCTCCAATCTTCTTGATAATTTTCGGCATCGCTATCCCTCTTCCGACCTGAATTTATAAGTAAGTGCCATCATCCCCCGCCAGTCATCACTGAAAAACGGATCAGAGCTGTAATCCACTGACAACTTCAGTTCCAGAGAATCGTCGAGTAGATACCAGCCACTGCCAATTGAGGCAAAGAGAGAACTGTCCTCATTGTGGATTTCTTCCTGGTAATCGACAAAAACCAGATCAGCACTGACAAATCCTGGTTTGATGTCGGCAAAATGGTGCGCCCAATAAGCATAAATTCGATAGATGAAATACTCATTTTGGGGCTTATCGCCAGCCATGGCGCCAATCTCAGCCCCGACCTGGGTCAGTGCCTCACCATGCCAAGTCGCCAGGGCCGAGAAGTACTGGGAGTTATCGCCAAGATTGGAGTAATCATAATATTTTAGCTTCGCCCCATATTCCCAACTGCTATCCGTCACTTTGGACAAATCGGTAGCAAAAATGGTCAACTCTTCATTGGTCTCAGCCAGATAGCGGAAAGGATTGGCTGAATTGGTCCCGACCGAAAAATAATCTTCGTATTGGTACAGTTGGAAATATGGCCGAAAACCAATTTCAAAGAGATCAAAGCGGGCCTCAACAAAATGTTCTGCCCAATCATCAGAAACCAGGTTGCGGGTTGACAGCACCGTCAGATCGACGCCTTTGGGCAAGGCCATAAAAACATCCAGCCCAACCGATTCCTCATCCCGATTGTTGTCACTAGTGACATGTTTATAGGCAAGACCTATTTTATTAAACTCATGCCACCTATAGCGCAGAGTGGAACCATAGGCCGCGTCACCACTAATGCCATTATCTTCGTCCAGGGCCACCGGCAACCCGGCAAAGCCACTAAAGGAAAAAACGGAAATTTCACCCTGGACCCTGATCCCGTCAATACTCTCACTGGCCGGACCTTCAAAAACATATTGCCGTCCCAACCGGGTCGAAAGATTGTAGTTTTCCGTCGTATATTCAAGGTAACCGTAAAGAAGTTCGCCGGTTTCATTATCCGCAAAGAAATCACGATCCCCAACATCGGCGCGGCCCCAACCACTTGCATGCAGGGAGAAACCCGCTTCACTCAAGGCCCCGTAATCAACCTGTAAAAATTCGTAGAGCGGCGCCACCAGAATATCTCTCTTGGTGTTTTTATCTCGCTCGTAGCCCCAAACCATGGTGTCGGAGGTAAACTTCAGCTCCGTAGCAGAAGAGGGCGAAGGAGCAGAAACAACCCACAGGACAGCCAGCCCCACAACCGCATAACGCATCTTAAATTGTCTGTTTTTCATAAGCTCTCCATCCAGAAGCCACCCTTAAGGGGTTGGTCTGAAACAACAATCCGTTTCAATCCTTCATTTAACAACTTAAATTCATTATACATCAGCCGATGCAGCAAAAATCAAATGTTTTTTTAAATTCGACACTGTAGTATCTTGACCCAAAATCAAGCACGATTGATTTAACCACCTGTTGCAGATCATTGGTGCCTCCGTTATCACGCATAGACAGACGCTTTAGTCGCGCCTATTTGGTGGTAAAACTCCAAGTGCTGCTTTCGGTTGCGCCCCCCCCACCATCTTGTGAAACCACTTTCCAGGAATAGGTCGTGCCGCTTTTAAGGCCGGTGGTCGTGAAGCTGCTGTTAGTTGCAGGTGATCCTCCGCCTCCCCCTCCACAAGAGTTCAGAAGGATAATACCTGCAGCCAGTATGGTAAAAAATCTGATTCTCGGTTTTTTCCTGAACGAGATTATTAACAATAGCGCCAGACATAACGGGATGTACGACTTTGCCGGCAAACCGGATCCGGGGAAATTTACTGTGCTCATCGTCGGGATTCCGGCCGCGGCTGGGGTTGATTCAGCAATCAAAACCTTATCCGTCACCAGATCGCCATCCGGGTCAGCGGGCTGTTGCCACTTAAAGGTTACTGTGGTTCCCAGACCAACAGACCCATTAGGGGGGGAGATGAGAAGTGCCGGGTTAGGTGGATTATTGCCGGTACCCGTAAGAGATACAGTTATTCGATTCTGATCGGGATCACTGGAAATGATAGCCACAGAGGCTTGAAAGGTTTTTAAAAAGTCGGGGGCAAAGGAAAAGATCACATTACAGGATTCGTTAATGGCGAGGCTGGCGCCGGTACAGTTATCGGTAGTAATGGAAAACTGGGTTGGCAAACTGCCGGAATCGATCTGGCTGATCAATAAAAATTCTTCGCCGGAATTACTTATGGTTAATAATTTATCGAAAGTCGATCCTGGCGGCACAGAGCCGAAAGCAAGCACTTGCCCCTCCGCTGAAACCTCGATTTGCGGAGGGAGAGGATCCAGATTACCCGTCCCTGCCAAAGAGACGATTATGGGATTTTGCTCAGTATCATTAGAGGAGAAACTCAAAGCCTCATTAAAAACGCCATCACCAGTGGGGGAAAATTGCACCATCAGGCGGCAATCTTCATCTGAGAGCAAATCAACACCACTGCACGTGTCACTGATAACCGTGAAAGATGGATTCAGTGCTGACCAGTCATTTAGCGCCAGGGTCAAGACCCCGCCGCCACTGTTACGGATAACAACAGGATGAATCACAGCCATGCCGACGGGAATGGAGCCAAAATCAAGGACACGATCATGCTCAGGCGGCTTGGTATCGTAAACGGCCAGATGAGGGAGACCAGCCAAGCGGTTGGCGGCAGCCCGGGCGTTGATCTGACCATAACCAAAATCATTGTCCACCCCTTCAGCACCCAGGTCCGTGGCCGAAAGTTCCAAGGCTATTTCCAGGTCCTGGATCGTGGTGGCGGGAAAACCGCCAGCCCCAAGGAGCAGGGCCATTATCCCGCTCACATGGGGGGCTGAAAAGGAGGTGCCATCGACAAACGTATATGAGCCGGGGATTACTCCCCCGAAAGACAGGTCGGTCGTCTTGATCCCGACCCCCGGCGCAACCAATTGCGGGAAAATGGGATCGGCAGAGGGGCAGGGACTAGGACCGCGACCGCTAAAAAATGCGATATCCCCAGTCTGATCCGTAGAACCTACCGCAATACTTTCCGGGTAGTTGCCGGGGCTGCTGCTTGAAGACGGATCGGGGCCGGTATTGCCGCCACTGAATACCACCGCGATACCGGCCGTCTTTAATAACTGGATATCGGCCTGGAATTCATCTGTACATTGATTAACCCCGTTCAAGCCCCAGCTATTATTGACAATATCCGGAGCATCGCTGGTGTCGCCATTGCCATCTGGATCAAGCACCCACTGAAAAGCGCTGTGAATGGCGTCATATGAGGCACTATCGGCATCATTAAATATCTTGGCCGCAATCCAGGTGGCATCAGGCGCTGTCCCGATGGCTGTTCCCCCGCCATCGCCTCCTGCTATAATCCCCATAACAGCGGTTCCATGACCATCTCTATCATAGGGGCAATTCTGATGTTCTCCGTAGGGATCAAACCAATCCCTGGTGGTGGTGTTTATCAGGGGATCGCAGGGAACACCGTTCCAGCCCCGCCATTTACCCTGTAACTCTGGATGGGCCCCATCAACCCCGCTATCCAGGGTTGCGACCACCACTCCTGCCCCGGTCAGCCCCATATTCCACAGTTGCTCGGCGCCGACAGCCGCGATATTCCATTCCGAAGTCCCCACGGCCTGGAGGCTAACTTCCGGCACAGTGATCGTCCCGTTGGTCCTTATCTCCGCGACCCCGGGCCACTGGGAAATAGTCTTGATCAGCTCCGGCCGGGCGTCGATGGCCAGCCCGTTAATGATCCATAGGGACTTGATGTTCCTGACTCCGCGGGTCTGCAGGAAATCTTTTAGCGGTTGCTGGGTGTCTTTCGCCTTCCCGCGCATGGCGCGAACCAGTTCGTCCCGGCGCTGTCGTGGGGAGCCGGAGATGAAAGAGCGAGGGTCAACCTTGTCTGAGAAAGTAATAAGAACGGGCAATTCCGTATTGGGCGCAGCGGTCCCCAGGGAAGCCTGCAATTGCCTGCCCATGGTCGCCGCCTGGCAGAGAACAGGCCCTGTCAGCAACAGACTTGCGGTAATCAGGGCAACAACAGTATGGCGGAAAAAGCTCATAGGGTTGTCATTTATTATTTTACGGTTAGATGTTCAAAGCGATGCTCACCAACCACAACGGTAACCAGATCTCCCTGCTGCACATAGCGCCCGGGATTGGCAAACATCGTGTAATAAATGCGTCCTTCTTCCGGGGCGCCGGTGGTCCGAAACGGACCTAATTTGGCCGGGCTCGGCACCATGAATCGGGCCCCGCTTTTTTCATGGACAAGGTATGGAATTACGGACCGATCAAACATCGGCAGCGCCTCTGCCGGGTTGATCACCGTATAACGAAAATTCAACATGTACCCAGCCGCCGACCATTGAATTCCGGTTATCTTTATGCCCAATCCATCTGCGGGAGGACAAAGCGGCTCTCCGATGCTACCAGCCGCTTCCCCGGCGCTGGCGGCGCCTTCTTCAAGCGCCAGCCTGTCACTGTCTGCAAAAGGGGGACACCGTTTTGCAGAGATGGCCGTGCGCTGGTTGATATCAGGCGGCGCAAAGACGGTCTTTTTTTCTGCAGAGTTAAGAGTAGTACAGGCAGTCAGCCCCACAAAAAGCACAACCAGCAGGAGCATCTGCAAACCTCGGGAAAAACTGATCAGGCGCCATTCTAACATGTAAAGAGTTTCTCCATAAAAAAGGGCAGGATGCATATCCTGCCCTTTTTTAGTCATTTGTTACTGGAATAACTACCATTTCGGGCTGTTACCTCCAGGCCAGCAAAAAGCTTCTTCCGGAAGATGCTTACGGGGCCATCTCAAAAACATTATCACTCACATCCAGATACAAAACTTCGCCCAGGGCATCATAGAAGATAACGCCCACCAAGGCCTCAGTTGTGGTCTCGACGGGAATCGTCCAGGTATAAGAACCAGTATCATTGGCCAAAACGGTTATCAGTTTCCAGCCCATCCCCGGCGCGGTCTGATACCAGATACCTATATTCGCAACGGTCCCGGACACCATACTGCTGGCCCAGGTAATATCATAGGTAACGTCGCCGCTGGCGCTCAAGACTATACCGCTGGCGCTCGGGGTGGTTAAAGCAATAGAGTTCCGTTGCGCCGCAACATCCGAGGTGTCCTTACCAACCAACGCACCTGTGGCGTCGTAGCCGATAACCGCCACGTATAAATCACCATGATTGGGGACGGTTTCCGGAATTACCCAGACATACCTATCACCGGTTACCCCGGTAGCTATGGTCTTCCAGGGACTGCCGGCTCCGAAGGAATAACCCAGGGTAAAGGTCACGGCATCGGCCGGAGCGCCCCAGGCAATGGTATAACCGGAGCCGCCGGCAATGGTCTCACCGCCATTCGGGCCAATCAAGGTTACCGCCGGATAGCTGGTAAAGGTGGCGGTCACGGTTTTGTTTTGATCCATTACTACCACGCAGTCGCCATACGGGTCAGGATCAGTCAATGGGTCCTTTTGGCATTCAAGGGTCGGTAGCCCGCCGCTATCCAGGACTGTCCAACCGGTCAAAGTTGAGCCGGGAGCGCCGGTGCCGTGCAGAGTTACTTCAGTGCCGGCCAGCAGGTCCTCGGTACTGTCAGGTATAAGTGTGGCAGTATCAATGCCGCCGGGAGCGCCGACCATCCGGATATTCCCGGTACCGGTGCCAAGCGGATCAACAACTACGTCCAGGGTATGGGTGGCAGGACCGATCTCCAGCATGGCCACCATCCCGCCGGGACTGGCGCCATCATTGCTCAGGCCCAGACGACGATCATAAACCGGGACATAACCATTGAAGGCCGCTAACGGGCTGAACGTAGCGTCCATGGTTTTACCCGGCGCCAGATCGATTGAATATTGCTGAACTGCCCCGGCAAAGGGGGTAGGATTGCCATCTTCAGCCACCACGCTCATTACCCCGCCCTGGACAATGGGCTCCCGGTCCCGCAGACCGGCGTTGAGGAAGCGCAATATAGTGGTATCGGTGTCCACTCCGGCTGCAATCGGCGAACGGTCCGCTGAATATGGCTGACCGTTGATCAGAAAATAACGGGGCCGGTAACCTTCCTGCATGGTGTTCACGTAAGTGCTCCCATAGGTCCCTCCGGCAACCGCAGCATGTAGATATGGGTCGATTTCACTGAAAAGCAGGGTCACCTCATTGCTATAGGCTATGCCGGGATACGCCTCAGCATCGGCGACCTCATCGACGATCAACACCGCATAGAGACCCATCTGCACCTGGACAGCCGGATGGGTGCCGCTCTGGATCAGGTAGGTGCCGGCTTTTAGAGGCCCCCAGGAATATGTATCACTGCCTGCGGCTGCCGCCTCATGGGTAAAAGAGCGAACTCTCTTGAGCAAATTTGCTGGCAATACCCCCCGGTTACCGGTTGTCCCGTCGGTCCAGGTCGGCACCATGGCGTTCGTCTCGGTAGCCTGCTGCCCTGGGATGACTATTGAAGTCTCCTCGGCCAGGTTGTTGGTCAGGTTGATAGTAAGGGTAGCCCCGGCAGTAAGTTTGATTACCGGCGGCCCGTTAGGCCCAAAAGCCGTGTCATAGGCCGGTTCAGCAGGGACTGCATAACCCCACATGGTCACCACCTCACCGCCCGGCATGGTAACTGTAGTGGATTCTGCCACCATGTCCACAGCCGCTGCGAAAGGAACCATTATCCCCCAACTCAGCGTTACCGCCAGGAGGGTTGTGAATATTCTTTTTCTCACATTTTTTTTCATATTCAGTCCTCTGTTTAGCTAAGGGATAACGACATTAGGCGGCTCGACAATCAGGAAGGTCAACATGCCGCCGGGAAATATGTCAAAGTTGATAATCTCTCTTTCATTATGGGAGTGCCACATGTAAAAGAAACCGCTATTGGGATTATTGCCGCCCTCACCCGGCGGTAAAAAGCCGGCCGCGCCTAGAAATGGGCTGCCGCTGTACATCGCGCCCGGAGTAATGTCACCGGTGCTGGGCAGGGTCACCGGGAACGGTTTATTATGGTCATCACACCACTCATAGGTGGTGAAATCGAAGCCATTGATATCAGGAGTGCAGGTATGGGTGGCCCCATCGCCGTAAATATCCCAGCCCAGGTCCTTGCCGGTCCAAGTGAAGATCGTGTCATAGGTGGCGCCGGGGGCCACGGTCAGGGTAAAATCGGAAACCGCCAGGTCCGGCAAGATACCAACCTCGCCATTCTTCTGGGCAGCGGGAGCGCTTTCAAGGAAGCGGCCATCCCTGGCAATCAGATCGAAGTTGTTGCCGTGGAAATGGAATGGGTGCAAATCCCGGCCGGCCCCGATAACCCTGGACAACAACCGTCCACCAGGATTGAGGCGCGGGATAATGTTATAGGGCTGGGTCGGCAGGGTCGGATCACCAACGTTACCCAGGGTATCCGGGCCGTTGCGGCCATTGATAAACCAGAGAACCGGTTTGGCGGTTGCGGTATTAACAGAGCTCATCTGGCCGAATTCAACCTGATCATGGATCAGGGGATCCATTTCGGTCAGCAGAAAAAGATACTCGTAATCATAGGCTGAACGAGCATCACCATAGGCGGTATTAGCCGTAGCAGGATAAACAATAAGCGCTCCGACCATTCCCATTTCCACCTGCAGATCCGGCCGGGTGCCACTATAGTAGGTGAACGTGCCGGGCTGGTTGGCGGTAAAGGTATAGGTTACCGTGGTCAAACGGTCGGGCGGCGCTTCCCTGGTCAACAGGCCCGGCACGCCGCCGCTGGCGGTCACCTCCTGGCCCGGGAAGACAATGGAGGTTGCCTCGCTAAGCTCATTGACCAGATTTACGGTGACCAGATCTCCCTCGTTAACCATCATGGTCGGGCCGGGATACTGGACGCCGATAGGGCCGCCATCATCACCATAACCCCAGAACAGCACACTGCTGCCATCCCCGGTACTGATATGACCGGACTTGGCCCGCAAGTTGAAGACTGGGGTTCCGGCAGCACCGCTAATTCCCTCAATCACCGCCTGGGCCGTGGTCGAGAAGACCAGCGGCAACAAAGCCGCAAGCAGCACCACCCATTTTCGGTATCCGTTTCTAAAATTATACATAGTCATCCTCCGTACCAGAGACTCAGAATCTTATTATTGAATTACAATTTCAGTCATCATGCCGCCGAAATCCTCACCGTGGTTGGCAAGATTGTCCAAATTTGTAACATAGACAAAATAGGTCCCGGGCGCCACGCCCGTGGTATCCAGAAGGACATCAAACGCCTGGCCGCCGCCAAGGGTTACCGAGTTAACCTGGCGATATTGATCTACGCCCAGTTGCCGCGAACCCTGGCCAACAATCTGCATCGGAATTCCCAACACCGTAAGGGTGTGGAAAGCGGTGGTTGAAAGACTGGAAACCCGCAACAGGATTTTCTGACCGGCAGTGACAGGGGCCGTAATGATTGAATGGTCCCTCTGCGACTCGTATCCCTCCGCATTGCTTATATTGCCGGGATTGATCGTGTCCGGATAGCCCCGGCCATTGATCATCGGATAACGGTCTTCCATCTCGGCAAACGGCAAGGGCTGGGTGTTCTCGCTGGCATTATGGAAGTCAGGGTCAAATGAGGCGAGCTGCAGATAGACCTCGTGGTCATAGCCGGTGGAGCCGTCACCATCGTTATAGGCGAACTGACTGAAACCATTGATTGCAGTCCCATCCTGGGCCGGGGTCACATAGAGGTTGCCGAGCATCCCCATCTGCATATGTTCGCTGGCCTCGACATGACAATGGTACATGAAGGTGCCTGGCTCAGCCGCCTTGTAGTAATAGGTCAGGCTGGAACCCATATTGATGGAGATCGAGGCCTCGGGCACCCCGTCGAAGATCGAAGCGGCATTACGAAAACCATGCCAATGGACGGTGTGGGGATCAAAAAGATCCGGTCGCATCATCATCCCGACATTGGTCAGGGTAAGATAGACCTCGTCACCCTCTTTGAATTTGAGCAGCGGCGACGGGAAATTACTCGCCAGCACACCACCCGGGGCAGTCAAATCGTCCCACATATTCATGACCGCTTCATCGGCGATGCCGGTAACATTACTGAAGCCGAACATGTACTGGCCAACACCATCAGCCATCATCGCAAAGCCGTCACCGGCGGCCAGGTGCAGGCAGACCTGCTGTGGCTTGGCGGGGTTGGTAATTTCACCATCATCGGCCCGATACATGCCGTCATCGACAACAACGCTGAGTGAGGCGAGACCGCCGGTTGCATCCGGGCACTGGAAGTTAATCCCGGCCCCGGTGATATCCGGAACAGGAGGTTCAGCGCCAACAACAGGATCATCAGCAGGGCCGACCGGAGGTACGACCGGCGCAATAACCGGGGCGGGCTGGATAAAGAACGGGTTGTCGCTGATATCAACCAGCCGGTTGACAAAAGTACTGTCAGCGATAATCAACCTTATCCGGTACTCATCCATCTGAGCGGTCACCGGTGGGATTGTCCAGTCATAGCTTGTGGCATCTCCCGCTAAACCCGTCGCAATCAGGGTCCACAGGCCATTATTGACCTGGTACCAGAGGCTGATTTCATCGGTCAACTCAGTGGCATAAGGGTTCAGCCAGCTGATTTGATAAGTATCCGTCGGGCTGGCCGCATCATAAATCAGGGTCTCGCCGCCGTTAGGACTGATCAGGGCATTGATGTCAATGGTGACCCCCGAAGCGGAGGTAACGGTATCGACAACGGCTGCGGTGTCATCAAGAGCAACCACCCGAACCAGAACCTGGTCATTGGCCTGGATCTCCTCCTCAATCTGCCAGAGATAACAGCCTGCGGTCGGATCGGCAACGGTGTCGATCAGGGTCCACGTGGTGCCGCCGTCCAACGAATAGTAGAGCTCGAAACTATCAATCCCAGCTCCGGTCGGGGCGCCCCAGGATATATTGTACTCGGAACCGGAGACGATGATCTCCCCGCCCACCGGGCTCAACAGGGTCAGGGCCGGGTAAACGGTCTGGGTGGCGATATACTCATCGGCGCCGATATCGCTGACAGTGACATCGGGACGAGCATCTCCGTCAAAATCAACGATGGGAGTGTCAGCATTGTCAACACCCGCGTCTACCAGCGGAGAGCAGTCGGTCAGGTGATAATCGACCGAGTTCTCAAACAGCGGGGTAAACCGGACCGAGATGGCATTGCCCCCTTCATCAATGACCGCCGCGGAGAACAGCTCGTTAGTGACGTAGTGAACAAAGGCCGGATCATCGGTCCTGTTGTTGTCAAGGGCATCACTATAAACTTCGCCGTTTGGCCCGCTCAGACTGGAGAGCACGGAATATGAAATATCCATCTGGTCGGAGGCGGTGGTGGTGTTCACGACCGCCAGATCCCAGTAGTCATGAAAAACCACATCCCCCTGGTTGACCTTTCTGGTCGCATCGCTGTAAAAGGAGCGGTTATGCCAGATGATATTGTTCTGCAGGAGCGGGTGCGGAAAAGCCTCGGTGCTGGCAAGGGCCAGTTCCGGACTGTGCGCGGTTACCACCAGCCCGGCCGGCCGCGGCGTGGAACTGCTCAGCCCGACGTCAAAGGACAGGGCGCTGGTGGCCGTGCTGTCGTTGTTAACAATGGTGTTATTGACAATCGTGGCATTGGCCGTGTCTTGCAGGAAGATGCCGCCACCGGATTGTCCCGCCACATTATTGGCAATGATATTATTGGTGATGGTCAACGAATGCCAGTTTGCGGGGACACCGGGATTGTCGATGACATCGGAAGCATTAAAGGCAAAGGTCCTGAGACCGCCGCCATCGCCGGAACCGGCCAGGTTGCCCTGAATCAGGTTGCCTTCGACGGTCACGGAACCAGCGCCATCGCCATCGGAGCCGATTACCTCTCCGGCGAGATAGATACCGCCGCCGTCTCCGGCGCCGGTCAGCAATAACCCGTAAAAAACCTCGTTAAACAAGATGCGGTTATTTTTGATCACACCGCCGTCGCTCAGGCCGACATGGGCAATACCGGCGCCGCTGAAGCGGGAGAAATTACCAATGATCAGATTGTCTTCAACCAGATACCCGTCAGCGCCACTGTAAATGGCAAGGCCGCCGGCTCCCTGGATGCCGCCGTTTTTGGCGATCCGGTTGCCGCGGATTTCAAGACCAACATTGTTAGCGCCAACGCCGGTATCCGGGGTGCCGATCACAATACCACCGGCAAAAATCCCCTGGTTATTAAAAATCTCGTTATTGCTGATCACCAGATTATGGATATCGCGATAGACATAGATGCCGCTGCCGGCAATTGAGCCGCTGACCGTCAACCCGTCTATAAGGGATGGAGTAGCAGTGAAATCAGAAGCCGGCGTATCCAGCACCATAATGCCCGGGGCCTCATTGGCTGTGAATGGATCTATGCCGGGGGTGCCGAGTAAGGTCCGCACCTTGTCATGCCACGCAGTCAGCCGCTCGGCCGGAGTCGGATTGGCCTGGATCGAGGTAACGCCAACGCCGGCGCCCTGTAACCGGACCGGTTTATGCATAATCACGTTTTCATCATACGAACCCGCGCCGACCAGGATGAGATCGCCAGGATTCGTACCAGGATCATCAATGGCGTCCTGGATCGGGGTATTCGGATAAACACCACCGTTGGAGACAAAATGGACCACTTCACCGGGAACCGCTGAATCACAAGGGGTGATGGTCAAGGTGAAACCGCTCTCGGAGACCAGGCCGTTATCAGGCCTAACCACCGTCAGCACACCGGTGGCAGCCGACAAGGTGTCCAGGGTGACGGTAATGGATTCATCGGTCCAGGAATCGATGGCGCCAAGGGGAGTTCCACCGGCAGTAATATCAACGCCGTCCAGCAGAACCTGGCCCATAGTCGGGCCGAAGCTGTAGTCTCTGGTAATTGTGGCCTGACTGAGCGGCTCACTGTCGACATACTCAGGATTAGTCACCGTAGTTGTAGGACTGGCTGAAGTGATAGTCAACGTACCGAGGTCATTCGAGAGGGTCGGCTCTCGATCCGTACAGACCAATGGCCCAAAGGCTGCCTCTGTCCCGGCCACTTCGGTAATTACCGGGGTCCCATCAGCCGGTTCGGCATCGAGATTGCCCGCCGGAAAATTAACAAAGGAGGCCACCGGCACAATCGGGGTGTCGAGATATGAGGTGCGGCCGGCTTCGTATTGAAAGGTCCAGGCCGTGACGCTGTAATCCGGACTATGATTCGGGTCAAGGGAACCGTCCGGCAGGTACGGATCATTCAACACCAGGGTAATCATATTTGGCGCAACCCCGGTGGGCGAAGGAACATTTACCGAATAGGTTGAAGGCAGCATGGCATTATAACCGCCAAACTCATCGGTATAGACCCTAGTCAACTCGTTACCCTTCCAATCCCTGAAGGAGACCGGAATCCAGGCAGGCGCGGCTTTTTCGCCGAAATTAGGACTGCCTTGGTTGAACTCGGCGGAGAGGTCATTATTGACAAAGCCCACTGCCCTGGCCGCCTTGGGAACCTTGGTGAAGAAGAAGAAATCCGCCGCCGCGTTCTCCTGGGCATTTAGGCCAATCTGTTTACGATCGCAGAGGGGCCGGGTCTCACCGCCAAAGGGGCTGGGAATCAAGTCTTCAAAAACAAGACCATCCAGAGGGGCGCCGTCGTCATCGGTCTGAAAGCTCAACAGAGTCGGCACCAGATGGCCGTCACCGACACAGACCGGCGCCAGGAGCTGGGTGCTGGGCTGAAGCAGATCTCCGAAATCAACATTTTTATCCTCTTCCTTGAGCAGGAGATAGCCAGGCGGAGTAGTCGCCTCAACAATAAAGATTTGCCCGGATGGCAAACCGTTTATCTCATTACTGCCCGAGGCGATACCGCCTGGATAATAGGAATTGAAGGCATAGCCGCCATCAAAGACCCCGGGCCGAACCTGGTTCCAGGTACCAAAGGAATCGGCACACTCGGGAATGGGCTGGCCATGGACAATCGGCAGGGTCTGGACGCAACCGGAAGGAGGATTATCATTCCAGCTGTCCGTGGTCGTAATGCTGACCGCATCGCCTGGATCAAAAACGCTATTGCCATTGCGATCGACATCCTCAGCACCGGGGAAATTGGCAAATGGATAATTGTCAACATCGGCCAGGGTCGGGCCGCCGTCACTATTCAAGTCATCAATAATGCTGTCGCCGTTGCTGTCCATGTACAGATTCATCTGCACCCGGGGGATACCAGGTTCCCATTCTTCGCCGGCGGCAAAGCGCGGATCATTTTCCGCCCTGGTCACCGCGTACATGACCACACCGGAGACCCCGCCGTTTTCAGTACCGGTATAGGTCTGCTTGCCCCAGTCAATGACATTGGTCTGGTTAAGAAACAGATGCATGGCCTGGGTCAGAACCTCACCGGTCTCGGTGCGCGAGAAGTTATTGCCGGTGTTGGGGTTATCGGCCGCCTGGGGTTGCGGGTTTAATTGATCAAAGGTCGGGAGAAATGGTAACGGACCCCAGGGATTATTTTCGTCAAATCCTCCCGGAATCGCCCCGCCATGATCAACCGCCGCCGTCATGCCGGTCGCCTTGAATCTGGCAAAATCGACCTCAACAACCAGCCATTTGAAGAAAGGAAAAACCTCCTCCAGGGCGTAGCCGCCAAAAATATCGGTGGCCTGGGCCTGGTAGATGGTGCCGTCCCGAAAACGGATATTGATGTTCTGTTCAGCCAGCCCGGCTTCGCCAGCGTCCCGTATCCCGTTTTCATTGTCATCAAGGTAAACATTACCAAGAAGTGAGCCGAACCAGCGGAAGGCGAGAACGGTGCCAAGATTAAGGTCACCGGTGGCAGGCATAGTCACCGTTTTAAAGCCGAACAGAGCATCAATCGGTTTGTCCCAACTCACCAACTGATAGGTGCCGGGGGGGACCGCGGGAATGGAAAAGCTGCTGGGAATTTCAACGTTGGGGTCACCTCCGACAATCCCGTCGAAACAGGGAGCGGCATACAACCCCTGGCCGGAAACAGGGTCGTTAACGCCGACCCAGCAGTCCTTGACCGGTGGGCCGATATGGAAACCCTGGTTGGCCGGCGGCCGATCAAAATGGTTGTAGCGCAGATTACCGGTTATTTTACCGGTACCGCCGACAGCAAAACCCGGCAAAGCGTCGGGGTTTACAAAGCCGATAAAGGCATGATAAAAACCGGTGCCGAATCCTTCCACGTACAGTTCCGGTTCATCGGCCTTGACCCAGGCATCAACGGTCCGGGTTCCTTCAATGGTGCTGGTCTGAACCCACTGGCCGGGTGCGGCAGCTGCCGGCGGGGTGACAACCACCCCATACTTGCCGGGGGTCAGGTTCTTGATCACAACCTCGCCGGAGGCAGGGGTAATTACCGAGCCATTACCCAATAATGTCACACAGGTAGTGGGACTTGCCGGATCGGGGTCGAAATCGGTGTCGCATGGGGCTCCGGTGTTGTACTCCGTGCCAAGGGGGTTGCCGAAACCATCCTGCATCAGCTGGCCGGCGGCGTCATGTAAAGTCACCGAGGCGCCGGCCAGACCGATTTCGCCGTCATCGGGGACATTATTGATCGGAGCATGATCCTGAAAAATCAGGATCGAGATCTGCGAGGTGGGTATCGGCAGGCTATGGACCACCACCGTTACCGTGGTCGGATTGCCGCTGATCGTGGCGCCACCGACGGAATAACCGGTGGATGGCAAAACCGACAGGATATACAGACCGTTCAGATCCGGGGGGGTGATAACGGTATTGTCGGTTGCTGAAATGCCACTGGCCGCAACCGGCGCGTAGCTCTTGTGAATATCAAGACTGACGCTCTTGGTGGCGGTCACCGCCTCCCCGGGAGTCGGGATCACAGGCATGTTGGTATTGTCCTCTTCCAGCAGCCAGCGAAAACCGTTGGCAATCGGAGCCCCCGCATGATCGACTACATTGAGGGTAAAACCCGAGGCCGCAGTCTGCCAGCCCAAGGTCAGGGCCAGCGCCAACAGGCAGACGAGCCGGACCCTTTTGGGAAATATTTTGGTCGCTTTATTTTTCATAAGAACTCCTCCGTTCTATAGCCATATAATCGTCTGAACTTAAAAAGTATTTGTCAGTGAGAAGGCATGGCGGAAAGTTATCCGCCATTCGTTGTTATTCAGATCAAGCGAGGTGACCGAATCAATTGAGATCTTGCCGTAATGTCCCTTGTCAGTCTGGACCGCCAGCAACACCGGAAAAGTGGTAACGGCGGGATCGAGATTGACCTTATCAGCAATGTATCCAATTGTCGGGACAGAGGACAAAGTCCCAAATGTCTGCCCAGCAATAACTTGGATGGCGCTGCCATTCAGGCTTGGGTCAACAGTTATCGGATCAAATTCCGCAAGACTACTGGCGACAAAAACAACATTGCCGATATTTCTGGCCGTGCTATCGTCTGCTGAGTCCGGGTCGCTTAATTGTCGGCCTGAGGAGAGGACGTAACCGAGGACATCCGGTGCATTACCGCCACCAGCAATGTCACGGTCATCAACGGTGATGGTTGCTTGAGCTGCTGCGCCGACAACCGGCGGCGCAAATGGCAGGTCGATATTGCCCATTGCCGCATTGGCCGCGTTAAGGCCGGTGAGCGAAATTTCATGGGGCCATTGGGCTCCGTTGGCGGAGACCACGAAGTGGAGGGTCAGGTCACTGCCGCTCTTGGCCGGAAAGGAAAAGCTGCCGCTGGCATCGGTGGAGGTGATGTGAGTGAAGCCATGATCGTCACCGGCGGCATAGATCGTGGCTCCTGCGGCTGCGGCGTTGTTACTGAAAAGCAGGGTGCCGTTAATTATTGTCGGGGTGAGATGTTCGACCCCGGCCAGCCAGAGCCCGGTCCGGTCGATGGTTGCCTCATAATAAGGGCCGGACACCGTGCCGACATTATATGTCGCCAGGTTGGCGTGTTCGACCAGGGCGCCGACGCTCTCGTCATAATACCAGAGGGAGGCAGTCGGCTGAGGAGCTGTTAACCTTATTACGTCGGCCGGTGAATCCGGGATCGGCAATTCCAGGGTTGAGGTGCTGCCAGCTGCCACCAAGGCAAGAGGGGTTGCTGCGGGATCCTCGATTGCCACTGCGGCAGCGCCGAAAATTTCGATAGTCGATGTTGATGAGGGTGAACCGGTCAGGGCCGTGAAGACATTGCCGAGATTGGACTGGTAGGAGGCGAGGCCGTGCCCGGGTTTACCGACATCGATCGGGGCCACATAAACTGTGGCATCACCGATGTAGTCCGCACCGGTGCTGTCCTTCACATCGGTTGCCGTAAGGACAAAGGTCGAATCCTGGACCGCATTGATGTAGGTGGGCGAAGTAATTGTGCCACCCAGATCAGCATCAGCAAGGGCCACCCCTTCGCCCCGGGCCAGAAAGATATCAAGGACCGTGGTCTTACCGCCTACACAAACCACCGTGGCGGCAGCCGGAAAATATTTATTGGCCGGTGGGGAAAAAGAGATCTGGTGGGCAATTGCAGAAATGCCGCTCAAGGTATAGCGGCCGGCCGCATCAGTCTGAGTGGTGCTGCCCCCCTGAACGGTAACCGACACTCCGGCCACCGGTTCCAGAGTCGAATCGGTAACGGTTCCAGTCACTGTCGCCGTTGGGGCTACAACACCTCCCCCGCCACCACCGCCTCCGCAGGCAAACAAACTAAGCGATAGAAAAAAAATCCCAAACAGTTTAAGCACACCTTTCATCATTTCGACCCCTTTGCTAATTGGTTTAACAAAAAACAAATATTTCTAATATTCAGGATAAGGCTATGCTCAAAAAATGGTTTTAATCTAAAACCAGCAGCCTTTTATCGAGACACTATGAACATCCTCTCTTTTTTTTAATAATTTTGTCCAGTTTTTTTTTGCTTCTTTTTTTGCTCCTAAAATGCATCTGCGGGACTACCACCCCGTGACACCTTTATGATATTAATTATCAATAATCATTTGCAACCTTTTTTTATAAAAAAACACCACCTCCCTGCAACCCCTGCACCTGCTTGGTTTACACACAGAATCATGGTTTGGCTTTTTACCTGTTCCAGCCTTAACATTAAGATTTTTTGCTGAACGGAAATTCCCCACAAAAAGAGATCAAGCGCCCCAGTAACGGACCGAAAAAGGAAACAATTCTTTGGATTTTCTGCGATGAAAGGGAAAAAATACGGTTGGCGTCCATAAACAAAAAGGGCAAAATCACGAAAGAATCATGGCCCCTTATAGACGTTAGCAGCCCGTTCGCTATCCAGCTCAGTTACGGGTGCATATTTATGATGGGCAACACCATGAAATGGGGTCGGTGAAATTAACTGCAAGGCCATATTTTCACGACCAAATCTATATCTTATTCATCTCATTATCCTAACAGAAACAGGACAGAAATTGCCGCTATTTCTCGATTAGGACAACGCCCGGCAAGCAACCAGGGTAAAACGCACCCAGCTTATTCACTCATTTCTTCTCTTTCCAGGCCGTCCCTTTTACCGTATCGATAACCTCAATGCCCTGATCGGCCAACTCTTGCCGAACATCATCCGCCTTTGCCCAATCGCCGTTGCGCCGGGCATCTTCCCGGTCCCGGATCAGTTTGTCGATCTCCGGGGCCAGAGGGCATTTATCAAGGTTCAGCAGGTTGAGGACCGAATTCATCCGCCGCAGGGCTTCGAGGATATATTCTTTCTGATCGCGATCCAGGTTGCCTTCATTGAGAATGGGATTGACCTTTTTAATAAAATCAAAAATAGCCCCGAAAGCTTTTGAAACATTAAGATCATCATCAAGGGCCGCGAAAAAGACCTCCTCCATCCCGGTCAGGTAGGTTGCAACCTCAGAATGGGGCAGGCCCAGGGGCAGGCAAAGCAGTTTGGTGCAAAACTCATCCAAGCGCTTAAGGCTCTTCAGGGCCACATCAAATTTCTTGAAGGAAAAATTAATCGGCTTGCGGTAATGGGTCCGCAACAGATAGTAGCGAACCTCCCGGGCCGAATAGCCTTTATCCAGCAAATCCTGCAGGGTGAGGAGATTACCGCCCTCACGACCCATCTTTTTGCCGTCAACCAGGAACAACTCGCTGTGCAGCCAATAATTAGCCAGGGGCTTGCCGCTTAACGACTCGGCAATGGCAATCTCGTTCTCATGATGGGGAAACATCAGATCACGGCTGCTCGAATGGATATCGATGGTGTCCCCCAGAAAATGGCACGACATGGCGGCGCATTCTATATGCCAGCCGGGCCGCATCTTCCCCCACTCGGTCTCGAAAAAGATGCCGCTCTTAAGTTCGGTCAGAGTTGAGCGCTTGAGCAGGGTGAAATCGACCGGACTGTCCTTTTCATAATTGTCCAGATCGACGGTCTTCCCGGATTGGACCTTACTGAGATCCACCCCGGACAAGCGCCCGTATTTGGCAAACTTGGAGATATCAAAATAGATGGACCCGTGCTTCTCGTAGGCAAAGCCCTTTTTGACAAGCTCCCCCGCCATATCGATCATCCGGGAGACATGTTTGGAGGCCTGGGGGTAACCGGTGGCCGGGATTACCCCTAGGGATTGCAGATCATCCTTGAACTGTTTAACATACCTGGCCGTAAAATCCGCAACGGACTCCCCCCGCTCCTCGGCCCCCTTGATGGTGTTATCATCAAGATCAGTAAAGTTCATATAAAACTTCACCCTATAGCCCTTACTCGCCAGAACCCGGTTAACCAGATCTGAATGAATAAAACGCCGACAGTGACTCAGATTAGTCAGTTCATGGGCCGTGGGTCCGCAGTTGTAGAAGGTCACCTCACCCTTATTGACCGGCCTAAATATCTGTTTGCGCCGACTAAGGGTATTGTAAAAGCGCAGCTGGGAGGATGATTCCGGCACTTCTTCGGGCTGCTCCGCACTAAACAGGGATGTCGACAGGTACTTCTCGCCACCGTCCGGGAAAATAACGACAATAACCCCCTGCTTGATCTGGCTGGCCCTGGTCAATGCGGCACAGAGAGCGGCCCCGGAACTCATCCCCACAAAAATCCCCTCGCGTCCGGCCAGTTGCCGGGCCTTGGCAAATGACTCTTCGTCCGGGATATTGAGGATCTGGTGGGGTTCATTCCGCACGAATATACCGGGGACGTATGACTCCTTCATATTCTTGAGGCCCTGGAGCTTGTGGCCCAGAAATGGCTCCATGGCGGTAACTTTAACTTCCGGATGATGCTCGGCAAAATAACGGCTGAGGCCCATGGCGGTCCCGGTGGTGCCGAGGGTGGAGATAACGTCGGTCACCTTGCCGCCGGTCTGTTCCCAGATCTCCGGACCGGTGAATTTATAATGGGTCTGCCAGTTGGCGTCGTTATTGAACTGGTCGGTAAGGAAATAACGATCCGGATGCTCTCGGGCCATGGCATAGGCCTGCTCGATAGCGCCATCGGTGGAGCGCTTGGCGGGAGTAAGGAGAATTTCAGCCCCGTAGGCGGTCATGATCTTGCGCCGCTCAATGCTGGCCGATTCCGGCATCACCAATTGGCACTTATAGCCCTTAACGGCGCAAACCATCGCCAGCCCGATACCGGTGTTGCCACTTGTCGCCTCAAGGACAATCCGATCCGGGGTCAGTTCACCCCGCCGTTCCGCCTCTTCGATCATATTAAGGGCAATTCGGTCCTTAATGGAGCCGCCGGGGTTAAAGGCCTCCAGCTTGGCGAAGATGGTCACATTCTTAAAAGGATTCAGGCGCCGAATCGTAACAAGCGGGGTATTGCCGATTCGATCGAGGATGGTAGTGGTTTTTTTTGTCATAATGGTCGCTCGGTTTCAGCAACAAGAAAAGTTATAGACAGACTGCATATGAGACTAAGACTTTTTTTCTCACTGGAAAGTCATAAAAAAAGCAAGCCCCCCAACCGGGAAGCTTGCTTTGAGGGCATAATAACTAACACCGTCTGGTGCGTTGTTCGGCCAATCAACTCTACTTGTCTAACTTGACCGAAATCGCCACCTTGTACAGAACGGTGAGGATGAAAGCGCCGGTTGCCCAAACGGCAGCGGTAATTCCAAGCTCGACAGCGGACGGATAGTACTCAACGATGTACTCAAGGGGCGTGGGGACGAAACCACCGAGCACCAGGCCAAGCCCCTTATCGATCCACAGGGACAGGAAGATGGCCCCGCACAGCCAGCCGATCTTGGTATAACTGTCGCGCATCTTCGGAAAGAGCAGGGCGATAGTAGCAGCCATACCGATCACCATGGAGAAACGCATCGGCCCAACCAGGTTGTCATAGACGTTACCGGCATGGTCCGTCAAACCGAAGAACAGGTAATCCAGGGTATGCATATGGCCCGGGATATTGCTGTAGTAACCGACGAACAACTCCAGACCGACAAAGAAGAAGTTGAGGATCGCCGCATAGGTGATGATAGTCACCAGCTTATTGATCGCCTCTTTACCTGCATCAAAAGCGGTATACTTACGCAGGATCAAGGCACAGATGACCAGCAGAGATGGTCCGGCCGCAAAGGCCGAGGCCAGAAAGCGGGGGGCCAGAATGGCGGTCAGCCAGTAATGACGTCCGGGCAGACCACAGTACAAAAAGGCGGTTACCGTATGAATACTGATTGCCCAGGGGATGGAGAGATAGATCAGCCCTTTGACCCATTTGGGCGGCGGTACATCCTTCTTCTCGGCATTGAGAATCACCCAGCCACCGACAATATTGAGGAACAGGTAGCCGTTTAAGACGATCATGTCCCAGAACAGGATAGAGTTCGGAGTCGGATGGAGCAGCACGTTCAGGGCCCGCATCGGCTGGCCGAGATCGGCCAGGATGAACATCAGGCACATGGCAACTGCAGCCACGGCCATGAACTCGCCAAGGATGGTGATCTTCCCGAAGACCTTATAGTTATGCAGGTAGTAAGGCAACACCAGCATAACCCCACCGGCAGCCACCCCGACCAGAAAGGTAAACTGGGAGATATAAAGACCCCAGGAAACATCCCGGCTCATACCGGTGACCCCGAGACCATAGTTAAATTGCTGGACGTAGCACAAACCACCAACACCCATGATGACCAGAAGAAAAGTCAGCCAGGCAAAATATCTGCCGTTACCAGATAGCGCTTTTTCAATCATGTTCTTTAACCTCTATATGATGTAGAAAATCGACGGCTTGGTGCCAAGCGCCGGTTTCCGCTGAATGGTAAACTTCTCCTTCAAGACCTGGGAAACCTGAGAGTGAGAATCATTCAGGTCGCCAAAAACAATGGCATCAGTGGGTGTGGCCGCCTCAACACAGGCTGGCATCTTGCCCTCGGCCAGCCGCTCAGCGCACATGTTGCATTTTTCAACAACACCGCGCATTCTGGTCGGGAAGTCCGGATTGGGGTTCTTGATGTATTTGTAGTTACCGCTCGCATCAAGCTCCCGGGGACTGCGCCAATTGAAGCTCCTGGCCCCGTAGGGACAAGCAGCCATACAGAACCGGCAGCCGATGCAGCGATGGAAATCCATCAAGACCATCCCATCGGCATTCTTAAAAGTTGCCTGGGTCGGACAGGCCCGCACGCAGGGCGGATTGTCACAGTGATTACAGAAAGTCATGATCGGCGTATCCTGGAGCTGCTCATTCTTCTTGTAATGACTGTGGTCCGGAAAAGTATGCTCGAATTTTTCGCTCCAGATCCACTTGATCTCATCCTTTGGATTGCCGTAGTCAGGCACATTGTGGATGGAGTGGCAGGCATCAACGCAACGCTGGGCCAAGTCCTTGTCTTGAGCGAACTTCTCGACATCAATGACAAAGCCATACCGTTTTCCGGTCGGAGCCTTTTTGCTACCATGACCGCCACCGGATGGGGAGCTGCTGGCAAAGGCCTCGCCCTTCAGCAAACCGTTGAAGGCGGTTGGGGCGCCAATTCCGGCTATTGCTGACAGACCGGCTATCTTGAGAAATTTTCTTCTGCTATTATCCATTAGTTGGTCTCCTTAGGCTGGATATGACAATCCCAGCAATAAGGTTTAACGGCTGCATAGGTATGACACTCATCACAGAATTTCTTCTTGCTGGTGTGACAATTCATACAACCCTTCTGCAGACTCCTAACATATTCGGTTCCATTGGCTGTAGTGCCCTTCCGAGTACCACCGGAACGAACGATATTATCGCGCCACTCATTGAGCAACACCATGTGAGAACTCCGCATGAAATCGGTAGATTCTACACATTCCCTGGCGTTAGTCGGTTTCTCCGGATTTGGCAGCGGTCCGGCAATGGTGCTGAGACCGTACCATATCGGAAATGTGACTAAGACAACAAAAACTAACAAACCGGGTATGATTATTTTCTTGTCATACATCGATATCACCCCTCCATCCCTGCAAGAGGTTCAAACCGAAGTCCTGAATCTCTCTCTTTTTCACCATCCATGATCAAGGCGTTACCGACCAATTCGGATACACCGCAAACTTCAACCCCGGGATTCCAATACTCCATCAGGGCAAGCAAGGTCGCCCGGTCGATGGCGCAGACACAAGACAGCATGTTAACTCCGTGCTTATCATGAACATGCTTGACTGCATTGGCCCTTGGCAGGCCGGCGCGCATCCGCAGATCCATAATCTCGCCGGTATTAAGACCGGTGCCACTACCACAACAGAAAGTCTGCTCCCGAATGGTATTTTCCGGCATCTCATGGAAATTGTTGCAAACAGCCTTGATAATCTCGCGCGGCTCATCAAGCAAGCCCATACCACGGGCCGGGTTACAGGAATCGTGGAAGGTAATCACCCGATGGTCGTTGCGGGACTTATCGAACTTCAGCTTGCCATGCTTGATCAGATCGGCAGTAAACTCACTGATATGGACCATCTTGGTAGACGCGGAATTTTCGAAGACCGTACCGGTTATCGGCGACTTGGGTACTTCAAGGAAATCCGCCGGACCGTTCATGGTATCCATATACTGGTGAAGCACCCGCCACATATGACCGCACTCGCCGCCCAGGATCCACTTGACGCCAAGACGTTTGGCCTCGGCATACATCTTGCCGTTCAGCTTCTTCATCAGTTCATTATTGGTAAATGACCCGAAGTTACCGCCTTCCGAGGCGTAGGTGCTGATCGTGTAATCAAGACCGATATGATCAAAGAGCAGCAGATAACCCATGAAGGTATAGATGCCCGGCTCGGCAAAAACATCGGCCGAAGGAATAATAAAGAGAACCTCGGCGCCCTTGCGGTTGAAGTTAAGACTGTTCAGACGCAGGCCGGTAACTTCCTCAATATCATCAATCAGATATTCGGCATTTTCTTTAAAAGTATGGGGCTGGAGACCCAGATGGTTACCAGTCCGGTTGGAGTTGGAAGCAGGCTCCAGAATCCAGTTGGTGCCGACCCCGACCAGATGGAGAATCTCCCGGGCCATCATGGTGACCTCGGCGGTATCAATACCATATGGGCAGAACACCGAACACCGCCGACATTCTGTGCACTGGTAGAAGTACATGAACCACTCTTTCAGAACCCCGAAGGTCATCTCCCGGGCCCCGGCCAGACGACCGAGAATTTTGCCGGCCTTGGTGAACTCGTTACGGTAAATGGAGCGCAGCAGCTCCGCCCGCAGGACCGGCATGTTCTTGGGATCACCGGTGCCTAAGAAGAAGTGACATTTATCGGCACAGGCGCCGCAACGCACACAGCAATCCATAAAGATCTTGAAGGACCGAAACTTATCGAGCCGGTCCTTGATGCCCTGGATGATGATCTCTTTCCAGTTTTCAGGAAGTTTCCAATCATCACTCTCAATATCCCAGTCACGGGGTTCACCAAAAAGCCCCTTGCCGCCCAGGGCCTTGTCAAGATATTCGACCATATCCTTCTTGGCCGGATAGCAATAGTTGCCGGGCTTGAATATCGCCGGCGTGTCCATCCAATCTTTCTTGGGCACGGCTCCCGTCATCAACGACGGGTCTTTAGCCACGCTCTCACTCATTTGTTCAAGTTTTGTATCTGCCATTTTCGCAATCCCTTATTAACGGTGTTTCAGGCTCATTAAGACTCAGCCGGAGCATCCCCTTCCGCCGCCGGTGCGTCCTCTTTCGGCGGCAGCTCTTTATCTACAGGAAGACCTGCTTCTACCATAAATTCACGGAAATCATCTTCATAACCCGCATAGGAGTGGGGCTTGATGGAAGGATCGTTCCACGGATTAATATGACGAACCATCCGGCTGTTATTAGCCAGGTTTCGGGTCGGGCTCAGAAAAACACCGCCGGCGTGCATCAGCTTGCTGAATGGGAAATAAGCCAGCAGAACGGTGATCAAAAACAGGTGGACAAAGAAGATACCACTGACGGAATCCGCAATATAGGGGCTGAAATTGAAAGTCACCAGATCACGGGTCAGCATCTTGATGCTGATCACATCAACCCTCACCACATAACGCATCAGGATGCCGGTGGTGCCGATGGCCAGAATGAGCAATAATGGGAAATAATCGGAGACCAGGGAGATGTAGCGGATATTAGGTAGAACCAAGCGCCGCAGCAAAAGAAAGGTCACCGCGCCCATAAAGACCAGATCGGTCTGGTAAAGAACCGGGGCACCAACCTGCATAAAACCATCACCAAACTCCAGGGCATGAATGAAGGCCGGGATCGGATCGGTGAAGAAGCGCAGATGCCGCAGGACGATGGTCAGGAATGAGTAATGGAACAAAATCCCGAACAACCAGAGAAACTTACTGGAGCCGTAGGCCAATTTGGGGCCCTCATGGACCTCCGCCTGGGTATTCCGGAAAAGAGACCGGAACAGAAAGACCTCCAGGAGCATGCGCCCGATCACGCCAAGGGTTGTGGAGGGGCAATCCAGCTTGTTCTGCTTGATCCAGGGCAGTGAATTCGCCTGACCACAGGTGGTCGGGATCCTAAACGGCACCGGCGACTTGGCCCAATCCAGCACCTTCGCAATAAAAAAGATGATGAAAATGGCAAAGGCCAGATACGGCAATACCACTCCGAACAATGTTCGCCCACCAGGCACTTCCACGCCCAGATAAGCAAGCAGCATCAGCGCCAGGACAATTCCTAATGCTTGTAAGACTTTCATCTACTGTTACCTCGCATCTAGTTGATTTGGATACAGCTACCTAATCATTTCCCGCTTTCTTACTCGCCAAATCCTCCCGCAACATAGCGGAAGGACACTTCATATTATCGGTCAGGACACTTCTCCCGCTCTGCAACTCCCGAATCCTTACCTGGAAAAGCCTCTCGCGGCTCACCATGTAAAGATCAAAGGCTTGCAGGGCCAACCGGTCAATCCGAGCCGTAAACTCGGACCACTCACCATCAAGCTCCGGCGACCATTCCTTGCGGCATTCAGCCCTGATGATATCCTTTAGCGCAAAAATAAAAGCCAGGGACTCGGCCGGCGTATCTTCCGCCTGGACAGCCCGTACTTTCATTAATTGCTCAAGGGTCGCAGTCATGTCCCCCGGTTCCTCGCTGCGCAAATTGCGATACAGACGAGTCAAACCCTCGGAAAAGTTATGCCCCAGTGGATTGGCAAAACGATCATTCTGCTTTTCCAGGAATCTAACCGCATCCGCAGGGAAGGCCGCGAGAACGTGCTTCAACCATCCCTTGATAATGGCCGTCTCTTTTTCAACTAATAATGGCAGTATCTTCATTAAGATGACTCAATAGAACAAAAAAGAAACGCAGGGACTCCCCCACCGGGAACACACTGAATATGAATGGCTATTCAGTCAACAGCAGAAAGACCTATCATGTTTACAATCTTTTTTCAACAAGAAAAGTGGCCGCAGAACTATTGCTTTTTCCATCCAGACCGGCTCCCCCCGACCCGTCTGAGGAACCAACCCCATTGCAGACCGAACCGACACAGGGTGGTACAACACTCTCATCCATCGGTCACCCCGGCCAATAATCTTTCCTGTAGTCCGGAGTTCCTTTGCCGGACCCGGTTATTGGCGATAGCGATGGTAAGCGCCTTGGGGCTGCCGACCACCACGACCAGCTTTCTCCCCCTGGTAATGCCGGTATAGAGGAGATTCCTCTGGAGCAGGGGGTAGTGAACGGTGTGGATGGGCAAGATCACACAGGGAAATTCCGAGCCCTGGGACTTGTGGACTGTCACCGCATAGGCCAGTTGCAGTTCATTAATCTCCGCCGACTCATAGCTGATCGGCCGACCGTCAACCGTCACGGTGACAACCTGCGCATCACCATCGATATCGGTTACAAAGCCCATATCGCCGTTAAAGACCTCTTTCTCGTAATTATTACGGAGCT
This sequence comes from Thermodesulfobacteriota bacterium, assembly GCA_039714535.1. GTDB lineage: Bacteria > Desulfobacterota > Desulfobulbia > Desulfobulbales > JAGXFP01 > JAGXFP01. The sequence continues at coordinate 10,120 of JBDLJC010000031.1, read as the reverse complement.
GCATAACCTTATCGCCGAGCCGAAACCTCTCAGGCCCGTTTTCCTCTGCCCCTCCGTCTGGGCCATTAATTACCCGTTGCAAGCGGCGATTGAGATTTTCAACCCCAATCAGGCCTTTACGCATCGGGGTCAGCACCTGAATATCCCGCTTGGGATCAAAACCGTATTTCTCGGTCAACCGCCCCGCACAGAGGCTGACCACCTCCCTTTCGATTTCCTCGGGAGCCTCCCTGGCAATAAAATAGAAATCTTTATCGCCCTTATATTCCGGCAGCAGGTCAAAAGATTTACCGCTATTGACCCGGGCAGCATTGATACTGATCAGGCTGCCCTCCCCCTGGCGAAATATCCTGGTGAGCCGCGCCGTTTTAAGCAGGCCGCAGGCAACCAGATCCCGCAGAAAATTACCGGGGCCGACCGAAGGCAGCTGGTCACTATCGCCGACCAATAACAGCGCCCCACCAGCCGGAATTGCCCGCAGCAGACTATTGGCCAGCACAATATCCAGCATCGATGCTTCATCGACAACCACCAGATCCGCCGCCAGTGGCTTATCGCTATTATGACTGAAACCGCCGCCGAAGGCGGTGAAGCCCAACAGGCGATGGATGGTTGAGGCTCCCCGACCGGTGGCCTCAGCCAAACGTTTGGCCGCTCGACCGGTCGGCGCCGCCAGGGCAATACGCACCCCCTTTTTCTCCAACATCAGGATCATGGCCTTCAGGATAGTGCTCTTGCCCGTTCCGGGACCGCCGGTAAGCACCGCCAATCGGTTCTCCAGGGCGACCCCCAGGCCCTGGGCTTGCTCAGGCGCGAGCTCGAAGCCCATCGCCTTGCGGATTTGCCGCAACTCAACCACGGAATCAAGCTTACCCCAGGGCGGCAATCCATCACCAATACGCAGCAATGAGTTGGCCACGCCACGCTCGGCATGATAGAGATATGGCAGATAGACCCGCTCATCGCCAACCACGACTTTTTCTTCAGCAAGCAACTCCGGCAACCGAGCCTCGATCATTGCTAGTGGCAGCTCGAGGAGGCTGCAGCTCTTTTTAAAAAGTTCCTGTCGCTCCAGATAACAATGGCCACTGCTCACCGCCTCATTAAGAACAAAGAGCAATCCGGCCTTGATCCGGCCCGGGTCATGGGTAGGCAGACCAACCGAGACGGCAATCCGATCGGCAACCCGAAAACCTACCCCCCAGATATCTTCGGTCAACCGGTAGGGGTTCTCTTTGACCACCCGCAAAGACCCCGGACCATAAGTCTTGTAGATCTTAACCGCGTAGGACGCAGGGATATTGTGGCCCTGCAAAAAGACCATGATCTCGTGGACATCCTTCTGCCCCCGCCAAGCCTCCTTGATTATGCCGATCAGCTTGCGACCCAGCCCAGCCACCTCCGAGAGCCGCTCAGGACTCTGATCCAGGACTTCAAGGGTTGCCATCCCGAAATGGCTGACAATCTTCGCGGCATAAGCCGGGCCGACCCCTTTAATAAGACCTGAGCCCAGGTATTTTTCCATACCTTGAATGGTATTGGGCTTGACGACCTGATAATGGTCAAACTTGAACTGCCTGCCGTGCCGGGGATCCCGCTGCCAGCGCCCGGAAAGCTCAAGGCCGGAACCGACCGGTGTATCGGCCAGCATACCGACGATGGTGAGCAACTCATTGCCATGATCATTGGCCCGTAACCGGGCAACCGTAAAGCCGGATTCATCGCTCTGGAAGGTAATTCTTTCGAGAACACCGGAAAGGCGTTCCGGGGAACTGCTGGTTGGGGGGGATTTGGGGTTGCCAGTTCTCTTCATGCCAAACAACACCACCATGAATTTTCCGGTATCAGTGCCGGACCGCCGGACTCAGGATGTCGCCGAGGGGATTTTCAACAGCCGTGTTTTGTCAGAAAATCACGGACCATCTCATCCATGATATCCAGCTGATTTTTACCCGTCTCATTGATCAGGATCCAGGTGCAGCGCTGATAGGCCCGATGCAGGTCCTCTGAGACCTTGATGGTAAGAGAAGTCAACTCTTCCTTGTCACCACCAGGGTTATCTTGCTGTTGCATATATACCACCAAATAGTACAGCCCTCAATGTCATTAACTTAATGAGCAGCTACCCTTTAAAAAGATAATATCGAATGTCGAACAGGTAGCGAAGACTCCGAGGAATTTTCAACCGTAGAAGTAAAAGAAAACACTTCAAAATCAAACATTCCTTGTCGGAGTCTTCGCTTACCTCGACATTCTGCGATTCGATTTCAACAAAATTTTCTTGGGTTAATACTGAACTACCGACAACACATTAACCTTCACGGCAAAAGGCCACTGCCTCATCATAGGCTATACCACTGCCGCCGAAGATATCCAGGGCGCTGCCCACGGTCACATCCAGCTTATCGCGCCCCAGCTCCCGGACCAGCTGCAGATCACCGAGGTCCTTGACCCCACCGGCATAGGTGGTGGGGATAGTCACCCAATTTGCCAGATCGGTGAGCAGATCCCGGGCCACCCCTTCACATCTGCCTTCAACATCGGCCGCGTGGATCAGAAATTCACTGCAAAACCCGGCAAAAAAGGCCAGAGTTCCCCTGGTGATCTCAACCTCCGTGAACTTCTGCCACCGATCGGTAACCACATAATAACGACCATCTCGCAGTCGACAACTAAGATCAATCACCAATTTATCGGCCCCGACCAACTCCGCCAGTTCCCGTAAACGATTTTCATAAACCAGACCATCCTTGAAGACATAGGAGGTAACGATGACGGCCGCTGCCCCATTTTCGAGCCAATAGGCGGCATTGGCCGCCGTAATGCCGCCACCGATCTGCATCCCCCCCGGCCAGGCTGCCAGAGCATTCAGGGCGGCTTCCTCGTTGCCGGGACCAAGCTTGATGATATGGCCACCGGTCAAATCGTCCCGGCGATACATTTCCGCGTAATAAGAAGGCGATTTATCGGAGGCAAAATTGGTCTGCAGGCTGCCGGTGTCCCGATCGGACAGGGTCGAGCCAACAATCTGCTTAACGCAGCCGCCGTGGAGGTCAATACATGGTCTCAAATTCATAGTGGACACCAAAAAAAATGGCAGAAAGGTCAAGGACCTTGCTGCCATTGAAAAAAATTCTTTTAGGAAAAGACCGGATTAAACATGCTCACCAATTAACAAATAACGCAAGACCAGGAGTACCAGCAACCAACCCCAGAGGGAAAATCGCCTTAGCGATATCCTGAATCAGGCTTATTTAACCAGATAGGTGGCCGGATCCAGATCCAGGGCCTTGCCTGATTTAACACAACCGGTGGAGTCTTTGATCACATCGAGGGAAAGATTGGGCTGATCTTTCTCCGCCTGGATTACAACAACGGTATCAAAGAAACTGCCAACTTCATGACAGGGCGCCGGCACCCCTTCGTCGCTCATCCGCTCATCATCACGATGACAACGGGCTGAAATCCAGATCTGCAAGCCCATGGCCTCGGCCATATCCTTGACGTCGGCTATTGTCTGTTGATCGGAATTCTCAAAATCAAAGCCGTCAATAATTATACAGGTCGGCCGGAAAATATCCTGAGCGACCAGGTCATTGAACCGCTCCTCAAGCTTGGGACGACTAAATGTATCCGCCTCGAAGGTCATGATCAGGCGATTACGGAGCACTTCCTCGCGCAACGCATTGCTGTCCTCCGGCTTAAGGCCTGCGACAATTCCCTTGAGAATATCATCATACCAGGCCCGAGTCTTATCGAGACTCTGGCCAACGCTGACATGAAGAACCTGATTCCCGCGCAGAATGCTATCAAGGGCAATCTGCACCAGAATGGCGGTCTTGCCGAGACCAGCTCTGGACATAATCAAGCCCATGCGCTTATCAACGTCATTGCCCTTGGCGTCCTGGGCGAAAATTCGTAACGGATTACTATCAGCCAGATCCATTTTTTGCATGCCTAATCTCCTGTAATACGAAACAGTTGGTCTGAACTAGAGAAACAGCGCCTGACCCTAAGGGGGTCTGAACTGACTCTACAAGATTTATCCTCAACAGAGCAACTGGTTAGTTGATCTTATTTCTTTTCTTGCGCACGTTCTTTGATAATCTCTTCGGCCACGCTCTTCGGTACCTGGCGGTAGGCCGCAAATTCCATGGTAAACTCGGCCTTACCCTGGGTCAGGGAGCGAAGAACGGTGGAATAACCGAACATCTCGGAGAGTGGCACTTCAGCATCAATCACGGTGTAATTACCTTCCTCGGTGGTGCCGAGGATCATACCGCGACGCTGGTTAAGACTGCCCATGACCGCGCCCTGAAACTCATTGGGGCCTTCAGCGGAAACCTTCATAATCGGCTCCATCAACATCGGCTTGGCTTTCATATAACCCTGTTTAAAGGCGCCGATGGAGGCCAACTGGAAGGCCACGTCGGAGGAGTCAACCGCATGGGAGCTACCGTCATTAATGGTCAACCGTACGCCGGTAACCGGAGCCCCGGCCAAGGCGCCTTTAAGAAGACTCTTCTGGAAACCTTTATCGCAGGCGGAGATAAACTCGCGGGGAATGGCGCCACCGACGATAGCATCGACAAATTCGTACTCACCCTCCTCGAGGGGCTCGATAAAGCCGGCAACCCGACCGAACTGACCGGAGCCACCGGTCTGCTTCTTGTGGATATAGTTAAACTCGCCCCGCTGGGTAATGGTCTCACGGTAGGAGACCTGGGGAGCGCCGACTTCAACTTCGGCGTCATACTCCCGCTTCATCCTCTCAATATAAACCTCGAGATGCAACTCACCCATGCCCGAGATGATCGTTTCGTTGGTTTCCTTGTCAACGAAGGTCTTAAAGGTCGGATCTTCTTTAGTGAAGCGGTTCAAGGCCTTGGACATATTGCCCTGGGCCTTGTTATCAACCGGCGTGATGGCCAGAGAGATAACCGGGGCCGGAATATGCATGGAACTCATCGAATAATTGGTGTCACCGGAGTTAAAGGTGTCGCCGGAAGCGCAATCGACGCCGAACAGGGCAACGATATCACCGGAGCCGCACAGGTCAATCTCCTCCATCTCGTCGGAATGCATCCGGACCAGACGGCCAACCTTGACCTTCTTGCCGGTCCGGCTGTTGAAAATAGAGTCACCCTTTTTGAGGGAACCCTGATAGGTCCGGACATAGGTGAGCTGACCGTAGCGGCCATCTTCCAGTTTAAAGGCCAGGGCAACCATCGGATCGGCCGGGTCGTTGCTTACCTTTACTTCCGCCTCGTCTTTGTCAAGATCGAGGGCGAAATTCTCAACCTCGGTCGGACAGGGCAGATAATCATTCACCGCATCGAGAAGGGATTGGACGGCCTTGTTCTTGTAGGCGGAACCGATAAAGACCGGGGTCAATTCCAAAGCAAGGGTGCCGATCCGAATTGCGTCCCGGATCATCTCCGGAGTGGGAGTGCCCTCCAGCGCGGCCTCCATCAACTCTTCGGAGAACATGGAAGCGGCATCGAGCAGTTCCTCACGAGCGGCGTCCGCCGCGTCCTGCAGATTGGCGGGAATCTCCTCTTCGCGAATATTCTCACCATTATCACCATCGAAGTAAACCGCCTTCATGGTGACCAGGTCGACAACACCCTCCAGATCACCCTCAAGGCCGATGGGCAACTGGGCGGGAACGGCATTCAACCCCAATTTTTCCCGGAGCTGCTCGGTAACCCGGGCCGGGTTGGCGCCGGTACGATCACATTTATTGATAAAGGCGATCCGCGGGACATTATAGCGGGTCATCTGGCGATTAACCGTGATGGACTGGGACTGGACGCCGCCGACCGAACAGAGGATCAGCACCGCGCCGTCAAGAACCCGCAGGGCCCTTTCAACTTCAATGGTGAAGTCAACATGGCCCGGGGTGTCGATAATGTTGATCTCGTGATCTTTCCAGGAACAGTGGGTGGCAGCCGAGGCGATAGTGATACCCCGTTCCTTTTCCAGTTCCATGGAATCCATCGTGGCGCCGACTCCATCCTTGCCCCTTACTTCATGAATGGCATGGATCTTCTGGGTGTAATACAGAATCCTCTCTGTCAGCGTAGTCTTGCCGGAGTCAATATGGGCGCTAATCCCGATGTTCCTGACCATATCCAGATCTTTACTCATCTTCTACTACCTCAAAAATTACATTTCCGACGGATATAAATCCGCCCTGATCTAGTTGCCTTTTGTGATTAAAAGAAAACAGCCCCGCGTAATGGGGCTGGCAACGAATTGACGACATGTTTCAGCACCTGAAAAAACAGGCTGATTTCAGAAAGCGGTACTTTTAACCGTAACCCCTTAAGCTGTCAAGCAAAAACAGCATTAGCCAGACCATAAAAAAAACTCCCTGGCGCCTGCTTTTTAGGAGAAGCGCAGGGCCGGGAGTTTTATCCGCAAAACACCGGAGCCGGATTGCAGCGGCTCCTCAACAGCGGGTGCTTAATAAGCATTCAAAAAGAGTCGGCAAAGAGCTTTTCAATCGCCATGCGCCCATCCTCGGTCAGATGCCTGGTGCCCGAACCGACAAAGGTATCATGCTCGATCCGGGGCTCATCTTCCCGCCAGACCCCATCCCGCCAGGTGTACCAGCCTTTGCGGACCTGGCCGTAGACATGGATCGGCCGGTTGAAAAGTTTGGCCAGCTCAACCGCCCAGCCGGTGCCGCCCTTTACCGTATTATCGTCCTGGATAGTGCCAACCACGAAGATCTGGTGACCATTATTGACCATATGGAAGATAACCTGCAGAATCTTACGGAGCTTCTCCGCCTCATAGTAGTTGCGTTTCATCATCTTCGAGGCCAGCTCCATGCTGATATCGCCGCGACTCAACTCCTCGTCGGAAATAACCACCAGATTCCGGTCACGATTGGGAGTCCGACCGGCAAAGGTGAAATTAACCTCTTTGATCCCCAATTTTTCGGCTACTTCACCAAAGTAACTCTCGGCGCCCTGCAGACCACCACTATATAAGGTACAATTCTCCTTGATCAACATGTCACACCTTCCGGTTAAGTTTCGTCTTGGTTGGCCAATGCCTGTTAACAACCGATAAGACCGTTATTACATTTTCCAAACCACTTGACAATCATAAGTTGATAAGTTTAGAATCGCTAACAGTAAAGATTACCAACAGATAACTTTATCTATAATAAATTAGACAGGAGGCCAAAATGGCTGTTTTTAAATGTGAAAAATGCGGCGAGACCAAGGAAGGCAGGTGCAAACCGAAAAAATGCGCAGCCTGCGGGGAAACCGGAGTGATGGTAAAACAGGAAGAGGGCAAAACTTCCGGCTGCGGCTGTAACTGCGGGGCAAAATAATAGCAAGCCCGACGTTTTCCGACAATCCCCGTCCACTGGTCACCGTGCGGGGATTTCCTTATCCGCACCCCCTTAATTCTACCGGCCAAATCTTCTTTGCTTCAAAAAAAGCATCCTTACTTACCGCGATCAATAAATCAAAGCCAATCTCCATTCTCGGGTTTACAGTTTGGCGCACAACTCGGCCACCCTCTTCCCCAGTTTAAAGCCATCCGCAACGGCGGTCTCGTCCGGCTCCCCACAGCAAGCAACCCCATAATGACCGGATGCTTCCATTGGATCACCAACTATTATCATCCCATAAATCATCATACATTGCAGAATAGAGAAAATAGTGGTTTCCTTGCCACCCGTATGGTGATTACCGGAGGCAAAGGCAGCCCCCACCTTATTCTCCATCTCGCGACGCAGTCCGACAAAATCATCAAAAATATGCTTGAGCTGGGCCGCCATAACTCCAAAATAAACCGGTGAGCCGGCAATAACCCCGGCAGCATCACGAAAATCATCTTTACTGACCTCATCGGTATTCTTTAAGACCGCCTCGGCCCCTGTTGCAGCAACTCCTTGGGCAATCGCCTCTGCCAACTTCTTAGTGTTATTGCCCTTGGAATAATAAAGAACCAGTACTTTCATTTTTAATCTCCATACTGTTTTAGTTTTAGGACTGCTTAAGAACTGCAAGCTATATAGGGCGGGAACCCTTGTCCGAGACAAACAACAAATGAAAGTTACCACATTTGTTACCACGGTTTGCTGTTTGATACCCAACCCAAAATACAGCTGCAAAACATGATTTTTAGCATTCTTCGGGCAAATTTCACACATCAATCGGATCTGAGTAAAAACCCATTAAATGTTCATCACAAACAAATACTTATCAATATAATAGGGAGATATATTAACCCTCGTTACTTATGATAAACAGTAGAAATCATAAGTTTTGAGGGTGGCTGATTTCTTATGATGTTTAAAAGATATATTTAATAATAACAAAAGTGCTGACCTGCTAAAATTTATAACTTTCAGTAGATTAAAAACAAACAAAGTCCTTATCTGCTACGCAAACCTCGAATATCAACTCAATGTCCGCCGCGCACGCATCGCGCGTAGAAGGAGTTGAGGGTTTTATCGGCGAAGGTGACTGTGCCAGACACGGTGAAATTGACGACCATTGCGATGTACGAATTATCGAATTTAGTCGTAGATGACCAGTATATTGACGGTTGAATGCCAGGGAAAAAAATCTCATCAATGGAGGGATTATGACTTGCTCTGTCAACGATAGAATCAAGCTCTTTTATATTAGGGAGCCGCCAATCCTTAGCGCCCGCAAAATCTAGCCCCTCGCAATAGCTTAAAGCTGACTCCCAAGTCATGACTGTATCATCAATCATCTGCGGCCAAACTAGGGATGTGTCTATGGCAGTTACAGTGCCATTGCCATTATCAGAAAAATTATCAAAAGATAATTGTCTGCCGCGAACGCAACGCACATAGTTGATGTCGTCCCTATAGTTGGTAAAGGAAGAGTACCCACTAAGAAAATTGATGGTCCACGGGGATGACGTTGCATTGGTTGCGGTAGTAGACGACCAGTATTCGAACGACTTGGTGTCTGGAAAAAAGGTTTGGTCAATTGCAGGGTTACCTCTCCCGTAATCGGCTATGAGCTGCAACTCCTTAACAGTTGGTAGACGCCAGTCGGTGTACCCACCGGTATTAAGGGAGTCGCATACATCGGTAGCACCAGACGGATTGTAAGCAGTGTCAGTTGTGCCGGTTGCCTGATACCAGTTGTATGCAATACCATCATCGCTACTCTGCCACATGAGGCCAGTAACGTTATCTGTGGTGGTACCATCCCCATTTAAGGAACAAGATTGTGGGTTGATAAGGTAATCAGAATCCTCTCCAAAGGTATCTGTGAAGGATGTGGCCTGGCCGGTATCGGGGAGTGATGCATTGATCGTTATTGTTACTGTATCTGGAGAACTGTCAACCACACCATCGTTCACCACCAATTTAATTTTGTAGGGGCCAGCGACATCGGGGGATGGGAAAAAAGTTGCTGTGCCTTCAACCGCCAGACTAGATATAGTGTGTGGAGTGTAGCCCGCCAACAGTTTTGCTGGAATCCATCTATAAGTCAAGACATCGCCATCAGGATCGTAACTACCACGACCGTCAAGAGTGATAGAATCCCCTATCTTTACTGTCTGGTCTAAACCGGCATTAGAAATAGGAGCCGTGTTTTGATTTGTATTGGAGGGCGTCGTATCTGTAGTTACCGGGTCATCAACTCCGCCACCACAACCAGTAACAATAAAAGCAAACAGACCAAACATGGCCAATAGCATCAATATTGTACTTCGCATTCCTTCCCCTATTCATTAACTCTGAGACTATCTCATTAGCACATTATTGAAATCGATATAATCTCTAACAAAAATACTGTTAATTGTCAGGTGTATTTTAAGGAGGTGACAAAGATATTTAAGATTTCTTGCCAACATCATAAATCTGGCCAAACTTATGGTGTTTACTGATTATCTTCAGTTAAGCTTCTCAAGAGCTATACGTAATAAAGTCTGTTTTTCTAGTCATATTAGATAGTTACGACATCTATTCAAAACCATATGTTATGGGTTTGTCAATCCTTTTCTCATGAAAATCCACTGGCTGTCTTTTCACCACCGCATCCATTGCTTTGTGATAATCCTTTTGTACCTTGCGATTTGAGACCCGGCAGTATCGCTGAGTAGTTTT